>CAZJVY010000050.1:0-29182 GCA_964549395.1 uncultured Armatimonadia bacterium | reverse complement strand
GGGCTTGGTCGTCCCAAAGGTCGCATGAGCGCCCATTTGGACAGCAGTGCCGCTTTCTCCATCGTGCCACCCAGGCCAACGCCGACGATGAGGGGCGGACAAGTCTTGCCGCCGCCGTACGCCACCTGTCTCACGACACGCTCGATGACGCCCTGACGGCCGGCGGCCGGCACTAGCATATCCACCACGCTGATATTCTCGCTGCCGCCGCCCTTGGGAGCCAGGTGCAGCGTAATGCGGTCGCCCTCGGCCAGTGTGACGTGGACTATTGCCGGGGTGTTGTCCCCGGTGTTGCTGTCACGGCGCAGCGGGTCGGCCAGCACTGACTTGCGCAGGTAGCCGTCCTCATACGCACGCGCTACGCCGGCGTTGACGGCCTCGTAGAGGTCGCCATCGAGGTGGCAGTCGCGGCCGATCTGAGCGAAGACAACCACCATCCCGCAGTCCTGACACAGCGCGGTCTTGGTCTGCCGGGCGATGTGGGCGTTCTCAACCAGTGTCTCCAACACGGTGCGAGCAGCACCCGTCTCCCGCGCAACGGCCCGCTCCAGAGCCTGCAGCACGTCGTCAGGCAACCCGTAGTTGGCCTGCAGGGCCAACTCGCAGATGGTATTGCTGATAGTCGCGCAGCTAATCTCCCGCATTCGCCTCAATCCTGACAGTGATGTTGATGGAGAGCGTACAAAGCACCGACCGCATGGCTCTGTCGGCTCTCCCATCTACTTCTTCGCCATCCGGCCGCAGTTTCCTACCGCTGTTTCCTACCGACCTATTGCGTCTGCGCGAGTCGTTGCCACTGGGATATCGTGTCGCGGACATGGTCTGCAGAGACCAGCAGCGCTATTCGTTCATCCTCGTTGAGCTGCATCTCGACGACCCTCTCCATGCCACCGGCTCCCAGAACAGCGGGCACGCCCAGGAAGACGTCGTCAATGCCGTATTCACCTTGCAGCTTAACGCAGGCAGGCAGGATGCGCTTCTCATCGCGCAGAATCGCCCCAACCATCTGCGCGACCGCTGCTGCAGGCGCATAGAAGGCGCTGCCCGTCATCAGATAGCTGACGATCTCGCCGCCGCCGTTGCGAGTGCGCTCGACAATCTCCGCGATGCGCCGCTCCGGTATCAGTTGGGTGATGGGAATGCCGGACACGGTGGCATGTCTCGGCAGTGGCACCATGGAATCCCCGTGGCCGCCAAGTACCATGGCTGTGACCTCCGAGGGGCAGCACCCCAGCTCCATGGCGATGAAGGTGCGGAATCGGGCGGTATCCAGCACGCCCGCCATTCCGATGACGCGCTCGCGTGGCAGATTGGACACCTGCTGTGCGACATAGGTGGTGACGTCCAGAGGGTTCGCAACCATCAA
Organism: uncultured Armatimonadia bacterium; assembly: GCA_964549395.1. Classification (GTDB taxonomy): domain Bacteria; phylum Armatimonadota; class Zipacnadia; order Zipacnadales; family UBA11051; genus UBA11051. Next base: position 27,816 of record CAZJVY010000050.1, on the reverse strand, counting down.
CAGCAAGGCATTAGGCGCCACCTCGACGATGCTGGAGACCACTGACGTCGTGATGGCTGCGTTCACTTGCAGCAGGTCGTCACGCGACATACCCGGTGTGCGCGGCTTGCCGGCGGTGATGACTACTATATCGGAACCTGCTGCCGGACCGTAGTCCTCGCCACCCTCAATCGTGCGGCCGTGGCCCACAATTGGTGCCGCCTGGGCGATGTCAAGTGCTTTGCCCTTGGCCAGACCCTCTACTACGTCAACGAGATACACATCCGCGATGTCGGCTTCGACGATTCTCTGGGCGCAGGTGGCGCCGACGTTGCCGGCACCTACAATCGCAACCTTCATGTCAATTCTCCTTCGACCGGGGCGGAAGCGTGCTGGTGATTGGGTTGCTGCGCCGTTTCTGCTATAATGGGCGCGCTATGGACCTGCATCCCGGCTTCGCATATCTGCCTGCCCTTCTGGTGCAGGCTTTGTGTTTGATGCTGCTCTCCTGGCTGCTTTTCCGCGCAATGATGTTCGCGTTCGGCGACCGCAACGGCGGCGGCCTCGTGACAGTGATCCGCCTGCCCGGGAATCTAATCCACGAAGCCAGCCATGCCCTGGGCTACCTGCTCTTCGGGTTCCGCGTGCGTCATATGGTCCCGTGCGTGCTCGATCCCAGGAAATCGGGATTGTGCGTGCGCGGCAAGCCCTGGTCGCCGGTGACTCTCCCATGGCTTGCAGACGGTGCGGCAGCTTTGATGCCCCTGGTAGTGGGCAGCCTAGCTCTGGTCTACCTGGGCCGCACGTTGGGCATCATTGACCACCAGCCTGCCGAGGCCGGCACGGGCCTGAGCATGTTTCGCCCTATAGCCGATGAATTCCTACTGCTACTTGGTAGTCTCGACTGGCACCAGTGGCAGAGCTACGCATTTTTGTACCTGGCGCTGAGTGTCGGCGCCGAGACATCCCCCAGCCACACGGACTTGCGCTATGCGGTTCCCGCGTTGGGGGGTCTGGGCCTGGGGCTTGTGCTGATGGTCGGTTTCGCTCAGAGGGCGCCTCTGCTCAACCACATGTTGACGGCTGCGGCTGACTGGCTGCTCCCCACGCTGAAAAGTTTGGTTGCGGTGTGGGGCTTGGCGCTGCTGCTGATGCTGGTGACCGTTGCGGTCGCGGTCCCGGCTACCTTCGTTATATACAGCCTCCGGCCGCAGCGGCGCTAAGCCAACGCCACGCGCAGGCCGCGCTGGTGGCTCTCATACGCGGCGCACAACGTCTGCAGCGCCGCATGCGTCTCGTCAATGGTTACAGACGGCTCCTTGTCCCGTGCAATGCACTCCACCAGATGACAGATCATCTGCTTGGTCGCGTATTGCAGGACATGCGGCGGATTGTGGACATGTATCGGGAAGTACACCTTCCCCTCGAAGCCTACCAGAGGTAGCTCGTCTTCCGGATCATCGCGCGCCAGTAGACTCCCCTTAGTGCCCACGACGCGGCGCTCGGCGGTTCGCTGGTCAGGGGCGGCGGCAACCGTCACAGCGATCTGCGCGAGCGCCCCCCCGCACATTTGCATGTTCACCAGTGCGGAGGTCTCAGCCGGTCCGCTGCAGGCGTCAGTGTCGCCCGGTGCGGCCATGCTGACTGAGGCCGCAGGTCCGAGCCAGCGCTGCAAAGTCGCGATCGTGCCATAGCCGGTTCCCATAGGCGCGCCAGGACCGTCTCCGTCACTGCTGCACCCAGGCTCCGGACATATCAAGAGCGCAATCGCCAGCAGCACGTCGCCCAACTCGCCATCGTGAATGAGCTGTCGTGCCTTCTCATTTGCGGGGATCATCAGCTCCGGTATGGATATCAGCAGCCGACGGCCATTGCGCCCGGCGGCGGCGACCATCGCGTCGAATTCGGCCGCTGTGCTCGCGGGCGGCCGGTCGCAGATTACGTGCTTGCTGGCATCAAGGGCTGCAATGGCTATCTCGGCGCGTTGAGGTATCGGGGCGCATATCCCGACGACGGGCACCTCGGGATCATCAAGCAGTACACGGTAGTCATCGTGGACCTGCTTAATGATGCCGAACTGCTGGTAGAGGCGTGTGCGGGCGTCCTGGTCGGATTCCGCCAGCACGACTGCGCTGACGGCAGGGGCGGCTACATAGCCCTGCATGTACAGTGCTGCCGTGTGTCCGGCGCCGATCTGTCCCACAGTAAGCGCCACTGTGCTCACTCCCGTGCTGACTTCAGCTCTGAGGTGGCGGAGGAGACGGCGCCGGGGCGTCGCGCACTCCGGCATCATGGCGGTCGTTGCCGCCGTTCCTCTCGGCCTGAATGTCTGGGGCGAAGCCGGCATAGTACGGCAGGGCTGCGATGCCGATGACGATCAGCAGCAACACGACTGCCGTGATGATGACCACCAAGCGGCTCGCCCTACCGTACAGAAACGTCGCCTGTTCATTCATGGAACTCCAGCACCAATTCCGGCCTTATCTCCCCGACGATCTCTCCGTGGCAGTTCTTCACCTGCGGATGCGCGAACTCCGCGAGCTTCTCATGCTGCTCTTGGGTCAATACACCAAGCTGGCGCAATGCCGTGAGCACGGCCGGCGCTTGCGCCCTGCCGCCGGCGTCGGCTATCTTGACCCCAAGGCCCATGTCGCGCCCCCGCACCCCGAGCATGAACAGGCCCTCTGCCCCACCCTTGCACGTCACGATATCGCCGGCCAACTCCAGCAGCGTGCTGTTGAAGCTGCCCCGGCCCGAAACCATCACTGGGGCCGCAGCCATAGCAGCGGCGATCCGTTCGGCCGCTGAAGCCAGGTCGGCAGGGATGCCCCCCGGTGTTGTCAGCCGCGCAAAGCCGATGCACATGTTCCGCAGGGGCATCCCGAACGTCGGAACGCCGCAGCCGTCTATGCCGAGATGGATTTGAGCCGCCGGAAGGTCACACATAGTGGCCATATTGTCGAGAGTCGCCTTCTGCACCGGATGCTCACGGTAGCGGTAGCCTGCCGTCCGCACCCCCATTATGCAGGCAGCGGCGAGCATGCCCGCGTGCTTGCCGGAGCAGTTGTTGTGCGCCGGGCCGGGCTCCTTGCCCTCCGCAGTGAGCTGATTGCGCTCGTCGGCATCACCAGGCCAGTGCACTCCGCACTCCAGGTCACCTTCGCTGAGGCCCAGCTTCGCCAATATGCCCAAGACGGTCTGCACGTGCTCAGCCGACCCGCAGTGTGATGCGCAGCAGATGGCCAACTCCTTGTCTGTGAATTCGAATTCGTCGGCCGCGCCCGTCTGCACCACCAGCAGAGCCTGCAGCGGCTTGCTGGATGAACGCAGGTAAGCCCGTCGCTCGGGATCTCCAGCCGAGGCGATGATACGTCCCGCCCCATCAGCCACTGCCGCATCACCGTAGTGGGTGCTCTCAACAAGCTCCGAACGTGTCACGGCGGCCAGCTTCACGGGCTCCAATGTACCGTCTCCAGTCTGCTATGAACGCTGCACGTAATTGATCTGTAGCGACGAAAGCAAGCTGTCAATCTCGCGCTTCTCGCTGTCAGCGAGATCGCTCTCCAACTGCTTGCGGACAAACTGCAACGTATCTATCGCAATCTTGGCCTCGGAGAGTCTGACCTCGGTCTCTTCCTTGCCCGGTGCCAACTGTATCCCGAGGTTGATCCAGGCCTGCTCGGCGAGCATGCCGACGAACAGGCGCAGTACCTGATAGGTGCTCAAGTGCATGACCGGCGGCTCGTCCACGGCCGTCTCCTGCGGCTCTTCGGTTGCGGATTCAGACTGCTCGTCCGACGGCTCCTCTTCGGCAGGTGCTTCGGAGGTTTCTGCTTCCGAGGCTGCGTCTTCACTCTCCGCCTGCTGGGGCGTCGGCTCGGCGTCCGCTTCGTCGAGCTTCACCCGCTTGTCCACCTTCTTGTACTCGAACTCCAACTCCTCGTCCTTCCTGTCATCGCTTGCATGCATGTAGCATCACCTCACTGCTCGTCAACATGTATGCCCGGCACCCACTCCAATGCCGTCCACTACCACGTGACCATCGTCTCCGATGGCTATTGTGGCGCCGGTGAGTTCCGAGGCAACAACTGCATTGGTGCGCAGGTGCGTGGTGACCTCGGCGGCCTGCAACTCCGAGCGACCGGACGCGATTGTCATGTACAGAAGCAGTTGGTCGGCCAGATGCCGGTCGGTCGCAGCCTGCGATTTCATGAACTCGATTGCCCCGCAGGCCGCCTCCTCCCCCACCTGCTCTGCGGGCTTGCCACGCTTGCCAAGAGCTGTGAACCCCGCGTGCCCGTTCTCGTACGACAGGCTCACAACACATGAAGTCCCCGGCGAGATCGAGCGAAGATAGTATTCTTCCCGCTCCGCCTCAAGCCCTTCTGCGGCGAGCAGATCAGCGGCTGCGGCATTCTGGCGTTTCAGAATGTGCTCCGGCAGGTTATCGGCGACTGTGCCGGCCACGGTCGCACCCGTGAGGTCGCCGCGCTCCCTGAGATTGACTGCGGACAGTGTACGACAAGGAGTGATGCTGGCCTCGATGCAGCCCTGACCGACGGGATAGAAGCCGGCACGGGAGCGAGTGAGGCGCAGTTCAACGCCGAAACGGGCCAGCGCCGGTGCAAAGGTGCCCGTCAGATAGGTATAGACAGGACTCCACGGCACGTCGGTCCCGCCTTTGATGGTAACTCGCGAGGCCCCGGGGGCCAATGCCAGCACCGGCAGAGCGCTCTGCAGGATGAGACAGGCCGAGCCGGCACTGGGGCGCACGCCGGCGACATCGAGTTCGTACTCGCCGCCGGTTGGCGTTCCAGGAATGAGACGCACCGTCTGCGAGCCCAGCTCGGCGCCCTCCACCTGTCCGCCGCATACCTCAGCCACAGCCAGACAGCACGTGACATGCTGGGCGGCGAGCCCGGGCTTCTTGCGGCCGGCACGCACATTGAATACCTCGATCTCCAGGCCCAGCAAGGCGGCCAGCGACAGGCTCGTGCGCAGTATCTGCCCACCGCCTTCGCCCCGTGCGCCGTCCATTCGAATCATCCGCGATCCCCCGTAACAAAGGGCAATAGCCACTCGTCAGAGAAATTGTGTAACATGAGCATCGGACCAGATTGTACACGATATTATCCGGCAAGCACAGGAGTTGAGTTGCATTGAGGCTGCCTATGGGCATCTCTGCGGCGTTTGTGCTAGCGCTGGTCGCCGTGCCCGCGTCGGCGAAGACCGGGCGCACTCTGTACGGACCTGAGAGAATCGCCAACATGCGGCAGAACCTCGCTCAGTACGGTTGGGCGCAGGAGTTGCGCGACACCGCGGTGGCGAAGGCCGAGCCCCTGCTCAAGCTCAGCTACGAACAACTGGCACGGTACGTCCCGGATCCGGCCATCCCCCGCGCCGCCTACGTGCATGAAACCGGATGCCCCAATTGCGGCCTGGCCGTCCGCAAGTACGGCACGTACCCGTGGATCATCACCATGGAGAAGCCGTACAAAGTGGAGTGCCCCAACTGCCACAACGTCTACCCCAGCAACGATTTCCAGAAGTTCCTCGACAGCGGCACGAAAGACCGGTCGCTGCTGACCGGCGACTATCCTGACGATGGGTGGGGCTGGGCCGGACCCAAGGACCCTGAGCACAAGTACTGGTTTGTGGCTTACTACAACCACTGGATGACGCGACAGGCTTTGTTCAACGCCCTGCGGTACCTTTCGCAGGCGTACTTGTACACTGATGAACCGGCCTACGCGCAACGCTGCGGCTTGCTGCTGTGGCAACTGGCTGCATACTATCCGGGCTATGACTATGCCAAGCAGTCGCGTAAAGGCATAGAGCACCTGCCCGATGCCCACGGACGCCTCTTCTACCACACCTGGGAGACCGATACGGTCGTCTATTGCTCCGAGGCCTATGATGCCGTGTTCCCCGGGCTGACCCAAAGCTGCCCCGAGCTGGAGCAGTTCACCGGCCAGAGCACGGAGCAGATGCGGCATCTTATCGAGGAGCAACTGCTGCGGTCAATGGCCGCCGACATCGTCAGTGAGAACGGCCTCATCGCCGGCAATTACGGTAGCCACCAGATGGGATTGCTGGCGGTGGCGGCAACACTCAAGGACACGCCCGGCACGCCCAGCAGCGATGAGATGGTCCGCTGGATGCTCAACAATGAGGAATACCACGCATATGTGTACATGCCGATGTATGATGCCCTCTATAATCTCATTGGACGCGACGGAGTGCCCTTTGAGTCACCAAGCTACAATAGGGGCTGGATCGGCACCTTAACTGAAGTGGCGGAAATGCTCAGGGCGAACGGAGTGGATGTATTCAGGGAACCACGCTTCAGGCGGCTGTATGACTGGCCGATTCAGATGCTGTGCGCGGGGCGGTTCACGCCAGCCATCGGCGACTCCGGCGTCATGTCCAACCGCCAGACAATGCTGTCGTCCAGGGCCCACCTGACGGCCTTTCGGACCTACGAGGAGCCGCTTTACGCCAAAGCCCTGCACGACTACTGCACGACATCTCAGATAAGAGACATCTTCCACAAGCCTCTGGATGATGAGATCGCCGCTGCTGCCGCAAACATAGAGCCGCTGGGCTACTCCGACCAACACCTGCCTGCTTACGGCCTGGCAATCCTGCAGAACGAGAACCCACAGGCACCAATCGCCACATCCCTCTACTACGGGATGATCACCGGACATTCCCACCACGACAGGCTGCAACTGGACATCTTCGCACAGAACGCCTCGATGATCCCCGATTTCGGCTATCCCGAGACCTGCAACAGCAACGATCCGCGCAAGCCGGGGTTCTTCTCACACGTCGTCTCGCACAACACGGTCATGGTGGACCAGACCGACCAACGCGACGTTCGGGGGCGCTGCCTGGCCTATGACACGGGGCCGGTCTGTCAGTACGTCGAGGCACAGATTGATAACGTCTATCCGCAGTGTAATGTGTACCGGCGCAGCGTGGCAATGGTCGAGGTGTCGCCCGCCCAGGCGTACTTCATTGATGTCTTCCGAGTGCGCGGCGGCAGTCAGCATGACTGGCTGCTGCACGGCACCGAGGCCGATTTCGAGTCGAACATGGTGCTCTCATCGCCACAAACGGAGGGCACACTGGCCGGCCCGCAAGTCAAGTACGGCCAGTTCTATGATGACGCCAAGCTGCGCGACGTTCCGTACGGAAGCGTGAGCTACTTCTCATACAAGGGCAGCGGATTCCAGTTCCTGTACAACATGCAGCAAGCGCCGCTACAGCCTGGAGCCTGTGCACGGTGGAACCTGGTAACTACCAAGACCGGCGACCGCAAACCCGTCAGCGGCGCGAACCCGGGTGCATTCCTGAAGGCCCATCTGGTCGGCCAGGATGAGCAGGTTTTCGTCTGTGACGGCAAGCCGCAGCAGAATACACAGGCCAACCCCGACAGCGTGAAATTCGTCATTCGCCGTCGCAGCGGTGAGAACCTTAACAGCACGTTTGTGACGGTGCTCGAACCCGGCGCAGGTGAGGAACTCATCAGCCGGGTCGAGCGGATAGCCACCGGTAGTGAGGATCTCGTCGCACTGAGGATAGGCCTGACGTCAGGGGCGATACATTATTACTTCAATGCGCCCCAGGCGCTGCCGGAGACCGAGATTGCGGACGGGATTCGCTTTGCGGGCCAGGTGGGCTATCTGGCACTGGATAAGGCGGGAGCGGTCGAAAGGGCGTACCTGCACAACGCAACATTGCTTGTGAAGGGGCAATGGAAGCTCACGGCTGATGCACCTCTGGAGAGTTTAATCGTGTCCTGCGACTACGGGGGGAATTCCATCACCCTCGCCGATCCGGTGGCCGAAACTGATGCGGTCGTCGGTAGCACGGTTGCGGTCAACACCGGCCGCTATGGCGGCTCATTTGTCGTGGAAAAGGTGGAGGGCGACAGGAAGCTCTGTTTCGGCGACCAAGATCCCATTTCGGCCAGGCTTGTTGTCAAAGAGACCCTCCCCAAGCAGCGCCAAATTATGACCACCAACACAGGCTGGGCGAGCGTCCCCTTCCTCAGTTCCGGCATGCGCCTGGTCACCGAGGCGCTGGTGCCGGTGGCGAGGATTGTAGGCTACTCCATGCCGCTGATGGAATTGGATGGCGACTTCTCCCCGGACATGTTCACAGATGCCAACGGTGACGGCGTAGTGCGCGCCTGGGTCATGGAATACGGCCCGGGAGACAAGGTTCTCATACCAACCAGCGCCCGATACCAGCGATAGGAAGACGCCCGGGAAAAGTGGCGTCAGGCGGAGTACAGCAGTCATGCAGAATCCGGTAAGTGTGGGAGTTGATGCGAAGTGACAGCGGACATCTTGCGCGCATGTATTATCCTGGGTTTCGTCAGCATTGCTGCTTTGCCCGGACAGGCCAAGAGCGAGCGAACGCTCTTCACCGCCGACAAGGTGCAGAACATCCGGGACAATATTCAGAGGTATGACTGGGCGAAGGCAGTCCAGAAGAATGCGGTGGCGGCCGCGGCAAAGCTCGTAGAGATGCCGTATGATGAGCTGGCCAAGTATGCGCCCGACCCGCGCATCCCGCGCGCGGTTTACGTGCATGAGACCGGTTGTCCGAATTGCGGGCTGGCCATGCGCAAGTATGGCAACTACTCCTGGATCATCAGTGAGGACATGCCGTACAAGGTCAAGTGCCCTAACTGCGGCAACGTCTACCCGAGCAACGACTATCAGGCGTTCATTGACTCGGGATTTCAGGATAGGTCGTTGCTGACCGGTGACTACCCCGATGACGGCTGGGGCTGGGCATCTCCCAAGGATCCGAAGCACAAGTACTGGTTCGTGGCCTGGTACAACCACTGGATGACGCAGCGGCGTCTGTTGCCCTCGATAGACAAGCTGGCTAACGCCTATCTGTACACTGACGATCTCCGGTATGCAAGGAAATGCGCGGTGATGCTGTGGCAGTTGGCCAAGTACTACCCCGACTACGACTATGCCAAACAATCACGCAGAGGCATCGAGTTCGACCACGGCTACTACGGCCGGCTGTTCTACTACACGTGGGAAACGAGCACAGTGAAGTCGTGCTCACGGGCCTATGACGCGATCTTCCCTGCGCTGCTGGAGTCTTGTCCGGAGCTGGAGCAGTTCACGGGCCAGAGCATGGAGGAGGTTCGCCATCTGATCGAGGAGCAGTTGCTCCGCTCAATGGCTGATGAGATTGTCCGCGAGACGCACTACATCGGTGGCAACTACGGCAGTCACCAGGTCGGCCTGCTGCAGATCGCGGCGGTGCTCAAGGATACGCCGGGCAGCCCGAGCAGTGAAGAGATGGTGAAGTGGATGCTCGACAACGAGGAGTACAACATCTACATATACATGCCGATCTACGATGCGCTGTATAACCTGGTGTATCGCGACGGCGTGCCGTTCGAGTCGCCCGGCTACAACCTCGGGTGGGTGAGCAACCTCACCGTTATCGCCGACTTGCTACGTGCCAACGGCGTGGACATGTCGCAGGTGCCGAGGTTCAGGAAGCTGTACGATTGGACGATACAGATACTGTGCGCCGGCCGGTTCACCCCGGCTGTCGGCGATTCGGGCAACATATCAGGTAGGGGGAGACTGTGGCGCGAGGGTGACTTCCTTTCCGCCTACAAAGCCTACAGGGATCCGCTCTATGCCAAGATACTGCTGGAGTTGAACCCCGAAGCGGGACGCGACATAGCTGCGCCGCCGCTCACCGACGAACTCCAACAGGCTGCCGCCAAGGTCGAGGCCGAGCCCGGCTATGACAGCCGGCACCTGGCCGGCTACGGGCTGGCGACCTTGCAGAACCGCAACCGCGAACAGCCGATAGCCATGTCGCTGTTCTACGGCCAGTTCCACGGACACTCGCACCTCGACAAGATGCAGTTGGACATCTTCGCTCAGAACTGCGCGATGACACCGGATTTCGGCTACCCGGAGACGGCGAATTCGAATGATCCGAGGCGCGCCGGGTTCTTCGCGCACACCATATCCCACAATACGGTGATGGTGGACGAGTCGAAGCAGCAAAACGGTCGCGGGCGCTGTCTGGCTTACGATGCCGGTCCCATCTGCCAGTACGTGGAGGCCCAGAACGACAACGTCTATGCCCAGTGCAGCATGTACCGGCGCGGTGTGGCGATGGTCGAGGTGTCGCCGGACCGCTCCTACTTCATAGACATTTTCCGGGTTAGGGGTGGCAGCCAGCACGACTGGCTGGTTCACGGCAGCCATGCCGATATCGAATCCAACCTGGACCTGCCGACGCCGCGCAAGGGCACTCTGGCCGGTCCGGATGTGGAATACGGCTACTACTATGACGACAAGGCCCTCGCGGACGTCCCCTATGGCAGCGCCAACTACTTCACGTACAAGGGCAGTGCATTCCAGTTCCTGTACAACGTGCAAGAAGCGCCCCTGAAGCCCGATGCTACCGCGACATGGCGCTTCATCAGCAGCGGAGATAGGGCCGTCCCTCTGGTTAAGGCCAACGAAGGGGCGTACCTCAAGGCGTTCCTGGTTGGGGAGAACGAGCAGGTGTACGTCTGCGACGGCAAGCCCCAGCAGAACCAGAAGGGCACGCCCGAATCCGTCAAATTCCTCGTCAGGCGCAGAACCGGAGACGATCTCAGCAGCACCTTCATAACGGTTTTCGAGCCTGGCGCCCACCAGGAGTTGATTAAGAGCGTTACGCGGATCCCGACCGACAATGCGGACCTCGTCGCCCTGAGAATCGAGCTAGACTCCGGCGCGATTCATTACTACTTCAATGCGACGGAGCCGGTTGCGGAGACCGATATCGCCGACGGCATCCGGTTTGCCGGGGCGGCGTATCCGGCCGCCCAGGTCGGCTATCTGGCTCTCAATGACAGGGGCGAAGTCGAGAACGCTTACCTACACAACGCCACGCTGCTGAGCAGGGGTAACTGGAAAATCGAGAACGACGGTCCGGCTGTGACAACCATCGCCTCGTGCGACTACAAGGAGAACTCGGTGACACTTGCCGACCCGGTGCTGGCCGAGCGCGAGGCAGTCGGGTCCACGGCGATTGTGAACTGCGGCCGGTACGGAGGCACATTCGAGGTGCGGGGGGTGCAAGGCGGCGACAAGTTGCTGTTCGGGGATCAGGAGCCGATTCGCAGCCGCTTCTTCATCAAGGAGATCAAGCCGTCTGAGAAATCGCTGGTGACCCCTACCACAATCTCCTTCGGACAGCCGACGATGCATCTGGTCAACGAGGCCTTGCAGCCGGTGGCGAAGCTGGTGAGCGCCGGGGGCGGCACGGTTCTGGCCGATCGGGACTTCACAGCGGAGCAGTGGCCCGATGCCGATAGGGACGGGGCGGCACGCGGGTATATCATGGAGTACGGGCCGGGGGATCTCGTTCTGATTCCGTCGAGCATCAGGTACCAACGCCACTAGCCGCCCAGCATCTCAATGGCGGATTGTGCCAGGAACGCTGCGCCTACCGGCAGCACATCGGCGTCATCGAAATCGAAGGTGCTGCTGTGCAGCGGTGAGATGCAGCCGCGTTTGCGGCTGTGGGTGCCAAGCCTGCTGAAGGCAACGGGAATGCCGCCGACGGTTGAGTAATAGGCGAAGTCCTCGCCGCCGAGCACGGGCTGATCAACGGAAGCGACGGCATCATCCCCCACGATTTTGCGCGCCGCCGACTCCACCACACCGACGAGCGCATCGTCATTTACCAGTGGCGGATAACCCTCCATTATCCGGACCGTGAGACGGCCACCCATCGCCCCTACCAGCTTTCGCAGGTCATGCTTCAGGAACTTGAGGACGGCGTCCCGGCCAGCCGGTTCGAGGGTGCGGATGGTGCCACGCAGCGACACGCTGTCGGCCAGGATATTGCGGCGCGTTCCCCCCTCTACAGTGCCGAAGGTGACCAGCTTGCGCTCCACCGCGTTAGTGTGGCGGCTGATGAACTGCTGTACTGCGATGAGAGCCTGGCCGGCGACTGCGATGGCGTCCGTTCCGCTGTGGGGAGCGGCAGCGTGGCCGCTTTGCCCGTGAATGGTCATGTCAATGTCATCGGTCTGGGCGCACACATATCCCCGCCGGATGCCGATGGTGCCACTTTCAATGTCGTCGGACAGATGCAGGCCGGCGATGGCCGCCACCTTCGGCGACTGCAGACAGCCGTCCTGGATCATCTTCAGGGCGCCGCCCGCTCCCTCCTCGCCGGGCTGGAAGATGAGCTTCACATTACCACGCAGCCGGCCCTGCATCTCGCCCAGCAGCGCCGCTGCGCCCAGGAGGCAGGCGGTATGGCCGTCATGCCCGCACGCGTGCATCAGGCCCGGCTTGCGGGAGGCATACTCCGTACCTGTCTCCTCTGTGATCTCCAAAGCGTCCATATCGGCACGCAGGGCGACGGTTCTGCGTCCCTTCACTCCCCGCAACAGACACGTGACCCCCGTCTCACCCACTCCGGTGCGAATGTCGTCCAGGCCCATGCCGCGCAGTTGCTCGACCACGTAGGCGGCAGTCTCGTACTCCTTCATGCTGGGCTCGGGGTACTGGTGCAGGTGCCGACGCCATTGCACCAGCTTGCGCTTCATCCGGACGGCCGCAACTAATAAGGGATGCTTTCTGGCGCGCTTCGTGCGCAGTGTCGGTCTGGCCACTGAGATCCCCTCTTCCGTCCCATGAGAGCTCGAAACATGTACCTGGCAGGTTGCGCCGTTACTTCGCGGCCTGCATCGCCGTCGCAGACGGACGCCAGTACAACTTGGGCGGGGACACGCCCACAGCGTCGGCTATCTCGGAATGATATGAGAAGTCGCCGAATTCGGCACGGCGGTGGCTGTCGGTGCCGGCCGCCAAAGCCACGCCCTGTTCGCAGGCCAGATTCGCCATGCGCACGTCATCATCGCGACAGATGTTGTGCGAATTGATCTCCAGGGCGACATCATGCTCGCCGGCCACATCAACCACCCAATTGATCAGGTCCGCGGGTATGTCATAACCCTTGAGCCTGAGAGGCCGAAATGGGTGTGCGAGGACATCTATCCCAAAGCGCATCAGCCGCTGGACCATCACCCTGAATTCGGCTTCCACCGCCTGCTGATCGGCTTCCTGCTGCAATGCGGGGAAGGTGTGAGCGGCCCCCAGCAGCAGGTCGAAGTCGCCGATGCGCTCTTCGTTGCACACTGGAGTACCGTCTATGAACATGTCCAACTCGATGCCCAGCAGCATCCCGGGGGCCTGCGCGGCGCGAACGTCCGCGATGTACTCGTCGAGTTGGGCGTCTCCCCAGCGCTTGTGTTCATCGAAGATGCGACGGCCTTCTGCAGTCCAAAATGCCCACTTGGCGTCCTGAGGGTAGTAGATGTGGGCGCTGTGGTCGGTAATGGCGAACTGGTAGGCACCGGTGCGGGCGATTTCGGCATACCACTGCAGAGACACGTCTTCAGCACAATCTGAGCGCTCAGTATGACAATGGCAATCGAACAGGTTCATCTGCTGCCTCTTCTCATCGGTTACCTATGCTGCCGCGGCCATCACACCCTGACAAATGATACTTGACTGCGATTGGCAGCGCAAGGCCAAGAAGGAGGCATGCACGGAATTCGGGAAATGGCCATGCGTCGCGCAGGATGATGGAAGCCATAGCGTCACGTAAGGCTGTACATTTCCTCAGTCGAGGTGCAAGGCAATGCTCGAGGGGCATGATGTGCTGTCCAAGCTTGGTGCAGTAGCGGCCGGTCCGGCGGAAGCGGCCAGGATCGGTGTACGCATTCTGGAGCAGGGAGGCAACGCCGCTGACGCCGCGGCAGGAGCCGCCCTGGCCTGCTGCATGCTGCAGCCGGCCAGCACGGGCGTAGGGGGCTACGTCGGCTGCGCAGTGGTCAAGGAGGGAGCCACCGGCAAGGTCTACTCGGTTGACGGCAACGCCGAGGCCCCTGCAGGGGTGACGCAGGACATGTTCAGCCCCCGTCCCGCCGACAAGGGCGCGACCGGACTGAATGAGAACGAATACCGCTGCACTGTGGATGGCAACGAGAATGTCCACGGTGCGAAGGCCGTTGCTGTGCCCGGGATGGCGGCGGCGATGGGAACGGTATGTGAGCGCTGGGGCAAGCTGAAATGGGCCGACATCGTGGCACCGGCGCAGAAGCTGCTGGAAGACGGCTTCCCATACGCGGCCACGGCCAGTCACATCAAGGGCCTTCGCGAGCAAATTAGGCAATTCCCGGAAACTGAGAGGCACCTGATGCCCGAGGGGAAGGAGCCGACGGCGGAAGACATCTGGCACCGGCCGGACATGGAGTGGACCTTGCAGCGGATGGCCGACCACGGCTGGCAGGACTTCTACCAGGGCGAGATTGCCCGTCGTATTGCCGAACACATCCAGAGCAACGGTGGGGTAATGACGTACGAGGACCTGGCAGGCTACGAGGCGCGCGTGACCGAGCCGCTCAGCATCACGTATCACGGAGCCACAGTGCATACGCCGATTCTGCCCAACGGCGGACTGTCGGTGCTACAGAACTTGAGGATGTGGGAGCAGTTTGATGCACCGCCACAGGATTCGGCGGAGTTCTGGCATCGGTTCCTCGAGATATCCAAGCTCACCTGGCGGGACCGGCTGACTTATCTGGCCGATCCGCGGTTTGTCGAAGTGCCTGTCGAACGTTTGCTCTCGGCCGACTACGCGCGGGGGCGCACCGAGACAATCCGCAACTTCCCGCGGCATGTGGACAAGCTGCAGCCGGCAGCGAACGAGGAGTTCGGGCACGGCACACTGCACCTGTCAACCGCCGACAGCGAGGGCAACCTTGTTTCGTTCACAATCAGCCAGGGAATGGGGTTCGGGTCGCTTGTGACCGTGCCGGGCACCGGCATCATCCTCGGGCACGGCATCTGCCGGCTGGATCCACGACCGGGGCGGGCGAACTCGATAGAGCCGGGCAAGCGGGTGCTCAACAACACGGGGACGCTGCTGATTGAGATGGGCGACCGCGACATCGCCGTGGGCCTGCCAGGGGGGAGGAAGATCATATCCGCAGCCAGCACCATAGCGATGCGTATGATTGACTACGGAGCGAGCGGGTACGAGGCCGCTACCGCACCGCGGGCCCATGCCGAGATAGCCGAGCCGGCCCTGATGAGCGAGCCAATGCCTGCGGACGTTCGCAGAGAACTTCTGAGCATGGGCCACTGCATAGATTACCCGGCGGGCGTTGCAGGCGGATGTCACTGCGCTGAACGGCTGCCCGATGGGATGATTCGGGCCGGGGGCAATACGTGGGCGGCGGGAGTTGAGTAGGTACAGCCCCCCGTTCCTGATGGCTTCTCGCGCCAAAAAAGACTTGCACTCACAGTCGCACTATTGATAGACTATAGCGTCAGGTGGCAGACCATTGCTGCCCTGAAGGCTGTTCGCTGCTGTTCCGTGAGTGCCATATGGACCTCTGCCATAGGCTGCTTGAGTGGAATCTGCAGTAAAGCAGCCGACATCCAAACTTCTCTACGGAGGGTATCTGTATGGCGACCGGCAAGATCAAATGGTTCAATGATGCGAAGGGCTACGGGTTCATCGAGCGCGAGGGTGATGAGGACGTCTTTGTCCACTACACAGCAATCATAGGCGAGGGCTATCGCACCCTCCAAGAAGGCGAAGAAGTCGAATTCGATATCGAGGAGGATGCGAAGGGGCCGCGTGCCTCGAATGTGGTGGTTACCAGGCAAGCGCCCGAGAAATCTGAACCGGAGCCCTGGTAGGAGGATCTTCGCTATAACCAGGAGACAAGCCCGGCGAATAGCCGGGCTTTTTCTATGCATGAGGGAAGTTAGAGGAAATCACGCACCCACGAAGGGAAGCCCCAGCAGCGGCGCGCCCGGACGCAGATAGAATAGTGCAACGAGCGCCAGCGTGGCGAGAAAGCACCACCAGACACCCCACAGGGCCTCGGTAGCCCACGTCCTGTCGTTCGTGCTTTCACCGGTGCGCCAAAGCGCACACCATCCCCCCGCAAACAGCGCTGCAATCGGGCCAATGGCAGTGAACAGATAGCGGGCCTGAACCTGGTAAAAGATCATATTGAAGTGCAGGTAGAAGGCGACGACGAACGCCAAGCTGAGAGAGGCCAGGAGCCAGGATGCCTCGGCACCGCGCCAGGGCCTTCTGCCGGACTGCAGCGACCGCACCAGCCCTGCCATCGCGACCAGGGCGAACGCCCAGCCAAGCACATACACGGACTGCGGCTGATACACGTTGGCCTGGCCGAAAACCCCCCAGAAGCTCATCGCCGTGCCCCAGAGAATCATCGTCAGGTAGCCCGTTCCCGATATGCCGCGCTCCAGGAACCACTCCGGCGTGGCCCTGTCCGCCTTGAAGAGCTGCACGAAGACACGTTGCGCCAGCGGGTCGCCATAGAGCAATTGGTTGCGAACCCACCACCAGCCGCACACGATGACGGCCGCGGCCAGCATCAAGCCAATGCTGCGCGCTACCTTGCAAAGCCGCACGCTTTCGTTCTCTATGTCTCTCGTGGCCAGTATCACCGCGCAACCGGCGACAAGAAAGATGAACAGGGAGTTCGATTTCACCAGCATCGCCACACCGGCGAGCAAGCCCAGCACCAAGGAATTGCGGTCAGATGGGTCAGAGGCGAGCGTACAGGCCTTGATGATGCAGAGCGTGACGATCAACTCCGCCAGACCGTCATTGGTGACGCCCGCCAGGTTGACGAAATGCATCGGCAGCAGAGCCGCAAAGCCTGCCGCCAGAAGCGCCTTCCTGCGGTCTTCGCGGAACAGCAAGAGAGCCAACACGTAGACCGCCCAGATGACCGCCGCGCCGATCAGCACCGACCACGCACGCACCAAGAGCACACTGCCGGCGAAAGGAGATGGCAGGGAGAGCCACCGCGACACACGCAGCCCCATCAGGTAGGCGGGGATGCACGTGAGATAATAGATGGGTGGCTGATGGGCCTCGTAGTTGCGGTCGGGGTCATCAAAAACAGGAAGGCTGCGATGTGTAATGAGGTAGCTCACATATTCGAGGTGCGCGCCTTCGTCCGGGGGCGAATACCTCGCGCGCGATTCGACCGGCCAGCGATCATCATCCTGCGACCAAGGCATGAACCACGCCGCCAGAGAGGCGCAGAGCAGGTAAGCGGCGATTATGATCCACAGACCGGTGGCTTTCCTGTCGCGCGGCTGCGCGTTCACTGCATGTGCACTTCCCATCATCCGGTGGCAGGTGGAGCGCCTGGCCGCGTCGTCTGTTCAGCTTCAAGCGACCCGAGATACTCATCGAGCACTGCAGAGGTGGGACCGTCGGCGCGGACCTCGCCGCCGTGCAGCCAGATGACCCGGTCGCAATGGCGCCGCACGGCGTCCAGCTCGTGCGAAACCATGATGACGGCAGAGCCCCCGTCCCGGAATTCCTCAAGCCGGCGGTACGTTCTGCGCTGGAAGGCCTCGTCGGCGGCGGCCAGGACCTCGTCAACCAGCAGCACCTGCGGGTCGAAGGCCATCGCCAGCCCGAAGCCGAGACGGAACTTCATGCCGGAGGAATATGCTTTCACCGGCACAGCGAGGAAATCGGCCAACTCCGAGGTCTCCACCACCCGCGGCAGGGCCTCCGTCACCTGTGCTCGCGAGTAGCCCATCAGAGCGCCGCTGAGGAAGATGTTGTCCTTGCCGCTGAGTTCACCGTGGAAGCCCGATTCCAGCTCGAACAGCACCCCGACTTCGCCAGTGACCGCGACCTCGCCCACAGTGGGCACGTAAACCCCGCCGATGATGCGCAGGAGCGTGCTCTTGCCCGAGCCGTTGACACCGATCAGGCCGACCATCTCCCCCGCCTTGACCGCGATGTCCACCCCCTTGAGCGCCCAGAACGGCTCGTGTGGGTAAGGCCGGAAGAGCCGCATGGCGGCGCGCTTGAGAGTGGCCCCCTCCTCGCGGCGGACGTGAAAGCGCTTCTGCAATCCCCTTACTTGTACCAGATACTCGCTCTCACTCATCTAGAGCAACTCCGGTAGCTGCCATTCGTATCTTCTCCACACGACTATCCCCACCAGCAGGACCATGCAGGAGACGGCCCCCGACACCCCGACGTAGAACCAGAAGTTCTCAATCGGCCATGCGCCGCCTCCCAAGAGCGCCGTACGGAAGCCGATCATCAGCGGCGTCAGCGGGTTGAGCAGGAGGTAAAGCTGCTTCTGCAGCATCGTCAGCCGCGCGCTGTCCATCACCTGCTCGATGTTGTAGACGAGCGGAGTCAGGAAGAACCACAATCGCAGCAGAGCCTCCAGAATGAACCGAATGTCATCATAATACATGCGCAGTACGGCGACTATCAGCACAAGGCCGAGCAGAAAGAGTATCAGAATCAGCAAGAACAGGGGCACATACAGAAACGACGACATGACCGCCACATGCAGCACCAGGAAGATGGCGATGATTACGGTGATGGCAAACAGCAGGTGGATGAAGTTCGAGATGATGGTGGCGGCGGGCAGCACCACCCGTGGGAAGGGGTACTTCTTCATCAGCATGACGTTCTCCGCCACACACACCGAGCCGTCACTGAGCGCCTGTTGGAAGAACTGCCAGGGCAAGTACACGGTGAACAGTTGGACAGAGAAGTTCTCTATCGGCGAGTTCATGATGTAGCGGAAGGCGATCGTCATAACGATGATCTGCGCCACGGGGTTCAGAAACGACCAGAAAAAGCCAAGAGCGGAGTTCTTGTACCTGACCTTGAGGTCGCGCGCCACCAGGCGGTAGATCGCCTCGCGCCATTGCCAGATGTCTCTTAGCTCCCTCACCTGTGACCCCAGTGCTCCTCTTTACTGAACGCCTGCCGACGACCGGATGATAGCAGAAACAACCCGTTACGGGTTGTGAGTTTCCGTGGAACCTGGCTCGGGCCGGGTATCGCGTCGTGCCGTACCATCAGTGGACGCGATACTGCAACTCGCGCAGACGCTCGTACAAGCCCCCTGAAGCGATGTCGTCCAGGTACTCCCTGGGCAGCAGAGTGCGCGAAGTGCAGGCCGCGACGGCGAGTAGCTCCATATACTCGATTTCGTCCTGTCTGGCCGCGGTCGGGGCGATGTAATCCGATACGGCAAACTGCAAGTCCTCAAACGTGACCGCCTCGCGTCCGGCGAATACCGCAACACGCCGAGCTACACAGCAGATCTCCTTCAGGTCGGCGCCCGAGTATCCTTCGGTCTGTTCCGCCACCGTGCCCAGGTCCAGTCCCTTGTCACTGATGCCCAGACTGCGCAGGCTCACCCGCAGGATTGCCTCGCGCGCGCCGGCTTTCGGCAACAGGAACGGCAGCTTCATGTCGAAACGACCTGCTCGCATGGTTGAGGGGTCAATCAAATCCGGCCGGTTGGTGGCAGCGCCGAACAGGATTTTGCCCTGGTGTTCGTCCTGGCTGAGAAACGAATTGAACATGCCGAACACGCGCCGCGATACGCCGCTGTCGCTGTCGGAGGTGACGCGCCGCCCGTACGACTGATCGAATTCGTCAATGAACACGAAGACCGGCGCCATCGCGTTGAGATAGTGGAAAACCCGTTCCAGGTTGGCCTCGGTTGCGCCGACGTACTTGCTGAAGATGTTGCGCAATTCCACAAACGGTATGCCCGCGTCATGCGCGAAGCACTGCATGGTGAAGGTCTTGCCGCAGCCGGGCGGCCCTACGAGCAAAATGCCCTTCGGGACAACTGCGCTGCGCCCTGCTTGCAGCGCCGCCGCAGTGTTGACGAGCACTTCCTTCTGGTTCTCCACCCCCGCGACCGCGTCCAGGCCGAAGCGCGGCTGCATGAATGAGATCAGGTCGCCGATCTCCGAGGCGATGACCTCGCGCTTGTATTCGGTGGCGTGATGCACGGTAATCGGCTCGCCTTGGCCGGCGGCTTGCTGCATCAAGCGGGCGATCTGCACTCTGCTCAACCCGTCCGTATTGGTGGCAAAGGCCTGCGGGGAGATGGACAGGCTGGCTTTCGAGATGTCCTCCGCACCATTGGCACGAGCAAGCTGGTACTCGATGTAAGCCAGCCGCTGCCCGTAGTCAGGCAGCGGAAGTCCGATCAGCTTCGCGCCGCCGATGCGACCATACAACTCGTCGTTAACATCCGCCAGAGAGTCGGCGATCATGAAGACAAAGTTGTTGCGGCGCACCAGGCGCGGCTCGTTGGCCCAACGCCGCAGCGTCGTGACAAGACGACGCTGCTGGAAGCTCATGAAGCGCTCTTCCTCACGTGGGACGAGTTTGTCCACATAGTCAATGATGACCGCCGTGTTGTCCCGAGTCGTCAGGAAGGCCTCAAGAAGCGGCACTGTCAACTCCGGCTGGTAGCTCTCGCGCAGATCAATCTGAATTCGCTCGCGACTCT
This sequence comes from uncultured Armatimonadia bacterium, assembly GCA_964549395.1. Lineage (GTDB taxonomy): Bacteria > Armatimonadota > Zipacnadia > Zipacnadales > UBA11051 > UBA11051. Next base: position 7,412 of record CAZJVY010000050.1, on the reverse strand, counting down.
GATGTACGTCCAGGAAAGTCATGAAGCTCTTCTCGTCTTCGGGTGAGGGAAAGGTCAGGCCGCGGGCGAGGTCATAGAATACCGTCACTTTGTCGCCACAGAATGCCTTGCGAATGAATGCATTCAGGGGCACGTAGCCGTCCTGGTACGGCACGTCATCGCGCACACCGTGTAGGAGGAAGACCGAAGCGGCCGCCGACAGATAGCTCTGCCTTATCTCCTTCGCCCAGTCAGGCCAGGAGGACTGCCCGTGGCTGACGCAGTTGCCCGATTGGCCTCGCTCCGGCACGGTTCAGTTCTCCTGGGTCTCGGTCTCTGTTTGTGTTGGCTGCTGGGTCTCGCTTTCAGATAGCGGCTCCATGGTTCGTGCAGCGGGCTCCTCGTCTGCAACAAGGCCCAGCTGGCGCTGGTACTCGCGGTACTTGTCCTCAGCCTGTTGATCGGCGACAGCCGCGTCAACGTCCACCATCTGTGTATCGAGGTTGGTGGCGGCGACCTCCGTCCGCGCCTGTGCCCTGGCGAGTTTCTCGTCAATGCGCTCGGTCATGCGGTCCATGACCTCAGTGGAATCCCCGGTCTCGAAGGCCATCATCAGGGATGCCATCTCTTCCTCGATGCCGGCACGCTTGGCGCGGGAAATCTGCTGCATGGCCTCGTTGATCTGTTCCTTGATGCGTTTCTCGTATGCGTCACGGGTCTTGATGGCGCGTTCGGAGTTGGCCTTGGCCTGCTGGAGTTGAGCCCTGGTGGCGGCCAGTTCAGTCCTGGAGCTCTCCAGGGCTGCAATGAGCGTCTTGGCCGCCTCCTTATGGTCATCGCCGAGCTTCACCGCCGCTACGACCTTCTGGTCCAAGTCCGTAACCTTCTGCTCAAGCCGCTCCATTTGCATCTGCAGCATCTTCTCCAGCTTGACGACTTCGGCGACCTGCCGGTTGAGCTCGGGGACCTTGGCGCGCAAGTCGTCCATGTGCTGGCGCAGGATCCGTTCGGGGTCCTCAGCGCCGCGAACCAACCAGCCGAAAAGCGAACGGAAAATCATCCTTATGCGTTCCCACATCGCTATCGCCTCCCAGATGAAATGCGGCCCGAAAACGGGGCAGTTGCCCGGCCTATTCTTGACCTACTCTGGTCTCTATGACCTCCTGCAAGGCGGCTATGCTGCCACGCACCTCGCTGAGGTGTTCCACGGTCCCGCGCTCAAACGGCTCGGCTGAGCCGGTGTCACTACTGGTGAGCTTGACGACTTGCGAATGCACGCTGCTCAGGGACGACACGAGGTTCTGCACGGAAGCACTTACGCGCTCCAGTTGCAGCTCCAGCCATTCCTGGGTCTGTTGTGTTTCCGCCAGTTCCGCGGCCGCTTCCTGCAGTTGCGACCGTGCCAGATCATCCTGTGTGGCCTCAATGCGCGCCTGCAGTGCGACCTGTCTCTTCGCAAGCTCTTCGGTGTCATTGTGCTGCAGATATCCATGCAGGCGCCCCGCTGAGCGCAGCAGCCGCTCGGCGGCCTGTCCCAGTTCGTCCACCTCGACATCCAGCCCCGCTAGCATCACCTGAGTACTGCTGTCGGCGTTCGCGATGGCCCCCTTGATGCCCGCAACACTGGCCTGAATCTCCAGTGCCAGGGACCGCAGACGAGGGGGAAGCGCCTCGATCAACGCCGCCCTTTCTCGCCAGACCCTGCGCAGCGGACCAATGCGCCGAGGGCCGTAGGCGTACACCAATAGACACCACAATGCCAGACCGACGGGCAGAACCCACGCACTCAGGTAGATGGCGCCCACGACGGTGCCCACCGCCGTCAGGAAGGGGAAGAGGCTGAACATCCCCCGGAGTACGTCCACTCCGGGTTGCAGACCGAACGGCATCTGGCTGGACGGCTGGGCAGGGCCTGACATGGTGCTTCCCCTACGGAGAAATGGTCCGCCCCGGCTACCGTTACGTTCGCTGCGCGGGCACGCGATTCCTTCATTGAGGGGGCGAACAAGGTGCCGGCTACCCGTTTGAGGCGCTGTCCACAGCGTCCGCCGGCGGACGGGTCGGCAAGGTAAGGGCCACGACTGCGGCCACGATGGGCAGACAAACGGTCAGTGAGAGGGCATAGGCAAGGTCATGTGTGGCGTCCGATACCATGCCCACCAGCGGCGTCACAAAGCCGGCGACGCCCCAGGCCAGCCCCATGCCGATGGAGGAAGCCATGCTGATGCCGTGAGGTACCAGGTCCTGGGTCTGGGCGATATTGACTGATTCGGCGGCACGCAGCGTAAGACCCGATAAGAACAGCAGGACAATGGCCGCTACGTACGGGGTGTACAGGCTGTAGTAGAGCAGGGGCGGACTGGCCAGCAGGCTGACCACGGTGACAAAGCGACGGCCCCAGAGGTCGCTGAGCTGGGCGCCGACTACTCCCCCGAGGGCGCCGCCAAGGACCATCGAGAAGAGCACAGCGCCCTGCAGGTATTCGGAGAGGCCGCGCTCTCCGACAATGACTTGAAAGAAGCTCGCGTATGCCACCACAGTCATCGAACGCAGCACCATAACCGCAAGGACCGGTACCAGGGGCCGCCAGTAAGGCAGGAGGTGTTGACGCAGGCGGAACCTGGTCTGCGCAAGCGGCATGCTGTGGTTGCGCGTGTAGGCATGCAACAGGTAGGCCAGTACCAGGCCCAGTGGCAATGCGAAGATGAAGCCTTGCAGCGGCTTCATGCCTGCCATCAGGCCAAGGCGGTGCAGCAGGGGGCTGACAAGTGACCCCGCCGCGTACCCGACAGCGCCACCCATTCCGAAAATGCTCATCCCGAAGGCCCTGCGATGGCCGGAGGCGTGAGCCGCCAGTCCGCCTCCCTGGGGGTGAAACAGTGCGGTACCCATGCCGCTGAGAATCAGGGCCAGCGTAAACAGCCAGAGGTTGGGCATAAAGCCAATCGTGCAGGTGAACACGGCACTGATGAAGACACCGAGGCCGACCACATTGCGCCAGCCCCGCCGGTCAATCAGGTAGCCGAACACGGGCTGCCCGAAGTTCGTGATGAGTGAAAAGAGCATCATCACTATGCCGAGGCCGTGGTCGCTGAGTCCGAACACGCTGCGGACGATGTACCAGAGCGGCGGGACGAGATTGACCAACCCGTCACTTGCGGCATGGCCCACAGAGCTGACAGCCAGACGCGTGCGAAGTATTGGGATCAAACGATCTGGAGCCTGTAGGTGCGGTATCGGGGATCCCTCCGGGTCCAAGCGCGCAGAGGCTCAAAATGAAGTTGAGCTACGGCTGGTCGAGCGTTCGGCGGTACTCGGTCTCTAGCTTCCCCAGGAAGACAGTGTCGCCCTCCTGCGCGCCGGCTGCCTCAAGCCGGTCAATGATGCCCGCGGCCGAGAGCTGTTCGTGTAGCCATTCCGCGCCGGCCGGCGTCTCGTAGTCAGTCCTCTCGACGATGCGTTCCACCACTGTGCCGCGCACGATGAATACGTTTTCAGCCGCCCGGACGACACGCAGCTCCGTGCCAGGGTCCTCCGGCATGGTGAAGGCAGTCGGCTCGCGCTCCTCCAGCAGCGCGGCAAACGCGCCGGACCGCTCAAGCATCTCCCAGACCTTCTCCAGCAACTCAGTGCAGCCTTCGCCTGTTGCCGCCGATATGGGCCTCGCCCCATAGCCCTGTTCGGCCAGTTCGTCAATGTGAGACTTGGCGTACTCACGGGCGCCTGGCAGGTCAATCTTGTTCATGGCCACGATCTGGGGCAAGCCAGCCAGACGTGCGTCGTGGAGGCGCAGCTCCTCGTTAACGCAAGCGAAGTCCTGCATGGGGTCGCGGCCTTCCAGGGCCGCCACATCCAGCATATGGATAAGGACGTGAGTGCGCTCTACGTGGCGCAGAAACCTGTGCCCCAAGCCAACGCCCTGGTGAGCGCCTTCGATGAGGCCGGGCATGTCGGCGACCACCATGCGGCGATGGCCCGGCAACTGCACCACGCCGAGGTTGGGCTCCAGAGTGGTAAACGGATAGTCGGCGATCTTGGGCCTTGCGGCTGATACGCGCGAGATGAACGTAGACTTGCCGACATTCGGAAATCCGACGATGCCGACGTCTGCCAGCAGCTTCAGCTCCAGACGTAGAGTGTGTGTGCGGCCCGGCTCACCCAGTTCGGCAAAGCGCGGGGTCTGGCGGGTAGCGGTCGCGAAGGCCTTGTTCCCGCGCCCACCGGCGCCCCCGCGTGCCGCAAGAAGCTGGTCCCCGGGGATGACCAGGTCCGCGACACGTTCACCGCTGGCCGCGTCGTAGACCGTGGTTCCCTGTGGCACGCTAATGTGCAGATCGCGGCCGTTGCCGCCCGTCTTGTTGGCGCCTTGGCCCTTCCGTCCGTCTTCGGCTACGAACCTGTTCCTGTATTCGAAATCAAGCAAGGTTCGCATGTGGGGGTCCAGCACGATGTAGACGCTACCGCCGTTGCCGCCGCTGCCGCCGTCGGGGCCGCCACGAGGCACATGCTTCTCCCGACGAAGGCTTGCGGATCCGTCGCCGCCGCTCCCCGAGACCACGGTTATCGTTGCCTCATCAACGAACACTGCCGGTAACCCCCATCTGGAGGTGAGCTTGCCGTTACGGAGAATGCCGGCGCAGTACGTCGCGCCGGCAATGATTCTGCAGTACAACAGCGCCGTCCCCGCGGATGCGCGGGACTGGGGCCGCTAGCTGACGAGCACGTTCACCCGACGCTTGTTGCCGGAGGTGTGCTCGAACTGGACGGTGCCGTCCACAAGTGCAAACAGTGTGTCGTCTCCGCCCCTGCCGACATTGCGTCCGGGGTTGAACTTACCGCCACGCTGGCGGACAATTATGTTGCCGGCTCTGACGATCTGGCCGTCGCTAGCCTTTACTCCCAGCCGCTTGGATACACTGTCGCGGCCGTTTTGGGAGCTGCCCATTCCCTTCTTGTGTGCCATCCGGATCACTCCTCAACACCGTTTGATGCCCTAGTGCCGCCTCAAACGGAGATTCCATCAATTCGGACTGCGGTGAAGTCCTGGCGGTGTCCGCGCAGCTTCTTGGAATGCTTCTTGGCCCGGTAGGTGAACACGCGGATCTTCTTGTCGCGCCCCTGCTCCAGCACCGTCGCAACAACCTTGGCCCCGTCAAGGTAGGGCTTACCCAACAGGAGATCGTCATCGCCCTTCACAGCCAGAACCTTGTCGAATTCTACTGTGTCGCCGGCCTCCAAGTTGAGGCTGTCCACGCGGAGCACCTGGTCGGGCTCTGCCCAGTACTGCCTGCCACCGCTCTCGAATATGGCGTACATACGTCTGAGAACCCTTCTGCAAACGCTTTGATAGGAACTCTCTAAGTAACGGTGGCCGACCTAGGCGGCCGGCCCCCGTGTTAGGCACCGGTATTATAGGTCATCTGTGCCTGTCCTGTCAACGTGCCTGACGCTCCGGTCTACGTCGAGTTTCGCTTGTCGCGGAAGTATGCCTTCCCGCGGCTCGGTTCGGCGTCGCTGCCACCATTGCCGCCCGGATTGCTCGAGCTTTGGCTTGAGCGGTCGCTGCGACCGCGCCGATCATTCCCGCCGCGGCGGCTGCTGCTGCCACGTCGGTCACTCCTGTCGCGTCGGTCATTCCTGTCACGCTGACCGGAGCTCCCGCCTTCCCGTGGGAGCAACTCCTTGCGGCTGAGCTTGACCTTGCCGTCATCCTCAACATTGATGACTTTGACCTGGACCTCGTCGCCGACTTTCACGACATCTTCGGTCTTCTCGACACGGCTCCAATCGAGGTCCGATATGTGCAGCAGGCCGTCTCGGCCGGGCATGATCTCCACGAATGCGCCGAAGTCGGTCGTAGTCACGACTTTCCCCGTAAACACCTCACCCACTGCGACCTCCCGGGTCATGTCGGCAATGGTTTGCTCAACCTTGGCCACATTGTCGCCGTCCGCACCGAAGATGCGGACGGTGCCGTCGTCTTCAATGTCTATGGATACTTCATATTGTGTCTGCAGACCACGGACATTCTTACCGCCCGGGCCGATGATGAGTCCGAGCTTGTCAGTGGCAACCGACAGGCAAACCATCCGCGGGGCGAAGCTGGACAGCTCCGTCCGCGGCTCCGATATGACGGCGTTCATCTGCTCCAGAATGCCGATGCGCGCCTGTTTGCCCTTCTGCAGGCTTTCCTCGAGCACCTCGATCGGAAGGCCAGTGGTCTTGGTGTCCATCTGCAAACAGGTAAGGCCCTCAGCGGTGCCGGCCATCTTGAAGTCCATGTAGCCCATGAAATCCTCGATGCCCTGCATGTCGGTCAGCACGCGGTACTCATCGCCACGGCGGATCAGCCCCATGGCGATACCCGCCACAGCCCCCTTCGTGGGGACACCGGCGTCCATCAAGGCGAGACTGCAGCCGCACGTAGCGGCCATGGATGTGGACGCGTTGGCTGCCAGCACCTCAGAGACCAGACGGATGGTGTAGGGGAATTCCGCTTCGGGCGGAAGCACCCGCTCGACGGCCTTCTTGGCGATGCCACCGTGCCCGATCTCGCGCCGGGATGCGCCACGGAGAGCACTCACCTCGCCGGTGCAGAATGGCGGGAAGTTGTAGTGGTGCATGAAGCGCGTGTATTCCTCTTCTTCGAGCGTCCGGACCATCTTCTGATCTCGGTAGGCACCCAGTGTGGTCGTGGTCAATACCTGCGTCTCGCCACGGTTGAAAAGCCCTGAGCCGTGCACGCGCGGGAGAATGCCGACCTGGCAACTGACCGGCCGGACCTCGTCAAGCGTGCGGCCGTCCACGCGGCCGCCCTGGCCGAAGGCCAGATCTTGCAGGCGAGCCTTGACAATGTCCTCGAAGGCCGCTTCCACGTCGGGCCCCGGCCTTTCATAGCCCTGTTCTTCGAGGCGCGCGGCGGCTTCGTCCTGCAACAGCCCGAGTGTGCTGTCCCGCTCGTTCCTGTCTACAATGCTCAAAGTCTCCAGGATGCGGTCCTTGAACTCGGCGTCGAGGAAGCTGACGACTTCGTCTCTGGGTTGCCAGAGCGGGAAGTCGCGCTTGGGCTTGCCGGCTTTCTCGCGCAGTTCCTCTATCGCACTGATGACGGGCATGCAGACATCGTAGCCCATCCGCAGCCCCTTGCTGACGGCTTCCTCAGACACCGAATTGCCGTCCATTTCGAGCTGCACGATGCCCTCGCGAGTGGCCGCTATCAGCAGGTCGAGTTCGGCTTCGTCGAGCGACTCGAACGTCGGCATCAAGACCAGTTCACCATCCATCTGAGTCACTCGGACGGCGCCGAACGGCCCATTGAACGGAATGCTGGAAAGGTGCATCGCCGCCGACGCCGCGATCATGCCCACCACGTCAACGGCGCTATCGGCCTCGACCGATAGCGGCAGAACGATGACCTGCATGTCGTTGCGCAT
>CAZJVY010000049.1:0-29480 GCA_964549395.1 uncultured Armatimonadia bacterium | reverse complement strand
CAGAGACGCCAGACAATTCCCTGTGCCGCCATGGCCGCGCATCGGCCTGCAGCATGGCATGTGCGGTTCTGGGTGCCGTGTTCTGCCCCTTTCCCGCCTTGCTTACGTTCACCTTCCGCAATGGTTCCTGAACGCGGCCGGACGCCTTGGTCGTGGGAGGGGCGAGGTCTGCTGTTCTTGCCCTATGGATAGCGTGAGGGCCTATGTGTCTCGGTCTGCAGGACGACATTGGGGAACGTCATCATGGTGGTAGCCTGCTGAGGCGGCTTCACGTCGCACTGACATCGCTGCCGGCTCTGGGCCGCGTACTGCTGGAAGCCATGTCTGCGCCAAGCTCGATGATGCGAGCAATACGCGGGTCGGCCAGATGGTAGCAGACCTCATTCCCGCGCCGCTCAGGCACCACGAGGCCCTGATCTCGCAGAATCCGCAGGTGTTGGGATACGTTGGCCTGGCTGCGCCCCAGGTTCTCCTGAAGCTCGCGCACACAGAGCCTCCCGCTGACGGTTCTCAGGAGTATCCGGAGCCTCGCCGGATGCGCCAGTGATTTGAACAGCGAAGCCATCTGCTCGAAGTCTCTCGGGGTATCTGTCATGGCCTGCCCCCTGACTGGATTGCTCGTTCTGTCGGCCCCACGACTCACGCGAGTACGGGCCCCGGTAGAGCTGCAGATCGCGGATGCAGGGCTACTCATTGAAGTACATATTGTCCGCGACCAGGTACTGGAAATCAGCTTCGCGCTCGTTGGGCTTGATGTGCTCGATAGTGGCTGCAATGTGTTCAGAATCCAGCCGGATACGTTGCGAGAGCAGCATCTCCCTGGCGCCGGCGAGAGCGGCATTGCCGATCTTGACGACCTTATCCGCCACGTTGGGCAGCAGGCCGATGGCCACAGCATTGTCCACGCTGATGTAGTTGCCGAACGCCCCCGCAAGATAGATGGCCTCAATGTCATCCAGGCTAACTCCATAGTACTTCAGCAGCAGGTCCTGATCCGTCCGCAGCCCGGCCTTGGCTGTGATGAGCTGGTACACGTCCTGCTGTGTGAGACGGAGCGAAGGCGTCAGAACGAAGTCGCCGCTGAGCTTGGCTTGCCTGGTCATGATGCCGTTGTTGAGCAATTCGGCAAGCAAGTCAATGAGGCCCGAACCGCAGATACCACTTGGTGCCTCATTGCCGATGGTTTCGTAGCGGACCTGACCGTCGTTAATCCACACATTGCTGATGGCCCCCGCGATGGCGCCCACGCCGCTGCCGACCGTGGCTCCCTCATAGGCGCCTCCTGCGGCGCACGAGGCGGTCATGATACGTTCCCTGTTGCCCACGGCCACCTCGCCATTGGTTCCGACGTCAATGATCATTGATGGTCTCTGCGCTTCGTGCATCCGCGCCGCAATGATGTCGGCCAGGCAATCGGCACCTGCGTGTCCGCCAATCAGCGCCGGACCGTACACATGTGCTTCGGGGTTGACATCCAGACCGAGGGTCGAGGCCCTGGCATTGACCGGCGCCTTGTCGGGCGGCTCAAAAGGGATCACACCCAACGGCTGCACGTCCAGCCCGAAGAACAGGTTGCGCATCGTGGGGTTGCCCACGGCTACGACCTCACATATCTGGCTCGGAGCGATCTGATACTGCTCCCGCAGCATTCGGGTGATGTCATTGACCGCCGATATGACCGTAGCCTGCAGCTCTTGCAGGCCCTGTTCGTGGCGCATGGTGTGGTCTATGCGGGAGATGACATCATCACCATAGGCGGCCTGCGGGTTCTTCTGTGCCATCGTCGCCACCGGTTCGCCGCTCTCCAGGTCGAGCGCCTGGCAGACCAAAGTGGTCGTGCCGACGTCAACGGCCAAACCGTAGACGGCCCCCTCGTATTGGCCCAGAGTCCGTTCGCCGTCCGGGCCGGCCCAGATGACTTGGTTGCCCTGCCGGCGCACCGCAGGATTCAGCTCTATCTCGTGTTGCACCGTGTCGCTGAGAATTGCATACTCGCCGGCGCTCCTGACGTAGACGTAGAGGTCGGCCGGCTGTTCCACCTTGGCCTGGCAGGCCAGTCGCTCGGCGCCGTGCAATCCGAAGGCGGCCTCGACAGCCGTGGGCGCAGACAGCGCTTCCTGACCCCGGGCTACCCTCACCACACATGTGCCACACGTACCCTTACCACCACATTCAGCTTGTATGCCTATCCCCAGCTTTCGGGCATGGTCCAGAATGGTTCCTTCGAACAGTGAAACGCCCGGCTTGCCCTTCCGGTACTGGGGGAAATACATCTTGTGCTCGCCAAACTGCCGGCTCATTCAGAATCACCTCAGGATTGCCAAGTCTGCGGGGCACGTGCCAGGGGCAGTTCCATGCGCGGTGCGAAGTGAGACTGCATGTGGCTCAGTAATGCCCGTACTGCCTGACCAACTCCAATACGTGTTCATACCTGCTGAAGCTGACATTGTCTGGAACGGAATGGTCAGAATGGTATATGTACCCGCCGCCTCGCTTTGCCGCTGGGATCTTGGTGCGTATCTCTTCCTCGATAGCGGTCGGATCCGCGTGCGCCATGGCGCGCACGTCAATGCCGCCCATGAAGGCGAGGTCCTTCCCGTACTCCCGCTTCAGATCCAGCAGGTCCATGCCTGCCTTCTGCTCCAGCGGCTGCAGGCACTCCAGCCCATCCTCGATGAACCGGGGGATAAGCTCCTTGACGCAACCACAACTGTGCAGAATCACCGGCAGACCCTCATCATGGAAGTAGTTCACTAGACGCTGGAAGGTGGGGCGAAGCTGCTCGTCGTAATGGTGGGGAGAGAACAGCAAGCCATTGCGGTATCCCAGATCGCAGAACAAGAAGGCGCCATCGAACTGGAACCCGCCGCCCTTCATCACCTCGTACATCTGTATGTTCAGCGTGGCGTCGGTCTCGTACATGTCTCTGAGCCAGTCGGGATCGGTGGCGATAGCCATCAGAAGCTGCTGGGACTCCATGTAGCTCTGCACCTTGTCATAGCCGAAAGCGGCCCCATAGACGATGAAGCGTCCCTGTTCTCGCGCTTTTCGCCAGCCCGGCAGCCCCAGCCGTCGCTCTGTCCTGCCCGTCTCCAGTACGGACTGTTCGTCGCGCTGGTCCTCAGCCGTCCCGGCCAGCCATTGGCCCTCCCAGTCAACCCGATCACGGTCGGGCGTAAGGCGCTCCTTGAGCTGTTCCCAGTCCTCCCGCGACTTACAGGGCCAGTCCACGATCTCGGGGGTTGAGGAGTAGTCCTTGTGATCCCGCCGCACGCCTCCGAAGGGGGTGGTGCGGACGAGGTACTCATCATCCTCCTCAAGCACCTCTATGAGGAAACGAGGGGAGGTGTCAGCACCGAAGGCCACGAGCTCATAGTGGAAGTACTCAGCGGGATTGACCTGCGGGGGCAAGCCCTCCTGATGCCATCGCTCAACTGCCGACATCCACGGGCTGTCATGGATCGGTATGTGGTCCGTCTCCCCATGGCGTAGGGCCATCCGTACACGTTCACGTGCGGTCATTCCAACCACGCTCCCTTCCGAACCTGGCGAGTTTGTCTCCCCTGTCAACGAGAGCGGATCGAGGTTTGCAGGATAACGATATTCGAATACGCTTATGCGGGATTCTAAGCGCGCGCCTCTGCAATGTCAAGCCTGTGTCATTATCGGGGGCGTTGTGGCCTTCGCCAGCACTGCCGGCAACGAGAAGCGAGACCTTCTTGCCATCCCCTGACATGCATGGCACGGCGGCGTCCTTCCCGACAGACGGGGCCTTCTCACCTCACCGCGCCGGGCTACAGGGCGGAACTAGCCTGGGCGCCTGTGAGGGATGCTTGTATGGGGGTCTCGACAAGGGCATCCCGCTCGATCAAGCCGTCACGGAAGTAGACGACGCGCTGCGCGTGCTGGGCGATGTCGGGCTCGTGAGTGACGATGACGATGGTGTGGCCCTGTTGGTGGAGATGCTGCAGGATTGCCATGATCTCGTCTCCCTGGGCAGTCGCCAGATTGCCGGTGGGTTCGTCAGCCATGATGATCTCGGGATCGTTCACGAGGGCGCGGGCGATGGCGACCCGCTGCTGCTGGCCACCGGACAACTCCCGGGGTTTGTGGGCGACCCGATCGCCCAGGCCCACGGATTCCAGGGCCTGGCGGGCGCGAGCCTTGCGCGCCGGCCGGTCCGGCTTGTGGGGGTTATACATCATCGGCAGTTCGACGTTGCGTAGGGCCGTCGCATTCGCCAGCAGGTTGTAGCTCTGGAAGACGAAGCCGATCTTCTGGTTGCGCAGCCGAGCCAACTCGTACTGGTCCATCCGGGAGACGTCAACACCGTCAATGAGACAGCGTCCAGAGGTGGGCCTGTCGAGGCAGCCGACCATGTGCATGAAGGTGGATTTACCCGAACCCGACGGCCCCATGATAGCTACGAACTCGCCTTGCTCGATGACCAGCGACACTCCTCTGAGAGCCTCGACAACCACCTCGCCCATGCGGTAGGCCTTGTGCAGGTCTATAGTCTCGATCATTGTGGCGCCTCCGCGCCCTCATCGGGCAAAGACAATGTTCCCAGAGCGCGCTGGAGACCGATGCGGGCGACTTGATGGTCGAAGCGCGCCGAGACGTTAGCGGCTTCGGCGCTGGTGAGGGCCGCCCGTGCGTCCGTGACCTCGATCAGAATACCAAGGCCCTCGCGGTACTTGACCTCCGCAGTGCGCAAGCGGGACCGGGCCGCCGCGACAGCTTCGTCACCGGCTTTGATCCGCTCGACAGTGCGCTCCAGTTCGATTAGGGCGGTCTGGACCTCCAGCGCAATCTGATTGGTCAGTGTTTGCAGGTCGGCTTTACTGCTGTGGAGGCCGGCCCGGGCCGCGGTGTAGGCCGCGCCCGTGTACCCACCATCCGACAGAGGCCAGGTCATGGCGGCCGTAACGTCCCACGATGAAGCACCGTCGCCCCAATCGCTATAGCCCCGGTTGTACTGGCCGCCGACTTCCAGAGACGGCCCGCGGTTCGCCCGAGCCTGTGCCAGGGCGTATCGGCGAGCCTGCACCGTGTCTGTGCTCGCCAGCAGATCAGGGCGCCGCGCCAGGGCCATTTGGACGGCTTCGGCTTCCGTCGGCAGAGACTCATCGGCGCTCATGGTGGCGGGCGCGAGTTGCACGTCGGTGGTATAGTGGATACCCATGACGAACTTGAGTTGGGCCAGATTCACGCGCGCCTGGCTGCGGGCGTCAATAAGGGTGAGCCGGGCCTGAGCCAGGTCATCGTTCACCGTGTAGATGTCCGCCTCGGGCGCCGCCCCAGCCTCGATCTGCCTTTCGACCTGCTGCTGGTGCTGCTGGGCCGCGTCCACGCCGGCCTGGGCGACTGCGACAAGCTCGCGGGCGGCCAGGACCGCGTAGTAGTAGCCGGCTACCTGCTCCACCAGGGCCTGTCGGGCGTCATAATGCGACCACTCGGCTGCGCGTAGCGATGCCTGGCTCTGGCCCACGGCGTCCATGCGGCCACTGCGCCACAAGGTCATGTCGAGGGTCACATCGGCGCCGTCACTGCTGCCGGTAGCGCCCGTAGCGGTCTTGTTGTCCGAGCCGGCGGCACCTTCGCCGGCGCGCAGGGACAACTGTGGGTAATAGCCGCTGCGGGCCTGCGTCACTCCTGCTGCAGCACTCACCACGCTCTGCTGCGATGCCTTCAGTTGCGGGTTGCGCTCCAGCGCGACCCGGATGCAGTCGGTGAGTGTAAGCTGCGCCGGAAGCTGTTCCTGGGCTCCGGCGGCAACCACCTGGATGAGTGCCAATCCCAGAGCGACGACTATCACCAACGAACGCCGTCGGTCCGGACGGCGCGTGCGGCTGAGATGCGAGTGCCTATTCATAGTGAAGTGCCTCCACGGGATCAAGCTCGGCTGCCTTCTGCGCGGGCAGCAGTCCGAAAACAATGCCTACTACGGCGGCGAACGAGAAAGCCAGGACCACCCAGGGGACCGGGACGGCGCTGTTCAGCCCGAAGACGCGGACGCCGTAGGCCATGCCGATGCCCAGCAGAACACCCACTACGCCTCCGGAGAAGCTGAGAGTGAGCGACTCGATGAGGAACTGCAGCAGGATGTCGCGGGGCGTGGCGCCGACCGCCTTGCGCAGTCCGATCTCCTTCGTGCGCTCGGTAACCGACACGAGCATGATGTTCATGATGCCGATACCACCGACGAGCAGCGAGACGATGGCGATGGATGAAAACAGGAGTGTGAGAATCTGGTTAGTGGCCTCCGCGCCCTCGACCATGTCGGCGGCGGCGAATACACGGAAGTCGTTGTCCTCGCCGTCCTTCAGTTTGTGCCGCTCCCGCAGCAGAGCTTCGATTTCGCTCTTGACCTGCGGAGCCTGCTCCATGTCGGCGGCCAGCACGGTGATGCGGTTGACCGTATCCTTCGTGTTCGACGCGCCGGCACTGCCGATCAGCCTATACACAGCCGTGTTGATCGGGATGTAGACCGTGTCATCTGGGTCAAAGGGCCCCGTCATCCCCTTCTCGGCGCAGACACCGACGACGGAGAACGTCAGGCCTTTGATGCGGATCTTCTCGCCGGTCACGTACTCGTTCTTACCGAACAGGTTCTCGACCACGGTGGGTCCCAGGACGGCAACCTTGCGCCTGCGCTTGACCTCATCGGCCGTGAAGAAGCGGCCCTGCGCGATGGTAATCTTCGCGACCTCCGGGTAGTTCTCAGTAGTCCCCTGGATGCTCGTACTGGTGTTGCTGTTGCCGGCCTTGACCTGGGCGTTGGAGCTGACTTCCGGCGCCACCGCGGTGACCCCTGAACATTCCTTGGCGATGGCCTCGGCATCGCTGCGGGTGAGCGTCGCTGCCGAGCCCATGCCGCCGCCGACCGGACCGCGGCCCTGCCCCTGGCCGGGCATGATGCGCAAGGAGTTGGTGCCCATCGCCTCGAAGCGAGCCATGGTGGCCTCTCGGGCCCCGGCGGTGAGAGATACGGCACCGATTACCGCGCCCACGCCGAAAATGATGCCCAGCATGGTCAGCGCCGAGCGTAACCGATTGGCAACAATGGCCTCGAAGCAAAGCTGCACGGCTTCCCAGACGGACATGACGGTTTCTCCTTCAATGTCTTGCGCGATGCTACTTTTCTCTGATGAGGCCGGTTCCACCGCCGGGCGGCGGCCCTGGCATGTCACTCCGCGAGCTGGAGCCGATTTGCGCCAAGATCACCCGGTCGCCTTCATTCAGGCCGGACACGATTTCCACCAATTCGTCGCCCTCAAGCCCCACCTCGATCAGGACCTGGAGTGGCTCGGGATCCCCGGGCATCATTACATAGGGCTTGCCATCCCGTTGTCGGACCGCCCTCACGGGCAAGGTCAGGACGTCGGTCTTCTCGCCCGCAAGAAAGGTACAGGTGGCACTGAGCCCGGGCATCAAGCGCTTGTCGTGGTCCAGGACCTCGATCTCCACATTGACCGTAGTGATGCTGGTGGTGGTGGTGGCCTGGGGGTCCACGCGGGTAACGGAGCCGGCCAGCTGCTTGCCATCAACTGCGTCCACCTCTATCTCCACCTGCTGCCCGACCCATATGTCGGCGAGGTCGGTCTCGTCCACATCAACATCCACGTACATCGTGTTCAGATCGCCGAGTTCGACGATGGACATGCCCTCCGCCACGCCGGAGCGACCGGAGTTGATGATCGTGCCTTCCTCGACGTTCTTCTGCAGGATGACGCCATCACGGGGTGCGGTGATGGTGGTATAGCTGAGGGTGGTCTTGGTCTGGGCCACCTGCGCGGCGGCCTTGGTCATCTGGGCCTGCTGGTTGACGACGTCCGCGGCTTTCACACGGTTTTGCACTGCATTGGCCCGGGCGTTCTCCAGGGCGCCGCGCGCCTGCGTAACCTTGGCGCGACCGGCGGCCAACTCGGCCGCCTGGTCCTGATCGAGGGTGCTCCAGCGGCGCTGGGCCGCAGCGAGACTGGCTTCGGCCTCCTGCAGGCGGGCCTCCGTCGAGCGCCGCTCCGCGCCCTGGTCATCGTCAATGGACTCCCACTTCTTCTGCGCGGCCACGCAGGCGGCCTGTGCCTGTTGCACCTGTGCCTCGGCGATTCGCAGTTCCGCCGCCTGTTCATCGGCGACCGTAGCTGAGCGTTGCTGGGCCGACGCGAAGCTCGCCTTGGCGGCCTCATAGGCATTCTCGGTGGCTTCCAGACTGCTCTGGGAGACGAACCCTTCCGCCCGCAGCTCTCTGGCCCTTTGGAGTTCCTTCTTGGCAACGGCCAAGTCGCTCATGGCCTTGTCCAGAGCGGCCTGAGCCTCCGTGCGAGCCTGGGGCTGCTGAGCCATCTTGAGGCGCTGGACGTCCTCCTGTGCGCTCGTCAGGGCAGCCTTGGCTTGATCCAGGCTCGAGCGCGCCTGGGTGCGGGCAACCGGCTGGGTCGCCTCCGTCAGGCGTGCCAGGTCCTCCCGCGCCGCCCGCACCCCTGCTTGCGCCTTCTCCAGGGCTGCCCTGGCATCAGCGCGGTCGCGCGGCTGGCTAGTGGTCTGCAGGCGCCCCAGGTCGGCCACCGCGGTGTCGTAAGCGGCTTGCGCTTGCTTGATCGCAGCCCGCGTCAGTTCCGGTTGCGCCGTGGCCTGTGCCTTGGCTTGCGACAACTGAGCGCGCGTGCTCTGCATCCCGGCCAACGCCTGCGTGTAAGCGGTCTGGGTGTCGGTGGGGTCAATCTTGGCGATGAGATCGCCCTGCTTCACCTGGTCTCCCACATCAACCGCCAGGAAGACCACCTTACCACCTGCGTCCGACTTGACTTCGACGGTGGTCAGGGCCTTGAGGGTGCCGTCGGCTGTGACGGTCTTGCGCACGGTTCCGCGCTCCACGGTAGCCAGACTGGGGGCGCTGGTGTCGGTGGTCTTGGCAGCGCGATGCCGCAGCCCTACGACAACTACGACGCTCAAGATAGCGACTGCCACAATCATAGCAAGAATGCGCTTCATGGTTTGCTCTCCGTTCGCCCGAATGCCACGGGCTGTTGCCGGGCACGCGATGGGGCCGTGCCCTTAATCATGCATCAAAGCTCGGTACTGGCCACCGGAGCGACCACAGCCGCACCCGAGTCCTCTTCATCGAGTTCACGGACACGAGCTACACTAGCGCTTGGTGGGTAGCGGCGATAGACCGACACCAAGATCGAGGCCGTTACGACAAGGCTCAGAGTGTCGGCGACGGGCTGGGCCGCGAATGCCCCAAGGACCCCGTAGGACCGCGACAGCAGGAAAAGGGCGGGAATGACCAGCCCCACCTGCCGCACCAGGGTCACCACCATGGCGTGCAAACCTTTGCCCATCCCCTGCAGGGAAGCCACGCCCATCATCTGGGGCTCGACCAAGAACAGCGTGGCGATGCGCAGGCGGTAGGCCATGACGGCCAGCCGAATCAGCTCAGGGTCCTTGGTAAACAGACCGACGATCTGCGGTGCGATAAGGGACGTCACCGCGGCCAGGCCCAAACCGATGGCCGAGGTGCCCAGTGCCGCGGCGCGGTAGGCGCGCCACATGCGCCGGTAGCTTTGCGCCCCGAAATTGTAGGCTACAATGGGCATCAGGCCCTGATGCACGCCACCGCCAATGAAAGAGATCACAAGCATGACGATGCGTAGGGACAGCCCCTGAGCAGCAATGGCCTCAGCGCCGAACCCGGCCAGCACCCAGTTGAATGTAATCCCTACAACGCTGCCCACGCAGTGCATGAGCGCGGCCGGTGCCCCCACTTCGGCAATGTCACGCATGATGGCTACCCGCAGAGCCAGGTCCCGCAGGTTGATGCGGTAGCCGCTGCGCCCGCTGCACAGGTAGATCACGGCCAGAACGGCAGCACCCAACTGGGCGATGACAGTGGCCAGCGCCGCGCCCTGGATACCCAAGGCCGGGAGGCCTTGCCAGCCAAAGATGAGCAGCGGATCCAGCAGGGCGTTGGCCCCCGCAGAGAACAGCATAATGACCATGGGAGTAACTGTGTTTCCTGCTCCTCTGTACAGGCCGCTGAGGGTCATCATGGACAGCAAGAAGGGGAAGCCGAAGGCCACGGTCAGGAGGTAGGTCGCAGCAGAGGGCGTGATTTCCGGCGTTGCCCCGAAAAGCCGCACCAGTTCGCGCGGTGCCGCCACGCAGATGACCGTCAGGACCAGGCCCAACAAGACCGGCAAGGCTACCGCGTGGCCGGCCACCTGGCTCACTTCGTTCAGCCGTTGGGCCCCGAAGCGCCGGGCCACCAGCGAGGACACGCCGACCCCTGTTCCTGCGCCCAGCGCTCCTGCCACCATCTGCAATGGGAAGAGCACGGTCAGCGCCGCAATGGCGACAGTGCTCTCTGGCAGACGACCGACCCAGAAGGTGTCCACCAAGTTGTAGAGAGACATGACCACCATCCCGATGATGCTCGGGATGCTCAGGCTAACCAGCAGCCGTCCCAGAGGCACGGTGCCCAAGTCGTTGGTGCGCTTGCTCATTTGGCCGGCGGATATTGGGGAGTTACTCACTGTGCCCAGCCGCCCCACATTCGCCCGAGTGCGTCTTGGGCTTGCCCGGCCCAGCGTCAAGCCTCCGCCGAGCAGCTTCGCGCAGCGTAGATAGGGCGTCGTGGATCCTGGCCAGGTCCTCATCGCCGAGGTCGCCCAGCAGGTGGATCATCATGGCGCGCATCGCCTTGAGATGTTTCCGCCGTCCTTTGCTGCCCTTGGTTGTCTCCTGTACGCGCACCACCCGCCGATCCTCGGGGTCAGCCTGTCGCTCAACCAGTCCATGGGACACCAGGGCGTCTACAAGAACGGTTACCGTGCTGGGATGCAGGCTGAGGGCTTCCGCCAGTTCCGACATGGTCGGTTTGCCCAAGCGGCTGAGGGTACGCAAGCAGTGCATCTGGCCGATGGTCATGCTCATGTCATCCGGCGGAGGCGTAGGAGGTCGCAGGTAGTCCCCGACTATCTCCCTCAGCAGATCGTCAATGGCACCGGTGAGTTCGTCGCGCGGCGTATCCATGCTTTCACTCCCGAATTACTTTGACGCGTCAAATATCAGCTTGTTCCAATTATTTTACTACTAAACGTTTCTCAGGTCAATAGAGTTCGTCTTGGGAGGAGTTGGGGAACGGAAACTACCGGGAGTTCTACTATGAAACTGCAACTCTAGTGGCCCACGCCTGACGGCCAGATACGCTAAGCCCTTTTGCTGGTCGGCGGAATGGCGCGAGCGCGTACTGGTCTCCCTGCTCAGGGCACTGGCTGACGATCCCGACGAGCAGGTCCGTGCGCTCGTAGCTTGCCCAAATCAGATCGGCCACACAGACCCCAACGACGCTCGTGCCTTGGACACGCTCATCGCGGCTGCCCATGACTGCTCGCCCCGTGTGCGCGCTGATTCGCCTTAGGACAGAGAGAGAAACCTCCCGCTGTCGAGGTGGGAGGTGTGCTCGGCGAAAGTGAAAGCGGCGCATCGGCACGATGCCGGCTACTGGATGGTGAGGACCAAGCGTCCCACCAGTTGCCCGGCCTGCTCGATCGCAACACTGTAGATGCCGGGCTCTAGATACTCGGCGCGCGCTGGGAAGATGTAGGTGATCGCCTTCTGGTCGCCGGTCGCTATCAGCAGGTCACGGCGGACCACCTTGCCATCGCGCGACCATTCCAGCTTGATCTCGGTATTGGCAGACGCGCCAACAATCCGTAGAAATAAGCCTACCTTTTCAGTGTTCGCCGGGAATGTATTGCTGACGCCTATCGGGGCGTTGTTTTCATCGACGCCCCGACAGAGAATAGCGTCCTTCACCACGCTGGCAGGCGAGAGAGGCACTGCCGTCACCACCGGCGTCGCGGGCGTTGACGGCATCACAGGTGTCGTCGGTGTGGTTAGTGTTGTGGGTGTGGTGGGGATGGTGGGTGTAGTCGGCTGCCCGGGGACGGTGCCGGAGCCTCCCAGCAGGCCGATGATTTGAGAGGTCTCCTGGCCCGGACCGGCCACCAGGTGCACTATATTGCCGCGCAGCAAGCCTTGCAGCGGCGGATTGGCCGATACCTGAACAGGTGTGCTGCTGCCGACTGCGACCGGCTGGCTGCTGATAGCAGCTAGTAGTGAAGCGGCATCAGCGGCGGTGGGCAGCGCCATCGCCACGACCGTTAGCGGGCTGGCTCCCGCCTGTACGGTCTGTAAGGTGCTGGACTGGATCGGGAACTGCTGCACATTCACATTAGGAGCTATGTCACGGAGCACGTCCGCAGCGTTGACGCTTTGTGGCGCACCGACCTGCCAGCCGGCCGGAACCTGCGATTGGTTGAGCAGCCCACCTGTCGGCGTCGTGGGTGTCGTCGGGGTGGTGGGCGTAGTGGGCGCAGCAGGGGTAGCGGGTGTGGTCGGGGTGGCAGCGACGGTGGGTATGGTCGGCTGCCCGGGCGCGGCGGCGGGGTCGCCGAGCAGGGCGATGAGCTGGGCGGCCTCCGGGGCCGGACCGGCCACCAGATGCACCGTATTGCTGTGCAGCATGCCTTGCGTGAGCGGATTGGCGGACACTTGCACTGGTGTGCTGCTGCCGGCCGCGACCGGTTGAGCGCTGATAGCAGCTAGCAGTGAGGCGGCATCAGCGGCGCTGGGGAGCGTCATCGCCACGACCGTCACTGACTGGGCGCCAGCCTGTACGGTCTGGCAGACGCTGGACTGGATCGGGAACTGCCGGGCGTTTACAAGGGGAGCCAGAACACGGCACACGTCCACACCGCGTACGCGCTGCGGCGCACTGGCCTGCCAGCCGGCCGGCAGGCGCGAGGGGTCCAGAGGCCCGGTCGGCGGCGCCGGAGTGGTGGGAGGAGTGGGCGCTGTCCGCGGAACCGGTATCGTGGCGCCGGTGATCTGCCACGCCTTCATGAAGGTTTCGAAGTCTATCTGGCCCTGGGCGTACTGGCCCACGATCTTGGGTGAGACCTTGATCTCGGCACCGACACCGTGGCCGGAAAAGGCGATGATGATCTGGTCCACCCAGGGCGCAGCTTGCGCTGATTCCAGTAGCATCGGCCTGATCGTCTGCCACCAGTCGGCCTCCGCCTGGCCCTGTGGCGGTGCGCACGCAATGAGCACGTGGGTCTCAGTCACGCCCACGCCCACGCCCGCCAACTGCGGCATCTGCGCCAGTGCCTGCTTCAGTTGATCCGCGGCCTCGACTCTCATCAGCAGCGTCGGTGGCCCAGGCCCGGTCCAGGTAGTCCCACCCGCGGTCGTCCCCCCGCCGGTTGTGCCGCCGGTTGTGCCGCCGCCGGTCGTGCCGCTACTCGTGGTTGGGCCGGCCGCCATGGGCGGCGCGGTTAGCCACCGGTGCGGACCATAGACATCCCACATGTAGTCGATGGTGAAGTCGTTGTCGAAGACTCCGCCGAAGGTTCCGTTGCCCAACCACATTCTGTAATCATGTTTGAGCCGGGCCACGATACGGTACTCGGTGGGGACCGCCAGGTGCGCGGGGATCACCACCACCTTGTCAAAGCCAAAGGGCTTGCCCTCGTCCTCCATATCGCCGGCACGATAGGCCTCGGGGTGGTGCATGAGGCAGTCGAAGACCCCAAGCCAATGCATCTTCTTGCCGACCAGCACCAGCTCATCGGGTACCATATGAGCCAGGAACTGGTTGCCGTATGCCCCCTCTCCGTACGCAGCAAACTTGCCATATATGAAGTAGTCTGGAAGAACGCGGTAGGCCCCGCCCTGGTCTATCCACTCGAGCTGTACGTCGGCCTCGTCGAACGGCCCCCCTAGCTGGTCCGGCTGTCTTAGGCCAGTGCCTGTCACCGTGCCTTTGATGTGGACTCTCCGCTCGGAGAGGAAATTCACCTCGACGTTGGTGAGTTTGATCTGCTGCGCCTGGGCCGGCACCAGCGACGACACGACGGCAAGACAGATAAGCCCCGGCAGCAGACACCGGCTCATTCGCAGGTAAGCTCCATGCGATGGCGATTGACCGCTAAGCGACATCATTGGCCTCCGATCCACTCGCCTTTTCTTGCGCTGAAAAGGCTTCCTAACCGTACACTATCCGGGATTACCCTTATGGAACGGGTGTCGTTCCTTCATGGGCTGAACAGCCGCCCATCTGACGTGTAGGTTTGCCGTTCGAAGCCACAAGTACCTTCTTTCCCGGCTGCGGAGCCCTGACAAACTTGATTCAGCGACACCCATGGCGCTCTGGAGGGCTTGAGTCTTTAGCAAGATCCGACACCAGGCGTGACCGCACTCCCGCGTCGGTGAAAAGCACAAGTTCTTCGGCGATGACGGCAAAGTAGCGCGGTGTTCTCCAATCCTGCACGCGCTGCTCAACGGACTTGCAGGCACTGTCACGAGGACACTTGACAGTTGATGGGGAATAAGAGTATAGCAGAAGCACGGGTTGTCGTGGAAGTACCAGATAGATAGTCAGGCGCTCAAAGCACCGACAAGTGTGTTGGCTATAGACCGGAAGGAGATGACTGGACATGCGCAGTAGATGGGGTTTCACGCTCATCGAACTGCTGGTGGTGATCGCGATCATAGCGATCCTGGCGGCAGTTCTCTTTCCCGTCTTCGCCCGCGCGCGGGAGAAGGCGAGACAATCGAGCTGCCTGAGTAATGTCAAACAACTGGTCTCAGCCGTCCTGATGTACACGGAGGATTACAATCGCAGGTTGCCGCTGGCGTACACCTCGAGCCCTACTCTCTACTGGTATGAGACCGTTCAGCCCTACGTCAAGAATGGCCAGATCTTCCACTGTCCCAGTGCCTACAGCAAGAGCGGCGGGCACAGCCATGGTGGGATCGGCTGTGACTACGGGCTGTGCTACAGCAAGACGGATCCGGGGGTTGCTTCGGTTCTCGATGGTCGCAACGTGATACAGAGAGTGAAGAACGCCGCCGAAACACTGCTACTTGCCGATTCCGATTGGTGCTGGGATACCTCCGTAAGGTCCTATTCGGTTTCGTATGGTATCCGTAGTAGTGGTTCCTGGCGTTTTGCGGCCTTTATTCCGGCGCGACACAACGGGGGGGGCAATATCGGGTTCGTTGACGGACACGCCAAGTGGTACAAGCTGGAAGAGGACCCGGGGTGCACGACGCGTTGTCCGGTGCAGCCGACACTGATCCCGACGGGCGTCACAGTCGGGTGGTGAGCCGAACGGCGTAGAGAGGACCTGGCGGGATGTATTCAGTGCTGTTGTCATGATATATGGTTCAAGGCCGGCGGAACGTCGTATGTGTCGAGTAGAGAGGAGGCTTTCTGATGTATCACAGAAGAGGCTTCACACTCATCGAATTGCTGGTGGTGATCGCGATCATAGCGATCCTTGCCGCAATACTCTTTCCTGTTTTCGCCCATGCCCGCGACAAGGCGCTGGCCGCGACTTGCCTGAGCAACCTGAAGGAACTGGGCCTGGCGGCCATGATGTATGCGCAGGACTATGATGACACCATCGTGCCCTCGTACACCGATGCCTCGGCGCTGTGGCGGAGTTGGACTGGCGCGGAGTACACCAGTACTACCAGTCGCTGGTACATGCTGCTGCAGCCGTACATCAAGAATTATGACATATCCACTTGCGAGGCGGGTTCCGATATACGCGGGAACTACGACTCGCAGCACTACGGGTGCAACTCCGATCTGTGCAGAACACTCACCAGCCCCTCAAGCACCTCTTATAAGCTGGCCGAGGTGCAGTTCCCCGCCAATACCATGCTCTTCGCCGATTCCGACTGGAGCGGAACTGCAGCCGCGTACCCGACAAACAATTCATACGTTATCTATGGCCCCCAGCCGAATGGCGCCAGCATAAGCCCTCCTCACTATATCTGGGGCGGCTTCATGCCGGCGCGACACCAAGGAGGAGCCAATATGACGTTCGCTGATGGACACGCCAAGTGGCACCGGCTCCAGGATGACCCGAGAATCACGTTTACCTGTTCGGTGCAGCCCCAGGTGTGGCCGAAAGATGTGTACTACTACAAGCAAGGCCCCGTTCCCGATGACTACATGTGATTGCCAGGCCGGCAGCTCATCCAGAGAACCTGACCGGTTGGATAGTTGATGTGATTGAGGGGCGTTCATCGGCAGCCCAATGTCAATGCTGCCCCGTGGATTCTGAACTGCCCGCAAGTGGCTGTGCCGGCCCTACTCGTAGTGACGGAAATGGGAATCGCCCGTGCTTGCAGCGGTTCTGTTCACACCGCAATACCACACGTTCTCCGGAGGTAGGCTTATGCGCACAATCGGGTTCGTACTCGCATTGGCGGTGTTCCTGAGCAGTCCGCTTATGGCCGCCGCCGTGGACTTGGGGCGGGGCGTCACCCTAGACTGGGACCCGCAGAAAGGCACCATAGGCGCGCAGGGCGGCCTGTTTGCCGCCGACCTGGACAAGCCTGACGCGTGGGTGCCCGTCATCGGCCCGGTCAGCAGCAAAGAGCAGAGCCTGGAGTTCTCCGGTGAGGCCAACCAACTCGACCTGGCCGTTACGGCCTCCTTCACTCCGCTGGCCCCGGATGCGGTGGAGACCGTACTCACACTGAAGGACACCACGGGTCGCGACCGCGGCGCGGCGATCCGGCTAGTCGTGCCGCTGAGTGCAGACGGGTTGACCTGGTGGGATTCGCTCGATACCTCCAGGGCCGTGGGGGCGGACACACTATACCGCGCGGTCCGGGGGATACGTGCCTTCCCGAGTCTGCCCTACGAACCGGAAACTCCGATAGCGGGTGCCGGCCAGTTTTCCCCCTGGTTCTTCGGTTGCGTGACGCGGGGGAACGTCGGGCTGGCCATTGGCAGACGACCCGACAAGCCCTCGGTCTCGCGCTTCGCCTACGACAGCGGCGTGGGGGCTCTGACCGCCGAGTGCGAGGCCGGGCTCTCGGCGGCCTACCGCTACCCGCAACAGGTCACCTTCCACCTTGTACTTTTCTCTTTTGACGGCACTTTGGGCATGAGGGGCGCACTTGCCCGCTACTATGAGCTGTTTCCCGAGGCCTTCCGCAAGCGCGCACAACAGCAGGGCATTTGGTTGCCCTTCGGCAGTATGCGCAATATGAAGGACGCCAACGAATTCGGCATACAGTTCCATGAAAGTGGCAAAGACGCGGCCTTCTCCAGGGCCTTGGGTGCTGACCAACTGGTGTACATGTTCCCGTCGGCCTTCCATGCAACAGCCCGCCAGGCTCCTGAAGGTGCGTCACTCGATGAGTTGATTGATCTTGCCGAGGTCCACTACAACGCCTATGGTGGCAAAGGGCGACAGCGAGTACGCAATTCCGTCGCCTACAACGCGGATGGTGAGCCGATCATCAGTCCCTATCCCGGAGGGATTACCGGCTCACCTAATATGGACCCCGATCTACCTCTGTCCGAGTTTAGCGATGCCGTAATCGCCCGCTACATGGAGGCTGGTTCCACAACGGGTGTGTACTATGACGGCTTGGCCGGAGGTATCAACTACCGGCGCGAGCATCTGACGGTTGCCGACTGCCCGCCAATATATGATGCTGCCGCCAGGAAGGTGGGCCTGCTCAATCTGTTCACTTCTATTGAGTGGGCCGAGAAGGTCGCCCGCGACGTGGGAGAACGCGGCGGGCTGACCATGGTCAACAACTCTGCAATGGATGACTACTCGTGGTACGTCTACGTGATGGATGTTGTCGGCGCGGAGACAAGCCTGCACATCCCCTTGGAGACCTTGGCTTACTGCCGCTCGGTCTGCTATCAAAAGCCCTTCTGCACTTTGCTTAAGGGCGACTTCGACCGCTATGCACGCGCTGACGTAGAGACGTACATGAAACGCCTGGTGGCGTTCGGTCACATGCCGGGCATGTTTGACATCACTCCCAGCCGGAGCAACCCCGGCTCCAGCTACTGGAACCACCCCGAGTGGTACAACCGTGACCGTTCCTTGTTCCGCAAGTATATACCCCTCGCTCGGGAGCTGGCAGCGGCCGGCTGGGAACCGGTGACCTGGGTCGAAGCGGATGGCGGCGTCACGCTGCAGCGCTTTGGACATCTCGATAAGGGGCACCTCTTCATAGCGGTACTGAATGATACTACTGCTGCCTACGAGGGCACCCTCGTGTTGGCTGCGGAACGACTGGGACTACAGCAGGACCCGCTCGAGTACCATGAGGAAGTCCGCCATGAGCGCTTAGTCGCGAGGCGGGACGGCAATCACGTTCTGATCCCGCTTAGCGTCCCCGCATCTGACCTCGCAGTGGTGCGGATTGCCCGCCCCCGGCACATGGCCCGGGCCCGCATGCAACGCGCTGTGGAAATCATAGAGGCACGGCAGACCTACGCCCGGGAGATTGCCAAACAGGAGCACTTCACTTGGTGGCGGCCGCTGGAGCGCGGATACGCGATTGACCATACCGTAGCTTTCGACGGTGCGGCCAGTATGCGCTGCGAGGGCGGCGACAAGCCCAGCGGCGCTACCCAGACGATTCCGCGCGTAGCTTTCGACCCGGCGGCGCTAATCGTCACCGCCCATGCCCGCTTTGAGGGGGTGAGCGCAGAGGACCGCGCCAAGTGCGTCGTTGAGGTCGTCATTCGGGGTCGCGAGACCGGTGAAGACAACTTCACAATACCCTTCTCGGGCACCGGAGAATGGCTGGAGGCAAGTCAACGCCTTATCACCGAGTATCCCATCTGGTCAGTTGACATAGCGCTGAAGTATGGCGGCGCTGCCGGTAAGGTCTGGTTTGATGAGGTGGCCTTGGGTGTGGAGAACAGCGGCATCAACCGGCTGCGCTATGCGGGCTTCGAGGACGGGGTGCTGCCACCGGATACGGAACAGCAGGCTACGCGGCAGTTGGAAGCCATCAGACAAGCCATTACGGCGGCCGAAGCGTCAGCAGAGGCGCAAGCAGCCCTCTCACATATCGAGCAGGCCCGTGAGCCGCTGGCCACGCTCGAAGAACTAGTCTCTGTGAAGAAGCTCGCGTCGGCCGCTGACCGCATCCAGCGCGATGCGTGCGATGTCGAACAGCTCTTGGACCTGGCCACCTGTCATGTAACAGGCACTGGTCCGCTGCAGGTGGACTTGGATGGCGCACCGGTGCCCGGAGGTGCTGTCAGAGCCAGCTTCCATCTGCCGGGGACGGCACTGCAGGAGCCGCAGTTCAAGCTCAGCGCCGAGCAGTGCCGAGTGGAGGATGGCAATACCATTCGCATACCGCCGGAACTGCCGGTCGGGCAGAGCATTGCGCTGCAGGCGCAGATCACCGGTAAGTGGCAAGGCCAGTTGGTCCGCTTGCATTCACGACAGCAGGCCAGCATTGTCGGTCCGTACACGGCGACTCTGAGACTGGCCGGAATATCCCAAGACAATCACAGCTACAGCTTTGAACTAATCACCACCAATCGCACGGCGGATGCCCTGACATTGACGCTGGCTACTCAGCGGCTGGACAACACCACTACCGATCTGCCCAACACGATAGCTCTCGCGCCGCGGAGAATCGAGACCATTCCATTCACTCTCACATTCGGCCCCGAAGCCCACGTTGGTCCGGTCAAGTTCGCGGTGATGGTCGGTGGAACCGCTCAAGAACCGGTTGTGCTGAGCCAGGAATTCACCTTCCTAGGCAACGAGCCGAATCTGGTCAGGAATGCGGGGTTCGAACAGACTGCCGACGACAAGGCACAACACTGGGCTGCCTATGGCGAACACGGCTACAGCATTGACCGCGAAACCAAGCTCTCCGGCGAAGCGGCCATTCGCGCCAGCCTCGACGCAGGAGGCATCGCCGGAGCCTTGCAGGGCCTCGCTTTGAATCAGCAGGTTCGCAGCCCGGTGATCATCCGCGGCTTCAGTCGCGGCGAGAACGTTAGGGGAGCCCAGTACTCGCTATATGCTGACGCCTACTACCAAAGCAAAGGCGCGGCCCACGGTCGCCGGGCTGTGTTCTCTCAGGGCACGCATGATTGGGAATACGCAGAGGCGCTGATTGAGCCGCTGGAGCCCATCAAGTCAATTGCGCTGTACTGCCTACTTCGCTACCGGCCTGGCAAGGTCTGGTTCGATGACGTATGGGTAGTTGAGGATCCCAGCCGCAAGCATAATCTACTGGCCACTGAGCAGGCCACAGTCACCACCGACAGCAACGCCGGCACTCAGTACAACCCCGGCCCCCTGACCGATGGCAGAGGCTACCCAGATGAAGCGACGCTGCATTGGGCCGAGCTTGCCTGGGCCTCGAAGGACACGCCGGGGGAACACTGGATTGAGATGAGCTTCGGGCAACCTACGCAGGTGGGCCGTGTGCACATCTTCTGGGCGCCCGAGAAGGGCTTCCTGTGTACCTCACGCCGCTATGACATCGAGGCCCTCGTGGCAGATCAGTGGCAGAAGCTGGTGGAGGTGGAGCAAGCAGAGGAGCGTCGCCTGAATGTGCACCGCTTTGAGCCGGTGACGGTTGAGCGACTGCGGATACTGCAGCATTCTGGTGGCGGGCCAGCCTTCCGCCCCAACATTATGTGGGTAGCCGAGGTAGAGGCCTTCGCCGACTGAAATCCCAACGCCCTAAGCAGTGTCTCTCCGACCACCTGCAGCATGTTGGCCAGTACCAGCGACTTGCGCCCGGCATCGTCGGTTGCGGCGGCCAGCCCCAACCCCTCTTCCGTCAGCCGGGCCAGGCGGTTCTCCATCCCCTTGGCGTCTTCGCCGCGCAGCCTCATCAACCGCACCTGGTCCGCAGTGGACCAAGAACCGGTGAGCAGGGCACGTTCAGGAGGCAGCGATTTGCCCGGACTACTGCGGTGAATTCCGAAATGGCCGGATTTGCGCCGGAGCAGGAATGGCCGACTCCGGCAGCGAAGTAGTGTTTCGTTACGACTATCAGGCGGGAGGCGACGGATATGCTCAAGTGGCTGTGGCTTTGTTTGATCGTGGTGCCCCTGGTGCTGCTCAGTGGTTGTGGCGGTTCAGGTAGTTCGCTCTCCCCGGGTGAGGGTAGCGGAACCATCGCGACCGATGACTTCGACCCGTTCGAAGATGATCAGGGGCCAATGCACCTCAGGTACTTCAGTCTCCCCGCTACCGGCACGTACCAGTGCATCCTCTCATCCGGCCCGGGGCAGCCGGCATTGCCCAAGCCTTGGATTCGGATGCTCGCCGGGCATGTGCAGGAGACCAACCAGTCGTTCTTCGCCGCCTACAACAATGGCACGGGAGTGCTCGCCGAGAGCTATGGCGAGAATATCGCCCAGGTGATCCTCACCGCCAATGCCGGCGAGGAGTTCACGTTCGCCTTCGCCGGCAGGAGCGGCGGCACCGGGGCGTATAGCTGGCGGGTGCTCAGGATCCAATAGGTCAGCTGCGAGAGCTCACGTCGCTGCAAATGGCCGGGGGGTGCCTCCGGACGGAGCACCAAGCTGTTAAGCCGTCCTTACCCAGGCCACCAACCATTCATCAAGACCACAACGGCACCCCGAACTGGCGTTTGGCTCTGGCAGACTCAAGAGCCCACGCCGACTTCGGGGCGATGCAGCGTCCAGATGGGCTTCTTGATAGGGACACCATTGTCCACTGGCCATTGCCTGTTATACCCCCGTAGGGAAGCGCGACGACGGCGGCAACGTGACCTTTCGTACCTTGCGCCGGAGCCGTACAAGCGCGCGGCTGAAGGCATCGGATACGAGTTACGTCTGGTGCCCCGCGCCGTCCGCAAGGTTACTACAATGGCGATGGCCTATCCCGAAACCGTGTGCCGGCGGCGGCAGATGGCAGAGGCTCTGGTCAGTAAGTGGATAACGACATGTCCCTGGTCTGGGCGAGTTTCCAGGTCTCGCCGCCATCAGGCGACATCAACACCGTACGGCGATTGCCGACGTGATCGTTTCGATAGAACCAGTGCGTTGACCAGTAGTCATAGGAGATGAACAGCCTGCCCCCATGGTCTATGGTCAGGCGATGATAGAAGACGCTGTATTCCGAGAACGCCGCCCTGACAAGTATTCGTGGCTGTTCCCAGCCCTGGCCCGGCCGCTTGCGCTGATAGGCCAGTGTCGCGTGGCTGCTGTTGGGGAACGGCTCGCCCCATTGCCACAAGCGATACACCACATGCAGCGTGCCATCCGCCGTACAGACCATGCCGATGTAGGTTTGGTTGAGGCTTTCCCCGGCCGTCAGCGGCTCCGTCCATCCGCTACCGGCGTCATTGGGCTGCCGCGACCGGCAATGGTGGAATGGCCGCCCGTGCGTGCCGATCAGGACATGGAGGTAGCCCTCGCGATCCATGGTGATGCTGGGAGAGTTGTGGACATCGTTGGCAGGGGGTCCATAGCCCAGCAACGCGGGAGGCCCTAGTTCGCCAGTCTCGGCGTCATAGGTGACGCAGTAGGTCGGCACGCCGGGCACCTTCTCCTCCGGGTCGGTGGCCGCGCCCCAGGCGACATGCACCTTCTGCCCTCGGGAGACAACTGTGGATGGAATGCCGGAGTGCGCCGACAGCCCGATGCAGTCGCGGGTGATCAGGACCGGCTCCCCGATCTCGACACGGCCGTCAACCATCGTAGGCACGAACAGCTCCAGATCGTTGAGGCTGCGCCAGATCAGCTTGGGGTCCTTGGCCGTGCGGCGGAAGCGGACAAATGGGGGCGGTCCCGAGGGAGTATTCTGCCCGGAGAACTCCTCGATGTCCAGGCCACCGCGTGCGCCGGGCACCTCATACACCTCAAACGTCCTGCCGCCGTCGGCCGAGTGCACGATGGCGTTCTCCCCCGCGCAATTCGCAGGAAGGTACATCCCGCCATCGGCGTCAAACGCGATCTTGGTTGATGCCAGGCTGACCCTCTGGCCCTCGAACGCCGTCGTCCGTGCGGTCAGCGCACCATTGATATCCGTTGTTACCCACTTGCCATCGCGGAGAGCTGCGACCCCCTGCCCGTCTCGCATGTATGGGGTGTTGTCGGGCGCGAAATACACCTGGTTCTCAAGCGGATAGTCGGGCAGATGGCCGAACTGCTCGTTCTCATGCTGGTAGGGCCTGAGCTGGATGGGCATATCCAGAGGCTGTGTGGCGGGGGCTTCACCCGGCTTCACCGTCAGCGTGGACCAAGTGGTGACCGATAACGTATCGGCGGGAATAACGCGGATATGTGCCTGATGTGGACCCCCGCCGGCGGGAACGGTGTAGCGCACCGTTACCTCGGAGGCGGCGCGCGCACCGAGCGTTACCTTCGCAGGGATGACCTGCACCGGCCACTGCTCACCCGGGAACTCGACACTGAGGGCAAACTCGCGCTCTCGCAGGGCATTGTTGTGGAGGCGAAGGGATATGGCGCCCTGCTCGCCGACATCTCCATAAATGGTCTGCTGGTAGGGCGTGAGCAGCCAGCGGTTCTCGATTAGCGGGAACCAGGAGTTGCGGTCCGGCGTCCAGTAGCAGGCGTTGGAGATCGGCTCTGCGTCGCTCCAGATTGTGACGCCCTCGATGTTGATGGTGCCCCTGGCGGCGGGGAGACGGAGCTGCCAGGGGATGGCGTCGCGGTGAATGTCGGCCGGTGCGGTCCAAGTAGCAGTGCCATTGTCGGCGGGAGGGAACTGCCCGAGTTGCTCGTCGGCGGCATCGCAGACCGTAATCGGCACGGGATTGGCGGGCAGGCCGGTCAGGTTAATGCTGAACTCTCCCTGGCGCGGGTGAAAGCAGACTGTTGTCGGCCTGTCCGGGCTTTCGAGGACGATCGGCTCCTCGTGACGCCGGTCCCTGTGTCCGCGCGCAGTCTCAATGATGTAATGCTTGCAGTTCGTGCGGAAGCCCCAGACCATGTTGTCGCCATAGCGATCCTGCGATACGGTGATGTTGAGACCGTAGATCCCGGTGCGTTGCACGGTTGTCCTCAGTGTCACGGTC
The DNA here is from genome assembly GCA_964549395.1 of uncultured Armatimonadia bacterium. Taxonomy (GTDB): domain Bacteria; phylum Armatimonadota; class Zipacnadia; order Zipacnadales; family UBA11051; genus UBA11051. The sequence goes on along the minus strand of CAZJVY010000049.1, from coordinate 5,588 downwards.
TGTGGGGGTCCGAGGCCGCTGCCGACCTCCTTGGCGTCATCCGGGATAAACTGCTCATCCAAGACTGCGCGGTCGGGACCCACCAGAATCGCCCGCAACTCGGATGTCGTCTTGCGCGCATTGCGGTCGCGCTTGACGACCTCGACAACGAACTCACCCGGCTCGGCGAGGAAGTAGACGCCACCGCATCCACCCATGAGTGGATCGAAGTCCACCTTGGCCATAGCGACCTCCGCGCCCGATTGCGGCATCTGGGCTGGGCTCTGTTGCGATATCAATGTAATGCTGAGCAGAGCAAGTGCAATAGCCAGCGACCTCGCGGTCATGGTGAGGCTCCTTTGCGGCGTTCGCGGCCTGTTGAGCCCTTTGGCGAGGCTGTCGGCAATCTTACCTCTCCTCAATTGGCGCTGTTACTCGGCTCCCGGCATGGTCCACACCAGCAGCGTGGTGTCCAGGCTGCCCCGCCGGTACTGAACATCCCACCGAAGCTCTTGCTGAACAGTCGCGCTCCCGCTGACCCGTCCTTGCCCCTGGTGCCGGCCAGCGTGACCCCTTCCGGAAGCAACAGCGCGCCTTGACCGGTCAGATCAATCTCCACGCCGTCAGGCAGGAATACTACCTGCCCCGGCCGCGCCTCTTTCAGGGCCTCGATGAGTTGCTCGCGGTCGCGGACGATGAAGTCACCGGTACTGCGAATGTCGGTGTAGCCTTCTCCTCCGCCGATCGGGTCGCCGGTCGGGTTGGCCTCGCAGCCATAGGTCTGGTCGGTCGGTTGCGCGACCGTCGTGAGTGCAACACCAATACCAAGCGCTGTCACGGCAAGACTGAGCAGCATCGGTCTTGGCATGTCGTCTCACCTCTGGTTGGCTCTGGGGCCCGCCCGTAGTGCAGCGGTGTTGCCGCCCCTGCATCGTCGCGCCTGTGCGCTGACTAATGCACAATCGGTACCGGCTCAGTGTGGATCGGGTCGGTCTGCAGTTGCCGGATGAGACGTTCGGCGGCACTGACGAGGATGTTTTCTGATTCCGGAGCGAACTTGCAGGTGCTAACCTCGTAGCCGCCCTCCGGATAGGAGGCGGCATCCGGGAAGTAGCCACCGCCCCAGTGGGTATAGCCATCGGTCCAGACCCGCGTATCGGCAAGTTCGCGCTTGATGCGCAGGCCGATAGCCGACAGTATCTCGCCCTGGCTGCCGGAGACGTATACGTCGCCTATGCGCCAGACGCCCGTGTGCCACGGCGTCTGCCACAACTTTGCCGGGTCATCTTTCGAGGGCAACTGCAGCAATTCGACTATGCCGCCTAGCGTCACGGGCGCCTTGAGCGCCTCTGCCAGTTCGGTGGGCCGGTCAGCAGGCACCGGCTGGGGCGGCACTGCCAGGCCGGCTACTACCGCCCGTCCCAGCTCATAGCCCATGGCGGCCTTGGTGCCACGTTCATCGAGCAGCACCACCCCGAACCCGCTGTACGGCTGGTTCTCACGCGGCTTCACCGCCCGCGGCTTGATGTCACCGCCGCAGCCCTGCAGGAACATCGGCGTCGCCCCGGGGTATGCTGCGGCGATCCAGTCCCTGGCGTAGCCGGGGAAGTCGGTGCCGATGAGATAGAGCAGAGGACCGCTCGCCGTGGTGGGATGGCAGGCATAGCCGAAGACTATGGCGCGGACCCCGCCGTCGGCACCGACCACCCGCAATATCGGCACGTCGGGGTCTATCTGCTTGCGGGGGTCCGGACGGAAGCGGGCCACACCCGAATCGTCGCGTTGCCGCCGATTAATACCCATGGTGCAAGAACTGACTGTATAGTCCAGCACGGCCGGCTGCAGGTCGGCCACCGCCTGCCCAAACAGCGGCTGCGTCTGCTCGGTGAACAGCTTGTAGTATTCCTCGTTCTGCTTGTGGGCCTCCACACTGCCCAGGTGAGGCCCGTAGTGGGAGTGAGACGAATTCACCATCAGATGCTGCTCGGGGATGCCGGCGGCCGCGGCCGCCCCACGCAACTGCTGGAGCTGCCGATAGTTGAGCGCACATAGGTCCAGCGCCATCAAAGCGACGCGCGTCTGCTCGTTGTCAAAGACTATGCACTGCGCGACTATGTTCCGCTCGACTCCCTCCGAAGGCTTGTTGCGGCCGCCGAACCCGCGCATCCATACCGGCCCTTCCGGGGTGATGTCGGCCGTGGCGATGCCGACGCGCAGCGGGCCGGGCTGGTCCGCCTGGGCGTATAGGGCACTCATGCTCAGACATATGCTCAGCCCCAGTAACATTACCAACGATACTAGTCTCCGCATTGACAATAGCACCTTTCTGTAGCTGGATAACTGCCGAAGCTGCCCCTGTTGGGCGAGAGCCTACACCGCACGTCGGAGCGTAACTCGTTCTCGGACCTCGGCTACTCGGTTGCCTGTGTCCGAGTTCTCTATTCGGGCTACTCGCATCCGTGCCAATGGCAGGCTGCAAAGGTCATCAGCGTCCCGATAGTGAGCTTCGCCAGAGGTCAACAACTCGCCTGCCACAGGCCGTGATACTCCGTCTGCTGCCTGGACTCGCACCCCAAGTCCGGACGCTGGCGTCAACATCATGCCGACTGACATCGTTGGTGGAGCCAGCGCACGATCTATGCAATTGCCATATCCGTCTCGTTTCCGGCCTTGGTATGAGTGAGCATTCAGGGCGCGATGGCTATTCTCTTGCCGACGCCACCCTCGATGAAGTTCTCGCCGTAGGCACTGGCGAACAATTGTCTCGTGTGATCGCCGGAGCAGTGGCAGGGCGCGACTTCCTGCACGCCCAGGTCCTGCAGGCCATTGATGACTTGGCTGATCTGTGTATCCGAGAAGCCGGTCATATGAAAGCCGCCGACTACCAGGTGGACTTCCTTATCCAACAGCTCCTTCGCCCGACGAACCATGGCTACAACTCCCGGGTGCGCACAGCCGGTGACTACCACGAGACCGCTAGCCGTGTCTAGTGCCAGCGCCTGTTCTCCTATTGCAGTCCCCAGTTCGCCGGTGGAGACGGCGTGTTTGCAGATCTCCATGCCTGGGCTGACTTCCACATACCGAGCATTCGCCTCGGCGATGCTATTCCTGCACGGAGCCCCGAATGATGAGTGCAGGAATACTGTAACTTGGGAGTTGTTTCCGAGGAAAGCGGCCAGGCCGCCGGTATGGTCCCAGTGGTCGTGGGAGAGCACAATCGCTTCTGCCTGTCCAGGATCAACCTGCAGCTTGCTCATATTGCCAAGCAGGATGCCACCGTCGGCGCCAGTGTCAAAAAGGATGGTCTTCTCCAGGCCTTCTATCAAGCAACTGAAGCCCCAGTCCGTCTGCAAGCCCGGTCCGTGCTCGTAATTGTCATACAGGATAGTCACTGTTATGCCTTACTCTCTACCTGGCAAGGGCCGAGGCAAAGTGGCCTGCAGACCTGGCCTTGATTGCGCTGCATCTGACCCCGCTGATAGTGTCGTGCCCCGAACAAGTCTCTGCCGGCGGGGTATCCGCTTCTGCGTGTTACAGGGCGAACGCGGTCTGCGCCTCCGTGTAGCGTTCGCGCTTCATCGGTCTCAGCCCTCCTGTCGAGACTATAGACCTTCGCCTACTCTCATGTCAGGTGAACCAACATGTGGGTTCAGAGAACCCAACGCACGACCACGGAGTCAGCACATGGGCGAAAGGCCTCTGGCCCCGTAGGTACAGACTTCACGGCGTGGCTACGCCTGGGTGCCGCACAGGCATCGCGCCGCCAGCCCGAAGGTCGCAGGTCAAGTACTGATCCACCGTCACGGCGCTGACTACCGCCGTTCGCCCAGTCGGCAGAGAGATTCTCAAGTCCACCTTCTCGTGCGTCCCCAGCCCAAAGTGAGCCTCCAGCGGGCAGCCCGACTTGTAGCTGTCATGGCTCGTGACCCATCGCGTGCCCAGCAGCTTCCCGTCGGCCGGCTCACGGACCTCGACCCGCGCTCCGATCAGGTCGGCGTCGCTCACCCCGGCGAAGCGCAAACGGAGCCAGTGGTTATCGCGTCCACCGTGCAGACCTGAATTCCAGTAGACCTTGTCCTCATAGCGGTCCATTGAACCAGTCTGCAGCCCTGAGTTGTCGGGATCGGCGGCGAAAACGAGATCAAGCAAGCCGTCGTTGTTGAGGTCGGCGACCTGTCCGCAGATCCCGGATGCGTCGAGGCCGCTGAATGCCGTTGGCTCCAGGTCGAAGCCCCCGTCGCCTCTGTTCACAAACAGCATTGCGCGGCAGGCCGCGGGGTCCGTGCTTTCGGAGCGATCCAACACGATCAGGTCCACCCAGCCGTCGTTGTCGAAGTCCCCAAACAGCGCATCGGCCGCATAGAAGCCGTGGGCATCGATCTGGTTCTGCGGTGGCAAACCGGGCTGCCCGAGAGTGCCCGGGTTTCGTGCACGCCAATTCAGGAAGCGCTCGGGAATCGGCGCCTCCCAGAAGGCGTACCACTGGCGGTAGACCCAGTTGACCGGCTGCAGGCCGGCCTGCTCAGTCGCTTCCTGGAAGCGGAAATCGCCCAGGTTGCGCCAGAAGCGGCCGTGTACGTACTCGGCCCGCGGCGCCCACCCCGGATCGGCGGGGCCAACCGCGAGCACGTCCGGCAGCCCATCATTATCCACATCGGCGAGCGAGATGTACGGCAGCCCGGGGGCCCTTCCGGTCGCCTCATAGAGCTGCTTGTCGCGGTCATACGTCAGCTTCGCCTCGCAGGCCAGACCGTTGTCTGTCACCTTCTCGAAGCGGAACTCCCCCGTCTCCGCCAGCATGTTCCGCCAGCAGAACACCCCCTGGCGGTACTCACCCGGCGAGTACGGCAGGAGCGGTTGCCGCACGTCGCAGTGGTAGCTCTGGAGCAGGTCGAGGTCCCCATCGTTGTCCAGGTCATGAAGGTTGATATCCGGTCCGGAGCGGTCTCGACTCGAATCGTGGTAGAAGCCTCCGAAGTCTGGAACCAGGTCCGTTCCACCGACGTCCTCAAAGGTCCCGTCCTCGAAGCGGTCGCCCCCCGGACGGAACACGTAGAGCCGGCTGTGGGGAACTCCGCCCTGCGCATCGCCGATGTTGTCGCAGCCGATGGCGATGTCGAGCCACCCGTCCCGGTTCACATCGCCGAGACAGGATTGGCGGTTGTAGGCTTCCTCATTGCGAATCGCCATACTCCCCGACACGTCACGGAAGGTGTCCCACGTGCCCGCCGAGACGTACAGGCCGTTGCCGATCTTCTGGTCGCGCGGGTTGGGCCGCCCGGCGGACATCTGCGCGTGTCGCGTGAGAAACAGGTCCAGGAAGCCGTCCCGGTTGAAGTCTGCCAGAATCGGCACCTGTCCGCGCCCGAACGATTCCGGGCTGACCTGCGAGTCGAGAATCGTGATCGGGTGCTCTCGCAGTTTGAAGTCGCCCTCGTTGATGAACACGCGGAGCTTCTCGCCCGCGCCCCACGCGCCTCCGCTGCCTCGCGGAGATGAATACGTCGCAACGATATCGAGCAAACCGTCGCGGTTGAGGTCGGCTATCGCCAGGCCGTTGGTGCCCTCGTGGATGTCGGTGAAGCCGGGGAGATGCAGGCTCTCGAAGA
>CAZJVY010000048.1:0-30015 GCA_964549395.1 uncultured Armatimonadia bacterium | reverse complement strand
GGCGGCGCGTACGTTACCTGGAATTGCCTGAGGGGAATCACGACGCGCCCGCCACACAAGTGGACAACTGGCAGGAGGTCATGGATTTCGTGGAGGGCGCGTGATGCGTCAGCGACCCCATGTCGTCGATTCCGAGAGCGCGATGCCATCACCACGCTTCGCCCGCGTTTTCTACCACGGCGGCAGGGCGAGGGTCCCGCCCTCCATCATCAGCGAGGTGCCGTTGATGTAGCCCGCGTCATCGCTGAGCAGGAAGGCCGCGGCTTTGGCCACATCCTCGGGGTAGCCCAATCGCCGCACTGGAATCTTCTTCGCAACATCGGCCAGCAGTTCGTCTTCCGGAATGTCCCAGCCCGCGCAACTGGCCCGCAGCATCGGCGTGTCAATGGTTCCCGGGCAGATGCCGACCGTGCGAATGATCCCCGCGTAGTCGGTCGCCATGCAGCGGATGAGAGCATCGAGAGCCGCCTTCGAGGCGCAATACAGAGCATGGGCGGGGAAGCCGATGAATGCCGCAACCGAGGTCGTTATCAGCACCACGCCCTTCCCCTGCTTCTCCATGACCGGGGCGATGTGCTTGAGCAGCAGGAAGTTGCCCCTCACGTTGACGCCGAATATCAGCTCCCAATCCCTGTCGCTGAAATCTGTGACCTTGCCCTCGCGCCAGGCCCCCGCATTGCTGTCCAGGCAATCAATCCGTCCATAAGCGTCGAGGGTGCGCTTGACGAGGTTCTTCACCTCATCCTCGCTGGTGACATCGGTCTTCACGAAGATAGCGTCGTGCCCGCCGGCCTGCAACTCCTCCTGCATTGTTGCGCCCTTCTCGGCTTCTATGGAGGCGATGACAACCTTCGCGCCCTGTTCGGCGAAATGCCGGCTGCAGCCCTCCCCGATGCCTGAGGTCCCTCCGGTTACAACAATGACTTTGCCCTCGATAGACATAGCGAATCCGCTCCTTGTCGTGCTGCTTGCCCACAAAGTAGCCATTCGCAGACAATCGTGCTCGTTCTGTCTGCGAGTCCGTCGGGCGACCTGTAGCGCTCAGTCAGTCAGCCGCGTCTTGCCCTCGGCGTACTCCATGAACTCGAAGACGGCCCCGTCCTCGAGCACGAAGACCACCCGCAAGCCGTCGAGCGCCTCGAACGGGCCGAGAATCACTTCCTTGCCCTCCATCTCCCCGTCAAAGTCGTCCGTCTGGAACGCGACATGGGGCAGGTCGCGCAGTGGGCCGGTAACCGGGGAGTCGTCCTCATAGCGCAGGAACTCGACACGCTGCTCGTGGTCGAGGGGCTCGGTGACCCACACCTTTGTCGCCTCGACATAGATCTCGTTCGGCTGCTTCTCCTTGGTCGGCAGACCTACATGATGGAACTTGCGCATGGTTTCTATCATCCTTTCGCGAATCGGCGATACGGCGCGGGCCTATCGGCCCTCCTGCTGGTTCCGGTAGGCAATTGCGCGGTCAATCATCTTGAATATGTCGTTCTGCGGAGCGTATCCGAGCATTGCCCGCGCCTTTGAGATGTCTATCGAGAACGAGTGGTAGCCCGGACACGCAACCTCGACTGCCGGTATGCCGAGCTTCTCTGAGGCATACTCACATGCGACCCGGTATTCAAACGGGGCCGGGCCGGCGATGTTGAAGTCCTCGTTGACCGCCGTCTGGTCTTCCAGCATCAGCCCGAACGCCTGCATGACGTCATCTATGTGCACAATGTGGCGGTAGTAGGGCGTGCCGTCAGCGTCAGTCTGTATGGCTACCCTTTCCTCCCCCGCCTCGACCAGAGCCATGATATGGTCCGGGACCTTGCCGAAGCCGTGTCCCGGCTCCGCGGGGTTGACATTCTCCAGCAGCGAGAAGTGCCGCAGTAGATCATCGTTCTCAAAGACCCATGAGGAGCGCAGGATCGAGACCGGAACGCCGTACTGGATGGCATACTGCTCGGCCATGACCTCCTCGATGACCTTGCTGAACGCATAATAGCCCGGATAGGCGGCCCTGGGATGGTTCTCGTTGATCGGGATAGGCTGCGGGTAGAACCAGATGCCCTGCGCCGCATCGCCGCTGAAGAGGATGCACTGCTGAATGTCGTGGCTGCGGCAGGCCTCCAGGACATTGAAGATGCCCCTGATGCTTACGTCGAAGAAAGTCTCGGGGTCCTCCTTCATGGTCGCCATGTACACTACCGCGTCGGAGTACTCGACGACTCTGGCAACCGCGCCCTGGTCGGTGACGCTTCCCGATATGCTTTGGACACCACTGATGTCAATGGGCGTACGGTGCACCAGGGCGCGCACCTGTAGATTCCGCTCGTGCAGCACCCCGATTACCCGTCGCCCGAGCTTGCCGCTGCCACCGAACACGGCCACCGTCTCGATATCCACTAGACGACCTCCATTGTGTCAGCCCGATAGCGACTGCGTCCCGCTTCGGTTATATGGTATGGGCTAGCCTACTGCCACCGGCTGCCCGCTTGCGACCGATGACGCCTCGGCCATGACGAGCGCGACCGACTCGCGGGCCGATTCGGCCGTGATACGCGTCGGGGCCTGGTTCTTCTCGATGCAGCCGGCAAAGTATGGCAATTCGCGCTCGTAGCCCGTGCCTGGCGTGCAGTCCGGAGTATATGGATCGCCGTCCTGCGGGTAGAACCTCAGCATCGGGTCCTTAGCCAGAGTGAACTCCAGCAACCCCCAGTCACCGAGGACCTGATAGCCCATCTCGAACGGGAAGGTGCCGGGCATGACCCAGCCGCCCTCGGCGACACATACCAAATCATCATACAGGTAGCTGGTGATGACGTGATCCACCTTCGCGCCGCTGCTTACCAGGTTGCAGGCGCGTGACAGTACGGCACCCGGCTTGCCGAATACGGACAGGATGAAGTCAACGTCGTGGATATGGAGGTCCAGTATCGCCCCGCCGCTCAGTTCCGGGTTGAGCAGCCAGTTGTCGGATGCCCAGGTCGGCGTCGGCGACTGGCGCGTGAACTTGGCCGACACTATCCGCCCCAGATCACCATTGCCGACCATGCTTGCCAGCACTTCATACTCCGGCCAGAAGCGGATGCACTGCGCGATGAACAGCATGCCTTTGCCGGCATTGGCCGCGGCGATCATCCGATCGCAATCTGCGAGGTTGTTGGACATCGGCTTCTCGCAGATGACGCTCAGGCCGCCCTCCAGTGCCTGCACGCTCATATCGGCATGTAGATATGTCGGCGTGCAGACATCCACGCAGTCGAGTTCCTCCTTCTCCAACATCTCTTCGAAACACACGTAACGAGCCAAGCCGCTGAGGTCGAGTTCGGTCGCATCGCCGATGTTGCCGCCGATGCTGGCCGCTTTCTCGGCAACCCTGTCGGGGTTCTTGTCACATACGGCCACGACCTGCGCATTCTCCATTCCCTGATAGATGCCGAAATGCTGCTGACCCATAAAGCCAATTCCAACCAGTCCAACGCGGACCATGTCGGATCTCTCCTTTCAGTGTTCGCATCCTGCCTGTGAACGCGATTCGAGCGAGGCGTATCGGATTCCCATTTCTCTACCGCGTGTGGTAGTCCTTCTGCAATCGGCCACAATCAGCCATACAGGCGCGACGACTACAGCCGCCGCCGGAGCATCAGTGCGCCTGCCACAAGGGTCACGACCGTGAGGGCCGTCAGCGCCGCCAACTGCGGCCATAGCTCGATAGAAGTCAGTCCCTTGAGACATACCCCGCGCGAAATCTCCACGAAGTAACGGAGTGGAATGAAGTAGGTGAGATACTGCACCAGTTGCGGCATGTTGCTTATGGGTGCAATGAAGCCCGACATGAGTATGCTGGGCAGGATTACGAATACGTTGGTGAGCATCGCCTGCTGCTGGGTGCGTGCCACTGACGATACAAACAGCCCCAGACCGAGCGCATTGACCGCGAACAGCAGCATGGCCGAGTAGAGAAACAGCACGCTCCCACGGCAAGGCAGCTCAAACCAGAAGCCCGCCACAACCAGCGCCAGCGCCGCATCCAGCATGGCAATCGCCAGGTACGGCATGAGCTTGCCGATGATTAGCTCCGCGGGGCCGATCGGAGCCATGGTGAGGCGCTCGAGAGTGCCGATTTCCCGCTCGCGGACAATGCCAAGGGCCGAGAAGCTCAGTGTCAATGTCAGAATGATGATGCCGATGACCCCCGGAAGCATGAAATGCCGGCTGCGTAGCTCGGGGTTGTACCAGATGGATGGACGCAACTCAAGCGGCGGCAGGTCGGCATTCATGCCGGCTCGTCGCAGCCTCTCGCACACCACATGCAAGCTCTCCTTTGCCAGCACTTGCTGCAAGTAAGACGCCGCGATGCGGGCCGTCGTGGCATCGGCGCCATCCAGTGCAACCCCGACCTGCGCGTCGCGACCGGAAAGCAACGCCCGCTGATAGCCTCTTGGCACGATCACCGCGACCTTCGCCCTACCGGCGTCCATCAGTCGCTGAATCTGCCTGTGGTCAGGGGGCGCTGCTACCAGACGAAAGTACCCGGCGCCCTCGATCAGCCGGGCGATGTCGCGACTGGCCGGGCTGCGATCCTCATCGCAGATGGCAGTCGGGATGTTGTCCACATCCAACTGCGCCGCATAGCCGATGAGGAATAACTGGACGATGGGCAGGATGATAGCCATCCGCAACAGGACCCGATCCCGCCGGATGTGCGTCATCTCCTTTCTCGCTAGAGCGGCCATACGTCCCAGGTTCATCAGCGCAAAGCCCCTCGCATTCGCTACAGCCTACCACGGAAAGACCGCACTGCCAGCGCGAAGATGGCGGCGGTGAGTGCCAGCAGCGCGAGCATGTTCGGCCAGAACACTGTCACACTCACCCCCCGAAGATACACTGCGCGCATTCCCACGAGGTAGTGCGTTGCCGGCAGGATGTTGGACACGGCCCGCAGGGCGGCGGGCATACTGGCAATCGGGAAGACAAAGCCGGACAGCAGGATCGTCGGCAGCATGAGAGTCATGAGGCCACCCACAATCGCGATCCGCTGCGAGCTTGCCAGCCCGGAAATCAGCAGCCCCAGCGACAGACACGCAAAGATAAACACCCCGGAGAAGAGCACCAGTTGCACCATGCTCCCGCGTGGCAGGACGCCGAACATGAGCGCCCCTGTGCCGATACACAGGCCGACGTCCACAAGCGACAGCACGGCATATGGCAACAACTTGCCGACGATTACTTCGGCCGAGCGGACCGGGGTCGCAAGCAGGGCCTCAATGGTGCCCACCTCGCGTTCGCGGACGATGCAGGTGGAAGTAAGCAGGGCGGTCATCAGCGCCATCACCACGCCGATGAGACCGGGGATGATATAGGCGGCGGATTGCAGACCCGGGTTGTACAGCACCTGCAGACGCACCTCGATGCCTTCTGCCAGTGCGCGTGCCTGCCCTGACCCAAGCGCACGACCGCGGGCAATCTCCTCGCCCATGCGCCCTACCAAGCCCTGCATGTAGCCTATGGCGGTTCCGGCACTCGTGGGATCTGAGCCGTCAGTGACCAACTCCACCTCAGCCTTCTCACCCGAGGCAACCTGTTCGGAGAAGCGGGGGGGTATCACAATAACCATCAGAGCTTCGCGCGAGCGCAGCAGTGCGGCTATCTCCGCATCATCGGCAATCTCACTCATCAGGCGGAAATGGCCGCTGGCGGCGGCCCGGCGTATCAGTTCTCGTGAGACCTCGCTCCTATCCAGGTCCTGTACCGCTACGGGGATGTTTTCAAGATCGAAGTTCAGGCCATGGCCGTACAGAATCAGTAGCACTACCGGAAGGCCGAAGATTATGACCATGCTACGGGGGTCGCGGCGGTTCAGCAGCCACTCGGACCGTGCGATGGCCAGCACGCGGCGCCAGTTCACGCGCCTACCTCCCCGCCCGTCACTAGGTGGAGAAATACGTCGTCCAGAGTCGGCTCAAGCGGCTCCACGGCTGTCAGTGTTCCCCCTGCTTGTTCCAGCGCGTCCCGTGCCTCCCTTGCGCCACTGACAAGGTCACCCTCGATCTCAACTCGTATCCAGCTTCCGCCGACTGTGACGGCACGCGCACCAGGCCACTGCGTCAGGGCCTCCAGCGCAACATCCAGCGGAGCCGCCTGCACACCCAGCATCCGGCCCTGAAGCTGCTCGGTCAGGCCTTGCGGCGTCCCTTCTCCCACCAGGTGCCCCGAAGCCATGATATTGACGCGGTCGCAGCGTTCCGCCTCCGCCATGAAATGGGTACTCACCAGAATGGCCGCGCCGTTCTCGGCCAACTCACGGCACAGCCGCCACAACAGGTCGCTCGTGTCCAGGTCCACCCCGCTTGTAGGCTCATCGAGTATCAGTACCGGCGCATCGTGCATCACCGCACAGGCGAACTCCGCTCGTCGCGTCCAACCCGGTGGCATCTCCGACATCGGACGGTGGGCGTACGCATTGAGCTCCAGCCCATCAACCCAGCGGTCGAGCGCCGAAAAAAGCTGCGGTTCACCCAGCCCGTACACGCTCCCGTAGAACCGCAGATTCTCCACAACCGTGAGGTCCGCATAAAGGGAGAAATGCTGCGTGACATAGCCGATCTTCTGCTTGGCCGCCAGGGGATTGCGCACCGGATCAACGCCGGCTACCCGGATGCGCCCTCTAGTGGGGAGAAGCAGCCCACAAATCATCCGCATCGTCGTGGACTTCCCCGCCCCGTTGGGGCCGAGCAGCCCTATGATCCCGCCCTGTGGCACACTCAGATCGAGCCCGTCCACCGCCCAGAAATCCCCGAAGCGCCGGGCCAGGCCCTGCACCTCGATGAGCATGTCATTTGACGCTCCCGCAGGCATACCGGCAAGCTCCACGTCACGCATCGTTGTCACGCGTCAGCAGCACAATGGCTTCCTCGAGAGTGGGCGAAACCGGCTTGAGTTCCACGCCGGGAAGCGCCTCGGCCAACACCGAAGCGCGCTCCCGGTCTCTCACTCTATGGCTCAAGAGCACTCGCAGCAGTGAGCCATGACGTGCCACTCTGACTATCTGCGGGGAAGCACGCAGTCTCTGATCGGCGCCGGGCGCCGCCGCAAGCTCGAAGACAAGCCCTTCCGCCTTCGACATGAGCTCCATTGGCTCACCGGCGGCAAGCACCGTGCCGCGGTCCAGCACGATCAGCCACTGACACCGAGCCGCCTCCTCCCATGTTGGCGTGGCGACGACGATGCTGGCACCATCCGCCAGCAGCCCGTAAACTAGTTGCCACACGTCTCTTCGGGAGAGCGGGTCCACGCCGGTAGTCGGCTCGTCCAGCAGAAGCAACGCGGGCCTGTGAAGCACCGCACACGACAATGCCAGCTTCTGCCGCATCCCGCCGGAGAGAAATTGCGATTGGCGCTGCTCGAAAGGTGCAAGGTCGGTGATCTCCAGCAACTCCACGATCCGCGCCTGCGTCGCCGCTCCTGGCACGCCATTGAGGGCGCCGAAGTACTCGAGGTTCTCACGCACGGTCATGTGCGCCTGAACCCCAAGCCTTTGTGGGAGATACCCCAGCCGTCGTTTGATGAGGCTCAGATGCTCTGGGAGGTCATGTCCGAGTACGGATACCCGTCCCTCATCAGTTGCCACGAGCCCGACTGCGACGCGCACCAGGGTCGTCTTGCCCGCTCCATCGGCCCCCGCTATGCCGACGACCCTTCCAGAGGGTATCTCGATATCTACGCGGTCCAGTGCCACGGTCACGCCAAAGCGTACACTCACGCCTTCGCACCGGACAACTGGCTCGCTCATGGCGCTGCTTCCTGCCGACGGCCCGGCCCCGGCGCAGTCCCGCCATCCAGCTCGATGATCGCGTCTGCCGCCATGCCCGGCTTGAACACGCGCTCGGAGTTGTCCAGACGAACTCTCACGGCGTACACCAGGCGCGACCGCTCATCGGGTGTCTGGACGTACTTCGGGGTGAACTCGGCTTCGGAGGAGATGTTGGCAATCGTCGCGGCGAACTCCCGCCCGGGAAAGGAGTCGGTGGTCACGCGCACCTTCTGCCCCACCTTCACTCGACCGATCTCCGTCTCGGGTACATACACCGTCAGCCATACATCGTCCAGGTCAATCAGGCGCACAATCGGCGCCCCTGGACTGGTTGTCTCCCCCTCTTCGGCGACCTTGTCCTGCACAATGCCGTTGCAGGGAGCGTAGATAAGGGTTTTCTCCACCCCGACATTTGCCTCGGTGGCGGACGCTTCGGCAGCCGTCTGGCTGGCACGCGCCGCATCCGCCTGTCGCCTCAATGCCTCCACGCGACGGCCCTGGGCACGGGCAGTTGCGACCGCGGCTTCCGCTCGCGCCAACTCCGCCGCAGCCGCACGGATGTCCTCCGCACGCGCGCCTGCGCGCACCAGCGAGAGGTGCGCCAACGCTGCCTGGTGGGCGGCCTTGAGCATGCGGGCCTGTTCCTCGGCCTGACGCACATCCTCCGTACGATAGCCTTCTTCCAGCAGACGGAGCGCTTCAGCGGCCCGCTGCCTTTCGGCCTTCGCCCGCGTCACATCAGCCCGAGCTGCCGTGATGTCCTCGCTGCGCACGCCCTCTCGCAGCAGGGCCAGTTGCTGCCGCGCAGCTTCCAGATCCGCACTGGCCGTATCATACTGGGTGCGTGCAGTCTCGACAGCTTGGTCGGCCACAGCCCCATCCTTATGAAGCTTCTGCAGGCGCTCCCAATCCCGCCTTGCCTGGTCCGTGCGTGCCTGGGCCTGGTCCACGCGGGTCCGTGCCTGCTCCACTTCCTGCGTGCGGAATCCTCTCTCCGCCTTCTCCAGCCCGGCCTGCGCCCCCGTGACTGCCGCGTCGGCAGCGGCCACAGCCGCCCGTGCCTGCGCGATCTCAGCCGGTCGCGGACCCGCACGTAGCTTCTTCACGGTCTCTTCGCCGGCTTTCAAGGCTGCTTCCGCCTCGCGAGTCTGCTGCTCGGCCGCAACGATCTCCTGAGGACGAGCGCCGGCGCGCTGCTTGGCCAGAACCGCTGCCGCCGCCCTTCGTCCCGCCTCAGCCTGGGCGACGGTGGGTCCCACCGTGGCACTTTCCACATCTGCGGTGGTCTCCGACTGCGCCGCACTCTCAGCGGCCTGTCTTGCATGCGCCTGCGCCTGCGTGAGACGCGCTTCCCACGTTGCCTGGTCAAGGCGCGCGATGAGCTGGCCGGCGGTGACGACATCCCCCTCCTCAACGAGCAGCCGGGCGACCGTTCCCGCGACCTCGGCCCCCACATCCACGGTCGTGGCCTCCACCATCCCACTGACCGCAAGCTCCGCAGTGGGGCCGTTGTCACGCAGACGAAGCACGTAATGCCCCGCCAGTATGACCCCCGCCCCTACCAGTACCGCCAGCAATGCTCGCTTCATGCTACCGACTCCGTGTCCGTCAGACTACTCCATCGGCTACGCTACGTGGCCTCGCCATCCCCAACATCATTCGCGCATCCGACCCCAATTCCTGCGCACGTGCCTGCACTGGCGTTCACTCGGGTCTGAGCCGGATGACAGTGTGGCCCATTGACTGCAATGGCACCGTCAGCCTGCCTCTCTGCAGTGGCACATCCTCCTGCCGCAGTACGTCATGGGCGATTAGCTTGCGGGGCTGTTGCAGGCGCGCAAGATCGAGCGTAACGCGCGCAACGTGTTCCTCGCGGCCGAGATTGGAGATGACCGCCATTACGCCCCGGCCGGGGCGGTTGTAGAGGCTGACCTTGATATCAGGCGAGTTGGTACGAACATATTCCTCGTTCTCCCAGTAGGGCAGCCAGGTGGCTTCCTTACGCCCGAACTCCTCCATAGCCGGCCAGAGCCGCGTTTGCTCCTCCAGGCCACCCCTGGTCATGACATCGTGCAGCAACGTGAAGGACATGGCCTCATCACGTGTGTATGCGCGGCTGGCGCACAGGAATTCGGCCGGCACGCCCCAATTGTGCCCCATGAACTCGCAGCGGAAGGCCTCCAACGGCAGAACATCCAGAGGAAACGGCCCGCGATCAATCCCCTGGAACTGCTCGCCGTCGAGGTAGGTGGTTGCGAAGGAAAGCGTTGGAATGGTCATGCAGGTGGACTGATGCACATCCACCTGGCCGTTTGGATTGTGCTTCTTCACAATTGTGTAGATGCGTTTCATCAGATTGCGTACCGCAAAGAACGGGTAGGTGCGGCCCACTGTGCCGTCAGGTCTGATGTACCCGCAGCCGTGGTACAGGTTCATGCACCCCCACGGCTCCGAAGTCCCATCCAGATACACGCCATCGGTGCCGAATTCGGTCATCTGTTTGTCCAGCCCGTCAGCGATGAAGTCCTGCCAGGCGCTGTTGTAGCAGACCACGTAGGCCCACTGATCCGGGCTGCGGTGATAGTCGCCTCCTCGGGGCTGGACCAGGAACTCGTCGTGATAGTCGTCCCATTCGGGCGCGATGTTGCTCATCAGGTAGCCGTAGTAGAGCAGAATCTGCAGCCCGTGCTGATGGCAGCCCTCGACCAGCTTGTGCAGCTTGTCCCCGTAGGTTGTGCACGGGTACGCCTGAATGGGTGTCCAGTGCTCGTGGAACTTCAGGGTCCGAACGCCGCACTCGCGCAGATACTCAAGATAGGTCGTCTTGCGGGTCTCCACAGGGACCAACAGAGCGCGACCGAACCTGCCGTCGCCAAAGCCGCCGCCGGTCACGGTCCCACCGGTCCCCACCGCCGGCGAAGTCTTCTTCCGCCCATCCGGCGGGAAGCTCTCGTCCATGTGGTCGAGCAGCAATGTGCTTTCATCGGCTTGCGGGGCTTGCGTGAGGTCGAAACTGTCACGCGGCACCGATGATATCCGCACTTCGTCAATGTCCATCTCGCAGGGCGACATGCCGAGCGTAATCTGCGCGTTTGCAGGATCACCCGGAAGCAAGCCCTCCCAGCTCTTCTCAGCGGCCATCTTCCCGTCCAGGTAAACTCGCGTGGCCTCCCCCCAGGTAAAGGCCACATGGTGCCACTCGCCCTCCTCCCACTTGGACCTGGTGGCCAGAAGCAAGGGATGCGTTCTTCCGTGCCGGTAATACAGTCTCATGCTGCGATCATCTATGTTCCAGTAGAAGAACACGTCGCAGTCATTACCCAGGCTCATGTTGAGCATGTAGCGATTGAGGGTCCCACGCGAGGGGTCTTTCGGGTCGAATTCGGGGCTAGGGTTGAACTGGGGTCTTACCCAACATTCGAACGTGCCCTGCTTCAGGTCTACGTGCCCCTCAGCCGGATAGGTGATCCTGGCTGATTTGGCGTACACACGATCCTCAATCCCGTAGTCAGCAGCGCCTCCGATGCGGTAGTCCCAGGCGTCCGGTGTCATCGGCTTGACCGGCGTGGCCTGGAAGCCGAAGGTGTAGTCCAGCGGACGACTGATTCTCTGAGGCGTAGTGATGATGTTCACCCGCAGAAGGACTGCATCCCCCTCCCTTTCGATGTCAATCACGTTGGCATTCTCGTCGTTGAAGAAATTGCGGTCCGACTCCGAGAACCAGCACAACCCGCGCCATTCGTCGCCCAGCCAGAGAAACGGCTTGAAAGGCCCATGACAGCCATCCTTGGGCAGCGCGCGGGCGTTGTGCGCGCTGCCCCAACCTCCCGGCCAAGAATAGAGGTACTTGCCGTATTGCGGCGTTACGGGCATCTCCAGCGCCAACGATTCCACTGCTACCTCGCCGTCGGGCACTATCCTGAAATCCGAGCGAACCATCCCGTCATATTCCAGGCTGATCGTGCCCTCGCACGTCAGCGCGCCGGACTTGGCGCTGCCGCTCAGTTGCATCAGGTGCGGCTTGGCTGAGGTCACGGCGCAGTTGCGGCCGCTCCAGGCAATCGGCTTCCCGGCGGCCCAGCCGGTGAGGGTGATCGGCCCGGCCAGGACCTCCGTGCCCCTGGTGATCACCGACGAGGGGAACGGGAGCGGGCCAAACGCGTAGGTGCGGCCCCACGGCATTACCTTGTTGCCGCTTGCCCTCAATGGCGTCCAGGGCGGCAGGACCGCGTCGCTGATGCCGGCAGTGCTGCCGAGCCAATGCGGACGCGGAGGCTTGTTCAGCGCGGCTGTTGCCACGTACAGCACATTCCCATCCGGTGCGCGCGCTTCGGCGCTCAGCCCGTAGGTGCCTGCCTGTAGTCCCGATACGTCCAGCGTCACTTCGGCCTTGCCGTCGGCAGAGAATTCTACCGCGGCCGCCTGGGCTACTGTCGCTGCATCGGCGTCGGACAACCTGACTGCGGCCTCAACGGTCTGCGGTGTTGGCCCCAGTCCTCGCGCATCCAGTTTCACCACCAGCCTGCCGGCCAGCCAGTACTTCGCAACTTGCATATCCAGCGGCGCTTTGACGGTAGTGTCCACATTGGCCGCCCACAACACCTGGGCTCCGTTCTTCACATGGCCGGTCAGCCGGTATGCACCCGGCGCGTTGGACCCCTGCTCCTTAGGGAAGTCCACAGGCAGCGTGAGCTCGTTACGCGTCTGCCCACCCGATTGCTTCGCGGTCGCGACAGTCTCCATCTTCGCGCCGTCCAGCCGGCTCACAGTGACTTCCGCCTGCAGCGGCGCGGCGCCAGGCCCCCATCTGCCGCGCAATTCGAGACCGCCGCCTGGCCGCACATATGGCCCAAACAGAGCTACAGACGGCGCCTGTGACGAGAATGTGAGAGTGCCGAACTGCGCGGGATTGTGCAGGCCCTGCGTCACGGGTGCCCAACATGCGGTATAGCGCACTGGAGTGTAACGGTCCCATGCGAAATTGATTGCCCATGTCTGGCCGTCATTGGGCTTCGCGGCTGCTAGAGAAGCGAACGGAACTGCCATTTCAAGTGTCCAGTCGCCATCCCCGACCTGCGTGCGGCTTTCCCAATCGGCGTCCCATTTCGCTGACTGTTTCATGCCATCATACTGGGTGCCACGGGCGTTGACGATGAGCTGGTAGTACGACCCGCGCCGGCCGGTAGGGTCCAGGAACATCTCCAGCGCATCATCCTGCCACACCAGTCCATCGCGTTCGGTGGCCGTGTCCTTGGGTTTGCGGCCCGGTGCCAGCGGCAGGCGGGCGGCCATGTAGAGATTCTCGGCGTCGTAGGTCACATACACCTGCGGCTGATCCGGTGCCGCTGCGCCGCCGAGTACGCTGAAGCAGCCGAGACCTGCAGCCCCATCCCATTCTCCCGGCGCGATGGTGCCGTCAATGACGGGTGCTACACTGCACATCGGCACGGTTACCTCGGGCATTGCGGCACAGACGCTCGCCGCCAGCAGTGCCATCAGCAGACTGACCCAGAAGTGTCCAGACACGCGTTTACGCCTCCTCTGCTTCAGGGGCTCAATCACTGCAGTCAGTACCCGTCTTCGTGGCCTCTCAGCCGCAACAAGCCTAACCCAAGGAACCGTCAAGTGACCAGCTCAAAGGCTACTATCTGCTCCCTGGTAGCTTCCCCAGCTATCCAAGGCGCACCTGCGCAATGGACCCCATCATCGGTCACCCGAGTGGGGTTCTGAACATTCCACCGCTCCCCGACGTCTGAGCCACGAGAGAGGTGGCTCGTGAAGTACGGCTGGTTACTCATAGCGGTTCTGACGGCACAAGCTGTGCTGCCCATAGGCGGCGCGGCATGTGCGTGCCAGGCGGGTCCCCAGCATTCATCACATGCGTGCGACTGCGGATGCCAGCCCGATGAGGACGGCAGATGCTGCTGCTTTGAGGCCGGGCGGCAATCCGAGCAGCCTGCCAATGCCACTTTCTCCAACTTCGACCAGACGACAGCTCGTGTCTTTGTGCTCAGCTCGGCCGAGCCGATCTTGGGCACCGGCGGTGGCGAAGCTGTAGCCGTCGAGACCGC
This sequence comes from uncultured Armatimonadia bacterium, assembly GCA_964549395.1. Taxonomy (GTDB): domain Bacteria; phylum Armatimonadota; class Zipacnadia; order Zipacnadales; family UBA11051; genus UBA11051. The sequence continues at coordinate 16,149 of CAZJVY010000048.1, read as the reverse complement.
AATCCCCACCCACGAGTACCTGGTCTGTCTAACCCGCGCCCAGCGCGCTCCTCCTGCCTAGCACCTCATTTCCCCACTAGAAGTGTGTCTGCGTTCTCGACAACCTGGTCCCGGGCCGCACTGTGTCACCATGCCGGCGGCCGGACGGAACGATGGAATGAGAGGTGCTACCATGGTGGGTGTCTTGCGAGTGTGTGCCGCATTGCTGGCCGGGCTGCTATTGACCACGACCTACGCAACGGCGGGAGTGGAGCTGGGTGCTTTAGAGCTGACGCCGCGCATTGATCTGCGCGCGAAGGCGGGCCAGCCCATGGCGGAAACGCTACGGGTGCAGCAGGCTGAGGTGGACGCCCGCTTCTCGATTGGAGACGGCCAGAAGGAGTGGGCAAGCCTCGCCATTCAGGGCGCGATAGAAACTCCCATGACCGGCCGTGCCAGACAGATGCACTTCGGCAATCTGTACGCAGTAGCCAACCTCGGTGTGGACAAGCCCAAGGTGAAGATTGGCCAGTTTGTCGTTCCGTTCGGTACACTTGCCGAATTCGACACGCATTCTCTGCTGCTCCAGACCCCTTACGCGCGCACGCTCGGCATACGGATTGACCGGGGAGCGTCACTGGAGGGCTTCAGGGGCGACTGGGATTACTGGCTATCTCTTACATCGGGTAACGGCCGCGCTCCGCATGACAGCGGCTACGCTGCGGTGTTACGGCTGGCTCACGACAGGGAACTGGGTGATGACTTCGTGCGCACGGGCTTTTCGTACCTCGAAGGAAAGAACATGCCCACGTTCCCCACGAGCCCCATGCCCATGCCGATGGGCATGGATTCCATGGTCACCTTCGCCGACAAGCGGAGGTTGGCCGTGGATGTGGATTGGCTCCACGGCATTGACAACGTCCGGGCCGAACTGGTGGTTGGCACCGATGGAGGAGACCGGGTGGACGGACAATGGCTCTACTACAACCACCCATTCTCATTTGACACAAGCTTGAGCGTGCAGGCCGACCGCTGGCGTCAACGGGACGGCACCACCTACGGCGGAGGAATCGAGCTCCGGCACCGGCTGGACGACTACAGTGGGCTGGGCTTCAGCTACGAACATCGCTGGGCGGATCGAGAGCTTGGTCGCAATACGTCAGCGGATCTTTTCACGCTTCAATACTATAGAGAGTATGTCTGGTCGCCAGACATCTGAGGAGGAACATCATGCTACGAACAACAGCTCACAGCTTGCTTGCGGCGTGGTTGCTGATCGCCTGCAGCGTTCTGGGTCTGATGAATCCGGCTTCCGCGTCCCTATGCGTTTGGCGCAACCCCGATGCGGACATCAGCGAGTTCTTCGGCGGAGGAACGTATCGGGCAGTGCTGGCAAGCGTGGGCAGCAAACAAGGCGCCATCGAGAGCCGCATTGGGGCTCGCCTGGACGCAGACGAGACGCAGCTCAAGTTCTGGCCCGTCACTAGGAACGGCCAGCGTGTCGGCACCGTTTCCAGCCACCTCGGCAAGGGTGATTACGGGGCTATCGAGGTGGTTCTGGCGATAGTGGACCCGCCGAACGGTCCGGCCAAGGTCAAAGCGGTGAAGATTCAGCGCGATCGGGAGCGGTATCGCAGCGCTCTGCGCAGCGCCGCTTTTCTCGACCAATTCAAGGGCAAGCAGGCCAACAGCGCCCTGAAGGTGGGCGTTGACATCCAACCGGCTCATTCGCAGGCCCTGCGCGCCAGTCAAGTGGTCGCAATGTCGGTGAAGAAGATGCTGGTCGCATATGAAGAGCTTGGCATCGCCAACAGATAAATCAGGAGGTGGATTGACATGAACATCAAGCCAGTCATAGTCCCGCTTATCATCGTGTTCGTTCTGGCAGCGGGCATTTGGTATCTGACCAGACCCCAGGCCAAATCCTACGGTGGTGGCGCTACGGAGCATGCCACTTTAGTGAGTATCGCTGACATCGGCGCGGCTCACGTCGGCAAGCAGGTGGCCATCGAGGGAGTAATCGCAAAGGAATGTCCGCACAGCGGGTGCTGGGCGGTTATCCAGGACCCCAGCGGCCAGATCCGGATTGATACCAAGCCCGGCGGCTTCGCGTTGCCCTTGCATCGTGAGGGGGCGAAGGTCCGCGTTGTGGGCACGGTTGTGCAAAAACAGAACGGTGATTTCGAGATCGCGGCACAATCCGCTGATCTGTGAGGTGCGGCACCAATGACTCTGAGCGGTTTGGCAATGAGCAATCTGCGGCGTCGCCCGGCGCGTACGCTACTGACGATGACGTCGGTCGCGGTGTCGGTGGCCGTGCTCTTTTCTCTGCTGTCGTTCAACACGGGTTATCAGAACGCCCTGCGCCAGCAGTTGCAGCAGATGGGGGTGCACCTCATCGTTGTGCCCATCGGCTGCCCATACGAGGCGGCGTCGCTGGTGCTGGAGGGCGGCAAGGTGGCGGGATATCTCGATGCCGACGTGGCCGACCGGATAGCCGTCGTGGACGGAGTCGCCATCGCCGCACCCTCACTGATGCACGCGATAGTCCGGCCTGATGAGGGGCGCACCGACATCTACCTGGGGATTGACGAACGCACGCTACGGCTGAAGAACTGGTGGCGACTGGCCGGGGAGAACACGACGCCTACCGCCCAGCTAATCGCCAAACCTGGCGCGATGCTGTTAGGCTTTGACGCCGCCGTTATCGAGAAGCGCGAGAAGGCCGGCGAGAAGATCTGGGTGCCGGAGATCGCGTCGGAATTCACTGTGTCGGGCATCCTGGAGGCGACCGGCACCCAGGATGATGGGTTCTTCTACATCCCCCTGCGTACCGCGCAGCAGAAGTTCCACCAGCCCGGGCAGATTACCGCCGTGCAGATACGCCTGTCCGACCCGTCGCTGGCTCCGCAGGTTGCCGGCAAGTTGGAAGCGATGTTCCCCACTGCCGAGGTGATACGAATGGAAGAGCTCCTCGGCAGCATGACCGCGCTGATGGATTCGGCGCGGGCATTGATCTTCGCAATTGTCGCTGTCGCGATCGCCATCAGCGCGCTGGGCGTTCTCAACACGATGCTGATGAGCGTCTTCGAGCGAACGCAGGAGATCGGGGTGTTGAGGGCTACGGGAGCGGGTCGCCTGCACATATTTACTCTGATCTGGACCGAGACCCTTGTCATCTCGTTGAGCGGCGGCGTTGTGGGTCTCCTGGTTGCGGCGGTAGGAGCCCGAGGCGTGGAAGCCGTCATTAAGCGGTTTGTGCCGCTGGCACCACAAGGAGCGATGAGCAGCCTGGACCCGCGCTCCGCAGTCATCTGTCTGGTTGCGGTACTGGTCATCGGTCTGCTGGCGGGCGTTTACCCGGCGCTGCGGGCGGCGAGAGTGCAAACCATTGAGGCCCTTCGGGCCGAGTAGGAGAAGCGGCATGGACTGGTTGATGATAGCAGCGAAGAACGTGGTACGGAGGCCGGTGCGCTCGCTACTGACACTGGCCGGTGTCGCCATCGCCGTGGCAATGCTGTTCAGCCTGCTGGAATTCCAGCGCGGCTACGAGAAGGGACTGCGCGGCGAGTTGGGGCAACTGGGTGCGCACATCATGATCGTGCCGCGAGGATGCCCTTACGAAGCCGCGACCATAGTATTGCATGGCGGCAAGTGGCCGAGCTACATGCAGCAGCAATGGTACGACATCGTCAAGTCGACCCCCGGCGTAGCCGAGAGCACCGCAATCATCATGGATGCGGTCATCCAGGACGGCGGCGCCAAGAACACCATCTACATGGGCATTGATGAGGACTACCCCAGACTGCGCCCGGATTGGGACTATGACTCCGGCGGCTGGTTCTCCTCAGCCCGCAGCGTCATTCTGGGTGCCTCCGCCGCCAAGAGCGAAACCGCCTCTGTGGGCGACGAGATCACCATATCAGACGGCACTCGCATTCCTCCCACAAAGCTAAGAGTCGCCGGGATACTCAAGCGCACCAACACTCAGGATGACGGCCTTATCTTCCTGCCACAGGCGACACTGCAGAGCATATTCAACCTGCAGGGCAAGCTGGTCGTGGTCCTGGTCAAGGTGACTGACGTCACCCGCACTGATGAGGTCGTCGAACGGCTGCGCGCGGCTTCCAGGCAGGCACAGGCAAGCATGAACGTCTTTCCGCTGTCCGAGCTGTTGGGGACGCTTACAGCCCTGCTATCCTCAACGAAGGTCTTCGTGCTGGCCATCGTGGTAGTGGCGCTGCTGGTCGGGGGCGTGGGCGTACTGACTACCATCCTCATGACCGTGTACGAGCGCACTCAGGAGATCGGCATGATGAAGGCGACCGGCGCGGGATGGCTGGACATCTTCCGCATCGTGTGGCTGGAGACGTTGCTTCTGACGGTCGCAGGTGGATTTGCCGGGGTGGGCCTAGCACTGTTGTCGGCGCGCGGCGTGGTCGCCGTTCTGCGCCACGTCCTGCCCTACGCCCCAAACGGCTTTGCCCTGGGCTTCTCGGCTCAAACGTTCTGGCTGTGCATCGGGGCTTCGGTCGTTCTGGGGCTGGCGGCAGGAAGCTACCCGGCGATGCGCGCGGCATCCATATCCCCAATCGCGGCCATAAGAGGTGGTGGTCTATGAACGCCAGCGACTACATTGTTGAGGCTACGGGACTTGAGAAGCGCTATCGCGTGCACGGACGTGACATACCGGCCGTGCGCGGAATAGACCTGGCTGTCGCAGCCGGGGAGTTTGTGGTCCTGCTGGGGCCGTCAGGTGCGGGCAAGACAACTACGCTCAACATGCTGGGCTGCCTGGACAAGCCGGCTGCCGGCCGTCTGACCGTAGCAGACAATCTTGTATCCGGCGACGGCGTTCGTGTCTCGGAGGCCAGATTGGACGCTCTACGCCGGGAACACGTTGGCTTTGTCTTCAGCGATTTCCATTTGCTCCCAACGCTCACGGCAGTAGAGAATGTGGCGCTTCCCTTGCTGTGGCAAGACCGCCGTGGCGATGAGTGGGCCTGCGAACTCATGACGCGGGTTGGCCTGGGACATCGGCTGTCTCATCGCCCAAACGAGCTCTCAGGTGGTGAGATGCAGCGAGTAGCCATTGCACGAGCGCTGGTGAACAGGCCCTCGCTGCTCCTGGCTGATGAACCCACAGGCAACCTCGACACCCGCACTCGTGATGAGATCCTGCACCTGCTGCAGGAACTCAACGGCGAGGGCCTCACGATTCTTTTGGCCACGCATGATCGCGATCTGACCGACTACGCGGCTCGCGTCCTGCACATTCAGGACGGCCTGCTAAAGGAAGTGTGAAATGGCCGAACCGGTTCTGCAAGCGGTGAACCTGTGGCGTTCGTACCAGAGAGGTAGTGAGACAATACACGCCCTGGCGGGATTCAGTTTGGCCATCGAGCCCGGCGAGATGGTGGCCATCGTCGGCCGTTCGGGCTCGGGCAAGACTACATTCCTGAACCAAGTTGGGTGCCTCGACCGGCCGACCAAAGGCAAGATCATTATCGGGGGCACAGATGTCACAGCTCTTCCCGAGCGCGATCTGATCGCTTTCCGGCGGGACGAAATCGGCTTCATCTTCCAGCTCTTCTACCTACTCCCGACCCTCACCGTGGCCGAGAATGTGGCCTTGCCGGCGCTCTTTGCGAGGCGTAAGGACCCGCGACGGGTGAAAGAGCTGTGCGAGCAGGTGGGCCTGGCGGACAGGCTGCACGCCTTGCCGGGCACCCTCGACGGCGGTGAGATGCAGCGGGTCGCGATCGCCAGGGCGCTTGTCAACAGACCCCGGCTGCTGCTGGCTGACGAGCCGACCGGTCGCTTGGAGCGACGATCCCGCGATGTCATCCTGGGCATTTTCGATGAGCTCAAGCAAGACGGCCTGGGAGTAATCGTAGCGACGCACGACCTCGAGCAGGCGGGACGGTGCGACCGTCAGATTGAGCTGAGAGACGGGACACTTCAAAGCTAGTGGGGTGGCTGTGCGCCATTCTCCCTGTCTGCAGGAAGGACTCTGTCATCACGTGACGCATATACGCAAGAAGCGGGGCAAGTATGTCCGCCAATATGCGATGAAAGTGACGTGGTGACCCAATGCAGAAACGAACCCTCGGCAGGACGGGACTTGAAGTCTCAATAGTGGGCATGGGAGGCATCCCGATACGCCGCTGCTCCGATAGAGAGGCGGTGGACCTCTACAAGTACGCCATTGATAGCGGAATCAACTACTTCGATGCGGCCAGGGGGTACACCGATTGTCACTCGCGTCTTGGGCCAGCCGTTAAGGGCCGGCGTGATGAGGTGGTCATCGCCTCCAAGGACGGGGCTGCGACCGAGCAGGACATGATGGCGGCCATTGATGACAGCCTTCGCGTTTTGGATACCGACTACATTGACATCTTCAAACTCCACGGCGTGTGTCAGTTTGACGACCTGGAGAAGCGAACGGGGCCGGGCGCGGCCCTCGACGGCCTGCGCAAGGCTCAGGAGCAAGGCAAGATACGCTACATCGGCATCTCAGGCCATAATTCGGACGTCCTGCTCAAGGCCGTCGAGACCGGAGCCTTCGATGTCATTCTGGTCATCTTCAACTACATGAACACAGGCCCGGAGGAACGCCTGCTCGATGCCTGCGTCGAGCACGGCGTCGGAGTGACGGTAATGAAGCCGCTGGGAGGCAGCGTACTGGCCCAGCACTCGGACCTCGCCCTGCGCTGGGTGCTGCAGCACGAGCAGGTCTCCACGGTATGCCCGGGCATGTGGCGGGAATGGGAAGTGGACGCCAACACCAAGGTGGGCACGGAGTTCGCGCCGCTCAGCGAAGCCGAGATGCAGGTCATCGCAGACCAGCGACAGATGCGCAGCCCCATGTTCTGCCGCCTGTGCTATCGGCACCACGCATGTCCGAATGGGGTGGTCATTGACGACATGATGATAGCCGATCTTAACTACACCCGCTTCGGCATCGAGCTACTGATGGGACGCGGCTGGGGAGATGCCGTCGAGGCCACGGGACAGTGCCTGAACTGCGAGTTGGCCGAGGAATGTGCCGCATCTTGTCAACATGGAGTGGACATACCGCGTTACCTGGCACACGTGTATACCACCTACATGCCGCTTGTCACGGAGTACCGACGCACGCATCCCGCTTGTGGCACATAGACTGCGCCAGCGGGATGGCTTCCGAAAATCGGGGGAATACTGCGTCGGCCGGGTACGTCACCAATGGCAGGGAGGGACACCCAAGGAGGATGTCTCTATGCCATATTCAGGACTCCGGACCGGCACCCGCACGTTTCCGCGCTTTGGCTTCACGCTCATCGAGTTGCTCGTGGTCATCGCCATCATCTCGATCCTGGCTTCGATGCTGATGCCGGTGTTTGCCCGGGCCAGAGAGCAGGCGCGCAGGACCTCGTGCGCCAGCAACATGAAGCAGTTGGCTCTGGCGCTGCTCCAGTACGCCGGTGACTTCGACGAATCTCTGCCGCTGTACAGCCAGGGGCTGGGCTACCAGGGAAGTCTGGGCTACGCCGGTGACGACGGGCCGCGCTGGGCCGACATGATCTTCCCCTACGTGAAGAACGCCCACGTCTTCGACTGCATGAGCGGAACCCAGCGGCTGACCAAGTACTCGAGCGGCGAATACTACGACATCACAACCTATTCCTACGGGTACGTCTCACCGTCGTCAGGCGCGGCTGATTGCGGCGTCGCCGGCCGGAGCATGAGTGAGATACTCGATGTGTCGGGCACGATCATGCTGGCGGAGGACGGCAGACAGGATGATGCGGCGGACGCCGAATCGATCGGGCGCATCATACCCAGCGCATCCGACACGCTGGAGACACTCGCCGGCCGCGTCAACGGTATGAGACACACCGGAGCGGCGCCGGGGAACGTGGAAGCTCATGCCCTCAATGCGGCCTACGTGGACGGCCACGTGAAGTTCGTGCGGCTGACTGACACCTACGTCTCCCAGTGGACGCTGGCCGAAGACTGACACGCAACTGCGGCATGACATGTGGCCATCGCCCCGTGTGACGGCGTAAGCGGCGCGGTTATCTCGCAAAGCGCGGCACTTGCTTCGGTTCGCCCGTTTCGACGGCCTCGACGGCCATGATTGTCGCAACGGCGCTGTTGGCCCCCTCGAAGGCGTCCACCAATGTCGGCTTGTCCTCCATGATGCACTCCAGGAAGTGCTCTATCTCGGGCTCGAACGGATGCCCGGCGATTGACTTGGCGGAGACGTCGGCGATGGTGACATCGTCGTGGCCGGAGCCCAGTATGACCTTGCCATCCCGCACGGTGCCCTTGGTTCCGTACACCTCAAGATTGCAGTGGTCCGGCCGCGGTCCGACGATACCGTAGGCGCCGGTCACCTTGGCAACGGCTCCGCTTTCCATCTTGAAAACGGCCGCCATGCAGTCCGGGTGCTTCATCTCAGGGAAGCCGATGCTGTTGCCGTATCCCATCACCTCGACGGCGTTGGATGCGCAGTACCAGCGCAGCAAGTCGAACTGGTGCACGCCTCCGCCCACCAGGACTTTCTCGTGCTCCAGATACCAATTGATGTTGCCGATGTCCGGGTTGATCCTTGCCGGGTCCGCCTGGCCTTTCAGGTGGTGTATGTAGTCAGCCCCCAGGTAGAAGATGTCACCGAGCTCGCCCTCAGCACAGAGGCGGTGAACCTCGGCGAAAAAGGGGTTGAAGCGGAGAATCTGCCCTACCATGGTCTTGGTGTCGCTCTTGCGGGCCGCATCGGTCATGGCATTGAGGTCGTCAAGCGTGTTGCCCATCGGCTTCTCGACCAGCACGTGACAGCCGGCCTCCAAACCCGTGCAGAATGGCCAGGCATGAAGATGGTCCGGCGTGTGGACCGACAGAACATCCAGTTTCTCATTGGTCAGCATTTCGTCGAGGTCGGCATACTCTCCCAATGGCCGGCCGATCTCGGCCTGCTCCTTCGCCATCTGGATGCGATCCGGGCTGAAATCACAGACCGCCACCAGCTCCGCGCGCGCACTCAACTCGTACCCACGTACAAAAGCGCGACCGTTCCCACCCAACCCGACGACACCGACACGAAGCTTGTCCATTCGACTCCCTCCCGCGAACTGGCTCACCGGAACGCAACAGCCACTCGGTTCCGCAGCGGCCCAGCAGGATTCGCCTACGCGGGATAAGTGTCCTCCTGCGCGTAGCCGGCCCGCTGTTATCAATCGAACGTAAGGCAGGAGACACCCGCCGTCACGTGGAAGAAGCCAGAGCGGACATTGCATGAGCGAACGTACCGGCCCGCGCAAGGAGGGTGCTGTCACATTGGCCGTCATTCTCGTTGTTGACGATGACCCCAACGTGGTGGGGGTACTCACGACCGTGCTGCCGGAGGACGGCCATAGTTTGCTGGCAGCGGGCAATGGCAGGCAGGCTCTGGACCTGGCAAGGACGCGGCGGCCCGACTTGGCCATCGTTGACATCATGATGCCGGAGCTGGACGGCCTGCAGGTCCTGCGCGAACTGCGGCAGGACGCTGAATTGGCCAACATGCCTGTGATCCTCCTGACCGGCTGCGACACCCGCGAGGACCGCGTGAAGGGCCTGGACCAAGGTGCGGACGACTACATAGGCAAGCCCTTCGACGTGGAGGAACTGAAGGCGCGCGTCCGAGCGGTCCTGCGCCGGACAGGGGTGCTGCCGGGCGATGCCGTGCAGTCCGACGAGCAGCCCTCTCTAATCGCCTGCGGCGTAATCGAGATGGATCTGCGCCGGCGTCAGGCGTTGGTTAACGGCAGACCGGTGGCCCTGACGCCCACCGAGTTCGCACTGCTGCGTTACTTCGTGCAGCATCCGGACAGGGTCTTCACAGCAGACGACCTACTGGGAAGCGTCTGGGAATACCCGGACGGAGCCGGTGATCCAGGCCTGGTTCGCTGGCACATACGCAATCTACGCGCTAAGATCGAGGCGAAACCCGACGAGCCGCTACTCATAGTGACGGTGGGTGGCCACGGCTACATGCTGGCATCCGAATAGACCTCCTTACTGCCTCAAGGCCGCGCGTCATTCCTTTACCGCCATGCTAGGCTTAGCGGGAATCCCCATGCGCCGATAGAGCGCGCACATCCTGCCCATTCCTCACGCGGGATGCTAACGCAATCCTAACGTCTCCCCCACATCATACTAACAGCACATGGCGGTCAGAACGGCTAGAATGCTTACAGCACGCAATCTGTGCCCAACTTGTTACAGCCAAACAGTCGCCGGTTCCCGAAGCAATATCGCAGTAGGTGGGCACTCCAAGAAGTCTCAATGGGGGGAGATCCGATGCGAAGCATTCTTGGAACCGTGTTGGCTGTGACGGTTTGCGCATTGCTGATGGTCATCCTGGGAGGTTGCGGCGGGGGTGGCGACACGGTCGCCTCACCGCAGGTGACTGCGACAGGTCTGCGGGTCGTGACAGATGACGGCACCGGCACGTATGCCGTGTACGGGGGCAATTACGTCCCTGGAAGCGGCGGCCTGATGTGGGACGAGCAGGTCGTTGACCCCAGAGTGATGGCCGCCATCAACCGCGACCCGGGGGCATACGGCTACAGGTTGCTGGGCGAGGCGACGGGCACCGCTGAGTTCCCCGGCGGCCCCTACAACTACTACCTGATCCGGCCGGCAGGAAACGGAACCGTGCATGTTGACGCCTTGCAGCTTATGGGAACCAATCAATGCTGGACGGGCTGGTCATCCAGAGAGAGCGGCGTGGGACCTTTCTACAGCGTCAACGTTGACGATGTGAATGAACTGTGGGGCCTACCTGACGGACGAGCGGCAAGCATCCTTCACCAGAGCGGGGCGGGAACCGCCGGCCAGGGCGGCACAGACGGTTTCATCATGCTGCCAGGCCATTCGTGGGTCAGCAGCCAGCGAGCAGGATAGCTGCCCTGGCCAGAGCCAAGCCTCGCGCCCCTGAGTCATCTATCTTCGGGGACCGTCGCACTTACCGCGTCATTCGCGGACAGGCAGGCGGTCCCCGATTGCCTCTGCCCCCCGGTGCCATGCGCCGATGTGTCTTAGCACACCGTTGCACACGCCTTGCAGAAGTCGTACAATAACCGTGACTGCGCTTTGCCGAGGAGGGGCGTGTGCCATGTCAGCCATTGCCGTTGTGATCGCAGGGCTTGTTCTACTTGCGACCGGGAGCGCCGATGCCGATCCCGTCACGAGGGTTATCCCGCTTGGTAAGCTGCCGGGAGTCTATGTGCGCAAGGCCGGAGAGATTGACGACGACTTCCGAGGCAAGATGTGGACGAACTATACGTGCCAGGGGGCGTTCGGCGACGGCGTGCTGACACAGCGAGTGGACTTCCCGCTGTCCGGCACGTTTGAGCCGATCCTGGCGGGCAGCTACGCTGTAATGCTGAGAGCCCACGACTACGGCAGTGGCGTAAATGTCCTGGAGGTTGAGCTCAACGGAATAAAGCGGGAGCTGTCATGGGGTGACACCCATCCCAAGAGCTACCGTTGGGTGGCCAAGGCGGTTTTCGACGATGTGCCTGCGGGCGGGAGTATTGCAGTTACGCTGCGCAAGCGAGGCCAGTTCTGCGCGCTGTTAGATGCGCTTTATGTCACATCCGATGTGAATGCCGCGTTGCTGCCCGACGAAGTGAGCGACCCTTTGGACCTGCCGCCGGTGCCACCAGACTTCCAAGTCCAGACGACGCAGCACCCGCGACTGCTGTTCACGCGCGAGGACCTTGAGCACCTTCGACAATTGCCATACAGTCTGGGCAGGGCTGACGCGGCTCTGAATGCCACCGAATTCACGGCCTCGTATTGGGGCAACACTCGCGTGCTTTTTCAACTGCCACCCAAGCAGCCCGACGTCATTCCCGAGCCGGAAGGCTGGAAGGCCGGGCACTACCCATATTGGACGGGGATGGCCGGCAACATCGTCAGCTATATGGACGCCCTCACCTACGCCGCCCTGTACACCGGGGAGCAGAAGTACATAGACAAGGCCAGAGACTACCTGCTGGCCCTCAGCAAGTGGACCACCTGGACCGACCCCCAGGAGGGTATTCCGTACTCTAACTCGACGCGCATCATCGCCACTTCTTTCGTTTGCGCCTATGACATTCTGTTCGATTGGTTGAGCGAGGCGGAGCGTACAGAGGTGGAGGATGCGATGCTGCGCAACGGCTGCAAGGTTTTCGACGAGGGCAGCAAGCGGTTCGGCTCTCCTCGGCGACCGGCCCATAGCACGCAATGGTTCGGTGAGCCGTCACCGATGGGGCTTATGGCCCTGACCATGTACGACCGCCGCCCGGAGGCTCGCCCATACCTGGCCCGCTGCTGGCAACTGGTGAAGATGTCACTGGATACACAGATGACCACACCTCATACCGAGGGCTTCTCGTACACAGCGACAGGCGTGCGCCCGATGGTGCTGTTCGGTGACGCACTGGCGCGCATTACCGGTGACACATCCATAGTGGCCCACCCCTACTTACGGGAGATACTGCCCTACTGGGTGCTGTACTTCAATGCGCCGCGACATGCCGGGCTGCCTAACTTTGCGGATGCGGGGTATGCGCCTTACCTGGACACGACCATCAAGATGAGCCAGGCATACATCCAGGACCCACGGATCAACCAGTATCTCAGTGAGTACTACGAGACCCCCGCAGGTGGGCTGGTCAGCGCGAACTGCTTTACCCCAATCGGCGAGGCGCAGGACTATGCCGACCTGCCGCTGGACCGCGCCTTCAACATGGGCTGGGTTGCGCTCCGCTCGGCATGGCGTGATCCGAGTGGCACACTCCTCGCCTTCAACAGCAGCCCCTCCGCGATGGGCCACTGCCACGCCGACGCCAACAGCTTTGTGGTGAATGTCGGCGGTCAGTGGTTGGCCACGGATCCGGGTTACGGCGAGGGCAATCCCGGTGCGGAGCATGACTTCTCAAAAGGCACCGAGGGGCACAATACGGTGACGGTGGACGGCGAAGGACAGTACAAACGCGGTGGGGGCAAGATAGTCGAGTTCTCCAGTTCGCCGGAATTGGCATACGTAGCCGGCGACGCCTCGGCAGGCTACAAGGCCGATCTGCTGAAAACCTTCCGGCGACACGTGGTCTATGTGCGCCCGGATTACTTCCTCATCTTCGACGAACTCGAAAGTGACGGTACGCCGCGCACATTCGCATCTCTGCTGCATACCGATAACCAAGGTGAACTGAGCAAACAGGACGGCTATGTCGTCATTGAGAAGCAAAAGCAGCGGCTGTGGACTCAGGTGCTGTTACCGGAGAGAGCGACGCTTGAGTTTACCAGACTGGAAGGCAGCACCCGATATGGGCCGTACGTGCGTATCGCCAAGCCGGAGCCGTTCGTCAAGGGCAGCTACCTGATGCTTCTGGCTCCGCAGGCTGCCGCCCCGCCTGCGGGCGTGTTCGAAGCGGAGAACCTCCTGCCGCCCAAGGCTACGACTCCCGGCAACTCGATTGTAGCGGTTACCAGTGATGTGGCCAGCTACGTCAACTTCTTTCGCATCAATTCGGCGCAGGACGCCGACTTCGTGACTCTGGCGCTCAATGTGAAGAGAGCGGGAGACTACGAGGTCCGCTTCTGCTTCATCAAGAACACATTCTGCGGGATGGTGGACATTGAGTTGGACGGCACCAAGATTGGCAGCTTCGACGGCTATGCGCCGAAGATCGAGAGGACGCAAGAGACCGCCTACGGCACACACGCCCTGGCGGCTGGCGAGCACACGGTGACATTCCGTGTTACCGGCAAGAACCCCGCATCTACCGACCGCTACCTGGGTCTGGACTATATCAGACTCGTAAGCGACGACATGGTGGCAGAAGAGCCGGCAAAGCCGCAAGCCCCCGCCCATGCTGAGGCCGAATGGGACGGTGACCGGATCGTTGTGAAGGTGCAGGTGGGCCATGAGCGGCGGGACACCGTGGTGCTCAACCCCGGCCGCGAGCAGTTCTCCTTCGAGGGAGACGCCGGCGACGGCCCCGTGCTTCTGGTGAAGAACGGGAACGCTTACTGGGCGCCGGCCAGGCCTTGAGGACACCTGCGTCGAGATGTGGAACGCGTGGACCATAGACAGGGCATTCCCCGGGAGCACAGCAATGCAGAATGCCGGGCCATTCGGGCCGGAGGAGAGGTGACAGCGAGGATGGCGGGGCGCAACCTCCGCATGATCTACGCTCATCCTGCGAGCAGGGACGGTTTTCAGTACTTCTACGTCTCTCACATGCGAGATAGCCGGAACCTGATCCTACGCTACAAGCACACATCCGGCCAGCCTCAGGAGCTTGCTCTGGGATCAGCGGAGATGCTCAAGTTTCTGTCCGATCACAGAGACAACCCCAGCGAAGAATGGCCGTTCGAGGTGACCGATCCCGCCTTCCGTATAGTCAAGACCCAGGTGGATCTTTGGGAGCAGGAGGCAACCTGAGATAGCGTGCCCTACTCCATGTCAACCTTGTCGCCGGGGACGTACGGGCACTTGATGAATACGAGCCGCGTATCCTGGTCGGTGTCATTGATGATGTTGTGACACTCGGGCGGTTCTAGGCGGAAGGCGTCGCCTGGTTTGACGCGGTGGCTCTTGCCATCCACTACCATTTCGGGCGTGCCCTCAAGGAAGTAGAACGTCTCCTCCACCTGGTTGTGGCAATGGTTGCCGAGTGCTTGCCCTGGCTTGAAGACGATGACACCCCACTCGAACCGGGGTCCCTGAAACAGGTACTTGGGTCCGTGATCCCCATGGCGGAACTCCCTGTCATGCTCGTTGACCAGTTCCATCAGACAGCCCTCCATGAATTATCTACTGGCAGGACGGCGAGAGCCGCTGGCCGTTCACAGTATCCCTACCAGCAATACCCGCAGGTCATGCTCCGTCACCTCGCGCGGGTTGTGCTTTGTTGAGCCGGAAGACAGTGCCGCCGGGATGACGGTGTCGAAGTCGTCCTGCGCAAGCCCGCAGGCAGCGAATGAGCCGCCTGCCCCCAGTTCGCCGACCAGAACGCGCACCCATTCCAGCAGTGCATTCGCGTCCGCCCCAATCTCCATCCGACGGGCCAGAGCGGCGTACTTGTGCGCGGAAGACGCCAGGTTGAATTCCATCGCGTGCGGCAGGAGCATGGCACAGACCTGTCCGTGAGGCAGGTGGCAGAGCACTCCCAGAGGATGAGCCAGGCCGTGCACCAGGCCCAGCCGCGCGCTGGCCAGGGCAAGGCCGGCCAGCAAACTGCCCAGGGCCACATTCTCGCGGGCGGCCAGATTGTCGCCTTTGGACCACGCTGTCCTCAGGCTGCCCGCAATGCGTGCTGCCGCCTCCTCGGCCAGCATGTCGCTCACCGGATTGGCTGCGGTTGATGTATAGGCCTCAATAGCCTGTGTGAGCGCATCGAGGCCCGAGTAGGCCGTCTGTTCAGGCGGCAGGCTGAGCGTCAGTTCGGGGTCCACCAACGCGACTTCCGGCAGCAGGGCGTGGCCTCGGATGCTAGCCTTGTGATTGGTCTCAGTGTCGGTCAATACTGAATTGGGCGTCACTTCCGCGCCGGTACCGGCGGTCGTCGGCAGCGCGATAACGCGAATGCCCGGGCCGGGTATCTCAGCCCCTGCAAAGAAGTGGGAAACCGGCTCTTCCAGTCGAGCCAGAGCGCCGATGGCTTTCCCGACATCGAGCGCACTGCCCCCGCCCACTGCGATTACCATGTCACAGTCGCCAGCGCGGAATGCCTCGCGCCCGCGTTCGACACTGTCCAGAGACGGTTCAGGTTCGACATCTGCGAAGAGCACCGATCCCAGCCCCTTCTCGCGCAGGGCTTCCTCCAGTCCAGCAATGGTGTTGCCGCGTTCAGGCGCGCCGCGGCCGCACACGAGTAGGGCCTTTTGTCCCAGCGCCGCCGCGTGTTGACCCAGTTGCCGCCGCGTGCCCGAGCCGAAGGCTATTGTCTTGGCTGAATGCAGCGTGAAATCCATCATGGCCGTCACCGTCCGTTCGCTCTCCAGGACCCAAGTTCCATGTTCATGCCGCCGGCACCTTGCTGGGAGGCTCGCGCACTGACATGACGAACAGCCTCCCGTTCTGCTGTACCGCCAATCAATATGCTATTAGAGACTGCTGCAAAACCCTCTTGACTTGATGTGGGGGGG
>CAZJVY010000047.1:0-30400 GCA_964549395.1 uncultured Armatimonadia bacterium | reverse complement strand
GATAATCGCGATCACAACCAACAGCTCGATGAGAGTGAATCCGCTAATCCGCCTCATGGCACATCCTCCTTACACATGGTTGCATACACGATGATACTGCGATACTAACATAGTACGGTTCCGAGGGCAATACCTACCGCGACCGGCAGGCGCTTCATACCGCCCATCTGCCCCACAACACTGACTACCGTCTCGAAGTCGCCACGCTCATGCCTTACCGCGCCAGTCCACAGTGTCTTGCTCCATGCCGGCAAATGTATTATCGTCGAGCCGTATCTTCCTGATGTCCGGCCCGATCCGCACGCCGATGCGCTTGCGGCTCTTGTGTGTGCGGCGCGTGTCCACAACGCGGTTGCCGCGCAGCAGGACGTCTTCGGCCGTCCCCAGCATCTCGATGGCCACACAATCGCCCTTGGTGCCGCTGTCCACAACCAGATTGCCCTCGAATACATTGCGGTGCGGGTCCCTTGCCGGGTTGGGATGCTGGCGGAAGAAGATTCCGTGCAAGCCGCTGCGCCTCACCTGGTTGTTGCGCACGAGATTGTCGGTGTCGCGGTGGCCGATGGAGATGCCGTACTTGCCGCTGTCCTCGATGACATTGTTCTCCGCGATACCGTGCTTCACCCCCCAGCAGAAGAACAGGCCCTGGTCGGCGCCCACGATGGTGTTATTGACGATGACCGGCCGCTGCGAGCCGCTGCCGGGGTGCAGGCCCAGGTCCGCGTTGTTGAGCGACCTGCAACCGTCAATCGTGATGTCGTCGCACACCTGCCAACTGATGCCATCGCCATTGTAGTCGCGCACTGTGCAGTTGCGCACGGTCACGCGGTCGCAGTCCTGGATGAAGATGCAGCCGCCATAGTTGCCGTTCAGGTTCTCATTCTCGGCACGATTGCCGTCAATGGTCAGATTCTCGATGAGCACATCGTTGACGTAATCGCCGGTGATAACCGGAAACAGTCGTGCGGCTTCCGGCTTGGTCTCCAGCCAGAAGTTCTCGCGCGGCTCCTTGTTGATGTAGATGACATTGCCCTCGATGCCGACCACCGTCCGCTTGACGAACTGCTGCTTCTCATAATGCGGACATTTCCCGCGCAGTAGTATCCCACCCCCGATGCGGAAGATAGACGCGTCCTTAACGACGACTCTGTTCGAGTACCAGTCAATGTCCTCCACCAGCCGCGTCTTGGCCGATGGACACTTGCGCAGAATAGTGTCGTCCCCGGAGCCGACCAGGTGTAGATGATCGCGCAGGAACAGTGAATTGCCCATCTCATACGTGCCGGGCAGGATGCGTATGGTCCCGCCGCCGAGAGCGGTCACGTAATCTACAGCCGCCTGCAGCGCGAGATGGTCGGTGCCGACGAAATCGGCCTTCTTCGGCCCAACGGTCACTTTGATTCGCTCAAACATCCGGTCACCCTCCCCCGTATCTGATTTGACTACCTCTGCTAGAGGTACTGGTCGCCCACCTCTGCAATCCATCGTCGCGTCCATTCCACGCCCGGCAACTCGAAGTCACAGAGACAGCTTGCGATGAATACCATGCCCTCGATGCGCCCCTCCGTCAGCCATTTCAGGCCCAATTCGCATTGATGGCGCATCAACTCCACCGGGACGGGCTGTTTGGCGTCGAAGTCCCACATGTACAGCCCCTGGACCTTGCCGATGTCGGGGTATAGGTCCTCCAGCCGCTCGAAATTCCTCTCGAGATCGGCAAGCTCCTGCGAACGCCAGGTCCAGAAGTTCACATTGTCGCACAGGCCGAGATGCTCACTCACAGGCAGGTCGAACTGGTGCGTGTAGTGGACAGCCCATATATCCAGCTTCCTTCCGGGCAGTGCCGGCCTATCCCGAAGTGTCTGCAGCTCCTCGATTGACAGGCTGGCATCAAGCGACCCGTCCTCGGCCCGGCGGAAGAAGTCATCCAGGATGAAGCCGGTGAAGTTGGGGAAGCGGGCCGCGATGTCAAACACATGGTCCCGGTACTCGTCGGATGTGCCGCCTCCCGAGTTCACCAGCGACCAGACCACGCGTTTGAGGGGGCGCATGGCTATGGCGTCCTTGTCAAGCGGCGGGGCCGGCAGGCCCTTGTGTGTGACCATCACGACGTTGGGCACATCGAAATACAGCGCCGCCTCCACCGCCGTCATCCGCGAGATACCGGGGAAACCCCAGCCGGGGTCCTGGTTCTTCGGCTCGTTTCCCCACATCCACAGCCGGTCGCGAACAGTTCCGTCACTTACATGCTGGAATCCCACAGTGCGCCATCTCCTCTCACGTCCGGCATCCGGGAAGCACGCGAGTCGGGTTCTGGGCCCCGACTCGTATTGCCATATCCGCTCTCTGTCACCTATCGCCTAGGCTAGTACATGCCGAACATCCGCCGGTCTATCATGAAGAAGCTCAACACGACGAAGGCGACGACGAAGCCGATGGCAGCGCTGAGGAGCGTCGGCGGACCCGAACGGAAGATGGGTGGCACGGCCGTGTCCAGCACCACGAACTTGCTGCCGGCCTTCGCGCGCTGCTCCTCGATCATCGCCAAGCCGATTGACTGCGTTAGCGAGCCGATGAGTTCCGACTGCGCTTCCTGCTGCCGCTTGAGTGTGGCATATTCCCGGACGACAGGGGGCAACTCCGCAAGGCGACTATGGGCGGCGCCCAGCAAGGAGGCGTGCTTGGTCTTCCGAGCCTGGGATCCGGCGAGACCGATCTGCAGTTCCATGACCGTGCTGACAAGGCTATTGTAGGCCGGGTTGCTCTCCCGGCTGAATTCCTGTCGAATCTCCTGGTGCAGGTTCTCTATCTGCTTCTCGATGTTATCAATCGCGGCCTGTATCTGCGCCACGTCACGGTGCTCGGCCGTCTTGCCCGATTCCAACTCGGTGGCCATGTCAACCCTCAACTCGGCCAGTTTCTGCTCCAGTTGGCTGATAACCGGATTGCGCAGTTCCACGAGCTTCGCCACATGCATCGCGTCCACGGTGTTGAGTTGCGCTCGGGCCGCATGCAGCGAACTGGCCACGTCGTCAGCCTCCGCCGATGCGTCTGCGTATGCCTGCTCGGCGGCTTTGATGCGGTCAACGATGCGACCGGCCTTATCCTCAGGATCGAGCAACTCGTATTCATTCTGCAGTGCCTGAAGACGGTCTTCCGTACCCCGCAATTCGCCGGAAAGGTCCATTTGGGCTTGCCGGACAAAGTGCTTGCTGTTCTTGGCCTGCTGCAAGGCAATGTCAACGAGGTAGCTGTCCAGTTCAGTCAGGTAGCTGTTCGCCACGTCGGCGCACAACTGCCTGGCATCTGCCATGTTCAGGCCCGCCCACAAGGCGAAGCGCGGGTCATGGTAGCCAAAGCATGTGACAGTCACACTGAGACCGCCGCCTGCCGGCTTAATCATGGTCATGCCTGCCAGCAGCTCGATTGCGAAATCCTCGTCGGTTCCGAACTTGTCTGCGAGCTGGTACTTCTTCACCAGCCGACTGCGGATTTCGCGGCTGCCCAGAATGGCCCAGAGGCGGTCCTGCTGGGACTTCTGCGCGTCGGCGCTCGCGCTGCCGCCGCCGGTTCCCATGATGCCGGCAACCACGTCGGGTTGGTCATTGAGCAGCAGGGCGCTGGTCGCCCTGTAAGCGCCCGGCCGGGTGAAGTACACGACCGCGCCGACGATAGCGCCGCCTAGCAGGCTCAGCACCAGTACGTGCCACCATCGCAGCCTGTCGGGCAATCCCAGTCTTCTTGTGCGCGTCAGCAACGCCACCTGGCTACGTTCCTCTCGCTAGAAAATCAGGGCGGCGGCGGCCAGTGACACTATGGTCCTGAGCCACTGCTGCCATTCGCTCTCAGTGCGTACCGTACGCACGATGTGCTTGGTGGGCACCACGATGATGTCTCCCGGCTGAATGCGGGCATTTAGCCCCACCGGAGCCGCCGAACCATTCGCATGCACCACGACCATCCGCTCGCTTGCGGCGTCTTCCCGGAAGCCGCCCGATTCCCTGACATAGTCCCTGCAAAGCTCGCCCTCAACGTATGGCACCGCGCCGGACCTGGGCACGGCTCCAAGTATGGTCACGGTATTGACGCGGCGCGGAACCACGACAGTATCACCCGGCTCCAACTCCATGTTCCCCACCTTGCCCCGTGTCGCGATCAGTTCCGCACCATCAACCGGAATCGCCGCTACCCAGTCCTCCGGCTTTACTTCACGCGGCGGCAAGACGATACTCACGCCCCCGGGGCTGCTCAGAACCGAACCCAGGCTCTGCGCCACGCTGGCATTCATCGCCGTAGCCTGTTCATCCTTGTCAACCTGAACAGCCGGTTGCCGCGTCTCCTGATTCACCGATTTCAGCAGACGATCCAGGTCCTCGGCCTGGGCCTTTCCCATCGAGACCCCCCGCCGCCGGTATACTACAATCCCGCCCGGATTTGCATCCTCAAGCAAGCCGCCCCCGTCCTCAAGCGCGTCAAAGACTGTGTAGGGCTCTCTGCCCGGTCGGCCCTTGATAACATAGCTGCCCGGCTTGGCAATCCTTCCCTCCAGATACACCAGGTCGGCATGTCTCTTGAACTCGCCTCGGCCGGTCACAGTCACCGTGTCGTCGTCGGCGAGTTGCTCGTCCGGCTCAACGGCATAGTCGTCAGGGCCACCAACAAGCCGCAAGGTTGCCGTCTTGGGCGCCCCCTCGAACCGCCCGGGCGTCAACTCGATATTGGGGCCGGCTCCCGGTTGCAGACCCCCGGCGGCGTGGATCAAGTCACTTACGCGCATGCCCTCATGGCGCGGGTAATCGCCGGGATTGCGCACGCAGCCGGCCACATGCGCCACAGCCGCCGGCCTGGCCTCATCCTGCCGCATTACCGTAAGCATGTCGCCACGCTGCAGCACCAGGTCGGCTTCCGCATCACGCTCCAGCGCATCCCGCAAGCTTACGGCGAGCACCTCGTAGGTCTGCTCTGCCGTCAGTCGCAGCAGGTCCGCCCGCTGCATGTACGCCGCTGGCAAGACGCCACCGGCCTGCAACACCAGATCGCTAACCCGCATGTTCGTCGCCCACTGATATGTGCCCGGATGTGCCACAGCGCCGCCGATCTCGACTTCCTGCGGCGGCTCGACCTCGTCCTGCGCGAATACCCGTATCCAGTCCTTGGCTTTCACCGGAATCTGGATGTCCTCGCTGCCGTAGTACTGCTGACGAACGTCAAACCGTACCATCTCTACATGGCGGTTCTCGTCGAGGCGTGTCAGGACGCCGGTGCCCATGTGCGCGTCGCCGAGCATGCCCTGTGCCGCCCGCAGCAGCGACCCGACGGTGGTATCAGGGCCGACCGGGTAGTAGCCAGGACGTTTCACGGCGCCGAATACTCTGGCGACGTTGTCGCCGTCCTCGAGCAGCTTGTTGAACACGAGCAGATTGCCATCCTTGATCGGCCGCTGTAAGTCAGCGCTGTTCGGGTCGGCAACGTCAATACTGACCAGCAACCAGTCGCTGCGGCCGGAAGGCTGCCACAGTTGCACCACCGGGCCGTACGCCGTGGGTTTCAGGCCGCCGGCCATCGCGATGGCCTCAGCCACGGTGACTTCATTCTCCACTTCATAGCGGGCAGGTCTGCGTACCTCGCCCGCCAACCCGATCTCGGCCTGAACCGGCGGGATGAACAGCGTGTCTCCCGGCTGCAGCAGAACATCCTGTTCGCGCCGGCCGGTAAGTAGGTAATCATACAGGTCTATCTCCACCAGCGCCTGGCCCACGCGGTGAAGTTGCAGGCGGCGCAAGGACCCGATCTCGGAGGGGCCGCCCGCCGCATACAGAGCGCCGAAAACCGTCGCCATTCCTGCCAACGTGTACTTGCCCGGCCGGGCCGCATCACCGGTAACATACACGTCCACCGTGCGCTGCTGGGCGACGGTGAGCGTGACGATGGGGTCTGCGAAGAGCCTGGCGTAAGACTGTGACAGCACATGGTGGAGTTGCTCCAGTGTCTGCCCGGTCGCAGCCAGCTTGCCGATCTGTGGCGGGAAAACGAGGCCCTCCGCGCTGACGGTTAAAGTCTGGTCAATCTGCTCCCGGCCGCGCGCCCAGACCTTCAGCGCCAGTTGGTCACCGGCACCCAGCACGTAATTGGGGGGTATGGGCGCGTTGGCGACAGGAGTCACCTCTGGCTTGACAGTCTTCTCGCCGTCTCGCGCCTGCGCAACACCCAATGCGGCGCCGGCTGCAGCGAAGAGACTGGCGCCAAACCGGGGCAGGGCTTCGAAGATCGCCTGCGGCGGCTGTTGGAGATCAATCTCGGCAACGGCCTGCGTGCCCGGCGCCGGTCTGGGTGTCACACTGACATCCACCGCGTCAATTGCTTCGGTGACGACTCTGACCGCGGTACGCGGCTCGGCTGGAGCCGCCCTATCGTCTCCCGCACCGGCATTGGCTGTGCCAATCACACACGCGGCAAGCAGTGCCATCAGCGCTGTCATATTGACTTGGGACCTGACCATCGTGGCCACCCTTTTCGAGCGGTTACGGATCATGCCTCTTCGACTTGCCCTCTCACACTAAAACGCAGCGGCCATGAACGCCTTCCGACAGCCGCTACTGCGTGTCCGAACCAGCCGGTTCTCTCAATTCGCTCATCTATCATGATGCCGAATCGCGCCTAGCATACCACGCCTGAGAAAGGTTGTCCACACCGGGATTCTGCTTCCCGCAACCCACTCCCTGACACGTTCCTGATCGGCCTGGGCCGGGGCCGGCGGTCGCCCATTACTGTGGTGACCACGCGAAGTCACGGTGCCAGCCGGGCGTATTTCCTCGTGCAGGTCCCCGCTACCGACCCGTCGCACTATACCTGAGTGGCTCACCCATCGGCGTTGCCATTTTGCGGTGTGTTGGAAGGGGTTCTCCCATGCAGTGTGCACTGATCGCTCTGCCGTTGCTCTGCTGTACTCTCTGCCTGGCGGCCGAAGAGGCCAACATCGCGTATGCGGCCACCGTGCACACAGCACCGGCGGTCGTTCCGCAGTCCGAAGCCGGGCTCGTTGACGGCAATGTCAGCACGACACTCACGTTCGAGGTGGGCACCGAAGGGGAGGGTATCATCACTCTCACCTTCGATCAGCCGCGCGAGGTATCCGGCGTTCGCCTCTATCAAGTCAGTGAGGTCTACTACACCACCGCCTATGCCATCAGGGCAGATGTGGATGGCGACGGCGACTGCGAGAAGGTTCTCGCCGAGGCGAACGAATTCCCTCTGAACGAGTGGGTCGAGCACCGCTGGGAGCCGCTGGCGGTCAAGTCCATAGTGTTCCGTTCGCTGTCCGGTGTCTCCAAGGGCAAACGCGCTCATCCGGTGCTGGCGGAGTTTCAGGTCGTCGGGCGCCCACAGCCGGACGATCTGCAGAAAGCTGCGGCTGCCGGTGTTGTCATAGCCAGACTCCCGGCCGTACGGGACATCCACCGCGAGACTGCTCTGGTGGTCAACGGCAGAGCGCCGGCAGTCATGGTTCCACAGGAGGCGGGATACCAGGCCGCCGCCCGCGAATTGCTTGCCGGCCTCGATGCGATGGGCATCAAGGCCGACCTTGTCCGGGACATTGAGGCTGCCGACCCCGCCGCACGCACCGTAATCTGTCTCGGCAACATGCTCAACAACCCGCTCATCGAGCGCCTGTACTGGAACAGATACACGTTCGCCGACGCGCTGGTGCCCGGCCCCGGGCGCTACCTGCTGCACACAGTCTATGACCCTTACCCCTACAACGGCGGGCAGAACGTCATAGTCATCGGCTGCAGCGACGTCGCAGGTGCAACGCCGGGTGCAGACTGCTTCCTGCAGTCCGTGCGCGAGGGCACGCTGCCTCCCATCGTGACGGCAGGCCCCCAGCCTGCAATGGGCGACGAGCAGGCACGCAAGATCGCCACGACAAAGCCGGACCCAACATTCGTCGAGTTCACTACCAACGCCAATCTCTACCTGCAGACCGGCGTCGAGGCCTGCGCCCGGAAGGCCGTGGCGGCCATGCAGATCATGGCGGACCTGTACGCGCCTGGCGGCGAGCGCCATGACCAAGGCCATGTCGGCTCATCACCCCACCGCAAGCTGCCCTGGCCGGAAGAGACCTCATCCTGGGAGATAGAGTGCGCCTGGGACGCCTTCGAGGAGTGTCCGCTGATCAGCGACCAATTGCGGCTCGACTTTACCAACGC
Organism: uncultured Armatimonadia bacterium; assembly: GCA_964549395.1. Taxonomy (GTDB): domain Bacteria; phylum Armatimonadota; class Zipacnadia; order Zipacnadales; family UBA11051; genus UBA11051. The sequence goes on along the minus strand of CAZJVY010000047.1, from coordinate 22,193 downwards.
GCTGCTGCAATTCACCAGAGACCTTATCAGCCATGTCTCCGGCTATTCGGCCATTGGCAAGAATGACCTCGTTTCCTGGAACCACACAACCTTTCCGCTACTGGGCATCCATTTCGGGGCACGCTACTTCTACCGCTACTATCGCCTTCCTGACATGCCGGCCATGCTGGAGAAAGCGAAGGCATGCTTCCTCGCGCAGGCTAAATCGTGGAAGCCCCAGGAAGATGCCGACTCCTATCTCACCCTCACCACCGCACACTCCCAGATCTACAGCCTCGCCGAGAACGACGTGCACTACTTCGAGGCCGGCAACCTGGAGAAGTATGCCGACTACATGGTCGGCATCTGTGACAACACGGGCCTAGCCTCCGGCTTCGGAGACTCCGGGGTCTCCTCGAACCCGAGTCTGCCGCAGAAAGTGCTCCCGCTCGCGCTCTGGTGGACGCGCGATGGCGGCTACAAGTGGCTGCTCCAGCACTACACCCACGGGACATGGCAGAATCCCTATGAGCGGGGCATCGAGCCGGTACGGCCTGACCGCTTTACCGGCGTCAATGTCTTCATGACCGACCCTCAGGTGTATGAATGGGTACAGACCTACCCCACCTACAATGAACCGTTCGCCAAGGCCGATGTGCCAATCGAGGAATCGTTCGACAAGATCAGTTTCCGTGAGAACTGGGAACCTGACGGCCAGTATCTCCTGCTGGACGGTCACTCGCGAGGCAAACATCTGCACTACGACGGCAACTCCATCATCGAGTTCGTCGAGGGAGGCGAGCGCTGGCTGCTGGACCACGATTATCTCACCCGCAACACCACCGAGCACACAATGCTGTCAATCCTGCGCGCAGGCCGCTGCGACCAACTTGTACCGAGCCTGTCCGGCCTGACGGCCTACTGCAACCTTCCCGGCTTCGGGTATTCTGACACATATACGAAGGGCTACAACTCCTGCGACTGGCGGCGTCAGATCCTGTGGCGGCGCGGCGAATGGTTCCTGGTCGCCGATACGGTGATCCCGAGCGAGAGCGGCTCCTACGACCTCGACCTTACCTGGAAGACGCTTGACGAAGCGGGGCTGCAGCGGATCGAGAACGGTGTGGACTTCGTCGCCGAACGCGGCAGCGGCTCTGCGACGACCGCGGATTGCAGCCTGGTGGAAGATGAGGAGGCATCGGGCGGCAAGGCGCTGTTGATGGGCCGGAGCACGTCACGCATCGCCTTCGGTGTGGATTTGCCGGCCGGTCAGTATTCCCTCGCCGTCATCGGCTACGGCATAGACGGCTCCAGCGATTCGCTGTGGGTCTCGGTTGACCTCGGCGCGAATCAGGCCTTCCACATGAATAAGGGCCGCTATGGCCGGTCGGCAAGCGATTACGCACTCTCCTCGGACACGCCGAAGATTGCGCTCGCAGGTGACGGTCCCCATTCGATTGTCGTGACATTGCGCGAGAAACCGCCGATCCGTGTGGACCGCTTCATCTTGCAGGATGCCGCCGGCCAGTCCCGCGTCTACGAGGCCGAGAGCCTGCCGCCGCCGCCAGAGACAGCTCAAGACCTGAGCAGGACTCTTCACATCAGGCCCGCTACAGCGCTGGATGCGGCGTGGGTCACGAATCACGAACGCGCAGGCATCACAGTGCCCGTCAGCATTCTGCATCAGCGCAAGCGCGGCGAACTCCAGGCCGGCGAGGCGGTCAGCCTCAAATCGTTGATGTACGTCAGTCGTCCGGCCAAGCGACGCGAATTGACGCCGGTCACGATCGCGCAGAACCTGGTGGCGATCGGAGGTTCGGACCCCGCCCTAGCCATCCTGGGTGATGTTGACGCTGCCGGGATCCGAGCCAACATCCGCGCGGGACTGCTGACGCCGCAGGAGCTGATGCTGAGCGGCCTTACGAGCTTGAACATTGCCGATGTCACAATCGCCAGCGAGGCCCCGGTTGACCTGCAAGTTGACGTGCCTGCGGGCACAGCAGTCGTCAGTGCCCCGGACAGCGGCACCACACTGAGAATCACCGGACGGGCGGGAACAGAGTCGCTACCGGTCGCGGGCAAGCGGGAGTTGAAACTGGAAGCCATCTGGGCTGCAGACGTCTTCGCCAACATCATCAGTAAGATCGCCAGCGATGCCCAACCTCAACATGCTACGCGGGTGTCAGACCATCTAGCATCTACCGCTAAGCCTTCGTGGAGCGCCTTCGATCCCGGCAGTCACATCGGCGTTCTGAAGGTCGCAGACCTGCACGATGGCAAGGGGCGGCGCGTGTTCGTCGGCCGTGGGCCCTTTATCCACTGCCTTGACGCGGCCGGCAATCTACTGTGGACATTCCCGGCAAAGAGCATCGTGCGCGACATTGCGTTCGGCGATGTTCGGCAGAACCCCGGCGATGAAGTTCTGGTCGGATCAGCGGACACCTATGTGTACATTCTCTCGGCAGACGGCGAACTGCTCGATGAGCACCAGATGCATGGCACGCCCTGGGCGCGCAGCTTCGGCGACCAGGCTTATGGGGTCTTCAACCTGCTCGTCGGCGACATCACCGGCGACGGCGTTCCCGACATTGTCGTCAGCCTGGCCAATTTCGACGTGCAAGCCTTGAGCGCGGACTGGAAACTGCTGTGGAAGTATGATCACGCTCTGCACGGTTCAATGCAAATGTCGTTCGAGGATACTGACGCAGACGGCAGTCCCGATGCGATCTTCGTCGCGGACAAGTACGGCTCGACGAAGGGCGTATCGTTTGACGGCTCCAGGATATACCAGCGTTACACTTCAATCGGAGATGTCTGCTATGCGGCGGCTGACCTGGATGGCGACGGCAAGCTGGGGGTGGTCAGCGGGTCATCCACCGGCGACGTGGTGGCAACCGCGTTCGCCGACCAGCAGAAGGTGCTCTGGAGCTTCAACAACTTCGGCTACGCGGCCAACAGGCTGCGCGCCGCAGACCTGAACGGGGACGGGAGCGGCGAGACCGTACTGGCCTCCGGCACCGGTTACCTGTATGTACTTGACGGCTCCGGCAAGGTGCTGTGGCAGGACCGGGTCGGCCTGTGCGTCAATGATGCTGTCATCATCAAGCGTCCGGGCGGCAACCTGGTTGCCTATTGTGACGAAGGCGGCATTGTGCGGGTCGCTGACGCCGCCGGCAGAATACGGGGCGAGATGCTGTCGCCGGCCCCGCCGAGAATCTTGGCGCAGCTTGATGATACTGGCGAACCGTCTCTCCTTGTCGGCCTCGCCGACGGACGAGTGCTGTCATACTCGCTGCCGTGATTCGGAGAGTTGTCGCGACCGCGCGCAGAATACAGGACTTTGGGACATGTTTTCGCTCGGTGCGTGACGCTTGGCCCTTGGGAAAGGACGCAGGAGAACCCGCAAAAAAAAACTTCCAGAGAAGGTATGTGTCCAAAACAGACGAAGAGACTCAATGTGCTTGACTGGGACTCAGGGATTTGGGTTGTGAGGAAGGGCATCTATGCCTAAATTCATTCCCGCAGTCTGCCCGGGTTGTGGGGCAGGCTGCGGGCTGTATCTGGAATGTGAGACCAACAACCTCGTCCTAAGCGCACCCAGCCGCTCCGATGCGGTTTCCGAAGGCCGCTTGTGCATGCGGGGCTGGCAAATGGGCGACATGGTGCGTAATTCCCTACGGCTGGGCTCTCCGCTGCTCAAAGGCTCCCCCACTAGCTGGGAGAACGCTCTGGGTAAGACAGCCAGCCTTCTGCAGCCGTTGCTCGACGGGCCCACCTCACGTCTCGGCATCGTGGCCGCCGGACATCTGACCAATGAGGAAGGCTTTGCAGTGGCCCAGTTCGCCAGGCAGGTTCTCGGAAGCCCCCACATTGACAACTTCGGCAGGAGCGTAGATGGCCCCACGATCTGGGGACTGCAGCACCAGTCGCGCAAGGTGTATAGCCGCCCTCCCCTCAGCGAACTCATCAATTACGACGTCATTATTTGCCTCAGTTCCAACCTTGGTTATCTCAACGCTCAGGCCTGTTCGTGGGTCGCCCGTGCGCAGCAGATGGGCGCCAAGTTGGTGGTCATCGATCAGATTGACGACGGCCTGGGTACGGCCGCTGACATCTTCCTGCAACACGTGCCGGCCGCGGGCGGAGTCGTGCTGCACCAGCTTACCGAAGCTCTCGGACCGCAGGGCAGCCTCGATGATGTTGACGCCTTGTCCGAAGTCGGGTCGGACGGGCTGGTAGAAGCGTTTGGCCGGCTTGTGGAGACGCTGCGCAAGAGCGAGAGAGTTGCAGTAGTCATGCCCACCCGTGCGTATTCCACCCCCTATCCGGGGATTATGGCCGCCGAGCTCGCAGCGCAACTCAACAGTCGCGAGGGCACGTCGGCCGACGTTTTCGCGGTCAATGGCACTCCGAATTCCGTCGGTCTCGGCCACATGGGACTGGTCCCATATCTGGCGCAGCCTGCTGGCACGACGGAGGGAGCCCTGGGCGAAGGTCTGGGCCTTTTCGAGATGCTTGATACCAACCAACAGAAGCTCGACGGGCTGATCGTTGTCGGCGAGGAGCTAATGAGCTGGCTCGACAGGGACGGCATGGCAGAGCTGAGAGACACACTCGATGTCCTGATCGTTCTGGACAGCTTCCGCACTGCCGTCAGCCGCATCGCTGATGTGACCTTGCCGATAAGCGGCTATGGCGAGCGAGAGGGAAGCTTCACGACGCTTGACGGCAAAGTGCGATGGACCGGTCAGGCGTTGGAACCGTACGCCCAGTCGAGACATCTTCCGGAGGTTCTGGCCGACCTGGCTCAACGCCTTGGCGGCCGGCCGGGGCCCCGCACGATTGATGCGATATGGGAGCAGATCAGCTGCGATGTCCCGGGCTACAAGGCCATCACGCCCCAGCAACTCCGCGCAGACAACGACCTGGATGTGGACCTGCAGGCAATACCCGCCAATTACAGCGATGACGTGCAACTCCAGGAGCATTACTCGCCTATCAAGGTCGCTGACCCCGAGAGGTGGCAGTACACACTGCTTTGGCGGTATGACGCCCACTGGTGGATCTATGATGGTCGCATGTGGTCACTGCCTCTGCTCTACCGCGAGATGCGTGACTGGCGAGCCGAGCACGTCCTGATGAATGCCGAAGACATGAAGAGGGAGCAGTTGCGGCCCGGTCGGCCGATCGTCCTCATCAGTGCTAAGGGTCGCGCCGAGGTTGCTCCTTACCCTCACGAGAATCTTCCCAAGGGGCTTATCGTGGTACCCGCCCATCAGCGACATCTTATGGAGGTGTTGATGGGGCCCGGCAGGTTCGACAAGAACACTTGTGCCATGGCGTACCGCTGTACTCCCGCCAGAATCAGGGAGGGCTGATATGGACGGCGGCGTGACCACCTACATGCTTCAGGCCGACAGGTTGCCGAGAGCTGTCGAGAAGCTCTTTGAGCTCGGTGACCGGGTCATCGCCCCCACGCTCGCCCCCAAAGGCGATGTCTTTTTCCGCCACGTGGATCAGCCGGATCAGGTCACGCTGGAGTACGGCAACTCGCTGGTCTCCCCCACGGAGCATCTGCGGCCGCCCAAAGAGCTCTATTTTGAGTACCGCATTACCGATGAGGGCCCGCCCGAAATCACGCCGCCACCAGCACCCTCGCCATTCATCATCTTCGGCATTCGCCCCTGCGACGTTTCCGCCATCCGGTCTCTCGACCACTTCTTCATCGAACGTGAGCCCGCTGATGAGCTATACCACCGCCGCCGCAGAGTGGCGACGCTGATCGCGATGGCCTGTGTGGAGCCAGCGGCAGACACCTGCTTCTGTCCGTGCTGCGAAGGTGGCGGGCCGGTGGCCGAGGTCGGCTACGACGTACAATTGACGCTGGTGGGTGACAGGTACCTCGTTGAGGTGGCCACCGAGAAAGGCGAACGCATCCGCAAGCAGTGGGAGGAGCTTCTGCAGCCAGCTACACCGGAGCTCGTCGAGGCCCGCGACGCTCAGAAAGAGAAGGCGGTCAACGAGCTGTTTGAGTTGCACGGTAACCTAGCGGCCGCCGTGCGCCGTGTGAGCGCCCTCCAAGTCAATACCGACACGTGGGAGGAGATCGCCCAGCATTGCTACAGTTGCGGAGCCTGCTCTTTCCTCTGCCCGGTGTGTACGTGCTTCGACGTGAACGACCTCCGGTACGACGACAATACCGGTGCCAGAATACGACAGATGGACTCGTGCCGTGTGTTCGGCTATCCACGTGAAGCGGCGGGCGGAGTGCGTGGTTTCGCCAGGCCCTATCGCGCCCGCATGTATTCCTATCATAAGCTCGGCTACCGCCATTTCCAGGAGCGCGGCCGTTACGGGTGTGTCGGCTGCGGCCGCTGCATTATCACGTGTCTGGGGCACATGGGCATGCCTACGGTCTGCCAACTGGTTCGCCGGCCGCCATCGGAGGCAAAATCTCAATAGAGCACGAAGGAAGCCATGGACCGCTCAGAAGACTACCTGCCGCGCCTCGCCACTATCGAGGACATCCATATTGAGACCAGGATCGAGAAGACCTTTACACTCCGACTGCCGAACGATGATCCCGGGCTGCACTTCAGCCCGGGACAGTTTGTTGAGATATCGGTTGTCGGTGCCGGCGAGGCGCCGTTCGGCTTGTGCTCATCAGCCAAGGAAACCCACAGATTCCAGGTGACTGTCCGCCGCTACCCGTCCGGTGTCGTAACTGTCCCTCTCCACCGTATGAACATCGGGGACTACGTGGGAGTGCGCGGCCCCATGGGAAACGGCTTCCCGGTTGAGGAGAACGTGGGCCGCGACCTGCTGATCATTGCCGGCGGTCTGGGTCTCCCCGCTCTGCGCACTGCCATCTTCTACGTCCTTGACCGCCGCGACGATTACGGTCGTGTGACGGTCCTCTACGGAGCACGCACGCCCCAGGATCGTCTCTATAAAGAGGACCTCGAAGACTGGACGGAGTCGCCCTATCTTGAGTGCCAGCAGACCGTGGATGTGGCGGATGAGCACTGGCCGGGCAATGTCGGTTATGTTTCCGAACTGGTGGAAGGACTCGAACTGCAGCCACAGAGCACGACCGTCTTCATGTGCGGCCCGGGGGTAATGGTCAGGCCGGTTGTCGGCATTCTCGAGAAGATGAGTGTGGGCCGAGACCAGATATACATCAACATGGAAGCACACATGAAGTGCGGCATCGGCAAGTGCGGCCATTGCTTGATATGCGACAAGTACGTCTGTGTGGACGGCCCGGTCTTCCGCTACGACGAAGTCCAGGAGATGCAAGATTTCCAGGACGCCATCTGAGGCACTCCGATGACGGAAGCCAGGCGGGCACTGCTCGAGCTGGCCAGCCGAGATGTGTTGGTGGTGGGTATCGGCAACCCGCAACGGGGCGACGACGCCGCAGGTCTGATTCTGGGTCGCGCGGTTGCTGAGAGACTTGGGAAGCCATACCTCGAATGCGAAGAGGTGCCGGAGAACTACCTGGCGGACATGCATCAGAGCCCTGCCGGAACGGTCCTGTTCGTGGATGCCGTCCACATGAGTGCTGAGGCAGGGGAAATCCGGGTTCTGGACCTGGACGAACTCGCTGACCCAGGCGTTTCGACACACAAGAGCTCGCTGCGACTGCTAGCGGGATTGCTCACAGAGCATTACGGCAAGCGGGTGGCTCTGCTCGGGATTCAGCCTGTCTGTCTGGACTGGGGTAAGCCTCTGACGGAGCCGGTCGCGCGGGCGATTGACAGATTCGTGGCGAGTCTGTGCGGGGGAAGTTCTGAATAGAGATCAGGATGTGACCAACCGATGACGGGCGCTAACCTGTTAACATGGCCGGTTCTGGTTCCGTTGGTGGGTGCCATCCTCACACTGATACTCGCAAGGTGCCGTCTTTCATACGGCTATGCGGGGCTATTGCTGGTGATACTGGCCTCTGCGGCGTTAATCCAGCCGGTCATACTGGCCGTGTTCGCCGGCTGTCTGCTGGCGGCTCACATCTTCGCCAGGCTGGGGGGCGCTAGGGTCCGCACTGTGCCGATGTGGCTGTGCGGCGAGGAGCACCCGTACGAAGAGGTTACCAGGCGGTAAATACATGCTACGCGTAAGGCAAGGGTTGCGACAATGAGCTTCGCCATAAACCTGCTGATGGCCCTGTTGGTGGCGCCACTGATGGCAGGCGTGGTGCGCAAGTTCGTACGAGGCCTTGTGCATTCCCGCCAGGGGCCGCCTTTGGCCCAACCGTTCCATGACTTGACCAAGTTGCTGGGCAAGGAGGACCTGCGCACCTCAATCAGCTTCCTGATGAACTACGCCCCGACGATCGTCTTGGCGGCGATGCTGGCGGCGGCGTTGCTGACACCTATGGGTCTGCCGGCACCGATCAACGCTCACGGAGACCTCGTGCTGTTCGTGTATATGCTGGCCCTCGCGGCCATTGCCACGATCATGATCAGTGTCTCGGCCGTGGGGCCATACTCGATGGCCAACTCCGCCGCAGAGATCATCGGCCACTTCACTGTCGAGCCGGTGATGGTCATCTGCCTGCTGGCAGCCGCGCTCAAAGCCGCATCACCCACCATGTGGGACTTGGCCACCTGGAACGCCGACAACGCCGGCTCTCTGTCAATGGTTGTCGCCGCGATTGCCTTGTTCCTGGCCCTCATCGCGCAGGTGGGGAAGCTACCCTTCGATGCCCCGGAGGCCGATACCGACATAATGGACGGCCCTATCGCCGCGCTCAGCGGGCCGCGACTGGCGCAGTTCCAGTTGGCGTCGCTGATGAAACAGATCATCTACGCGTCCATTCTGGCAGCCGTCTTCATTCCGTGGGGCCTGGGCTACATCTTCCCTCTCAACGTGCTGGTGCATATTCTGAAGGTCTGCGTGCTTGTGGTGCTGATGGGACTGGTTGATGTGGTCAATCCCAGGCTTCGGAGCGAACAGGTGATGTGGTTCTTCGTCTTTGTTATTGTACTGGCCCTCGCAGCCTTGGGACTGGCGATCGCGGGGCTATAGGCGGATACGTCGCTACCGTGTTGGTTCCGTACAGAGACCGGGGAGCGTGCGCCCCATGTATTCGCGGGCGCCCATGCGCATGAAGGGGCACGAAACGTGACAGCACAAGAACTGGGTGCAAGCCTGCAGAAGAAATTCGGGGGGAGGGTGCTCGAGTCTCGTGCGCCACTTGCGGGGAAGCTCTATGTGACGGTTGACCCGCAGAGCGTCGTCGAAATCGCTGCGCATCTGAAGAACGAGCTGGGATGCCGCTTCGTCATCACCGCCGGCACCGATCGCCGTCGTCAGCGCGGCAAGTTCCTCATCACCCATTTCTTCGCACACGATCCCGATAAGATATATCTTGCCCTGCACGCAGAGGTTGATGAGAACGACCCCAGAATCCCCTCCATCACCAACGTGGTGCCGGCCGCCAACTGGGCCGAGCGCGAGGCCCGCGATATGGTCGGAGTGGTCCCGGAGGGGCACCCGGACCCGCGCCGCCTGGTCCTGGCCGACGACTGGCCGGAGGACCTCTATCCCCTGCGCTGGGACGTGGAGCACGGCACCAAGCCGCCATCGGCCGACTGCGCTGTACCTCGCAGGCCTGCTCCTGAGGGCACCATCGTCGTCCCGGTGGGTCCTTTCTTCCCATCGCTGGAGGAACCGGCGTACTTCCGCCTCTTCGTCGAGGATGACCGCGTCGTGGACGCCGACTACCGAGGCTTCTACAACCACCGCGGTATCGAGAAGATGGGCTGCAGCGTCCTTACCTACAACCAGATCCCGTTCATAGCCGAGCGCATCTGCGGCATCTGCGGTCTCGTGCACAGTACATGCTACTGCCAGGCGGCGGAGCAGGCAGCCGGGATCAAGATCCCGGAGCGTGCCGAGTATATCCGCACTATCATGCTCGAACTGGAGCGCATCCAGAGCCATCTGCTATGGCTCGGAATCGCGGGCCACATCATCGGCTTCGACACCGTCCTGATGCAGACCTGGCGCATGCGTGAGCCGCTCATGTGGCTGTGCGAGCGCATGACCGGCAACCGCAAGACCTACGGCACAAATGTCGTCGGAGGTGTACGGCGCGATATCAATCCCGACTCCTATGAGGACGTGATCCGGGTCATCAGCGAGATCGAGCGCGAATGGAAAGCCCTTTACGACGCCATTCCCGGGGACAGGGCGCTGATGGGACGGCTTCGTGGCACGGGCATCCTGCCGAAGGAGTTGGCTGTGGAACGCTGCGCGGTGGGCCCCACAGCGCGCGGCTCGGGCGTGGAGATTGATGTCCGTGTTGACCATCCCTACGCGGCCTACGACCGTGTCAAGGTGAACAAGTGCGTGTATGACGGCTGTGACAACCTTGCCAGAGTGCTCGTCAGGCTGGATGAGACACTGGACTCGATTAGCATCATCCACCAGGCGCTTCCGGACATGCCGGACGGGCCGATACTGGCCGAGATAGAAGAGGATCTCCCTGCGGGCCGTGAGGCCTGCAGCGGCGTCGAGGCGCCCAGAGGCGAGGTCTTCCACTGGCTGCTGACCGGCGAGGAAAACCGCCCCGAACGCTGGCGCGCGCGGGCGCCCACATACGCGAACTTGCAGGTCGTGCCGCCGATGATCACGGGCAGTGATGTCGCACACGTCCCCATCAGCATCGGCAGCTTCGACCCATGCTTCTCCTGCACTGACCGCATGGAAGTGATTGACGCCGCGTCGGGGCAGATAAGACTGTGCTCGGTTGACGATCTGACCGCCGACAGCTAGCCGCATCAGGGCCGTCGTGAGAGCGCCGTCGCGCGGCGGAGCATCCGTGCCCGGGAGTGTGTTGCCAGGTGATACTAAGCAAGCTGAAAGAGGCCTTGATCTGCTTGTCGGCGGGAAGGGTCACGCTGCCATATCCGGCAAAGCCTCACGATCCGGACGAGGGCTTCCGTGGCTACCCCGAGGTGGATGTGGACAAGTGCATCGGCTGCGGAGCATGTGCCTCAGTCTGCCCGTCGCGGCTGATAAAGATTGAGGACCTCGATCAGACTACTCGGCGCATCACCCGCCTGCTCGAACGCTGCATCTTCTGCGGCCGCTGCGCAGATGTCTGTCCTGAAGACGCAATCACCATGAGCAGGAAATTCGAGCTGGCCACGGACAAGGCGCGCGAGGACCTTACTCATGTCTGCGAGATCTTCATGGCCACCTGCGAGCGCTGCGGCCGCTGCTACGAGCCGAAGACGCCGCTGGACCGCATCATGCAGCCGGGCTTCCGCAATGATGAGATTGACCGCGGCGGCCAGCACTGCCAGTGCGAGGACGTATCCGCCGACAGTGCGCAAGTCCAAGGCGAACCTACCGGGGAGGGCGACTGATGCTGGAGAAGCTGTGCAAGAAGGCGTTCTTCAAGTCGCTGTGGGTGTACCACACCAACACGGGCGCCTGCAACGGCTGTGACATCGAGGTCATAGACGTGCTTACCCCCTACTACGACGCCGAGCGCTTCGGGATCAAGCTGGTCGGCTCTCCGCGCCATGCTGACGTGCTGATCTGCTGCGGGCCCGTCACGCGTCAGATTGTGCCCGCGCTGAAGCGGCTGTACGAGGCCGTGCCCGACCCCAAGCTCGTCGTGGCGGTCGGTTCCTGCGCATGCGGCGGCGGCATCTGGTACGACAGCTACAACATCGTCGGCGGCGTGGACACCGTGCTGCCGGTTGATTACTACATCCAGGGCTGCCCGCCGCGTCCGGAAGCCATCCTGCACGGCGTCGCCGTGGCGCTGGGTCTGGTGGACAAGCAGGTGGCACCTGAGGCGCTGCGCCAGCAACCTGACCACCCCGTCTCGGTTCCCATGGAGGACTGAATACCGGCGCAAACGCCGTCGGCAGTGCATCCTCCTCTCCTCGCCGGAGCCTGGAAAAGAGGCTTTGCTGATCACTGTACCGCAGATACTACACCGCCTGGAACCCGAACCGATCGGCGAGCTCGTGTACCAGATCGAAGTGGGACCGGCCCAGTCGGTTCCGGTGCCGGGCTATGAGAATAGCACGAAGATCGAGGAGAACACGCCAACCAGGGACTGGCGGCGTATCAGCTACAGCGCGACGAACGTCCCGCTGCAGGGCCTTCAGGAGTCCATCGTGCACATCATCCGCTGAGGCCGCCCGGGACTTACGGCTTGGGTGGGATGGGATCCAACAAGCGTCAGGCGTCACCCGGTAGGGCAGGACAGCCTGGTGAGTGTCCAAGCCGTAGGCATGACGAAGATCGGGTACGTTTGGGACGAGCAGACCGCCTGGCCTGCCCAGAGACGACTCGGCTAGGCGTCATGTCAGACCTGCCACGGTTTGCCGAGATTCCTGGTCACTGGGACGTACGGCGGTTTCGCAAATGCTCAGAACTTCGGCCATGTCACCTTCAGGGGAAAATGACGCCGGCCGAACCGGCGCAAGCGGCAAACATATCGGACCGTAGCAGGAATGCTGCGCGCTGCGCAGAATAGAGACTCGAATAGGGCCATGCCCTTTCAGAGAACGTCTTGACCAGCCCCTCGGGGCTCAGGAACACTGCCGCCGGGACCCCCGAGCATGAGGAGGACATCATGGCAAGTGAGAAGACGACTTTCGCTGTGTTTTTCGGGAATCGCGGCTTCTTCCCCGCCTCGTTGCAGGCACAGGCGCGGAAAGAGATGCGCGACCGCCTCAAGGAACTGGGCTACAAGACGCTGATGTTGGGTGCCTCGCACACCCGATACGGCGCAGTCGAGACCCCGGCGGAGGGCGAGCTGTACGCCAATTGGCTCCGCGAGAACCGGGGTAGATACGGCGGCGTGATTCTGTGCCTGCCTAACTTCGGCGACGAGACCGGTGCGATTGCGGCGCTGAAGGACTGCGGCGTGCCGATTCTCATCCAGGCCTATCCCGACGACCTGGACAAGATGGCCCCGGAACTGCGCCGCGACGCCTTCTGCGGCAAGTTCTCCATCATGGACGTGTTCTACCAGAACGGCCTCAAGTTCACAGCGTTGCAGCCGCACACCGTGCATCCCGATAGCGACCGCTTTGCTCAGAACGTGGACTATTTCGACCGCATGTGCCGCGTGGTCAACGGGATGAAGGATATGGTCGTCGGCGCCATCGGTGCCCGCACGACCGCCTTCAAGACCGTCCGCATTGATGAGTTGGCGCTGCAACGCGCCGGCATCACGATGGAGACTCTGGACCTGTCCGATATCTTCGCCCGCATGGCTGCCTTGAAGGACACCGAGAGAAAGGTGACTGCGAAGGCGCAGCGGCTGCAGGAGTACACGAGATGGGATGACGTGCCCGAAGCGGCATTCCGCAACATCTGCAAGCTCGGTGTTGCCATTGACCAGGTCGTGGACGAGTACAAGATGGACGCGGTGGCTGTGCGCTGCTGGATCGAGATGCAGCAGCAACTGGGTATCTCTCCGTGCGTGCTGTTGAGCGAGATGAACAACCGCGGGGTCATCACCGCTTGCGAGGTGGATGTGGGCAATGCCGTGACCATGTACGCGCTCAGCCAGGCCTCAGGCAATGTCGCGACCTGTCTGGACTGGAATAACAACTACGGCGACGAGGACGACCAGTGCATCCTGTTCCACTGCGGCCCGGTACCCCAAGCCATGATGTCCGACAAGGGCCGGGTTACCGACCACGCGATTCTCGCCAACGCCGTCGGCGAGGGCAACGCCTACGGGCCCTGCCAGGGCCGCATCAAGCCGACGCCGTTCACGTTCGGCAGCATGATGACCGAGGGCGGCGAGATGAAATTCTACCTGGGCGAGGGCCGGTTCACCGACGATGAGATCGCTGATGACTTCTTCGGCTGCGCCGGCGTGGCGGAGATAGAGGCCCTGCAGGACGTTCTGCAAACGGTCGGCTATCTCGGCCATCGCCACCACGTGAGCGTCACACCGGACTACGTCATGGAGCCGGTGTGGGAGGCCTTGACCAAGTACATGGGGTGTGAAGTGACAGTGGTGTGAACCCCACCGTGGGTTGTGCTTCTCTCCAGAGAACCCCCCGCAAGGGGGGTTCTTTCTGTCTCCAATGGCCGGAGAAGTAAGATGGTTTATTCAGCGCTGAGTACTGGCCGCCTGGCGACGCTACGGCATTGCCCACACCATCAGCGTCGAATCCTGGCTGCCGGATACCAGGTGCTGGCCGTCCGGACTGAAGGCGAGCGACAGCACATGGCTCTGGTGTCCCTTGAACGTCGCTTTCTTCTCGCCGGTAGCCAGATCCCAGCACGTAATCAGGTTGTCCTCTCCCCCCGCGCAGGCAGTCTTGCCGTCAGGAGTGCAGACAAGCGCCCGCACCCACCCGCCGTGAACCATCTCGGCCTCGACCTCACCAGTCTGCAGGTTCCATTTGAGTATCCGTCCGTCCCTCCCCGAAGACAGCGCGTGATCGTTGTCACCGGCGAAGCACACTGCCTGAACCCAGCCACGGTGTCCCTCGCACGTGCGAGCCAGAGCCGCCTTCTGCAGGTCCCAAAGCCTGACCGTACCATCGCGGCCGCCACTGAGGACGAACTTGCCATCCGCAGACACGGCAATGGAGAGAACCCCGCCACGATGCTCCTTCATCACGCTCACCGGCTGGTCATTGCCTGGTTCCCAGACCATCAAACGCCCGTCATCGGCGCTGCTGAGCAGCCGCTGGCCGTCAGGAGTATGGGCCAGTGAGCGGATGTACCCCCGATGTCCCTTGAATTCGCGAAGCAGCTTTCCGTCAGCGATGCTGAACTCGCGGATAACGCCGTCCTTGCAGCCGGCTGCAACGTGAGAGCCGTCAGGTGCCAGAGCCAGGGTATAGGCTCCCAGACCGCCGCATTGGACAGTCCTCAAACACTCGCCGGTGCTGCTGTCCCAGAGACGCAACGAGGCATCAGCCGAGCCGCTGATGACCTTCCGACCATCCGGCAACACCGCCGCTGCTTCCACGGCCTGACTGTGACGCTCCCAGGCAATCGTCGGGGTGCCGTCGGTGATGCGGCTTTCCGTGACCATGCCACCTCCGTAGGACAGCACGCGGCTACCATCGGGCGACACTTCGACATACGAGCAGTGAGACTCGTGCGGACACCAGCGTAGTAGCACCTCGTTCTTGAGGCGGTCCCAGCGGCGAATGGAGCCGTCGCGCGAGCCGGTCAGCAACTGGCCCGGGTCCTTGCAGTAGGCTACAGCAGTGACGGCATGACCGTGGTGCCCAGTGAACTTGTTGAGCAACTCATAGCCCTCAATCTTCCACTCGGTTGCGCTGTGCCGGGTGCCCGCCAGAATGCGCTCTCCGTCCTCCGAGAGAACCAGACTGCGGCTGTGAGCGTAATAGTCCTTGTGCCACTCATTGAGTAGGTTGCCGGTCGCCAGATCGAAGTGGGCAAGGATGGGGCCGGAGCCGTTCGAGCCGTCCACGAACGCGGTCTTGCCGTCCGGGCCATAGATGCCTTCACAGAAGTAGTGCATATTGCCGGCTATGGATATGAGCTCCTTGCCGGTTTCCAGCTCAAACTCCTTTAGCGAGGGAGGATTGCCCCCTGTAGTGAGAACGCGTTTCTCATCTGGCGAGTAGTAAGCGGTCTTAATGCCAGCCTGATTGGTCGGGAAACTGCGTATGATACTACCCTGCTCAATGTCCCACTCGTGCACCTTGCCCGAGCCATCCGCAATGAGCAAGACCTTTCCGTCACTCCGAACCTGAATGCAGCACATGCCCGCGGGGGTGACGGCTTGCTTGAATTGCAGTTCGCCCTTGGCAAGATCCCATATCTCGATCACAGTACCGTACGCGATCACAGCGCGTCCGTCCGGCAGGTATGCTAGGTCGCTGATGCCGCCGTACCGCAAACGCAGAGTCCCAAGGCGTTGCACTGCTCCATCCGGCAGCGGGTCCCCGAGCCTATCCCCGGCGGCGTTGACATGCGACGCCAGCAGGATAGCCAGGATGCTCGCCATAGTGCTAATGCAGAGTATGCGCATGGTCATTCCTCCAGTATCTTGTCCGGCCCATAGACGTTACGGTACACTCGGGTGTTGCCCCCGGACGTGACGCTCTTTTCCGCTGGATTCGCGAACCAATTGTGGTGGACTTCCGCGCCATCGGAGGGCACGCCACGAATCGCGACGTGCCGTGACTTGCTCAAGAAGGTGTTGTGGTGAATGTGCATCCAGTCTCCCGCGATGTCTGTACTATCACCCCGGTCGCGCCCCCCGTGCATGTCGAAGTGGTGACTGGTGGCGTGCTCCATGACCAGATTCCACGCCGCTTCGTACCCGGAGCCGGGGGTGCCGCCGGAGGCGATGTGATGTCGGCAGTAGTCGAACTTGTTGGCAATGATATGCACATCGCCGCTGCTGAGTGACACTCCGTAACCCAGCCCGCCCTTCTGGCAGTGGTGAATGTAGTTGTGGTGGATGTGGGTCCTTATCGCCCCGCGTCCCACGCTGATGCCGCTGACGTTGAAATTGTATACCTCACAATTGTCTATCTCGTTGTTGTAGCAGTTGATGCCGATGAAGTTGGCGCTATCGCCGATTCTCTCCGCCCCGCCATAGGGCCCCTCGAAGCGCAGGCCCGTCAGGCGTATGTCATCACCTGCAGCGCTGAACATGGACCCGCTCTTGCGTTTCGTGAAGATGCGCGCCCCGGCGGAGCCGTTCTTGCCCCGGCTGCCGGCCAACGTCACTCCCGCCGGTATGGCGAGCGTGCCGCAGGAGCTCAGGTCTATCTCCGCGCCGTCGGGCACGTAGATGACCTGGCCGGGTTTCGTTTCTTTCAATGCAGCCACCAGCTCGTCGGCAGTGCCGACAATGAAGTCGCCGGTGTCGAGTATATTGTTGTACCCTTCACCGCCACCGATGGGATTCCCTGTCGGGTTGGCCTCACATCCGAAAGTCTCCTCCGCTTGCTGGCTGACGCAAGCGGGCGCAAGGGAAAGACACACGGCCAGCGCCACCAGCCACGCAATCATACCGCGCATCATGGCATCACTCCCGCATCCATCGTGTTCTGCTCCACTCACACGCCCTCACTGTTCCGTTCTCATGCCGCTCACACCATGCCGATGTGCCGTGGCGACGCGGCGGAAAGCGGATCGCGAGCCTTACGGCTCCGGTACTTCAATGTCAGCCAGCGGGAAATGCTGCTGGCACCCGTAGACGTCACGGTCGCCGGGGGCTCCCGAGCTCGGCCCCGGACGCGGCATCGAAACCTTGATGGCGAGGACCTCCTCGAAGGGACAGATCCGAACCGACGATTCGGGTACCCGATACCGTTCGGCAATTCGCCGCGACGTGAACTCCGGAGAGTTCAATACCCGTTGCAGGTCCTCTCGGCTGTCGAACATCAGGTCTATCGTCAGCGCGAACGGACCCGCGTTCTTGCTACGGATAACCCTCGAGCACTCGTACAGTCGCACCTTCAGACCTCCTGGAAAGTCACAGGAAACAGCTTGTCAGTGTCGTTCACGCTCATCAGGTGGTACACCGCGAATTCATAGACCGGTCCGCCCTGGAAGTCCGAGGGCGAGAAGGGGAAGGCGAGGTTGCCGGCGGTGGTCTTGCGGCCATCAAAATGCTGGTGCAGAGCGGTGGAGCGAGCAAGGCTCACAACTGCATCGGCGAGCTCCTGGGTCGGCGCAATCGCCTCGATGACAATGCCGACCTCGTGAGCTCTCCATGCTGCTGTCTCCAGCGGCCCCAGCACTCCGTCAATTCCGTATCTGATAAGGCGCAGCGCATATTGGTCTGGTTCGAGAGTGCCGGCCAGGTTCCTTGCCACGGCTTCCTGAACGCCGCGCTCAATGTCATCGAGGTGTGCCACGGTCACCGGATCGCGCACCCCGGCTATCGCGATCGAGCGGTATCCCCGCAGTGCCGTGCCTTCGAGTTTGATGGTCGGCTGCGCTGCCGGAACCAGACGGGTGCCGGATACCCTGACCGCCTGTTCGCCGCATTGCTCAAACCTGCACTGCGACATGTCCACCATGCCTTCCGGCTCGTAGAAGCAGTTGGGGTCCGGCTGTTCGTACAGCGAATGTGCGGCCACTGAGTCGGGGAAGCAGCTCTTTGCCGGGTTGGCGGGCTGCACGATGAAGTGGTCGTGCCGCAGTGTACATATGAGGCTGTCATTGGCTCCTCCGGGCCGCGCACATAGAGTCCCGCACTCGGCGATCTTGGCCGCGTGTAGAGCCAACGCCGGATCGAAGCCGCGCATCATCGGCAGCGCCGCGAAGATTGCGGTGTCACAACACCGCCCTGCCACCACAACGTCTGCGCCGTTTGCCAGAGCCTCGATGATCGGCGCCGTGCCCATCTGGGCCACGATGCGGTTGCATGAGGCGACAGTCCCCGGTGTCAGCTCCCCCGCCAGGCCGCAAGGGCTGATCTTGCCGTCTCTCAGTGCGGTGAGCACTGTGTCCGGCTCGATGTCGGCGTGTATGAGGGCAAGTCTGAAGTGCAGGTCATTGTTAGCAGCGATCTCAGTCAGCACCTGAACGAACGCTGCAACGTGTGGTGCGGCACCGGCGCCACCGGCACTGCCGATGATGAGAGGGATGCCGTGTTCCACAGCAGCGCAAAGGGCCGGTTCCAGGTCCCGCCGAACCTGTGCCGCCTTGACGAATCCGGTCCCACTACCCAGATAGTAAGGCCCCGGGTCCGTTGAGCCGGCGTCAACACCGAGGAAGTCCACACCGGCGGCAAGCCCGACCTGCAGACTTTCCACAGGATAGCCGTAGCCCAGCATACCGCAGACGGAAATGAAGCGCATTTCACCGCTCATTCTCAAGCCCTCGCACATGCGTCAGGTCTTGCACCTCGCATGCGTTGACGTTGGTGAGCTTGAAGCCCTCCGGTATCCCCAAGTCGTGCCTGACCTCCGGCAGAAGAGAGCGGATGTCCGCCCCCAACTGCTCGAAGTAGCTGTTCCCGTGCGCGTCCATGGCGACGAAGAATGGGCCGAAGCGCTCTACGTCGAGAACCCAGGTCGCTTCGGTCTTCCCCAGTTCATCCAGAAAGTGCACGGCGCGAACCTCCCTGACCTGCCGCGCCAACTGGTTCCCGCAGACACCGATCTTGCTCAGATACACGCCCCCGACCTCGGCCAATGCCGCCGCCGTACGCAGGCCCATCGTCGTCTTGCCGATGAGGGTGCGCAGATTGAGCTTGCGGACCACGTCGGCCCCATAGCGCTCGAAGCGGATGCTGGACGTGGGCTCGATGCTGACGATCTGCCATTGCCCGTCTTCCTGGCGCATGACCGGGCCGACGTGAAAGAAGCAGTTGATCCGCTCGAAGTCCAGCGGGGGCAGGATGCTTTCCTCAACCGCGCGGATATGAAAGCGGCTGCGACCGGTGAACACAATGCCAGTGACGGTGACCATATCACCCAGCTTCAGGCCGCGGGCATCTTCTTCGCTCAATGGCAGTTGGAGGTCAACGACCGTCTTACCCATGCTTCTTCTCCCTGCCCGGCTATCCGGACAAGCGGGTCCCTCCGTCTGCGCTGACGAGTGCCGTCCAGCGGCGGCCGACCAGGCACTGCGCATTGACAGCGACGGGCAGCGCCGCCGTGTGGGTGAAGGCGGTCTCGATGTGCAGGCCGATGACCGCGTTGATGCCACGTGAACCCATCGGTCCGATGCCCAGCCGCCGTGCGGCTGCAAGTAGACCTTGCTCCATCTCAGCGACCCTCGGCTGGGGGTTGCGCGATCCTACGGGCCGCAGCACCGCCGCGCGTTTAGCCAGTTGCATGCACAGGTCGGCCGTGCCGCCAATCCCCACTCCGACGATGGCGGGTGGGCAGATCTTCCCTGCATAGCAACCGGCGCGAATGCAGTCAAGCACGAATGCCTTGATGCCGGTCTCGCCATCGGCAGGGAACAGCATCCGGTAGAATGTCCCGAATATCTCGGAGCCGCCGCCCTTGGGCGCAGCGATTATCTCCAGACCGTCGCCGCCGCCGCAGAAGACCAGTTCCACCTTGGGCATGCCGGTGCCGACGTTGTCACCGGGGTTCGTTCGAGTAAGAGGATCAACCATGGTGGGGCGCAGCAAGCTGTCACTCGTACAGCGAGCCGTTGCCGACCGTGCAGCCTCCCACAAGGCGCCGAAGCCGCCTTCAATCACTGTCCCGCTTCCTGCAGTCACGAAATAGAGCGGGAAGCCCGTGTCGCCGCAGACAAGGCCATCTCCCTGGGCAGCCGAGGCGGCATTCTCCAGGCTGACTTCCAGGTGCTGCCGAGCTAGAGGGTCTGTCTCTTCGGCCAACGCCTTGCGCAGTGCATCTTCCACGTCAGGCGGGATGGTAGTCGCCGCCTTGCGCATTGCAGCGTACATGGCGGCTTCGATTGTCGCGTAGAGGATCATGGATAATATCCCTCGGGCCGAGAGCAACGGCGGCGTCGCAGCGTGGAGTCTAGAACCAGCCGATCGGCTCGCCCGAGATGTCCTGGATGATATTCTTGATGCGCACGTAGGTGTAGAGGCCCGCTATGCCGCGTTCTACACCCGTGCCTGACTGGTTCCAGCCGGGGAACGGCGACTGTGGGTACACGGCGTTGTAGCAGTTCACGTACACGGTCCCCGACTTGAGCGCCCGCACCATCCGCTGGATGCGGTCGGCGTTTGTGCTGAATACGCCGGAGCCCAGCCCGTACGAGGTGTCCGTGGCGATGCGGATGGCGTCCGCCTCGTCCTCAAAGGGAATCGCGACCAGTACCGGCCCGAATATCTCCTCGCGGGCTATTCGCATGTCGTTGGTGACATCGGCGAACAGAGTCGGCTCCACGAAGAAGCCCTTTGCGAACTCCGGCCCGTCAGGCACCTTGCCGCCACATGCGACTCTGGCGCCCTCAGACTTGCCTGTCTCAATATAGCCCATGATCTTGTCATGCTGCTCCTGTGAGACGATTGCGCCCATTTGGGTATCGTCTCGCGAGGGATCGCCGATCCTCAATGACGACATCTTCTCTGCCACGGCCGAGACGACATCGTCGTAGATGGACTTCTCAACGAGCAGGCGGCTGCCGGCGATGCAGTTCTGGCCGTTGTTGAGCAGAATCCCGAACACCGCGCCGGCGACGGCCTGGTCGAAGTCGGCATCGGCGAAGATGATGTTGGGGGACTTGCCCCCCAGTTCCATGGAGGTGTCGGTGATGTTGGTGGCCGCCAACTCCATGATGCGGCGGCCGACCGCGGTCGAGCCGGTAAAGGAGACCATGCGCACGTGAGGGTTGGTCACGATGGCCTCGCCGACCGTGTCTCCCGGTCCGGCCACAACATTAAGCGCCCCGGCAGGCAGGCCGGCCTGGGCGAACAATTCGCATAACATGCAGGTTGTCATCGGTGTGATGCTGGCGGGCTTGAGCACAACGCAGTTCCCCGTCGCCAACCCGGCGCCGATCTTCAGAACGGCCAGGAAGAGCGGGAAATTCCACGGGACAATACCACCCACTACCCCGTATGGCTCATAGAGACAGTAGTCAATCTGGCCGGGGCTGGGCACGGTGATGGTGCTGCCAACCGTCGCATCGGTGACCTCTGCATACCATTGCAGGTAGCCGGCGGCGACTGGCACGTCAATGTTGGTCGATTCGGAGATTGGCTTGCCGACGTCCAGTGTCTCAAGCTGCGCGAACTCTGTGGCGCGATCCAACAGCAGGTCGGCGGCCTTGGCGATGATGCCGGCCCGCTCGGCGCAGTTCATCGCGCCCCAAGCGCCCTCGAAGGCGGCCTGTGCGGCCTCGCAAGCGCGGGCCACATCCTCCGGCCCACCCTTGGCGACTGTGCCGAGCACATCGCCATTGGCCGGGTTGATTGACGCATATGTCTCGCCGCTGGCGGCGTCGCAGTATTCACCGTTTATGAAGAGCCTGCATTCTCGCATGTTCGCACCCCCTGGCGGATGGTTTTGCGCAGGTAGCTATTCTCCGCGCTGCAGTGGGATGCCTGCCGCAGTGGGCGAAAAACGAAAGGCCTGGTGAAATGGGAGACTGTCGGCAACAGGCAGGTTTGCGGTGTAGCACGGTGGAATATACTGGTAGTAGCACTATCTCATAGCGGTTGTGCCTAGGAGGGGTTGACATGAGACGCGGTTTCACTCTCATTGAATTGCTCGTCGTGATAGCGATAATCGCCATCCTGGCGGCTATCCTCTTCCCTGTCTTCGCCCGGGCACGTGAGAAGG
>CAZJVY010000046.1:0-30941 GCA_964549395.1 uncultured Armatimonadia bacterium | reverse complement strand
GGCCGGGATATACCAGTTGCGTCTGGCGCTGTCCGGTGAGTTCACCTACGATGTGACAACCGAGCCCGAAGCATCGTTCGGCTTCATGCCGCTGCGGAGCTTGCTGTTCGCCAGCAGCCCGGCACAGTTCGCCGATGCCTACATCTACGTTCCCCCGAACTCGGAGCAGTGGAAGGTCTCGTCCTACTCCGGTGCGACACTGAAAATCACTGAGGACGGCAAGGAGCTGCTGGCTCTGGAGCCTCCGAAGAGCAGTGGCGAGATTGTCTGCGAACATGCGCCGGCGCTGTGGAGGGTCTCTCTGCGGATGGGAGGCAACGCTTTCCTGCGCTCCTGCGGAGTGCCCACGATTCTGTGCCCGGATGAGGCGACGGCGCGGAATATCCGCGGCAGCGCTGAGTTCCTGCCGGACGGAACCCAGGTGTGGCACAAGTTCCAGAAGGAGATGTGGAAGCAGATGCGGGCCATCTCCCCCGCCGACCTGGAGGTTCAGCCCGACAAGTCGTTCGTGCCACTACTGGACGAACTGCTGAAGGAGCCGGTGCGCAATGCCGAGCTTTTCCACAATTACGGCGCCCTGCGCCACATCCGCTACACGCTGGAGAACCAGAACCTGGACCCGAAGAGCATCTGGTACGGCTCGATCTACAACTGGAGGAAGTACGAGCAGGAGGGCGTGCGTTGGGACAGGTGGTCGTCGTTTCCCGACTTCGCCATGAGCCGCGTCGGAACGCCGGACAACCTGGCGGCGGCCTATGCGGTGCCCGCACGCGTCAATCCATACGGCGGCGACAATAACCTGCTCAATCGTGTGATACTGGCGGCGTTTGCGGACCTGCTGCGCATCCATGAGGACGATTCGACCAAGAACGGCACGGATTCCGACATGGACCCGTACGCCAGCATGACCGGGTTCCCGATGAACCAGAACTACGCGTTTCCCTACGGGCTCTGCGCCAGGGACGTGTCCCCCGAACTGCGCGCCCTGTGGACCGAAGGCTACCGGCATGCCGTGGACCGCTACCCGTTCTACCGCGTCTCATGCGAGAACCAGTCGGCGCACTGGCTTGTCACGTACTACGTGCTCCATCACGTCGGTGATGCGAAGGCCGGCTACGAGCGGCTGGCGCACGACTACTGCGTGATGATGTGCGATCCGGAGCTGAACGCGTTCATGAAGACCGGCTACCAGGAAGAGGCCTACGGGCCGGACTGCACGTACCAGGGGCTGACCTGCTCCGAAATCGCGCAGTACCACGCCTGGAGCGGCGACGAGGCGGCCAAGGAGGGCCTGCGAAGGATTTACGAATTCTTCAACCACACCGTCGCGCCGGAGCCGAACGGGCAGGTATGGGGGGCGAGCAACTTCTCGCACCGAACGCAGTTCGGCTGGAATCACCCGCAGTACGGGGCGGGCCGGCTGCTGATGGCCGGGGCACTGCCCGAAGCCGGGCTGTGGCGCCATGACGCGGACCCGACCGATGAGCAGAACATCGCCCGCGCCACGGCATGCATTCAGGCGGAGGTGAACCGGCCTTACGATGTGGGCCTGTATGAGGCCGGAACGCTGATGGGCGGCTTCTCCGGAGCCATCTACACAGGGGGCTACTCCAACTGGAACAACTATCCGCAGAGCGTTGACAAGAGCGGAGTGCTGCCGGTGGTGCGGGAGGAGCAGTTCACAAGGAACATCAATGACGAGTTTTTCGCCATACGCCGGCCGGCCTACTACGCTCTGGTGTACGTCGGCCACACGGCCCCCGAATGGGTCAAGTCGCGGATCAGCTTCAAGCCGAAGCAGTACTGGCCGCGCACCGGCGGCGGGCTGTCGCTGCTGTGGACGCCGAAATACGGCAGCGGGATCGTGTCCATGAACTACACGGCGTACATGAACCATCAGGTGCTCGCCGAGCTAGGCGAGGAGAAGGTGTCATGGCCGGACTACTGGAGTGTCAGCCACAAGTGGGACGAACAGGCCGGCGTCCTGACAGTGAACTCAAGGATGTTCGACCTGCCGATAAGCATCGCGCGCACACACCGCTTCCTCGACGAGGGCGTGAAGGAGGAACTGACGGTCACCTGCGATGAGGATGTGTCGGTGAAGGGACTCTTCGAGCAGATACCGGTGTTGAAGAGCAAGCCGGGATTCGAATTGCAGGTCATCGGCACGGAGGAGGCCTGCACCGGCGTATGGACGGGAGACGACAACGGCCAGGGGTGTCTGATCAAGTTCGAGCAGCCGGTGCGGATACGGTTCGGCGAAGACCAAGAGTTGAAATGGTACTCGGAAGTGCAGACCAACGCCGTGTTGCTGGTGGACTTGGGCGCGACACACAAGCAGGGAGATGTCGTGAAGATGGCTTACCTGCTCGCGGGCTGCAGCAAGGAGCAGTTGGCGGCGTTGCGCTGATGAGCGCTGCGCTTACAGGGCACGCGGTTGGTCTGGGTCCTCAGCCCCACGTTCCCGAGGCTGCGGGCAGGCGCGGGAAGAGCAGGTTGAGTGTGACCTGCTGCGGCCCGCTCAGTGACGCGGTCAACCAGGGATGTTCGCCTGCCCCGTTGATGCCCAGGACCCACTTGAGCAGGATGGCGTGACTCAACTCAAGCGTGGCGTGTACCGGGCCATCCAGCTCTACGCTGACGGCCTCGGCGGAGACTCTGAGGACTGCCTGGTGCCTCGGCAAGACCAGCTTGAGGGTGCCCTGCCAGGGGCAGACGCCAGCCCTTTGCAGACGTGCAGTCAGTTCCGGCGCAATCGCCTCCAGGAGGCCGGGGAGGTCCAGTACCTGCATCATGTTGCCGTCGAAAGCCCCGCGCATTTCGAGGATGTCAAACTGGATTCCGGCGGCGGTCAACTGCTCGAAGAGCCGCTCATCGTAGGGCAGGCGGCAACTGACTGTGGTCGGAGCGGTGCTGGCGGCCTGGGTCAGGAACGCCTTGAGCAGAGCCTCCACGGCCTGAGGGTAGTCGAAGTCCACGGCCAGGTCGCTGACCTGGTACACCGGCGGCTGGCCCGCATGGACCGGCCCGATGAAGCCGTGCAGGAAGCCGCGCACCATGCCGTCCTGCTCAAAGACCAGGCACATGGGATCGGGCTCGGCGCCCGGGGCTGGGGGATCGGTTAGTGAATCCACCATGCGGCCCGGTCGCTCAAGGTTGAACCGCTGCATCAACTCCCAGCGGCTTTCGTGATCGCGCTGGGGGTCGTAGGGCCGCACACACGCTGCCGCCTCGGGTGGCGCACTGAGGAGCTCCCGCCAGGTGATGCCCCGGCAGTCCGCATCCAAGGGCTGCAGGGGGATCTGCACATATCGCCGGGAGAAAGGCTCATAGCCGAATCGCCGGTAGTACTTCATGAGGCCGCCCAGGCGGGTGCAATGAAAGCCTTCGCGGGGAAGCAGGGCCATCAACTCGCTCATCAGGTACGTCCCCACGCCGCGGCCCTGACATTCGGGTCGCACCCCCACCCCCCCTATCTCGGCCTTGAGAATCTGGCTGCGCCCTACTTGTATGGGATGGCGTGCCACAGCGGCCTGAGCGATGGTGCGACCGTCCTGCTCCACGAGGAAACAGTGCGGCCAGTGATCGGCGGCGGTCTTTTCGGCATGCTCGCGCAGGTTCGGCCGACCGTAGATCCTGTAAGCTTCATAGGCGATCTCGGCGATAGTCGGTACGTCCTCCGCCGTCGCACGACGCAGCACATAGGACATTTCGGCAACCTCCAGCCAGGTATTGTCTGTTAGATGAACGCCATGCGCTCATAAACCGAGCGGCGACCTAAGTCCCATCAGAATTCATCATCTGTGAGCCCGAATACCTTCTCCAAAGGCTGGGCGGCCGTCATGAAGGCTCTTCGGCGACGGCAACCATGTAGGTGCGTTCGAAGTTGAAGAGGCGGCGGATGGGTGGCTCCGGTTGGTGGCTGGCTACTACCTCGCCGACGAAGATCGCGTGGTCGCCCGACTCGTATTCATGGACGAGCCTACACTCCAGGTTGGAGGCGGCGCCATCGAGCAGGGGGACGTTGACGACGGTCGGCTCGGACGAGGCGATGTTAAACTCCTCGAACTTGTTGATGTCTCTGCCGCTGGTGCTGCCGGTTTGTTCGACGAGCTGGGCCTGACCTTCGCCGGCCCATGCGAACACGAACTCGCCGGTGTCGTGAATGCACCGGTAGGTGTACCTGCCGTAGCCGATGGAGACGGCCATGTAAGGGGGGCTGCCGGAGCAGTGCATCCCCCATCCGGCCGGCATCACGTTGGGCTTTCCCTGGGCGTCGCGGGATACCACCATGATGACCCATTCCGGGGAGTGAGGGCGGCCAAAATCGGGGGCCTTAGAGCTGTTCATGAGGAGCGCTCCTCTCTGGGAAGATGACTCACACGGGCACTAGCTGCGCACGGAACTGAGTTGTTATTATACCTGATTTGGACGCTTAACAGAATGGCTTGACTTTGGCCGCAAACCTGCTATAATTCACATTACTTGAACGACTACTACTTCGTGTAGTGCCTGGAGAGGCGCTGCAGCTGGATAGGGGAAGCAGAGGTAGAGTCACCGGGAGGTGGCAGACGTGTCAGAGGCGCATCTGAATATGGTTGTTCTCACCGGGTTCGCTACACGCGACCCAGTGCTCCGGCACAAGACGTCAGGCCAGGTGAAGGCCGAGTTCAGTTTCGAAGTCAACCGTTCGTTCTTTCGCGCTACCGGCGAGCCGGTGTCCGATCTTTTCCTGGTTGATGCATGGGAGAACATCGGGCAGTGGGCGATTGAGAATGTCAAGTCCGGAGACACGCTCATCATCGTCGGCACGCTCAACAAGGAAAGCTACCGCACCAGGGGCGGCCGCGAGCACTTGACAATCGTCAAGGCCAAGTACATCGGTCACCTGGACGAGGCCAGATTCGCCGGCCGCATTGACGGTGAAGCCGTGAAGGGAGACCAGTGGAGCCACGCCCTGGTGGTATCCGCGGTTGACCTGATCGCTGAGATGCTGGCTGACATCGGAGGGGCGGACACTGACGCGGAGCGGGCTGTAGGCGCTTCATCCTAGAGCGAAGCCTGTCCCACGGGACATGACAGCATTGACTTGCAGCCCCAAGTGCAGCTTGGTGGCTGCAATTTTTTTGCGTCGGCTGCGTCCGTCGCACAACAGGCGCGGCGAATTGAGGGGCGAACATGCTTAAGGCTGATGACTGGTGTTTTGCGTGCGGGCAGAGCAACCCGCACGGCCTGAGACTGAAGGATTTCGAATTCGATGGGACGTACTACTCGGTGAAGTGGCACCCGTCGCAGTACTACCAGGGCTGGGCCGGCATCGTTCACGGGGGCATCATCGCCACGCTGCTGGATGAGGTGATGACGCGGCTGCTGTGGGAGCAGGGCAACCAGGTTGCTACTGCGGAGCTGTGCATCCGCTATCACGAGGCCGTCTCGCTGGACGACGAACTCACGGCACGCGCCCGGCTCGTGAGCCGGAAGCGACGCTTCTTCGAAACAGAGGCCGAGGTCCTGCTGGCCGACGGGAGAGTCGTGGCCTCAGCGCACGCGAAATTCCTGATACCGAGAGACGATTACGAGGGCACGTAAGATGCTCTTCGACAGCCTGATGGTGCGGGCCGTTGTCAGCCACCTGCGCGACAGGGCATGTGGGAGTCGCGTGATGCGTGTCTTCCAGACATCGCGCGTGCAGACGATCATCGAGTTGTCGGTGCAGTCACCTCCGGGGCAACTGGTGCTCTCGTCCTCGTCGGAGTTCGGTCGCATACATCTGGATGATGGCTGGGAGCCCGACCCCACCGTCCATTACCCGGTCGGTGCGGTGCTGCAGCGCTGGCTGCGCTCAGCCGTGCTGGTTGACGTGAATCAGCGGCAGTTCGACCGGGCCGTGAGGCTGGAATTCGGGAATGCGCGCGGTCTGGGCCCGCAGGCGCGTTGCTACGTGGTGCTGGAGACGATGGGGCGCCACAGCAACCTCATCGTGCTGGATGAAGATGCCTTCATCCTGGAGGCGGCTAGGCACGTGACCGCCGACGTAAACCGCTATCGGCAGATTCTGCCTGGTCTGGAGTACGTTCCGCCCCCGAGCTTTGACAAGCTCGACCCCTCCGAACTGAGCAGCGACCAGATCATCTCGGCTGCGTCGGAGTCAGACGGCACGGTCTCCGACTGGTTCCGCACCACCTTCCAGGGCGCCAGTGACGTATTCCGCGGCGAGGTGCTGGCGCGCTGCGACATATCGCCGAGGTCGCAAGTCGGGGATCTCCAGGCCGCCGACCTAGAGCGGCTGCACGTCGTGCTTGATGACTTGCTCAACTCAGCCGATGGTACCGAAGCCTGGACGTACACGTGTTCCGATGGCGCTTTCGCTTACCCGGTGAGGCTGCAGTCGCTGCCGGACTGCCGCACCGAACGCTCGTCCGACATGAGTGCGGCGGTCGCCGTCATCGCGCGTGCCGAGATGGCGAAGGCGGAGATAGAGCAGGAGAGGCGACAACTGCTGCAGGCCGCAGAGCGCACACTGGGCATAGTAGACAAGCGGATTGCGGAACGCAAGGACGTTCAGCAGCGCTCGGAAGACGCCGACAGCATTCGGAGAATCGGCGAGGCGATACTGGCATCTCTACGCGAGATACGGGCCGGCGCGACGACCGTGTCTCTCGATGACCCCTATAAGCCGGGACGGAAGCTGGAGGTCATGCTCGACCCTCGGCTGACGGCACAGACCAACGCGCAGAAGTACTTTGCGCGATACAAGAAGCTGACCTCGGTCAGGTCCCGCATCACAGCCCTGCTACGCGCAGCGCTACGGGAAAGGCACTACCTCGAGGGGCTTCTGGATCAGATCGAGCAGGCCGACGACCTTGGGGACCTGCGGCTGCTCGAGGAGGAGATGGCAGGCCAAGGCTACCTGCGGAAGCGACGGAAACGCGGGCCGGCACAACAGGCGCGGGTAGAGGTGCAGTCCGCCGAGGTGCTTGGCTATGCAATACTGTGGGGCAAGTCGGGGCTACAGAACGACAAGCTGCTGCGCGCGGCCGGACCCGATGACATCTGGCTTCATACGCGCAAGACGCCGGGGGGCCACGTGCTTATCCGAAGCCAGGGGCGCCCCGATGAGGTGCCGGAGGCGGTGCTAGTCGCGGCGGCACGGCACGCGGCCTGGCTGTCAAAGCGCAGAGCGGATACGCGGGTGGCCGTTGACTACGCCCCGGCCCGTCACGTGCGGCGCCTGAAGGGCACACCGCCGGGGTATGTCCACTACACGAACCACAAGACAGTCATGGTGCAGCCGGAGAGCATAGAGGCATAGGCAAGAGCCCCACGCTCACTCCAACCGCGCATCGTTTACCACGCTGGTGACGCCCTTGATGCCCTCGATGGCCTCGATAATCATGTCCATCTCGCGTTTGAGGTCCACGCCCCTGCCCATCATGCCGCGCAGCGGCGCTACCTTGCCACCCAGGTAGGCGACCTGATTGATGACCGACACGGTAAGCAGACTGTAGTCTATCTTGTGTTTGGCGATTTCCCTCTCGACTAGGCGCCGTGCTTGCTTGTCCTCCAGCGGCATAGCGACACCTCCCGGTAATGCGCCAGTCGGTGGCTGGCGACGCCTGACCGATATTGCCGATGCACTATTACTATTCCCCGCCGACAGGCACTTCATGCAACCTGTTTGTGCTAGATGCCGAGGAGCAGTCGAGTTGCCTGGCTCTCGGGCAGCCCGGCCTCGATGATCTGCCGTTGGGTCGTTTCCACGTCGTAGCCGACCCGTCTTATCTGCAGGAGGCGGCTTTCGGTGTCCCAGATGGCGAAGCTGGCCTGGCTGTTGCCATCGCGCGGCTGACCGACGGCCCCCGGATTTACCATGTATCTGGTATCCTGCGCGATTTCCGCCTGTGCACCGGCCAGGGCGCTGAAGTGCACCGGCAATTTGCCATCCTGGGCCCGCACGAACCATTCGGCATAGTGAGTGTGACCGAAAAAGCAGAGCTGCTGCTGCATGAGCCCGAATGACGGCAGGGCGGCCGCCGGCGTGGTGATGTAGGCCTCCGGGTCGGCCAAGGAGCCGTGGCACAACTCAACGCCGTCAACCGTGAGGACCGCCGGCAGAGAGGCGAGGAAGTCACGATTGTCCTTTGCAAGCACTTCGCGGGTCCACAATATGCATGCACGTGCGGCGGAGGTGAAGAAGCGTTCGCTGCCCGCGTGGCAGGCGGCCAGGTCATGATTGCCAACCACTGCCAGGCAATCCAGGTCGCGGATCATCTCGCAGCACTCGTTGGGCCGCGCGGCATAGCCGACAATGTCACCGAGGCACAGGTAGCGGTCTATGTCCTGGTCACTGAGCGCAGTCAGTACTCTCTGCAAAGCCGCCAGATTGCTGTGGATGTCTGATATTATGCCGTAGCGCACGTGCTACCGGCTCCCCTGTTGCGACGGTTACTGCACACCACACACCGTCGTTGCGGGCTGCATGGTGCCAAGTGACGCTGCTGTCGGCCGAGTCCATCCGGCTGTTTCGCTGCACGCCGCTCGTTCACCTTCTCCACGGCACGAGACTTGCCTGCAGGAGCAGTTTTCGTGTCGCGTTGTGTTCTCAGGCGGCTTCTGGTAACATATCGCAGTCGAACGTCACTTCCGCTGCTAATCCTGTCCCTGCAGCCTCCGCTAGCGGTCACATGCCTGGGCGGCACCGGTGTCGTCGCGCGAGGATACAGGTCAGTTGATCGGGATGCGAGCCATGGAAATGAGCCCCCTGCAGGTATCGCCGTTCGTAGCCAAGGACATGCTGGTAAGGCACGCGCGGGCAGTGCTGGGGCCGGATGCGGAATTGCTCGATGCCTCGCGCGGGGCACCGAACTGGCAGCAGCGAACGGTACAGTGCGCCTGGCATGTGCTGGGGCTGTACGCAGACTACTGCCAGGGCGGCCCCACACTGCAGCCGGGCGTGCGGGTGCTCACACCGCTGGATGCGCTCAATCACGCCAGCCATTTTGGACGTTTTGTGGAGTGGATGGAGGAGCAGCGCGACGGTTGGTCGCTGGGAGCGGACTACCTGCAAAGCGTGTGGCAGTACGTGGCAGATGAACTGCTGCCCGAAACGACGATCAGTGACATCATCCGCGTCTTCACAGTCGCCATTGGTGGCGGAGGGTATCCTGACCCGCCTACCCTCGATCTCGTGACACCCTCAGCGAACCGCTACCTGGCATACCTGCTGGGCGAGAACCTGGCGGGTGAAGAGTTCGACGTTCACCTCGGCACCGGCGCCACGGGCGTTTTCAGCCAGGTCGTCAGTACCATGACCCGCAACCGCCTGCTGGAAGCGTCGGACAAGGTGGCGATGGTGTGGCCGTGGTACGAACCGATGAAGGACCTGTTCTCGCGCCAGTGCGGCTGCGAGATCGTGCCTCTGCGGCGCAGTCCGGGCCGCGGATGGGCGGTGGAGGAAGTTGACCTGGTGCAGTTGGACGATCCCGCCATCAAGCTCGTGGTTGCCGTGTCGCCGGGGAACCCGGTGGACATCCCCCTGCACTCGGAGTGCCTGGGCTACCTGCAGCAGGTTGTGCGCCGGCGGCCGGAGCTGGTGCTACTGTGCGACTACGTGTACGCCAACTTCGTTGACCGGGGCTTTGACAATGCCGCAGTCAGAATGCCGCGCAACGTCATACCGTTCTATTCGCCGTCGAAGGACTTCGGCCTGGCCGGCTGCCGCATCGGCGCGACCTGGATACACCGCGAGAGCGCGCTGGACGAGCGCTTGCGGAAGATGACATCAGCGCGGGCGCAGGAGGTTGATGCGAAGTACGCAGCGCGCCATCCCGAGGAGCGGCCGGGCTTCTACGAGCGCCTGGTGATGGACAGCGCCGGGGTATCGTTCGCGCACATGGCCGGTCTGTCCACACCCAACCAGGTGCTGTTCACTCTCTGCGCCCTATTTCCGCTGGTGGCACCCAGAGAGGCGGAAAGCTACTTCGGCTGGGTGCGCAAGGAGCTGCGCGAGCGGATGGCTGCGCTGTACGAGGGGCTGGGCCTGGAGTTGGCAGGGCGACGCGATGCGGCTCATAGCAACTACTGTGCGTTCATATCGCTTGACCACGTCGCAGCAACGCAGGGGCCGTCATGCGCAGAGGCGTTCGCGAGGGTGGGTCTGTGGCCATTTCTGAAACACCTGGCGCACAGCCGGGGCACGATCATCATGCCAGGGCCGGCCTTCGGCGGAGAGGCGAAGTCCGTTCGCATATGCCTGACCTCGCTGGGCAAATCGGACTGCATACGCGTGGGGCGCAATATAGCCGAGGCAATCAGCGACTATAGCTTCCCCACTCCCTGCCCGCAGTGCGAGAGATGACCGTGAGCCAGGCCGGAGGCCAACCAAGCCTCCCGCCTGCGATTGAGCCACTCCCTCGTGCTGCAACGGCTGCAGCCGCTTCAGCAGGTGCCGTCTCCCCGCACGACGAACATCGAACGGGAACTGATTACCTGGTAGCTGGGGACTGGTGTTGAAAGCATGGCTGATCAGCCCCGCAATCTGTCTGCGCCAGGGGATGCGCCGCCTGCTGCCGTTTTCGAGGAGCCGCAGGGCCTGCAGGCGCGGGCATTTGTGGTGTCCATCATACTGATGGTCATCAGCCTGCTGTGGATGAGGCAGGCCGGGCTGATAGCCCTGGGCGTGCAGTTGGGCGAAAGTGTCCCCGTGATTCCGGCGGTAGCGGCCATCATGGTGTTGGCGTTAGTGGGTCCGCTGCTGAACCGTCTGCCGAAGTTCTTCCACTTCCCGCGCCACCAGTCACTGCTGGTGTATGCGTTCCTGTGCATCGCCATCTCGATGCCGTCGGTGGGCGTGGTGCGGCAACTGCTACCGCAGCTGACGGTCCCGTTCTATTTTGCCAGCCCCGAGAACAACTACGCGCAGTTGCAGGAGGATATCCCCAGTTGGATAGCGCCGAAGGACCCGGACGCCATGCAGGGGATGTTCGAGGGCACGCCGGACGGCGCAATCATCTGGGGCCCGTGGATCTTGCCGCTCATCGTCTGGACGGTCTTCATAACGGCCAATTTCATCGTGATGTATGCCCTGATGCTGATGTTCCGGCGGCAGTGGATCGAGAAGGAGCATTTGACGTTCCCGATCGTGCGGCTGGTGATGGAGATATCCGACTACGGTGCCGGCGGGGCGATTGGTAGCTTTCTGCGCAACCCGCTGATGTGGACGGGGTTCGGGCTGGCAACGGCGTATAACGTGATGAACATGCTGCAGGCGTGGAATCCTGCGGTGCCGGCGCTGGGCAAGTACTACAATCTGGGGGCGGTGCTGACCGAGCGTCCGTGGTCTGCGCTGCAGCCGCTATCCATCGCGTGGCGACCGGAGAACTTCGGGATTGGTTACCTGGTGTCCACTGAAGTGCTGCTTTCCGTGTGGGTGTTCTACCTGGCACAGCGCTTCTCGACGTTCTTCGCGGTACTCAGCGGCCGCGAGATATCGGGCATGCCTTTCGAGCGGGAGCAGGCCTACGGCGGCTACGTGGCGCTGGGCATCTTCCTATTCTGGATAGGCCGCGAGCAGCTTGTGAGGATCCTGCGCAAGGCTTTCACAGGCGACCCCTCCATAGACGACAGCGGCGAGCCGTTCTCTTACAGGACCACCGTGTGGGCCGCCCTCATCGGCTTCGCGACCATGGTGATCATCGCGGTGCAAGCGGGGATGTGGGTGTGGATGGCCGCCGTCTACTTCGGCGTCATCTTGCTGTTCGCCGTGACCTACGCCCGCTTACGTGCCGAGGCCGGCTCTCCGATGGTCTGGCTGTTCCCGATCATGGAGCAGTGGGACATGATGATCTACGTGGGCGGCTCCGCGCCGTATCAGCGGGGCACCAGCTTCAGTAATCTGACGGCGTTCACCCTGTTCTACTGGCTCGCCCGTGGCTACTTCCCCACGATGGCCGGCTACCAGATCGAGGGCTTCAAAATGGCGGAGGAGGCGAACATCCGCCAGCGCACCATGATTCTGTGGATGATCGTCGCGCTGGTCATCGGCCTGGCCGGCGCGTACTACCTGCACCTGCAGGTGTACTACTCCTACGGGGCCAACATTCTGGAGGGCGGCACCACGCAGGGCGGCTCGCGAGTGATAGCGGCTTTGCGGGCCTGGATAGACCTGTCGTCGTGGGTCAACAGCCACGTCGCTCCGGACGCCCGGCGGGCGACCGCCGCTGGGGTTGGGCTCCTAGTCACCTCGCTGCTCATTCTATTGCGCAGCATGTTCCTCAGATTCCCGCTGCATCCGCTCGGCTATGTGATGGTGACATCCTACGGCTCGCCCATCTGGGGACCGTTCTTCCTGGTGTGGATAATCAAGAGCGTTGTCTTGCGGGTCGGTGGCATGCGCCTATACCGGCAACTCATCCCGTTCTTCCTGGGGCTGGTGTTGGGGCACTACTTCGCCGCCGGCGTGGTATGGGGCTCGATAAGCCTGATCAACGAAATGTATCGCAGGTATGGTGTGTGGTTCGGTTAGGGAGCAAGCAGAAGTATGAGTGACGGCGACATTGACATCCGGCCCATGACTGCGGCTGATATTCCCTTCGGCATGGAGTTGAAGAATGCCGTGGGCTGGAACCAGTTGCCGGGGGACTGGCAGCGGCTGATCAATCTGGAGCCGGACGGCTGCTTCGTGGCCACCTGTGACGGGGAGAGTGTGGGTACGGCCACGAGCACAGCCTATGAGGACAAATTCGGATGGGTGGCCATGGTGCTGGTGCATCCCGACCACCGCCGCAAGGGCATCGGGTCCGCGCTTCTATACGCGTGCATTGACTACCTGGAGGAGCGGGTCGCGACCGTTAAGCTGGATGCGACTCCGATGGGCAAGAAGCTCTACGACACGCTGGGGTTTGTGGACGAGTACATGATGGAGCGCTGGCTGGGGAAAGGGAGTGGACGAGGTGAAGTTCAGGGGGTGGAGCCGATAACGCCTGAACTGCTCCCCGCAGTATGCGAATTCGACAGTCCCGTGTTTGGGGCGGACCGGTCCAGGTTGATTGGCATGTTGGTGGAGGAGGAGCCGAACACCGCTGTGTGTGTGCGAAGTGATGACGCCGTGGTGGGCTATGGCGTACTGCGGCCGGGCTACCACACCAGTCAGATCGGCCCGCTGGTCGCCGCCGACGTGCGGGTGGCGGAGAGGCTATATAGCGCCCTGCTGGGCGCTGCAGGCAACGAGCACGTCATCAACGACATCGTGCTCCCGAATCACCATGTGGCTGAGATGTTGAGCAGGAAGGGCTTCGAGAAACAGCGATATCTCATCCGCATGTACAAGGGCCAGAACAAGTACCCGGGGCATCCGGAGTACGTATATGCAGCGTGCGGCCCCGAGAAGGGTTAGCGCGCGGGACCGTTGGTCTCCGCCGCTTCATACGACCTGCCCCCACATAAGTTGCACTCCGCTGAGGCGCTCCCGTGCCGATGATGTCGCCGCCGACTCCCGCTCTGCGTAGGCGTTGCGTTTGACATCGCGACGGCTGGGATGTACCATTGTGCTGTGTTGGACAAACGATTCTGTAGTATTGATATATGAATATAGACAATCTGCTTGATGACGTTGTCGGGCCGGCGCGCTATATCGGCTGCGAGCACAACATGGTCGAGAAGGACCCGCAGAGCGTGGCGTTGCGCTTTGCGTTGTGCTATCCGGACGTGTATGAAGTCGGCACCTCCCACGTCGGATCGCAAATCCTCTATCACATCCTCAACAGCAGGGCGGACACCTACTGCGAGCGTGTGTATCACCCCTGGGCGGATGCCGTGCAGTTGCTCAAGGAGAGGAACATCCGCCTCGCTTCGCTGGAAACGGGCACTCCTCTGACGGACTTTCACGTCGTCGGCATCACCCTCCAGCACGAGCTGAATTACACCAACGTGCTTTCGCTGCTGGACCTGGGCGGCGTCGCTCTGCGGTCGTGTGAGCGGACAGCGGACGAGCCGATTGTGATAGGCGGCGGGCCCTGTGCGGTCAACCCAGAGCCGCTGGCACCGTTTTTCGATGCTCTGGTCATCGGCGACGGCGAAGAGGTGGTCCAGGAGATAATGGACCTGCTGGGGAGGCACTCTCCCCCATTCCCCGACATGCATTCTCGCGAGCGCTTCCTGAGAGAACTGAGCGGGGTTGAGGGGGTGTATGTCCCCTTCTTGTGGCCAGTGAAGAAGGTCGGGCGTTTTCTGGTGCCGCAGCCGCCATCTGCGGATAGGCCGAGCGTGCGGCGGCGGGTAGTGGAGGATCTGGACGCGGCACCGTTCCCGACGCGACCAATAGTGCCTTACCGGGAATCGGTGCACGACCGTGCGCAGGTGGAGATCAGCAGGGGATGCACGCGAGGTTGCCGGTTCTGTCAGGCGGGGATAATCTATCGCCACACGAGAGAACGGTCGGTGGAGACCCTGCGGCGGCAGGCCAATGAGATCATTGACGCCACCGGCTACGACCAGATTTCGCTTTCGTCGCTGAGCTGCACGGACTACACGGAGATTGAGACGCTGCTTGAGGTGCTGCACCAGGACCTGAGCGAACGGCGGGTCTCCATCGGCATGCCCTCGATACGAGCTGACGCTTTCGGTGTGGAGCTTGCCCGGCGCGTGCAGCGGGTGAAGAAGAGCGGCCTTACATTTGCACCGGAGGCCGGCTCGCAGGCCCTGCGGGACCGCATCAACAAGAACGTGACGGAACAGGACCTGAGGGAGGCGGTGGAGGCGGCGTTTCGTGCGGGGTGGCAAACCATCAAGCTGTACTTCATGATCGGCCTGCCCGGTGAGACCGACGATGACGTGCTTGGGATCGGGGAGACAGTTCAGCAGATGCTGGAACTGGGCCGGCAGTGTCTGGGGAAACGCAGCGGGCGCATGCAGTTCAATGTGAGCGTGGCGCTGCTGGTGCCCAAGCCGCATACGCCGTTCCAGTGGGCGGGCCAGGACTCCCTGCCGCAGTTCGAGTACAAGCGCAGAATGCTGCTGCAACAGATGGGACGCCGCAAGCAGGTGAAGCTGAACTGCCATGACGCGCCGGCCGCTATCGTTGAGGCGTTCCTGGCGCGGGGAGACCGCAGAGCCGCGGACGTGGTCGAGACGGCATACCACTGCGGGGCCGTGCTGGATGCCTGGACGGAGCATTTCGACTTCGAGCGATGGCGAAATGCGGCGGCGGAACACGGCATTGACATCGAGAAAGCAGCAAGCGAAGAGATACCACTTGACGCCGTTTTGCCATGGGACCACATTGATGTCGGCGTGACGAAGGAGTACCTGCTGCGCGAGCTTGAGAGGTCCCAGAAGGGCGTAACCACCGACGATTGCCGGCTCGGCGAGTGCCAGGATTGCGGGATGACACGCCTGGTGGGCCGGTGCTTCACTGGCGGGGATGCGGATGGGTGAAGAGCAGCGATTTCACGCAATGGTGCAGTACCAGAAGACCGGTCTTCTGCGGTACCTGGGGCACCTGGATCTCGCAAAGGCGTTCGACAGGGCTGTACGTCGGGCGAGAATACCTGTAAAATACACCCAGGGATACAGCCCGCGAGCGCAGATCAGCTTTCCGCCGCCCCTGCCCGTCGGCGTGGAGGGTCTAGCGGAGTTGTGTGCAGTCGAGTTACAGGAGGCGGCAGAGGCGCGAGACATCTATGTGGCCCTGGCGCCGGAGTTGCGGAGTTTCAGGATCGCCGAGGTCGAGGTGCGCCGCCGCGCTCGGCGGTCGTTATGGACTGAGTTGAAGGCGGCCGGCTACCAAGCGGTGCCGGATTTCGCAGAGGACGTTGACGAGGCGGTAATGCAGCAGGCGGTGGCGCAGTTGCTCGGCGCCGATGAGATCGCGGTGGAGCGTAAGACCAAACGCCGCACGCGATGCGTTAACATCAGGCCGCACATCTATCGGCTTCGCGCAGCCGGCGACATGATTGACATGGTTCTGGGCGTCACCGAGGAGACACTTGTCAAGCCCGACGAGGTGTTGACGGCGCTCGCGAGAGCGATGGGGGCGCAGGAGGATGGCGGATGGCGTCGTCTGGTGCGCACCGGCCTACATTTTGGGGCGGCGCAGTAGCAGGTAGAGCGGCTGCCCGGCGAACACTGCCCACGGGCGCAGACAGGCCCGGGGGTCGCAGAGAGTGCATTCCGCTGCCACTGTCAGAGGTAGTCTGGGGAAAGTTCCGGCAGACTATCGCTTGAGAACCAGGCAGCGACGTAAGAGGTTACTGGCATATGAAAGCCGATATTATTGTGGATGTCAGCCCGCGTGAGACGCGGGTGGCTATCCTTGAGGATGGCCAACTTGTCGAGTACAAGGTCGAGAGAGAACAGGAAGTGGTGGGCAACGTCTACATGGGCCGCGTGGAGAACGTTGTGCGCGGCCTGGACGCCGCCTTCGTTGACGTAGGAATAGACCGCAACGTCTTCCTCCACGTGTCGGATGCGATGCCCGAGGAGCCCTCGCGCCACCAGATGCGCCACAAGATGGGCTCCTTTCCCCCGATTGGCGAGGTCGTGAAGAAGGACCAGGTAATAATGGTGCAGGTCACCAAGGGCCCGCTGGAGCTGAAGGGCGCGCGGGCCACGCGGCGGATATCACTGCCGAGCCGCTACCTGGTGCTGGTGGCCGACGGGCGGAACAAGGTCGGCGTGTCTAAGAAGATAGATGACGATGGG
The DNA here is from genome assembly GCA_964549395.1 of uncultured Armatimonadia bacterium. GTDB lineage: Bacteria > Armatimonadota > Zipacnadia > Zipacnadales > UBA11051 > UBA11051. The sequence continues at coordinate 14,243 of CAZJVY010000046.1, read as the reverse complement.
GAACGGCGCCGCCTGCGCGACATGGCCGAGAAGGTCAAGCCCGAAGGCTTCAGTTTGATCGTGCGCACGCGGGCGGAGGGTGCGACTCCCGGCGAGTTCGAGGACGACGTGAAGTTCCTGCTGAAGATGTGGCGCTCCATTCAGGGGAAGCAGAAGCAAGTGAAGGCCCCGGCCCTGCTCTACGAGGACACCAGCCTGGTTTACGGCGTGTTTCGTGATGTGTTCGACGCGGATGTCAACAGCTTTGTGGTCAATGACAAAGTCGCCTACGACAGGATCCTGAACCTGTGCGACAATGTGGCGCCTCAGTTGCGCAAGCGCGTAGAACTCTATCGCGGCGAGGAGCCGATATCCGTCCACTACGGTGTACAGAACGAGATAGAGCGCGCCCTGAGGCCGAAAGTGTGGCTGCCCCACGGCGGGAGCATAGTCATCGAGCAGACCGAGGCGCTGTGCACCATAGATGTGAACACGGGCAAGTTCGTGGCTGCGAAGAGCCTTGAGGACACCGTGCTGCGCACCAATCTGGAGGCCTCGGACGAGATCGCCAAGCAATTGCGGCTGCGCGACATCGGCGGCATCATCGTCATTGACTTCATAGACATGGACAACAGCCGCCACCGCCGCAAGGTTACCGATGCCCTGCGCGCGGCGTTTGCCGATGACCGGATGAAGACGCGCATCCTGCACATCACGCGGTTGGGACTTGTGGAGATGACGCGCAAGCGCACGAGCCGCAGCCTGGCCCGCCAGTTGCAGGTGCCGTGCCCGTGCTGCACGGGCACCGGACACATTCTATCGGCCGAGACGGTGGCGTCACGAATCCAGGATGAACTGCGTGCGGCCCGGCCCAAACACGACCATGAAGCGTATCTGGTATGGGCGGATCCCGCCGTGGTTCTGTCGCTGATCGGACCTCACGGTGAGTACGTCGAGGACCTGGAGAAGGAGGCAGGCGCGCATCTGTATGTCCGCAGCACGGAGAACATCCACCCGGAACGCTACGAGATAATCGGCGGCTCGGACGGTAAGCTGCGGGGCCAGCACCTGCCCTACAAGGAGGGCCAGGTGATCGAGGTCACTCCTGATGAGATCATCTCGGTGCCGGCGATGGGACTGGTCGCGGCCGTGAAGGGCTACGTCATCGAGGTCCCGGAAGCATCACCGAAGAAGGAACGGGCCCTGAAGCTCCGTCTCACGAAGGTGGATCGGTCCTACGGGCGGGCGACGCCGGTTGCCTGATGACGGGTGGCCCCCGTCAGCCTCGGCCACCTGTGCCCGGGCTCCTGGAGGCTTCTGACGTCCCCCCATAGGCGCCGATGTTGATTCTACCCCCGTTGGGTTGCGGCTCCTCGCCACAGGGAAACGCCGGATCGCCGGCGTCAATGCACGGACTGGTTGCGGGGTCGGTCGCCCACATCCCTACAGCGGGGTTCCACCTGCCGACTTGTGACATGAGGTGGAAATCATGGCCTGCCTCGTCCGCGAAAAGCGGATCGGCGCTGATGTCGCCGGTACCGGCGGAGCAGTTTGTGTAGTTGATTCCATTCTCCCAGAGATCGTTGTACCTGATTGCATCGGTGTTTCCTGAGAGACGAACGCCGCACTTGCTGCGGACTATGATGTTGTTGACAAACACGTTGTCCGTGGTCGCCGGCTCGGTCGGGTCGGCGTCTGTCCATGTCACGATGATGCCATAGTCGCGAGCGTTGACGATAGTGTTGTTGGCGAACAGGTTGTTGTTGGCGCGGCGCTTGCTGGGTTCCCCCTTCGACCAGTGGACATAGATGCCCTCGGTCACATCGCAGGCGATGCCGTTGCGTATCTGGTTATGGGATCCCGTTACATGGAATCCCATGACGTAAGCGGCGGGATTCCTGCCCGCTCCGAAGCAGTTCACGAACTCGTTGTAGTCGCTGTCCTCCTTGGCCGCGAAATGCTCGCAGCCGCTGTAGAAGGACCTGCAGCTCATAATCCGGTTGTAGCATGAGTCCTGCCTCAGGGCGAAGCCGTGGCCGGACCAGTGGTGGCCGTCCTCGGGATGTCCTCCCGCGACGCAGTTGCGGATGATGTTGCGGCAGGAGCCTCTGGTGATTCCGAAACAGTAGTCGGCGTGGTTCCCCAACTCCTCGCGGTTGAAGGCGATGCAGTCTTCGATGATAGAGTCATTGGTGCGGGCGGCCAGCAGGAAGTTGCACATGTCGTTGTTGTAGGCGGTGCATTCCGTGATGACGATGTGGTGGGGGCCGCCCTCGAAGCAGATTCCGTGGTAGTTGAGGTAGGCCGTGACGTTGTGGACGGCGATGTCGTGGGTGTCGCCGCCGCCGTAGAGACCGAACTTGTAGCGGGTTATCGTGAGGCCCTCGATGCTGACGTAGGACTTGCCCCGAAGCAGCAGGCCGAAGCCCTCGCCGTCCTCTCCGTCAAGTACCGGCGTCCCGTTCCATGCTTTCAGCACAATCGGGGCGTCAGCGGTTCCCGAGTTAGCCAGGACCACATGCTCTCCGGCGTAGGTGCCGCCGGCGATGCAAACCATGTCTCCGGCCTGCGCCTGCTGTGCGGCGTGTGCGACCGTGCGCCAGGGCTGGGCTTCAGTGCCCGAGGCGCCATCTTGGCCGGTTGTTGCGACGTAGTAAGTGGCTGCAGAGCACGAACTACCGGAACAGAAGTACAGAGCAAGCATGGTGGCGAAGAGGAGCATCGTGTGTTTCATCGGGAGTCAATCCTTCATTGAATGGTAAGGGGCTAGGACCATACGCCGGGTATCTTGAGGCCGCATACAGTGCATTTGCCCGTACTGGGGTTGAGAGCCAAGAGTTGCACGTTATAGCCGATCCGCTTAATCACCTTTACGCCGCACTTGGGGCAGTAGGTGGATTCCCCGGGATCGCCCTGCAGATTCCCTAGATACACGTATTGCAGGCCCTGATCGTAGGCGATCTTGCGCAGCTCGCGAAGTTTGTCAATGGGAGTTGCGGCGAGATTGCGGAGCCGGTACGAGGGGAAGAAGCGGGAGATGTGCAGCGGCACCCGGGTACCAATATTCTGCTTGATCCATTGGCACGCCTGGGTGAACTGGTTGGCGCTGTCGTTATAGCCCGGCACGGTCATGTAGGTGAGTTCGAGCCACGGTGCGTACTTGTGGGCTGTGGTGATGGCATCGAGAACGGGATTGAGCGTACCGCCGCAGACGTTCTGATAGAAGCTGCTGCTGTAGGCTTTGAAATCAATGTTGATGGCGTCCACGGCCTGGCAGAGCGCCTTCATTGGTTCCGGGTTGATGTAGCCAGCGCTCTTCACGAGCGTCCTGATGCCGCTTTGCTTGGCCAAGCGTGCGGTTTCCATCACGTACTCGATGGCGATAATCGGCTCGCTATAGGTGAAAATGATGGTGGGCCGGCCGTACTTTTTGGCCTGCGCAACAAGGCTGGTAGGCGGCAGGTATTGAGGCGACGGATTGAGGTCCTGTGGGGCGATCTGGGTGAACTCCCAATTCTGGCAGTAGAGGCAGTGGAGGTTGCATCCGACAGTGCCGAGGGCGACGGAACTGGTGCCGGGCAGGTAGTGAAAGAACGGGCCCTTCTCCATGGCGTCGCCCCGCACGCGGGCGGTATAGCCGTAAACGCGGCTGTAGAGTCTGCCGCCGGAGTTCTGGCGCACACGACAGCCGCCGCTGGCCCCCGGCTGCAAGACACAGTAGTTGGGACACAAGGTGCACTTCACGGCATTGCCGCTGGCAGGGGTGTAGTATGAAGCGACCCTATCGGACATACCGCCGGCGCCGACGAGGCCCATGCAGATGCTCTCGATGGTATCCAGACCACCCATAAATGGTACAACCCCGAGCGCCAGTCCGCAGGCGGCGCATTTCTCAAGGAACTCCCGACGTGTCATCTTCCCATCCACTGACGAGTCACCCTCACCTGGGTACATACGGATACCGGGCGCCATAGCCTGCACAGCGTACAGGACGCCCGGTCCATAGCAGAGATTCCCGATTCCACATGGCTTACAGGCGCTTTTGCGCCACCCGCCCTTTGACGGGCAGCCGCCACAGGCGCAGTTGGTCGGCGACCGCGCCATCGAAGCTCTCGTTGAGTGCGGCCGCCAGCGCCTCGACGCCGGAGGACGACTGCCGGCGTAGGCTGGGGAACAGGGCGCGGTACGGCTCGCGGTCAATGAGCCGGTACTGGCTGAGGCCCTGACTGTCGAGCAGCGAGTAGAGCATCCCACAGAGCACGTCGCCGTTGAGGTTGCCGGGGCCGGCATTGTTGCGGACGTATTCGCCGAGGCTGGCCAGAGCACGGTCGCGGGCCCTGAGCACCTCCTCCTGAGGCAGCTTGACGGCAGCCGCAGAACCGATCGCGTCACGCGTTTCGGTGACCAGGTCGTATTGGAGGCTGGCAGCGGCGAAGTTGGCCAGGCCTTCAGTAATCCACGCCTGGTCCGGCGGGACCTTGTTGCCGGATGCAGTGGCGATGACACCGGCGGCGAGTTGGCTGAGGCCAAGCGACCAACTGGGCGGGTCCTTTATCTGCGATGCCGGCAGACGCACGAGCGGGCCTGTCTGGCGGCCATCAACGGGATCCACGTAGATGAGGACGGGCTGTCGGCCTTCCACGCCGGTCCACTCGCGCATGATGCTCTCTGCATTCTCCCAAATGTTCGGCATGTTGTACTGGCGCATCTTGGCCGCTACGGTAAAGGGCGCGAACACCACGACACTGTCGCCAAGGTACCAATCGAAGTTGTTTATGGGGAACCCGACAGCGTCGGCCACGCGCTGCCGGTACTCGGCCAGCTCGGCCGGGCCCTTCTCAAGGTTGTCAAGAGCCAGCTCGGCATCGTCGGCCAGGCCGCTGCGGGCATGGCGGGCAATGATCTCGTTGTAGCAGGCTACGGCCGCCTCACGCTTGCCGGAAAGCTCATAAGCGCGGGCGAGGAGCCATTTGGACGGCACGCAGAGGTCGTTGGTGCGCATGTCCGCCAGCGGCTCCAGCAAGCCTATGGCGTCACGATACTGGCCTGCCGAGAGGGCGAGGGCTGCATCGTAGAAATCGGCGTCAAATGACAGATCGGCGATGGTGAAATGATACGGTATATGGTGCAAATGGCTCTCAAACCAGGCAAAGTCGGCATGGCGAGCGTAGGCCCTGATGACGGTGTAGAAATCCATGCGGTTGTTGAGGAGCCAAGCGGGAAATACGTTCGGATAGGCGGCGGACAGGTCCGGGTACATCTCCTGTGCCAGCTCCCAGTTCTTCTTGTCCGCATAGAACTTGAGGACCTCATTGAGCGCCTCAAAATGGTAGTCGCTGGTCGGGAAGTGCACCAGCAGCTCCTGGTACGTGAAGACCATGTCATCGAGACGCTCGGAGTCCTCGAACGACTTGGCGATCTCGTAAAGGGCGTCGTCCCGCAGGGGGCTGCCGACCAAGTTGTTGACGACCATGGCGAAGGCAGAGGTGGCGTCATTCACGGCCGACAGTTGCCCGGCATTGGGCAGAGAGCCATACGCGCCGGTTGCGTCTTGGTACTCCTCCGCGAAGCGGAAAATGTCCTCCGGGCCCTTGGACTTGTTGATGTCCTGGAAGAGGATGTTGGTCTGCTGGTAGCAGACGCCGATGTTGTAAAGGGCGTCATCATAGTTGTCATGGCCCGGGTACGTCTCCACGAATTCGTAATAGGCGTCAATGGCGCTGGCATATTCGCGGTAGTTCTGCCAGTGGCGGGCGAGATTGTAGAGCTCATCGGCCTCGCGGCCCGGGTTGAACTCGGCGGTGTCATAGAGCGGCTCGCTATCAAAGCCCGAGCGACGTGCCTGCCGAGCAATCGAGTTGGCCTCACGCATCGCGCGGTTTGTGAGCCTGCTGCCAGGCAGCCGCTCAATGAGGTCAATGTAAGAATCGAGCGCAGCCTGCCAGTTACCCAGGTGGCGCAACGCTTCGGCAATGCGGAACTGGGCATCGTCGGCGTAGTCGGAGCAGTTATACTCGGCGAGGATGTGATCCGATACGTCAATGGCATCTTCGTAATTCTCGTCTTCCATGGCGCGGGTGGCCAAGGCGTCGAGAGCGCCCGCGCAGTGGTCGCTGGAAGGATATTCAGTAGCCAACTGGTCAAGGGCGTCCAGAGCGGCGTCGTGTTGGTCTATGGCGCGTAACTCGCCGGCCAGATACATCAGGGCGTCATCGGCCCAGACACTGTAGGGCCAGCGGTCAACCAACATCTCCAAGGTCTCGATGGCCGCTTCGTGGTCTTTGTCAAATATGTAACAACGCGCGAGATTGTGGAGCGCGTCGTCAGCCAGATCACTGTCGGGATAGTCATCCACAAGCTGCTCAAGGGCTGCGACCTGGTGTCGGAAATTGCGACGCACACTATTGACACGGGCGTTGTGCATCAGCGTGTCGTCGGCGTAGTCGGTGTCATAGTAGTTCTCCAGGTAGGAGGCGTTTGCAATCAACGCCTTACGGATCTGCTCCTCCTGATCGGGCCGACAGCAAGTATAGGTAGCCAGGGCGGAGTCTTCGTGGGTGTTGTAATACGTCAGTCGCGTGGGAAGAAGCGCTATCTCGGAAAAGCCGGGGCGAAGTGACTTGCCGATATCGAGGACTTCCTGGCTGGTGCCTGTGACACACAGGCCGCTGATGGCCGCCAGAAGAACACCGACCACCACAATACGTCGCATGTCGTTCATCCTCCCGTCGAGAAGATGACATACCGCGATGTGGTTCTACCCCACTCTCACTGTTCTACAGTCATTCTACCCCGCAGCCCCATCCCCTAATCCGCAAACATTCTACATGAACCATGCGTGGCAATCAATATTGCCGCATTCGCCGGGGGGTTCGGCACGCTGCGTCCGCGGATTGGGGATTAGCCGGCCAGGTAACGGCCTGCACTGCAGCGAAGTCTGTTTGCGGAACGAGATGAGAACCGCAGGGCCGCGAGTCTTGTGCAGAGGGATGAGGTAAATGAGAAGCAAGAGACCGGAATTGCGGGCGGCGTTGGTGTTGGCTGCCGGGCTGCTGATTGCGACGACGGCTTGCGCGCAGGAGCTGCTGACCAATCCGGGCTTTGAGGAGATCGGTGACAAGGGCCTCCCCAGTGGCTGGAGCCGGTACTGCGGCGGGATTCCGGAGGAGGTAATGGAGGTCTCGCAGGATGCGCACTCGGGGCAACACGCGGTGCGGCTGATTGACACCGGCCCCGAGGTGCGGGACGGCAAGTACTGCGTCGGCGTCATCCAGGACATCAAGGCGGAAGCGGGCAAGCTCTACAAGGCATCGGTATGGGCGAAGGCGCTTGCGCGAAACAATGACGGGGCGCTCAACATGCAGATGCGTTTCCTGCCAAGCGGCGAGTTGAAGCAGGTGCAACTGAATCCCCCTGTGGGCGGCGATTGGGCGAGATTCAGCGTCATGGGGCAGGCTCCGGAAGGCACCACGACGCTGCGCCTCTATTTGTACACGATGCACTACTGGACCACCGACAGCCTGGTTGATGATGCATCCGTGAAGGGCGTGGAGGTGCGGGAGGGCAGCATCATGGGCCCGCTGCTTGCCAAAGGCAGCGGCGGCATCGAGGAGGTCCGCAAGCTCAATCTGCAGACACCGATAGTGCAAAACGGCAAGGCGGCAGCGCGGATACTGGTCCCGGCCGGTGAGGCGTACCAGGCGCTTGGCGAGCGGCTGGCAAAGGCCATTGAGGCGAAGACGGGAGGGAAGGTGCCCCTAACCAGCGACTACGGCGGCACTGTGGAATCTGCGGAGACGGTCATCGCATTGGGCAGCCTCAACAACAACCGCATGGTCGAGAGGCTGTACCTAAACAACTACCTGCAGATTGACGCGCTCAAGCCCGGCCCAAGGTGGTATGTGCTCCAGACCGTACACGAGCCCTACAACGGTCCGAAGGGCAAGAACGTCGTCGTCATCGGTGCCGGCGATGACGCCGGACTGGCCGCGGGAGTGGATGACTTCATCTCGCGACTGGGCGAGGGGCCCGACATCGTTCTGCAGCAGCCTGTGCTTTTCGTTTCCGGGTACAATCCGATGTCCGAGCAGCAGAAGGCGGACCTGCTGGCCCGGCAGATCAGCCAGGACGCACTACGTGACTTCTGGGCGGCGGTAGAGCGATACCGCGACACCGGCGACATTGCGTGGGCGGAACGGGCGAAAAAGATCCTGCTGTTCTGTGGTGAACGGTTCGTCGCCAACCCCGACTACCGCGTTACATGGCCGGAGGAGACCACCTCGAGCAACATCGGGGCGATGTGGGACGTGCTGGAGGAAGCGCCCGTCTTCAGCGACGCAGAGCGGCTCGAATGCACCAACATCATCCTCATGACGCTGCTGGAACTGCGGGGACATTGCTCTGGCTATGGCGGGCTGGAGAACAATACGACCATCATCTGGAACCACACCACATTCCCGCTCATGGGCATCTACTGGATGAGCCGCTACTTCAACCGCTACTACGGAGACGTTGACGGCCAGATGGAGCTGATGCTGCGCAAGGTGCATGCGGCCTTCGAGGGTCAGATCACCTCGTGGAAGCCGCAGGAGGATTCGCTGGGATACTACTCGATAGTTCCCAGGCATACCATCGAGTACACGCTGGCGGAGAATGACTACCGCTACTTCGAGAACGGCTCGGTACGCAAACATGCCGACTACACGGTCGGGATCGCCGACAATACCGGCGACCCGGGCGGCTTCGGCGACTCCGGATACGGTCACGGTCCCTATGTGAACAACATCAACTGGGCGCTGTGGTACCACAAGGACGGACGCTACCTGTGGTGGCTGAACAAGGTGCTGGAACACGGCTATCAGAACCCGTACGACCAGAGCATCCAGCCGGTGGAATGGCCGGAGCTTGCCGGGGTGAATGTGTTCGAGCTGCATCCTCAGGTATACGAATACACGAAGGACAAGTCCTACTATAGCGGCCCGCTCTCGCCGCCCAACATTCCGCTGGAGAAGGCATTTGACAAGATCGCGTTTCGGGAGAACCTGGACGCCGACGGCGAGTACTTCATGCTGGACGGCTACTCGCGGGGCAAGCACCTGCAGTATGACGGGAACGCGATAATCAAGTACTACGCCGACGGCCACGACTGGCTGATAGATGGGGACTACCTGGTGCGCAATACCACCGACCACAACATGATCAGCATCATCCGCGACGGCCGCTGCGAGAGCCTGATACCTACCTGCACCGCTCTGGAGGCCATCGGCAATCTGCCATCCGCCGGTTTCACAGAGACCGCCGTGTACGATTACAACGGCGCAAACTGGACCCGAGACATCTTCTGGCTGAAGGGCGAATTCACGGTGGTCATGGACGTTCTGCAGGCGGTTGAGGCCGGGGATTATGCGTTTGTGGGCAACTGGAAGACGCTCGCGGAAGGCAAGCAGCAGCTTCTGGACGGCCGGGTGTTCAAGACCTCAAGGCAGGCCGGTGGGCAGATCGGCAGCCGCGGGCTGATAGCAGTCGCGAATCCGGCGGAGGGTATCGCCAAGGCGGTCAAATTCAACGATGCCTACGCGCAACTTGATACCGCCGTCGAGCTTCCGGCAGGCAAGTATGCGCTGACTGTCTACGCGCTTGCCACAAGCACCGGCTCTGACAGCCTCTACCTGAGCATTGATGGCGGCGACAGAAAAGATTTCCACGTCCCGATAGGGCAGTTCGGGCCCTCGGCATCCTCAGCCAGCAAGGACACCCCGACCCCGAATATTGAGGTGCTCACGGACGGCCTGCACCGCTTCAACTTCACCTTGCGCGAGGGGCCGGGTGTCATGCTGGACCGGTTTGTCATCCAGGACATGAGCGGGAAGGTCGTCAAGGAGATAGAGGCCGAAGACGCGCCGCCGCTGCCGAAGGGGCAACTGAAAGAGGCTGCGAGTGCGGACTTCTATGTGAAGAACGATGGCTGGGCCCAGAACGGCCTGGCGGGCCGCATAAACCACGTAGGGCGCAAGATCACGTACATGCGCAACCGCTTCGGCGGCCAACTCGGCAAGGGTGAGCCGATTGCTCTATGCAATATCTTCTACAACGATACATCCGATGCGCCCAAGGACTACGACATAGCAAGAGTGGACGCGCAGGTGGCAGTGGTGCTCAAGAACGGCAAGCCGTTCGCGGTCTTCGGATCCGGAGACTCCGTAGCCAATCCGCGCTTCCCCGGCACGAAGATAAGTGCAGCGACCAGAGAGCGGTATTACTTGGTTGGCCTGACGGCCGCCGACGAACTGTTCTCGGCGGACAAGCCGGTGGCAATGGAACTCGATTTCGACGCAGGCACGGCCACAATCGCCGCCGGTCCTGACACGAGCATCACCCGTGTCAGGGGCGGTGCCATCAAGTTGAAAACGGGCCGCGCGACGATAGACTGCAACCAATGGCAGGGCCTGGCCGAACTGCGCAAAGAGACGGAGCAGTTCTTCACCGAGGCCATGAGGAACATTGAGCAGCCGGAGACGGAAGGCCAGCAAGCCATTACCGCGCCAAAGCAGATGAAGGCCGATTGGTCAAGGCCGATTGCACTGGAAAAGGGGGAAGACGAGCAGCCCATCTTCACGATCTATCCAGTGGACCTCGACGGCGACGGGAACGAGGAAGTCATCGCTTTGCGCGGCAGGACGGCGACGTGCCTGGATGCAGGCGGCAGGCAGCGCTGGCGGTTCTCCACCGGTGGGATATGCCGCGCAGTATGTGCGGGGGATTTGGACGGAGACGGCACACCTGAACTGCTGCTGGGCTCCGATGACGAGCACATCTACATGCTGAGCGCCGGCGGCAAGGAGCTGCGCAAGCACCACGCCAATATCCCGCTGCGAGTGGGCACGAGCAGCGTCCGGGAGCCGAAGGTCGCCAATCTGGCTGTCGGTGACTTGGACGGCGACGGCAAGCTCGATATCGTGGCCTGCCTGCTCAACGCCAACCTGCTGCGCTATGATCTGGATTTCAACCTGCAGTGGCGGTTCGACAGGATCCCGCACGGCAGCCGTGAGATGACGCTGGTGGATCTGAACCGCGACGGAAGCCTGGAAATCCTGGTGGCGAACAAGTACGGGGGGGTGCAGATATTCAACGCTGAAAACCGCCCGCAGGCGAGTGTGTACTCGGAGTTGGGCGATGTGGAAATGGCGTATGGCAACATGGATGAGGACGATGATTACGAGATCGCCAACGGCTCGGCTACCGGCACATTCACGTGCGGTCAATTCGCGGGGACGACGGAATTCACGTTCAATAACTACGGCTTCGGGGCGCGCGAGGTGCTCATGGCAGACGTGGCGGGCGACCAGCGCGACGAACTGCTGATCGGCTCCGAGACCGGTTACGTGTACGTGGTCAATGGGAAGGGCGAGGCGACCGCCCAGCGCAACTTGGGTGAGGTAGTGACCGATCTGGCACTGCTGCCGGGCAATGGAGGGAAGCAGCTCATTGCGGCGAGTTTGAGCAACGGCGGCGTGTACACGCTCGATGGAGCGACCAAGCTGCTGGCAGGCTGGAGGGCCCACGGCGAAGTTGTCATGGTAGAGGGCCTGCGTGCGGGCAAGAACGCGAAGCTGCTGGCTGCGACGGCCGATACCGTGACCTGCCTGACGCCGTAAGCAAGTGGCGGGCGCCAGATAGCAGACTGGGGCGTGGAATTGTCCTGCCGTCGTTCAAGCGTTCGGGCTGTCCACCCACACCGGACTCGACCAGGCCATTTCACCATCGAGGCGGGTGACACGGGCGTAGTAGTAGTCGCTGCTCGAATCCGCAGTGTCAGTGAAGGTTTGGGCCGCCTGTGGGGTTCCCGGCGCAACGGTCTTCCAGTCGAGACCGTTCTTCACAATGTCTATGCGGGCGATGGGGAGCTCGCTACTTGCTTCTACGTGGACGCTGCGCGGTCCGTGCGCCAGCACCCTCTGCCCCATGAACGCCCCGCATACCGCGAAGCGTAGGATGATGCGGGCATTGGTCGTGGCATAGCAGCGCCGGTTCCACAGCGCTTCCCACAGCGCACCGCGCGTCAACTCGGGCATCCAGACGCCCATGATACCCTGTCTGTGCAGGTCCCTGTAGACAGCCGGCATCGTCTGGAGGTTGTGCAGCTCGTCGCCGGGGCGCCCGTCGTGGATATCCCCGCCGCCAACAAAGCCGAGCTGTCGGCCCATGTTGAGGGCGTCGAGAACGTGGCGGCCATCCTGCTCGCCGCCGGTGACACGGATCGGCCGCGGGTTGCCATCGCGCTCGGGGCGCTCGCTGTTGCCCCAGATCGAGTAGATCTCCACGAGGCGCTCATGCACCGGCTCGTGGCCCAATTCCCACTGCACGCCCATCACGGAGTTGGCCGAATGGTGCGGTATCAGCAGTGCACCCTCACGAGCGGCAAAATCAAACAGCTTGTCGAGGGTGTCGCCCTCGGGCCGCCTGTCGCTCAGCACCGGCCCCGAATCGCCGGGAAAGTAGACATTGCGGTGACCTATGTGATTTGCCGTCCACTCGAAGCCGACGAGCGTAATGAACCTGCCGGGGTCGTTGTACAGGTTGGTGGCCTGCACCATGTAATCCCATATGGCTCCCTTCAGCGCATCGGAGTGATCGGCCATTGCGAAGATGTCGAGGAAGGCTTCATCGCGCGCGAAGGGATATAGCTCATCGGGACAGCGGATACCGTCGGAGAAGATTGACTGGCTGTGCAGATCGCCCCAGAACAAGCGCCATTGCGGGCCGGCATGCGACACCTCGATAACATTGCTCGAGGCGTCAACACCGACATCCGGCAGGCCGGCTGTAATGGTCCGGGTGCCTGGGTTGGCGAAGCTGAAGGGTCCGATGCGCCCAATTGCGCGGTTATCATCAGCGAAGCCACCCGGCAGAGAGGCGACACTGATGCGACGCGGCCCGCTGAGATCATCGGGGCCGTCAATGGTCAGGGAGCCATCCCAGCGCACCGCAGCGTTGTCCATATAGACAATGCCGCGCGGCGAGACGTTGAAGGGGGAATGCAGATTGGGGTAAGTGCGGGTGCAGGCGCTGGCGGCGACGTACGGCTCGGTCAAGACCTTTACCCCAAGCGTGAACTGCTCGCCTGCCGCGACGGTACTCGGGGCGACGAGCATAATACCAGTTGGTCGGCTCTCTGCCATGGGACGCGACTCCCCTCCAAGCCTCTAACCCGACAGCTTTGCGGTGATGGCCTTGGCGGCTTTGACGCCGTCGGCGACTGCCCTGACGACAGTGTCACCGCCGTTGATGATGTCACCGCCGGCGAAGACACCCGGTCGGTCTGTCTGCAAGTCGTCCTGAGAAACCCCAATCAGCCCGTCTTGTGTGAGAGCGACGCCGGAGGCCCACTGAGCGACGTCCCCGGGTGCCCTCTGCCCTATCGCCTCGATGACCAGGTCGGCTGACACCACACGCTCCGAACCGGCAACGCTCACAGGCCGCCGCCGGCCGCCTTCGTCCGGCTCGCCAAGAACCGTGCTCACGACCTTGACGCCGATGAGCTTCCCGTTCCGGTCGGTCATGTAGTCAAGCGGCTGCGTGAGGATGAGGAAATGGACCCCTGCCGCCAGCGCTGCATCGCGCTCGGCGGGCCAGGCCGGCATCTCGGCAAAGGAGCGACGATAGATGAGATAGACGTCCCGCGCTCCGGCGCGAACGGCGGTTACGGCCGCATCAACGGCAGTGTTGCCGCCGCCGAGCACTGCCACAGTGGCCGGCATCGCAGTCTCCGGGTGTGCCTTCATGTCCCGCAGGAAGCTCAATGCGTCAACGACACCTGATTGCGGGCGCGTGGCGGCGGCCAGCGGCATGGGTTCTCCCAGCCCGACGGCGATAAATACCGCGTCGAAGCCCTCAGCGAACAGGTCGTCAATCGTCAGCTTCTCCCCCATGGTCGTGCCGTAGCGCCACCGCAGGCGGTCTTCAGGCACGTTCTGCAGGATGGCAGCTATCTCTCGCGCGGCGCAATCACTGTCAAGCCGTTCGTCGGGTATGGCTTCGGCTGCCGTGCCGCCGGGCTGCCGGCGTGCGTCAATGACGGTGACGCTGTATCCTTCCTGCAGCAGCCGCATGGCGCAGGCCAGGCCCGCCGCTCCGGCTCCAATGACCGCTACCGAGCCATCCTTCGCGTCTTGCGGAAGCGGCAGACTGCTCCAGCCCTGCTTGCGCGCGCGTTCGGCGACATAGCGCTGCAGGAGCCGTATCGGCACGGGGCCGCGGCCGACATG
>CAZJVY010000045.1:0-31314 GCA_964549395.1 uncultured Armatimonadia bacterium | reverse complement strand
CAGCAATATGCCCGCCAGCCCCACAAGCAGGCCCCACACCGCCCAGGTCTCGTGCTTCGAACCCGTTCCTGCCATGGCCGAGGTGAAGATGGCGGCCAGCCGCCTCCTGGCCATGTAGACGAGGAACAGGGCAAGGGCCACGAACGTTCCGGCCGCCTGGCTGGAGTCATAGGGAAAGCGAGGGATGTCATATCCGAGTGCCGCCGCACCCAAGGCTTCCGCCTTCAGCAGCCCGTAGAACACCAGAGTTGAAACCACGACCTCCTGAGGCATCAGATAGCCGAGACCGAAGACCTCAGGACGATGGTGCATCGTCACGTCACTGAGCGCGCTCCACGGTCTCTCGGTGAAGAGCCGCCCGAGGTTGTATTCCAGACCGAGCGACGGCACTGCGGGGTTGAGGGCGTGCATGATGTTCAAGCCGTTGTGCACGGCGGCCAGCGCAAATCCGACCCACATGACCGGATCGCGCCACAACTGCGGTATCCTGTGGCCCGCCTCCTGCGGAGCGGTCATGGATAGCGGGATCTCGGTGAGTTGGAAGCTCAAACGCTCCCGCTGCGACCATTCGTCGTAGAACAGCACGGCCACACACAGCAGCGTCCCGAGCAGCAGCAGGAACAGCGCAGACCAGGAGGCCAGCGGCGCAATCCAGTGTCGCCACGGCACCCCATCGTCCGTGCCCTCATAGTACGTGCGAATGACCTCCGGGTCCTGCGGCGCAAGCCACCAGGGCAGGTGCTGCTGGAACTCGGCCCATCCGTTTTCAGGCGTGGCGAAGTACTGCAGTGCAGTGAGTTCGGGCATGAATTCGCGCAGGGCGCCTCCGGAGGTCAATGCCACGGACAGCGTAAGAAACACATAGACGAACAGCAGTTCGCGGCGGCTCATCCGGAATGCGCGCGATAGGGGTCGTGCTGCGAGCAGCAAGAGCAAGCCCATCAGAGCGGGGATCGGCGGCACGCTCATCGCCACCTGCGAACTCAGCGTGATGAGCGCCGCGTACTTCACCCAGATGTTGGACAGCACCAGCAGTGCTACGGCGACAAGCAGCGACCGGACGGTCACTCCTCGCCCGGTCGTTTCCCGTTCCTGGTCTTCTCCCGCGTGCATGGTCTGCTCAACCATCAGGTGGGGTCACTCTGGCGCATTCTCACGCACCACCGAAGCCCTTCTCAGCAATGCGGCGACTATCCGCCGTGCCGCGTGGCCGTCTCACACATGGCGATGATGTTCTCTGCCGGCACGTCCGCCTGGACATTATGTACCGGGTTGAGCACGTAGCCGCCGTTCTCGCCCAGAATCTCGATGATACGCTCCGTTTCCGCGGCTACCTGCTCCGGCGTACCGTAGGGCAGCACGTGCTGGGTGTCAATCCCGCCCCAGAACGAGAGCCGGTCGCCGAATTGGCGTTTCAACTGCGCGGGGTCCATGTCCGCGGCGTTGATCTGCACCGGATTGATGATATCCATGCCGTTCTCGATGAAATCGGGGATGAACTGCCGGATCGAGCCGCAACTGTGGATGAAGATGTGGGCATCGGTGCGTGCCCTGATGAAGTCTATGACCTCCTTCTGGCGCGGCTTGATGTGCTTCCTGAACAGCTCCAGCGACATCATCGGGCCGCCCTGGTGCCCGAGGTCGTCGGCCACCTGCACGACCTGCACGTACTCGCCGGCGGCGCCGAGGTGTGCGTCCCAGTAGGCTATCCAGTGCTCCAGTAGGACGTCCAGCAGCTTGCCGAGGAATGCCTCGTTGAGCACCATGTCCATCATGTAGTTCTCAAAGCCGCGCAGATACCAGCCGAATTCAAAGAACGATGCCGGACCGAATATGACAAGTCCGTAATCCGTATTCTCATACAGGTCGCGGGCGATCTCCGCCAGGGAGGCAATGCTCTCATCCTGCGCCGAGGGCAACGGCGGATAGTCGTAGTGGTCGAGGTCTTCCACGCTCAGGCCCGCAAAGGGATGATTGGCCATGTCGTAGTAGAGCGGCAGCGCCTTGGGCATGCGCCACTGCACGCCCCAGGCATCCGTGTAGCTATAGTACTGGTCATCCTCCGCTATCTCCGCACCAAGCTGGCTGCGTGCCCCGCTGTCGAGAAAGCGGGTGTCAACGCCCAGCTTCTCCAAGACCGTCTCGCTGGGCCTGGCAAGCTGCTGCTTGAAGTCGTGGATCTCGGTCTCTTCCTCGATTCCCCAGTAGTCCTTCAGCCTGTTGTACGCGTCCCGGTGTATGCCCGTCACGACGCCGTTCAGATCAATCGGCACGCGGTCGGGCTGCTGATGGGCAAGAGCTGTCATCAGTCTCTGTCTCGAGGTCATTCATGTCTCCACTCGGGGTCGTGCAGCGATACACTATTCAGCGGTTCTCGTACCATTTCTCAAAGAATTCCCGGCCGCGCTTATAGGATGCCTCCAACCACTCCACGTTGTCAGCAAACCAGCGCACAGTCGCGCGCATTCCGGCTTCCCACTCAATCTCTGGCTGCCAGCCGAGCTGCGCGAGCTTGTCGCCGGTCATCGAATAGCGGACATCGTGGCCGGGCCGATCCTCGACATGACTTATCAGGCTCTGTGGCTTGCCCAGCTCATCCAGTATGAGACGGATGGTCTCCATATTTGGCCGCTCGTTGTGTGCCGGTACGTTGTAGGCCTCCCCGGGCCGACCGTTTTCCAGGACGGTAAGCATGGCGCGGCAATGGTCCTCCACGTGCAGCCAGTCGCGAACCTGCATGCCATCTCCATAAACGGGGAGCGGCTCATCGCGCAGTGCCTTATACACGAACAGTGGCACCAACTTCTCGGGGTATTGATAGGGCCCGTAGTTGTTGGCCGGGCGAGTGATGAGCACAGGCAGGCCATAGGTGACCCAGTAGGCCCGCGCGAGGCGGTCGGCGCCGGCCTTGGCGGCGGAGTAGGGATTGCGTGCCAAAAGCGGTGCATCTTCGTCGAAGGAGACGCCCTCGGCCGCGCCGTACACCTCGTCTGTGGAGACGTGCAGGAACCGCTGCACGCCGACATCCCGTGCCGCCTCCAGCGTGCGGAAGGTGCCCTCGAAGTTGGTGCGCACCGCTTGCTCGGCTCCGAATATGCTGCGGTCAACGTGCGACTCGGCGGCCAGGTGCATGACGACATCGCACTCCTGGGTAGCCGCCTGAGCCGCGTCGGGGTCGCAGATGTCGCCTTCCACGAACTCCACTCGCGGATCGCCGGCGGCCTCGCCCAGATTCGCCAGGCTGCCTGCATAAGTCAGCTTGTCGAGAATCCTGATCTGCACGCCGGACCGGCTGGCAAGCAGGAAGCGCACCAGGTTACACCCGATGAAACCACAGCCGCCAGTAATCAGGTAGCGCATGGCGCGTGCCTCCGGATAGGTGTGCTGACCACGAAGTACGAGGACTCCTTCGTCGCAAGCTCCCTATACACCCAGCAGCTTTGCCAGGTTCTCGCCGAAGATCTTCTTCTTGTTCTGCTTCGAGGTCTCGACGTGCTGCATCTTGAGCAGCGCCGGCCCAGGATACTTCATGGGGATGCCGGTCCCGAACAGCACCCGCTCGGCTCCGAGTGTATCAATGAGAGTCTTCATCTCCTTGCCCATGAATACCGAGCTGCGCGAGATCTCAATGTACGAGTTGCCCGGAAGCGTCTCCGCTTCTTTGATGAATCTCGAGCCCGCAAAGCCAGCGCCCTCCAATATGATGAAGTTGACATCCGGGTGCTCGGAGCACAACTGCGCGATGTCATCCAGCGCCAGGTCCGGAGCATCAACCATCCAGTGGCTCTGCCGGTAGTCCACTTGCCGATGCAGTAGCGTGACGGCCAGGCCTCGCTCCCCGCAGGCCTGACACAGTTCGTGGGCAAGCGGGTCCAGGACCTTGTAGCCGTGGTACTGCGGGTACATGCGGATGCCCTTCGCGCCCATTTCGTTGAGGCACCAGTCCAGGTCGTGCTCCCAGTCGGCGTAGGCCGGGTTGATGACCCCGAAGGGGACCAGGCGGTCCCGGTGGTCTGCTATCTCCCTCAGCAGTTCCTCGTTGCCACGCTGGCTGTTCCGGTACATGATCGCCGCAAGCGAGCCGACACAGGCCTTGTCTATGCCGTTTTCGTCCATCAATGCCACCAGTTCCGGCGCGGTGTTGTGCCTTATCTGCCGGGCGAACCAGTGGCCCAGGTACGCGTTGCTGTCGAATATCATCATCTACGCCTCCCGTCCTACTAGGCGCAGGAAGTTCCCACTGGCAATCTTCCCGCGGTCATCGTCCGACATCTTTGCGGACATGAACTTGCCGGCGCCCGCCGTGACGCTCATGTCGCAGGCGAAGTAGAGCCTGTCGGCGCCCATCACCTCGATGGCGTACTCGATCAGACCCTCGTCGGTCACGCTGCCGGATGTATCGGCCCCGACGCTGGGCGACGAGTCCCGGAGAGCCTTGATGGCCCATTCCCAGTCGCCGCCGCCGCCCAGGTGGCCGCAGATGATCTTGGCCTCCGGGTACTCACGTGATACCTTCGTCACGTGGCCGCCGTCCGATATGAACGGTTGGCTGGATGTGTTGACCTGCGAGTGGCCGGCGTGTTGGAGAATCGGCACATCGAGCTCGATGCACTTCTCGATGACCGGTCGCACGACCGGGTCACTTATGAAGTACTCGTTGTACAGCTTGACACCTATGCAGTCCTCATCCGCCTCCAGGCAGCGTTCGATGTCGGCAAGGGCTTCCTTGGTGTACCCGCTGTTCACGTAGGCATAGCCCCAGAACCGTCCGCGGAATTCCTTAAGCGCCGACAGCATGTCTCGATTGCACTTCTGGAAGCCTTCCGGTGTGGCCGGGCGCGGGGTGCTCAGGTTGGACACCACCGCGATGTCAATCCCCACCGCATCCATCGCCTCCACGAACAACCGATCTTGTGCCCACGGGTCATCTCCTTCGAGCGGCCCGCGGCAGTGCGCGTGTGCATCAATGAGCATGTACTTACCTCCTTCTAGTGCCTGTACACCATCGTTGGGATGACAGATTGCACGACATTGCAGAGCGGCCGGCCCAGGAGCATCAGAAGTCGCCATCCAGCGGCGGGCTGATAATGGCCTGGCTGTCGTCCGCCTTCGGCGGCTCAAGAAGCTTGACGATGCGCCCATCTATCTGCAGACGGCCTTCGGCAAACCACTGAATGGCCTGCGGGTAGATGCGATGTTCCTGCTTCAGTATCCGGTCGGCCAGGTCCTGGCCTGTATCGCCCGGCAGCACGGGCACCGCGGCCTGAATGATGATGGGGCCGTGGTCGAAATCCTCATCAGCGAAATGAACAGTCGGCCCCGCTATCTTCACACCGTGCGCCACCGCGTCCCATTGTACCTCGACTCCGGGGAAGGCCGGCAGTAGCCCGGGATGGATGTTCATGATCCTGTGCCTGAATGCCTCTATGAGCGCCGGGCCGATCTTGCGCATGTAGCCGGCCATCACGACCAAGTCAATGTCCCGTTCCACGAGAACCTGGGCGATCTTCCTGTCGGCTTCCTCCCATTCCGGGGTGCCCGTCTTGGGAACGTGCACGTGCATCGCCTCGATGCCGTGGGTGCGTGCCCGCTCCAGCGCTCCGGCATCCTGCCTGTCGCTCACCACGACCACGACGTCACCCGATATCTTGCCCTCTTTACAGGCGTCAATGATCGCCTGCAAGTTGGTTCCGCCACCTGAGGCCATCGCGCCAATCCGGATGACATTCGACATGTGTTGACGCTCCTTCTTCACGAACAGCCTCGTGCCATGCCCGGCACACGTAGCGCGCGGTACTCGGTGTGCCTTCCGCTGCCAGGACGCTCCTGACTGTCACCGGCTTTGCCAATGGCCGAATACCCCTGTAGGTTAGCCGTTGTGGTTGGTGAATCCTCCTGCCGTGGCGCCGGGCGGCTGCAGGAATGAGTTCCCCGCCAGAGAATACGTACCACATATCAGTCGAGGGAGAAAGCAGCGTGAAGAATGCAAGGGAATACGGGCTTATGTGGCTGTCTTCCGTGCTCCTGCTGGCCGCAGTTGCCACACCCCTGACGCTGACGGCGACTGCCTACGCGCAGGGCGGGGAGGCACGCGGCGACCTGCTGGAGGCGTGGAGGCTGTGGCGCGACATCGAGGTACTGCAGATGTGCAACGAGATCGGCCTGACCTCGCAACAGGCGGTACAGGCAGCAGCGGCCATCAACGGGCCGGCGACCGAGCTCGACGCGATACGCGCCACAGAGGCATCTCCCCAGATGCAGGCGGTGTTGCACAAGATACGGACCGTCCTGCTGAAGGGTCAGCCAATCGGGGAGAATCTCTGGCTCGAAGTGGCTACCGTGGGGGGTAGGCTGCAAAACGACGAGGAAGAGGGCGACGCTCTTGAGCGCCGCAAGGCCGAGCTGGCCCATGAGATTGCCACCGCGCTCGCAGCAGTGCTCACACCTGCTCAGTTGGCGAAGCTGACTGTGTCCCCTCCCGAGCAAGTCGCCCGGGAGGTCACGGAGAGGCTGACCGAGGCACGTGCGCGTCCGCCCAACGAGTGGGATGAGTTCAAGGCCGGGGCAAAGACTGAGATTACGCAGGCCTTTGGCGACACACCATTGCGCGAAGGCAATGCCCTGACGGATGACATTGATGCGTTCCTGGAACGCGTACGGAAGATGGACACCGACCTGTTCTTCCAGAGCCGTGGGAAGCTCGCTGACGAGCTGGCGGCCATGGTGACGGCGGCTCAGGACGTGGGTCCGGAGGCCGGTCGCATGCGCGCCCTTGACCGCCTGTCAGGGTGGGCAGAGGCACCGGGCCTGTTGCAGCTACTCAATGACATGGCGGTGGCTGAGCGCAGTTTCCCGCCTGCCGAGTGAGCTTGCGGGGCGGGCCTCGGCGCTCCCTGCAGGATTCGCCCTCGGAATGCAGAAATGAGGCGTGTGGCGCAGAGCTTGACGGCACACGGGACGAGGTCCGAGAGTCCGGCGTCAGATGCTGAAATCAGAGGAGGCTTCACGATGGCCAGTCAAACGATGACGACGGGATGGGCGACAATAATGGTGTTGACGCTGGTCGGCCTCATGGCGGGCGCTCTGCAGGCGCCGGTTGCGGCACAAACAGAGGACAAGCTTGCGAGCCTCATCAAGGACACGGGGCTCAAGTACAAGGCGCTGGATGAGTACAGCTACCACGTCCCCTTCGAGCTGGACGATGATAGGACCCTTGACGTGTTCGTTACCTACAACAACGAGGAGAAGAAGTTCGTGTTGATATTCACAACGCTTCTGGACTATGAAGACGGCCACGAGTTCAAGCCGGAGGTCATGGCACGGGCACTCGCCATCAATAATGATTACCCCGTCATCAAGCTATGCCTGGATGCCGAGCACGGCGACCTGGACTGCCAGTCGGAGGTCTATGTCCGTACCCTGGACGCTCAGTCGCTGGACATGCACATCAACCTCGTCGCTGCCATCGCAGCCCAACTGGCTGACGAGCTGAAAGCGATGGAAGAGGGAGAGGCCGTGGGATAGGTGCGGGCAGGGCAACCAGATATCCGTAGACAGCACTCCGGCTCGCCTCGGGCCGGAGTGTCGCTGTATGTTGCCACGGCAAGGGAGAAGAAACCAGGAACCGACCGGTCTCAAATGAGGGGGGAATGCATCAAGCAAGAATGGTCGGGGCGGCCGGATTCGAACCGGCGACCTTACGGACCCGAACCGTACGCGCTAGCCAAGCTGCGCCACGCCCCGACGCGGGTGCAGTATATCATACCGGTTTGCATGGGTCAACAATCTGACGGGCCGACCCCAAAGGCGTGCGGTACAGGCCCTTCTCAAACGCCTCCGGGTCGGCCTCTGTGGGCAATGCCCGTCCGCAGGTGGCCCTTCCGGCGCAGCTTGACCTACCTGGAGTGCGCGTGCTATTCTGCAGCTATCCCAGGCCCAGACCATGGCAGTCTGCTTTGCGCGCCGCAGACCGCTTGCCTCGTCAACAGCGCCCTACACGGGGCTTGTGATGACAGGGACACCCTCAGAGTGGAGCGATCCGGAGATGCCACCGACCACCGCGAGCAGCCTCGGTGAGGCTGGCGTACAGGCTGCCACCCGTTGGCCCGACCGGCCGGCTCTCACCTTTGGCGATCAGACGTGGACATACCAGGAACTGCACCGGCAGATTGCGGCGCTCGCGGCCGGACTGCAAAGTCTGGGCATCGGGCAAGGAAGTCGTCTGGCCCTGATGATGCCCAACTCGCCGGAATTCATTCTCACCTACATGGCGGCGGTGTATGGCGGCGCCACCGTCGTGCCCGTGCCAGCGCTGCTTGGCGTCGAGGAGACGGCCTACATCATTGCCGACGTGGAAGCCGATGCGATGGTAGTCGCCGAACGGCTGGCGCCCATCGGACATGCCGCGGTTCGGCAAGCCGGCTCGCACACAAAGCTTGTGCTTTGCGGTGACGCGCCTGACGTTGACGCCATAGGCTTCGACGAACTGATGGGCGCCGGAGAGCCACTGCCTGGCCCCGCCAACGTCGGCCCGGATACACCTGCAGTACTCATCTATACGTCGGGGACCACGGGACGGCCCAAGGGCGCCATACTGACGCACCGGAACCTGCTGGCCAATGTCGCTTCATGCCGACGCGCCATCAACATATCGCACGATGACGTGTTTGTGACCATTCTGCCGCTATTCCATTCATTCGGGGCAACAGTCTGCATGTTGTTGCCGCTGTTCAGCGGCTGCCACAATGCTCTTCTGCCGGCCTTCTCGGCATTGGACACCCTCCAGGCCGTGAGGCATTACCGCGCCACGGTGCTGGTCGGTGTGCCGACGATGTTCGCGGTAATGACGCAAGTCAAGAACCCGCAGGATCACGATCTCAGTTCCCTGCGCTTCGTCGTAAGCGGCGGCGCGGCCCTGCCTGAGGATGTTTACACGGCCTTCGAGGCGCTGTATGGGGTGCCGGTCCTGGAGGGCTACGGCCCTACCGAGGCTTCGCCGGTCGTGAGCTGCAATCCGATAGACGGCGTGCGCAAAGTCGGGAGCGTGGGCCCGCCGCTGCCGGGGGTGGAGGTCATCATCGCCGACGATGACATTACGCCATTGCCTGTGGGCCAGGTCGGCGAAATATGCGTGCGCGGCGAGAATGTGATGGTCGGCTATCACAACGCCGAGGAGCTTACCGACGCGACGCTTGTCAATGGGTGGTTGCGAACCGGCGACCTCGGCAAACTGGACGAAGACGGTTACATCTACATCGTGGACCGCAAGAAAGACCTGATCATCGTAGCCGGGATAAACGTCTATCCTCGTGAAGTGGAAGACTGCATAGCTCAAATGCCACAAGTGGCGGAAGTGGCGGTCGTAGGCGCACCCAGCCGCCTGCGAGGCGAGGTCGTTGCGGCCCATGTGGTGCTGCAGGAAGATGCTCGGTGTACCGTCCAGGAAGTAGTCGAGCATTGTCGGCGGCACCTGGCCCCCTACAAAGTCCCAAAGCAGGTCAGATTCGCCGACGAACTGGTCAAGTCGCCGGTCGGCAAGGTGTTGAAGCACGTGCTCAGGAACGAGACCGCTATTGAGTAGAGAGAGCCAGGTAATGAGACGATGAGTCTGCGCAAGTTTACCGTTGCAGTGGTTGTTGCCCTGGCCGTCGGCTGTCTCGCCAGCGAAGCGGCCCCCGTGGTCAGCGGTGGAAACGTGCGGTTAAGGGTGCTGAGCAACGGCCTCCGCGTTGTGGTCAAGGAGGAGCGAAGCTGGCCGATAGTCGCGATGGGGATGTATGTCAGAGCCGGGAGCCTGCATGAGACCGATGGGCAGGCTGGCGCTGCCCACCTGGTCGAGCACCTGCTGTTTGAGTTCGAGCCAGCCGAAGGTGAAGCGAAAGTAGCCCAGTACATCGAGAGCATCGGCGGACGCATGAATGCCTTCACTACGCGCGACTTCACGCGCGTGGACATCACGGTGGCCAACTCCTATGTGGAGGCTGCCCTCGAGAGCCTGATTCGAACCATTTTCGCGGCCGATCTGCAGGAGGAGGACATTGTGCACGAGCAGCGCATCGTCTGCCGGGAGATCGCGGACATGGGAGACAGCGCCCAGGGAGAAATGGATTCCGCACTCTGGGACCTGGCCTTCGAGGAACATCCCTATGGGCGCCCTATCGGGGGTACGGATAAGCAAGTGCGAAGCCTGACCGTTCAGAAGATTCGCGAGTTCTACAACACTTTCTACGTCCCCAACAACATGTCGCTGGTCGTGGTGGGCCGGATAGATCCGGACTGGCTGTTCAGCCGCGTGGAGCAACTTACCGCCGGGTATAAGGCCAAACAGGTCAAGTGGCAGGAACCGGCTCGCGAGGCCGTGCAAACCGAAGTGCGCAAGCACATGACCACCCGCGATAGTGAAGTGACCATGCTGTCATATGGGTGGCATGCACCCGGAATGCCGGACAAGCGTGACATCTGCGCTACCGACCTGACATACACGATTCTGGGGCAGCGCAGGACCGGGCGTCTCGACAAGCTACTCGTCCAGGAGAAGCAGTGGGCGGTACAGGTTGACGTGGGCTACCTAACCCAGCGCCACCCCGGTCTGCTCGTCATCAACGCGGTCATATCCGAGCAAAACGAGCTGCCTGTGCGCAGGGCGATACTGGAACAGGTGCAGCGGTTGGTGGATGAGAAGGTCAGCGACCAGGAGTTGGCACGCGCTAAGTTGCTCTTGCGCACGGAATACGCCTTCGGCAACGAGAGCTATGCCGGCCAGGTGACCTCGATGGGCTTCTACGAGGCGATTGACACTTACGAATTCGCCGTTGACTATATTGACTGCGTCAACGCGATTACCGCCGACGACATACAGGCCGTGGCCCGCAAGATCTTCCGCCCTGACAGCTACAGCATCGTGATCCTGCGCCGTGAGAAAGACGCACCCCCCACACAGGAGGTGAGGTCGTCTTGTCCCGCCGCCTCCTAGTGCCTCTGCTTGTCCTTCCGGTCGTGTGCGTCACGGCATTGTGCGCCGCTACCGACAGTGAGGAACCTATCAGCCGCCGGACTCTGCCAAACGGCCTGCATCTGACCGCTGTTCACGACCCGCTGACGGATATCGCGGCCTTCCATCTGGCACTCGACCTCAGCCCGGCAGACATTCCGCAGGATGAGGCCGGAATCAGAGAGATAGTCCAGCAGTTGGTGCTGGATGAGCTCAGACTGGCGCTGAGTGATGACGGTAAGCTCTCGAGCATCCGCGACGCCATCGAAGCCGGCGGCAGCATCTCGGTAAGCGCCGACACCGAATACGTTGAGGCCCAGGCATCTCTTCCCTCAGAAATGCTGCCGACGGCGCTGGAGACCGTGGCTGACATGCTGTTCGGTCCCCAGCAATTCACCGACCAGCAGCTCGCAGCGGCCAAAGCGAAGGTCGTCAATGCGTACGAACGCTCCCTGCACGCCGCTGCCGACCAGACCTACCGGCTGTTCAGGCGCGCGCTGCTGGGTAAGTCGCCACTGACCCAGGACCTTTCAGTGATACTGACGGGCGTTGCTGCCATCAGGCCCTCCGATATCGCTGCATGCCGCGAGAGTTTCTATGTGCCGGCCCGTGCCTATCTCACGGTGGTCTCGCCGCTCTCGGACCAGGAGATGGTGGCTCTCGTCGAGCGAGTATTCGGACAGTACCAAGGAGGGACTGAGGCCGCAATCGTCAGAGATGTCCGGCCGCTTGCTGAATCGGCGGTACGTGTGGGAAGCGGGAAGGATCTCGCTCAGGCCTCGCTCATCATCGGCGTCCCGCTCCCGCCGTATGGAACGCGGGGGTTCGTCGCGGGGCAGGTCGCCTACATGCTGCTGGCCGGCAAGGGAGGGCGCGTGAGTAGCGATCCGATGCTGCGCCAGGGCTTCGGCCTCATACTGCCCCGCGCTATGCTGGAGCAACGGCCGCCCTTTGAGGTTATACCACCCAGCCCCATGAGTGTGCCCTTTATCGGCGTCCACATCGTCGCCAATCCCGACTATATCGAGGACGCCCGCATTCAGGTCCTCGGACACGTTGGTGCAATACGTCGAGGTGAGTTCACCGATCAGGAGTTGCAGAGCGCCAAGGACCAGCTAATTAACCAGTACGCATTGGCGGGCAAGACGTACCTTGCACGCGCCCAGCTCGTCAACCTCAATGCCCTGTTCGGGGGCGATCCGCAACTGGCGAGCGACTTCCCGGCTGCCGTAGCGTCAATCACTGCTGATGACGTTGTGAAGGTCGCCGCCGAGCAGTTCGCGCACCATGCGATAGGAGTGCAGATGCCGGCCAACTAGACCGTGCCTGCCCGCCGGCCCAGCTCAGAGTCCGACGAATGGTGGTGATGGCCTTGATAGAAGGGGTACGCATCAAGCCGCTGACGCGTCATGTTGATGAGCGCGGGTACGTGATGGAGATACTGCGCCGCGACGATGCCGAGTTCATGGATTTCGGGCAAGCCTATGTGTCCGCCTGCTTTCCCGGGATCGTCAAGGCGTGGCACTGCCACCGGAAGCAGTGGGACCACTTCTGCTGCGTCCGCGGGAACGCCAAGATCGGCCTTTTCGATGACCGGCCCGATAGTAGCACGTGTGGCCGGGCCGAGGGCATCGTCGTCGGGGAGCTCAACCCTGTGTTGGTCAAGATCCCGCCGCTCGTATGGCACGGCATGCTCGCCCTGGGCGGCGAGGTGGTCGTGATGCTGAATATCCCGACCGAGCCCTACAATGCCGAGGAGCCCGACGAACTCCGCCGCGATCCCTTCGACGCCGAGATACCCTTCGAGTGGCACACTAAGGGCGACTGAAAAGAATACCACAGCAAGGGCATGCGCAGCCGGATGCTCGGGTGCGTGTCAGTCGTCGCCTGCAAGGGGATAGACCTTCACAGTATAGGCGCCTTCCTCCACCGTGACCAGCAGATAGTGGTGTATACCCCCTTTGTCCCGTGTGGCGTAGAGCGGCCCGCCTCCCCCGCCTGTGATGAAGTAGTCTATGTTGTCCCGGCGCGAGTAGTGGTACAGATGCTCGTGGCCGCTGAACACCGCACTGACCTTGTACTTCGCGAACAGCGCGTGCAGACGGTCCCTCAGCGGGATGTCTACATCCATCGAAGAGCCGCGGTGACCGTCTACTGGGAACAGGGGCCGGTGCAGCGCGGCGAATACGAAATCCGCATCTCTCGCCTCCTGCAGGTCGGCCATCAGCCATGCCCACTGATCGCCTTTGATGCACCCCTCTTGCCCAGGTATCTCGCTGTCTAGAATGATGAAGTGGCAGTTGCCTCGATTAAAGGAGTAGCGCCGTGCTCCGAAGTACTCATCGAATACCTTGCCGTTGGCGACCGAGCCCCGGATATCGTGGTTGCCCGCAGCGAACGCTACCGGTATGTCACCGGCGCTCTTTAGCGGCAGAAGTGCCTCGAAGAAACGCTGGAACTGGGCGCGCACAATCCTTGGGTCAGTGCTGCCATCAATGTAGTCGCCGGTGCCGATCACGAAGGCGGGGTTGTGGCGCACCATGTCAGAGACAAGTCGGTGCGTGATATCGAGACGCTCGTAGTTGGGGCCGGGCTGAGTGTCACCGAACACTGCGAACACCAGGCTCTCAGCGGCCGCGGGGCAGCAGCCGCCGACGATGACTGCGACCAACACCAGCCAGACGACAGCCGGACACGCTCGCGATGGCCTGTTCATGAGATGAACACCAGCCTCAATCGGGAAGCCCCCCGCTGACACACCTCGACGCAATTCACACGATCTTGGTCAGTTCGTCCTGGTCATAGCGAGGTATTCTCCGAATCCGGCCCTCGCTGACCATCTGAATGCCGGCGGCGGGGTCTACGGCCTCACCGATGATGGATGCGGCGATCCCCGCCTCATGCAGGCGGGCCGCGATGACGTCTCCGTCGCGCGCGTCACACGCAATTAGCAGGCTGCCGGACGCGATCAGGCCCAGAGGGTCCAGACCAAATACCTCACAGATGCGCCGTCCCTCGTCGAGCACTGGAATGGCTTGTTCATCAATGCGAAGTCCAACGCCGCCTGCCTCGGCCATCTCCCATAGCCCGGTGGCCACGCCGCCTTCGGTGGGATCGTGCATCGCGTGGACGTCCCCGCTGCGGACCGCGATCTGCGCGTCTGCAAGCACCGATATGCCGGGCTCAAACAGCATTCCAGCGCACCGTTGCAGCGCATCATCCGAGAACCCGGCTCTGCGCAGTTCGTCCGGCTTCTCGCGGGCGATCAACGCCGTGCCTTCCAGGGGCGGCCGCTTGGTCAGGATGACTAGGTCGCCAGCCTGAAGCCCGCCGGGGGTGATAAGCTTGTCTTTGGGGACCTCGCCGAGCATCTGCCCCACGACGATGGGCCGATCCAGGTTGTAGGTAATCTCCGTGTGGCCTCCGACTAATGTGACGCCGAGCCTTCCACATTCGGCGCTGATCTGGCCGAATATGTCGGTCACCATCTGCTCCGTGGCCGCGCCTTCGGGCAGCAGCGCCGTTGCCAGGAACCAGCGAGGCTTTCCGCCGCTTGTCGCGATGTCGTTGGCATTGACGTTGACGACGTAGTAGCCGATGGCGTCGGTGGCAAATGTCACGGGGTCCGTCTTGGCGAGAAGGTACTCATCGGCACCATTATCGAGCACAGCAACGTCGCGCCCGACTCCGGGACCGAGGATGACGCTGGGGTCGTTGCACGGAATTGCCCCCAATAGCCGCTGAAGTGTCGCCACATCCAGTTTGCCCACAGGAAGCAAACGTCCGCTCATTGCCCTTTCCTCGCCGCGATTATCGCCGCGACTGCGGACGGCACGTCGTCGAACACAGCATCGGCGCCGGCCGCCTCGAACTCGTCACGCGTGGTCTTCTGCGTGAGGACGCCGACAGTCTTGACACCGAGACCTTCAGCGCCCTGTATGTCGGTGATGTGATCGCCGATCATGACCGCCCGTCGGGGCGCTACACCCATCTGCTTGAGCGCCTGTGCCAGGTGATCGGGGTCCGGCTTGACGCGCACGACATCGTCACGCGTCAGCAGCAGGTCATGGTGCAGATGGTGCCGATGGGTCACGGATGCCACCCCCGCGCGGCAGTTCCTGGTGACGATGCCCACCGTGAATCCCTCTTCACGCAGCCGCTGCAGCGCCTCGACAACGCCGGGGAACGGCTCCGCGGTGGCGCAAGTCTCCAACTCCACCTGCTCCAGGACCTCGTCGGCCTCGGCCTGGAACTGCTTCGCCTGCTCGGTGTCCGTACCGAGCTTCTCACGCCCGATTCTGATGATGTCGAGGACGTACTTGCCCTGGTCCAGGCCTTCCTCCCACACTCCCCACCGCTTCAGCACGTCTATCGTCAACCGACGCATCTTGCCGAAGTCAATCCTGGTCTCCGCCAGCGTACCGTCGAAATCAAACACAACGGCCTCAATATCGGTGAAGTCAGTGCCGGCATCCATTTGTATCTCTTGCACCTCGGTGTCTGCTATGCCCGTGGCAAAAGGGCGACAATAGCATGATTGTCGCCCGGTCTGGGGTTTTCCTGCAATGGCTGCACAACTTCGCTAGGGCTGCGGGAGTTGCTCCCAGGCGTTCTTGAGCAGTTCGCTCTGTTCCTGTTGCGTATCACGGTACTTGCCCAGATCGCCCTGCTTCAGATAGCCCTCAGCTTTCTTGTCCAGCTCTATCGCCCGGTTGAGCAAATCGCGCAGAGTGGTGAGCTCGTCGGCCGCGACAGTTACGCCAGAGGGCTTCACAACACCCGCAGCGGCGGGTTGGGCCGCCGGCTTGGCGGCCGGTGATGTGCGCCCTCTCAGCCCGTCAGGTCCCAGCAACTTGGTAAGCGCCTGATCGAGGGTCGGCGCGTGAACTAGCCGGTCGCCATGCATGAGCACCACCAAGCGCAACTCAGGAAGTGCGCTGTCGGATGACTCAAGATAGATGGGCTCGACGTACAGCAGCGTGTCAGCCACCGGGATGGCCAGCGTGTTGCCGCGGATCACCCGCGAGCCGGCCTGACTCCAGAGCGTAATCAGCTCGGAAAGCGCTGGGTCCTGATCAACGCGCGCCTCGAACTGCATCGGACCATACACCAGCCGCTCCTTCGGGAACCGGTACACGATCAACTCGCCATAGTGCTCCGGGTCGCAGCGGGCGGCCATCCAGGCTACCATGTTCTTCCGCTCGAACCTGGCCAGAGCGAAGGGCAGCATCAGCAGGAACTCCTCCTTGTCAGCATCCGGCAGCTTCATTACCTGGTAGTAAGTCTCAACCTCGCGGTAGCCCTGCGAGTATACCTCTGGTGGAATCGCCCACTCGTCCTCAGCCTGATAGAAGGTCTGCGGGTCCTTCATGTGGTATTTCGCGTAGACGCCGGCCTGGATGCGGAACAGCAGCTGCGGATAGCGCAGGTGGTCCTTGACCGAAGCCTCCATGCCGCCGAAATCCATGAAAAGGCTTGGGAACATTTTCTGGTAGCACTGAACCATCGGGTCCTGCGTGTCCACCACATAGAACTCCGGCCGGCCATCGTAGGCATCTACGACGACCTTGACGGAGTTGCGCAGGTAATTGCCGAACCACGTCGTGCGCACCGAGTAGGGGTACATGTTCGAAACGGTGTAGGCATCGCAGACCCACTTCAACTCTCCCGCATCGTCGAGCACCAGATACGGATCGGGATCATAGCCGAGGAATGGTGCGAGAGCAGTGAGCCGCTCAGGCAGCTCCCGGTACATCATGAGGCGGCTTTCCGGTGTGATGGCATCGGTGAAAAGCAACTGGTACTGGCGGGTGATGCCGAAGCGGATGGCGAACGCCAGTTTGCGCCAGTAGCTGCTCAACTGCACCCCGCCGGTGCCGGAATAGTGTGTATAGACGTTCTCATCGGCGCTGGCGCCATCGGAAGTCCCCCGCGGATAGTCGAGCTCCTTGGCTCTCGTATTCCCCAGCACGAACAGCGGGTTGTCTCCCGGCGCGCTGCCGGCCCCGGGCGTGCGCGCGCGCGGAGCCGGCTGCGGGCCTTGAGCGGGTCCGCCTTCGGCCCCTGGTTGATCAAGGGGGCTGGGTGCTCGCTGCTGCGCCTGGGTTTCGTCGCGGATGAACTCCGGCGGAGCGATTCGCTCGATGAGCCGTGGATGCCAACTCGCACCGTAGTAGATTGCCGGACGTGTTATCTTCAGGCCTACCGGTGACACCGGGGGCAGGTCCTTGATCCAGTAGTACGGCTGCCCGTTCTCGGTGACTTCCGCCACCGGCGACATCGCCAGGCCATAGCCGTGCGTGTACAGCAAGTGGCGGTTGACCCAGGTCGGGCTGAGGCGATCATAGGCAAGTTGCCTTGCCGCCAGCATCACCTGGCGCGTCTCCCCGTCTATCTCATACCGGTCAACGTCCACATCCGCGAACTGGTAATACTTGCGTAAGGCCTGCATCTGTTGGTATGACGTCTCCAGCGGCCGGTGGTCCCACAGTCTGACATTGTAGATGGTTGCCGCGTTGCGGTTGATGTCATCCCGACTCAGTCCGGCGCTTATGGGATGCACTTTGTCAGCTATCCGGTCGGTTCCATAGGCCAGGTTCGTCGCCTTGATGTTGTACTCGATGAAGGGACGCTCGCGTTCAAGCTCGTTGGGGCTGACGACCAGCTTCTGCACGGCCATCGGGTACGCCCACCCGCCCAGGATTGACACCAGCAGTACGGCCGCCAGCGCGCCGCCGGGAATGGTGATCGAGCGCCCGCGGATGCTGATCAGGCACGCCAGCCCCGCCAGCCCGCACATGACCATCAGGATTGTCATCAGCGGCAGGCGGGCATGCACATCGGCATACGAAGCGCCGAAGAAATCCTTGCCATGAGTGGAATAGACCAGACTGTACTGCATCAGCCGGTACGAGTATATCTTGGCGAAGAAGGCCAACGCTAGCAGGAAAAGCACGTGCAGTCGGGCGCGGGGTATGGCCTGTACCATGTTGCCGATTATTCTAATCGCTTCCTGGTACAGGTGGATGAGGACGCTGACGACCAGGGCGACAACTATGGCATAGAAGGCGGAACGCCATGCATACAGAACCCACGGCAGCTTGAACACATAGAAGCCTGCATCTTTGCCGAAAAGCGGGTCGTTGTGCGCGCCAGAGCTGGAGAACGGCACCGCGTTGAGGTAGAGCAGCCATTCCTTCCAGTGCCCCGCCGCGACCAGCGCGACCATCAGCGCCCCGATGGCGCAGAAGATCAGGACGGTCCGGTCAGCATACTGCTCGATCTGCTGCCTCTCCTCGTCGGGCAGCAGGCGCCGACCTATGAGAGTGATGTCCTTCGGCAGGGGTCTGCGTGCAAGACGTGCATTGCCATAAAGCCACACAAAGAAGACGACGCCGAAGAGCACTGCCAGCAGAATCCGCGACTTCAGAATCGTCATGAACACCGCGCCCTGATCCAGCGCGGCAAACCACAGGTAGTCCGTATAGAAGATGAACAGCTTCTGGATCAGGATCACACCGATTACGACGCCGATGAAGTACCAGAGCCTCTTGGATGGCTGTGTCACCGAGGGGAGCCTCCTAGTGGTTTGGGGATCGGACTAGCTGGGTTCGTCGTCGGTACGGTCGTCCGCTGTCAGCCCGGAGAGTAGATCGCGAAGTTCCTGTTTCTCTTTCTCCTCGGCTTCTGCGCTCAGCATCACGGCCTGGTCGAGCACCTGCTCGGCCACAAAGATCGGCGCACTGGCATAGGTGGCCAGCGCGATGGCGTCACTGGGGCGTGCGTCTATTCCCAAGGCTGCACCGTCGTGGCTCAGGTGCAACATCGCAAAGAACACCCCGTCTTCCAGCTTCGTAATCTCGATTCGGTCCAGGCTATAGCCCAGCGTCCGGATCACCGAGTGGGTCAGCTCGTGGGTCAGCGGGCGCTCGTGCGCCTCATTTGCGAGGGCAATCGCCCGCGCTTCGAAGGGACCGATCAGGATCGGCAGGTAGCGTGATTGCTCTGCGTTCGCCAGCACTACAAAGGCGCGCCTGTGCAAGTCAAGCCCAACCTTATTGACGAACATCTGCACCATACCGGCCATGACCCTTCTGTGACCTCGGGACGACAATCGGCCCTGCCGGCTCTCGTCGCCGGCAACCTGACACCGGCACAGCAAGACACGTATGGCCGCTTTGGGTCAGTCGGCATCCGTAACCCATCGCGGCCCCGTGCTCTTGCCTGTGGCGGTCGTATTGCGAGCTATCTGCGGCAATCGCTACGACTTCCGGATTGCGTCATAGTCGAGGCCTGCTGCCTCAACGGCCGCCGCCCAACTACCGAAGTTGCTCTCACGGCTGGCGGCCTCCATCATGCCGCGATAGCCCATACGTCGCATGTTGCTGTTGTTGACGGACTTGCCCTCGGCGTGGAGTCTGCGGATGGTATCAATTATCTTCTTCTGCGTCCAGCGGTTGATCTTGCGAATGGTGGCGTAGTCAATGCCGGCGGCCTCGATGGCGGCTCTCCAGCTTCCGAAGTAGCGCTTGCTGCTGGCAGCCGAAACAAGAGCGCCATGGGTGTTCTTCGCGGCCTCGTGGCTCAAGTCCTCGCCCTTGGCATGCAGTTCCTTGATTGTCTCGATGATCCGAGCCTTGCTCCAGAAACGGTGCTTGCTGATCTCCTCGTAGTCCAGTCCTGCAGCCTCGATCGCCTTGCGCCAGCTCCCGAACATTCGGTCATCAACGGCCACGACTACGAGATACTGGTGGTTGCGCTTCGCGGCGCTGTGTGAGAGATCCTCGCCTTGGCGATACAATCTCCCGATCTCCTGCAGGATCCGCTCACTCGTCCACTTGCGCTTTCGCTTGCAAACTTCCTTGGGGTCCAACCCGGCGGCTCGTATGGCATCGCGCCAGCTCCCGAAGAACTCCTCCTTGTAAGCGGTCGTCACCATTCCGCTGTACCCCAGTTCGGCCATCCTCCGCGTGCTCAGCGAATGGCCTGCCGCATGTAAGTCCTTGATTGTCTGAATAATCCTCTCCCTAGTCCACTTCCGGCGACTCATGGTCTCCTCCATTCCAGATTGTCCTTACGTGTCAGTTTTGGCGGCTCCCTGCAAACGCTAACCTCTCCTGGCCGGCGCAATGGGCTGCTGCCGGGATGTTTGCCAAACAAAAGGCCTGCCGTCAAACTGCCGACAGGCACAGACTGCAACTGCGGTTGCACCAAGCCCCCAACTCACCAGTACCATAATATTAGCACTGCTCTGCTTGCCTGTCAACAGTAATCCCTAAGCCGTTATGTTTATTTGGACGTATCCTATTGCCACAAGTTCGCCTATCTCACGTCATTCCAGCTCTACGTCCGCATAGCGCCTGACGGCAAGTTCCTGTGCTCGGGTTTGTACGGAGCCGGGCCGCCTCCCCCGCACATAACGTATCGCCTCTTCCGCGCCCATTCCCCGGTGCACCATGTAGCATGACAGCAATGTGCCCGTGCGGCCCAGCCCTGCCATGCAGTGTACCGCCACCTTCTCGCCGCGTCCGACCGCCATGTCTACCAGACTGACAAACTCCCTGATTAGTTCCTCGGCAGGTGGCGTCATGTCATGGTAGGTGAGATGGCGGTAGACGATTCCGTGCTTGAGGGCGGGGGTCTGTGCCGGCGGGTGCTCCAGAAGAGCGATCAGTGTGGTGATTCCGAGCTCCGCCAACCGCGCCATCTCAGCTTCAGTGGGATGCGCAGTCGCCAGAACCCGGTCCTGGACAATCCAGTTGGCTGACCTGAGCCCCTCAACCCCTCCGCTCATCACGACCCCCACCCGCACACTTGGCCGCATCGCTCGCAAGCCGGTCGGCCTCTGCGTTGTCTTCGCGAGCGATGTGCTCGATCTGGAAATCCTCGAACCGCGCCACCAGCCGCTGCGCCCATTCATAGTACCGCCTGATCCTCTCCGAGCGCACCCGGTATCGCCCGGTGAGCTGCCGCACCAGCAATTGACTATCTGTTCGGACCCGCACTCGCCCTATCCCGCGTGCGCTTGCCTCATGAAGTCCGGCGATTAGGCCCCGGTACTCGGCGACGTTGTTGGTGGCCTCCCCCAATGGGATACCTGCCCGGGCTATGGCTACTCCGTCCTCGCTGTAGAGCACGAACCCCGCCCCCGCAGGGCCGGGATTGCCTTTTGATGCACCGTCAGTATATAAAACAGCAGCCTCGCACAATGGTTCCATGTTCCTCCAAATCTCGCCATGGTCGCGCGGCAACAACGCCCAGCTTACAGGCCTTGCCCGTCGTTGCTGCGATCTATCTTGGGCGGCAATCGAGGCGCGCTCTCAGCCAGCAGGCTAGTGTCTGCCGCCGCAGTGACCCGGGCCGCCGGCAGGATTGTGTCCCGCTTCTCGATGGCCTGAGCAAGCAACTGAATGTCGAAGCCTTCCTTGCGGATGCGGAAATCGTAGTAGAGCAGGATGGTGCCGATGATCTGAACCGGCTGCAGCACAACCTGGATCAACGCCCGCACCCCTCCCGAGAGCGTATAGAGCAGAATCATACTGTCGGGATGAACCGGCAGCAGTGTTATGAACTGAGACGGAGCGGCCAGAGCTCCGCCGAGCATCGCCACCAGAAGCCCCAAGACGAAGAGGGTGAGCGCGGCCTTCCAGAAATCAAAGCTGACAAGCTCCCAACTGCGGCGAATCGCGTCCACAGCGCTCCGGTTGCCCAGCACGACTTCAGGGATTGTGAAGGACAGCATGAACGCGAATACCAACCCCGGAATGACGCAGAATGCCAGGCCGACGACAGCAATGAGTGCTGTGAGTACTATTGCGAGAAGTATCTGACCAAATTTGGACAGCACGACCCGGTAGGCATCGGTGATGGTGACCGCCTGACCCAAGTACCGTTTCGAGATCGCCCAGATTAGCGCACCCTCGGCAAGGGGCACCGCTATGGCGTACACCGCCAGCGATGCGAGAAACATGCCACCCAGACCGGCAAGTAGGGGCAAGGCGTCGGTGTCAGGTTGTGGGCCGGTCATGAAGACCGACATGAACCAGTGCGTGGAAAACAGTTGCAGCGCCAGCGCCGGCGCCCACGCGATGGCCACAATGCCCAGGAACGATCCGAAGTTGTGGCGGTACATGCGGATCGAGCCATCAAGGATGTCGGCCAGGCCCATCGGTCGGATGTTGGCATGGCCCCCGCTGGTCTGCACCGCCCACCTCCGCGAAGCTCAACAAATCACTAAGGCGCCCGCCAGTATGTGCCGATGAATCAACTTGAATACTGCGTCAAGAGAAGGGTGGCATCTGGCATGCTCTACGCCATGTGTGCAATCATAGGCTCCTGGATCGTCCTCGGCATCTGCGCCATCACTAGCTGCGTCGCAGCAGGGAAGGCCGATAGACGCATGGCCCACATGGCATGCGTCGGCGATTCGGATAGTGCGAAGGCTGCGTAACCACCCTGTCAACGGCCATGCCGACAGGCTGGCGCCGCTTCGTCGCCGACCAATTCATAGCCTGCCGGCAATTGGGCATTCTCCTCCAGTATCGCGTACTCGGCAACCGCCCCCGCGCCACAGCGCGCCCCGGCAAAGCACGCGGTCTCGGTCAGGCGGCAACCGTCGGCGATCCGACACCCTCTGCCTACTACCGCATTCGGTCCCAGATGCGCTGCCCCTACCTGTGCATCAGGCCCGATGTACACCGGTGCATCCAGTCTTGCGTCCGCCGATATTGCCGCGTTTTCGGCTATTAGTATACCATCACTGGACAGGTTCTCTAACATGATTTGCTGCAACTTGAGCACGCTGGCCGGACGGGCCACGTCATTCCAGTACCCGGCGAGGCCCTGGATGGCCAGATGCCTGCCCGCTTCGACCATTGCCATGAGCGCGGAGGGGACCTCCAACTCGCCGCGTGGCGAAAACGGGATTTGCCTGAGCGCGTCGAAGATCTGCGGTGTGAGCACAAAGATGCCGGCGTTGTTATAGTGGGTGCTCGCCGTGCCCTTGGGCGGCTTCTCCACTATTCTCTCAAGGTAACCGGCCCGCTCATACACGGCTGCTCCCTCGTAGGGATCCTCAATCCAGTTGGCGCCGACTACTCCCTCACAGTCACCCTCCGCAAACCGGCTCACCACTGCGGGGTAGTTCTCGGGAGCTACCATGATATCTCCCCAACACAGGAAGAAGGCTTGTTCGCCCACGAAGCCCTCCGCGCGCAGCACGGCATCGCCGGTGCCACCACAGTCCTCTTGGAGGCAGTAAACCACCTGTGCCCCGTACCGTTCGCCATCGCCGAGGTACTCCCGGATCATCTCCGCCTTATAGCCGACCACCACACACAATTCGTCCACGCCCGCCGCCACAATCCCTTTGATGATGTGCTCGATCATCGGCATGTCGAGCACCGGCACCAGTGGCTTGGGCCGATGCCTGGTAAGCGGAAGCATCCGTGTGCCCTTCCCTGCTGCCAGGATCACCCCACGCACGGATTTCCCATCCTCTGTCGCCCCTTGTTTCACGCAGTGGCAGCTGCTGACAGTCGAGCGTGCCTGACGCGGTTGGCCCACACGGTAATCTGAACCACGATGACCAGCACTATGATTGCCGAGACAGCCAGGTAGGGGGCGCGCAGGCCAAGTAGTGTAGCGACCTCCCCACTGATCAGACCGCCGGCCAGCGAACCCACCCCCAGCACCGCCTCATGGAATCCCGTGCGCCTGCCGCAACTCTCAGCCGGCCCGTTGATGCTGTAGAAGAGGCTGCTGACATATGTCACACCCGCCGCAGCCCCCGATACGGCAAAGCAGGCACCAAAGGCAGCCGCCGAGCCCGCCCAGAGGGTGGCTGCAATCATTGCGCCCATAGAGGTGAACTCCGCGACCACCAGCGGCCACATCTTGAACTGCCAGCGCTGCGTGGTGCGGGCCAGAAAGAAGGAGGCCATCAGCGCGCCCCAGTAGCAGAAGATGATCACACCTACCACCCGGTGGCTCAAATTCATCTCGGCGTCCAGAGCCAGCTTGGGGAACATCGTCTGTATGGTGGCGCCGGCGAACCAGCTTGAGAAGTTGCCGAGCCACGCCAGCTTCATAAGGACGGGCCAGAGGGATGTGCCCTGGCTTTCGCTCTCATTGCCGGCTTCTGTGGTCTCGCGGCGCACGCCCGGTCCGCCGCCGGGCGTCAACAGCAGCACGAGCAGTATCGCACAGCCCAGCGCCCCGCACAGGACGAATGGCAGCGCGGGCAGGCTGTCACGCCAGATGTAACCGGCGACCAGCGGGCCGAGCAACAACCCGCTCGACCACGATATGTTGAACAGGCCAAGGTTCCTGTTGAGCGCCCTCTGGCCTTCAGCCGTGCGTTCGGCAAGCCACGCCTGTACGGCCGGCCACACCATTCCCAATGAGGCGCCCCCGATCGGAACCATTGCCAGCAGCCAGTAGGGGTTGGGCGCCCTCGAATACAGGATCCAGGTGACGGACGCTGCGAACACGCCGATTGCGGCGCTGCGCTTGCGGCCGATGCGGTCGCAGATCCCGCCGGCGAGAACGCACGTGACAGCGTAGCCAGCACTGCCGAACGCGCCCAACATGCCGAGCACTCGCGGCAGCGCTCCCATGCCGACTGCCAGGAACTGCAGCGACAGGCCCGCGCAAGCCACCGACAAATCCAGCATGAAGGCACTGGCGAAGATGCCGTACGGCTTGGGGACGCGGCCACGCGGCTGTCCAACGCAAGTGCAGGGGACGGCCACATTCCGAGCGGCCATTTCGGTCTCCACAACTGGCGGCGGTTGTGTTTGGGCGCTCATGGTGCTGCTTCCTTCGTGAATTTCCTCGAGAGTTCCTCGCGGGTGAACCGGCGCCCTTGCGGAATGCCGCCGACTGGCTTCACGCAAGAAGGCGCCTTCCCGCAGCCAATCGAGCCGCACGACCGGAGCGCGGCTCCGTCTTGGGGCCGGTACCGGGGAGGTGCAAGAAGGTCCTCGTCAGCACTACCTGCCCCTTCTACGCGAGAATCTCGCGCAAGGCCCCGCACACCGCGTCAGCATCTGCGTCCGTAACCTGTACGTGTGTGACAAGGCGGATCAGCGTTTCGTCACGCGCATAGGCTTTGATGTCGTAATCAGCCAGACGCTCGCACAGTCTTGGGGCGCCGATATCCTCCCGCTCCACCCTGAAATACACCATGTTGGTCTGTACGCTATCCAGATCGACCTCGATGCCCGGCAGAGCCGCAAGCGTTGCGGCGATCTGACGAATTCGGCGGTGGTCATCCGCCAGTTTGGGCACGTTGTGCTCCAGGGCCCACATCGCCGCAGCGGCCAGTATGCCCGCCTGCCGCATGCCGCCGCCGAAGAGCTTGCGCGCTTCGCGGGTCCTCTGTATGACCTCAGCCGACCCACAAACCATGGCGCCAACCGGCGCTCCGAGACCCTTCGAGAAGCAGAAAGTGATGGTGTCAGCCGGTGCGACCAGGTCAGCGACATCCACACCAAGAGCCACGGCCGCGTTGAATATGCGCGCGCCGTCTATGTGCACAGGCACGCCATAGTCATGAGCGAGATCCGCAACGGCTTGGGTGTGCTCGACCGTTAGCGCGGTGCCTCCGCAGTTGTTGTGCGTGTTCTCCAGGCACACGAGGCCTGTTCGCTGACGGTGCAGGTCACCGGCGCTGAGGGTGTCGGCCAGCCGGTCCAGGTCAAGCGTCCCCAGTGCCCCCGGTATCGGCCTGACCAGAGCCCCGCAGACGGCCGCCATGCCGCTGCGTTCGTAGTGATAGATGTGCGCCTTCTCGTGGCAGATCAGCTCTTCGCCGGGGCGGATGAGCGAGTAGACGCTCACGAGGTTCCCTTGCGTACCGGCAGTCACGAAAAGTGCGGCCTCGGTTCCGAGCAACTCCGCGCAGTGGGCTTGCAGGGCATTTACTGCCGGGTCCTCGCCGGCGACATCGTCGCCGACCTCCGCGGCGATCATGGCCTGCAGCATCTCAGGGGTGGGCACAGTCTTCACATCGCTGCGCAAGTCAATCACAGGTATCAACTCCGTGCCGCAAGGTCAGAATTAACATAAGCCGCGGTGGTTGCTCACCGCGGCTACATTCAACAGTGGGCTGGAATCCCCGCTCAGATCCGCTTTGGCCTGCTGCGCAGGCGCCTTACTACAAAGCTGGCAAGGTGATAGGCGATGAAGAGCGCAAGGTAGGCCACTAGCACCAGGTAGCCCCACCTTACCGCCCTGGCGGTCACTACAACATTGTACTCGGGAACGCTGGCATCCAGTACGAACACGACCTGGCGACCGGTTGTGTGCCCACCGCCTTTGGTCACCGGCGTGGAAACGGCTTCGGTAATCGTCCCCGGCATCGCCACGTGATAGATCAGGCAATGTCCCCCCGCCTTCGCCTCCGCCTGGTTTGTATCGTAGCGGTACTTGAGGCTGACTCGCTCGCTCCAGGTGTAGGTCGTGTAGATCGAGAGCGGGTCCTGGAATACGTCGGCGATCTGCGGCGTGCCGGATTGGCCTATCTCCTGCATGTGGTTCGCGATGAAGTTCCACGTGACGGTCGTGGTGGATTTCGTCTTGCTCTCTTCCCGCCACCCCTCCTGCCATTTTGCCCCGGCCTCGACGTCGCGCACCCACTTGTCAAGGGACTTGCTGAAGTAGCTGTCCGCCTCAGCAGACACTTGCCGCAGGCCTGTGCCGTCGCAGTATAGCTGGGTGGTGACGGTGACACGTGCGCTGTTAAGTACCAGAGCAAACGGTACCGTGAGTGAGAAGCACACGAGCGGCGATATCGCACGCATTCGATTCCCGCGGACGCGCCTCGGTGGCAATTCACTCAGCTCTCTTCTGCTTGGGGAATCGCATGAGCCAACCGGCCAGGAGGCCGACCAGCAAGAGCACCAGTATGGAGAGCGCCTTGGGTAGCTCAAACCACAGTCCGAAGAAGTAAAACCTCATCGGCGACCAGTTGCTCAATAGGAAGACTAGCACGATGAGAAGGAGCAGCAGCCAACTGAACAGCCGGATGTTCCAGACGGGCAGCTTGATGTTGGCAAATGGTGCGCAACACGCCTGCCAGGCCCTGGCCAGCGGCCCCGGCTTTACGGCGGGCGAGACCTGCGGTGCCTTCGCCTTCTCAGTCGAAGCTTCTGCACGGGCTTGTTCCGCTTCCGGCCCGGCCTGCTTCTCTTCAGGC
Source organism: uncultured Armatimonadia bacterium (assembly GCA_964549395.1). Taxonomy (GTDB): domain Bacteria; phylum Armatimonadota; class Zipacnadia; order Zipacnadales; family UBA11051; genus UBA11051. The sequence goes on along the minus strand of CAZJVY010000045.1, from coordinate 4,126 downwards.
GCAGTATCGCGCTTCTCTTGCATGCTGCCAGGTCCTCCTTCTCGCCAAACATACCGCGTGTATCAACTATGATTATACGGGCCGCCAGAATTCAGTGTCAAGCTGCCCCGCATCACGGCCCAGAACGGCTCCCGACTGCACAGGAACGCGCTCGGCCATGCAGGTCAATCTGTCGGTGATACGGAATCGGCTACGGCCGTCCAGACCGTAGCCGATGCAAACCCCATTCGGTCTGCCTTCTGCGGTGAATTGATGCCTATGCTGTCTCGCGAGCGGACCTGCGCTCGTCGCGTTCAAGCACGGGCGGCTTGCCCTCTCGCACCGTCTCCTCAGTGATCGTGCACTTGACCACCGCGGCGTCAGATGGCACATCAAACATCACGTCAAGCATGATGTCGTCAATGATAGTGCGCAGGCCCCGCGCGCCGGTCTTCTTCGCGATTGCGGCCTCTGCGATGGCGTGCGTGGCCTCTTCGCCGAATTCGAGCTCCACGTCGTCGAGCAGCGACAGCAGTCTGCGGTATTGCCGCACCAGTGCGTTCTTGGGTTCGACGAGAATCCGCTGCAGGGCCTCAACGTTGAGGTGTTCCAGAGTCGCGATCGTTGGGAGGCGGCCGACAAACTCCGGAATCATGCCGAACTTGACCAGGTCCTCCGGCAACACCATACCCAGCAGTTCGTCATCCGTCGCTTCTCTGTCGGCATCGTGATGGGCGCCGAAGCCGATGGCCCGATTATGTGTCCGCTTCCTGATGATATCCACCAGTCCGTCGAACACGCCGCCGCAGATGAAGAGAATGTTCTTGGTGTCAATCTGCAGGAACTCCTGCTGTGGGTGCTTCCGGCCGCCCTGGGGGGGCACATTGGCGACGGTACCCTCAAGTATCTTCAGGAGTGCCTGCTGCACACCTTCGCCGGAAACGTCCCTGGTAATGGAGGGGTTATCGGCGCGCCGGGCGATCTTGTCAATCTCGTCAATGTACACAATGCCCCGCTCGGTGCGCTCAATGTCCCCGTCGGCGGCCAGGAACAGCTGCAGCAGGATGTTCTCGACATCCTCACCTACGTATCCCGCCTCGGTGACGGAGGTGGCATCTGCGATGGTGAAGGGGACATCCAGCAACTTGGCCAGCGTCTGTGCGATGAGGGTCTTGCCGCAGCCTGTGGGGCCGACGAGGAGAACATTGCTCTTGTCCACCATCACGTCATCGTCCCCGTAACCCAGGCGGATCCGCTTGAAGTGGTTATAGACAGCCACGGATACAACCCGCCGTGCGCGCTCCTGCCCGATCACGTACTGGCCGAGGTGGTCGTAGATCTCCTGCGGAGTGGGCACTCGCGTATCGGCCAGGCCCTCGGCGAGGCTCTGTTGCTCGGTGTTACGGATTATCTGGTTGCAGAGCGCGACGCATTCCTTGCAGATGTATACACCCGGCCCGGCGATGAGTTGCTTGACCTGTGTGGGTTTCTCCCGTCCGCAGAAGGAACACCGCAGATGGCGTCCGTCATCGCCGCCCCCGGAGCTATTGATATCCATGGCCTCTCGCTCCTAGAAGTTCCCGCATAGATTTCTGTGTGTGATCAGGCGTCTTCAGGCTGTGGCTGCTTTTCGGCTATCACGTCTATGAGACCGTATTTCTTGGCCTCGTCTGCGGTCATGTAGAAGTCACGCTCGGTATCGCGCTCAACCGTGGTGACGTCCTGCCCCGTATGCTGAGCCAGGATGCTGTTGAGGGTGCTGCGCGTCTTGATGATCTCTTCGGCCTGTATCGCCACGTCGCTAGCTTGTCCCGAAATGCCGTAAGACCACGGCTGATGGATCAGCATCTTTGCGTGAGGCAGAGCGTACCGATAGCCCGGTTCGCCGGCCGCAAGCAGAACTGCTGACATGCTGGCGGCCATCCCCACACACCAGGTGTGCACCTCCGGCGTAATGTACAGCATTGTATCATATATGCCCAATCCTGCGGAAGCCGAACCGCCCGGTGAATTGATGTACATTGAGATCGGCTCGGTCGGGTCTTCCCCCTGCAAGAACAGCAGTTGCGCTATGACCATGCTGGCGACCATGTCGTCAATGGGTGTGCCCACGAAGACGATCCGCTCGCGCAACAGCCGACTAAAAATGTCATAGAGGCGTTCCCCGCGCGGGGTTTGTTCGATTACATTGGGTACGTACATGCCCTGTCCTTTCTGAACTGCCTCGGCGTACTGACTACTCGTCGCCCTCGCCGGATGCTGGTTGTTCGTCGGTCTTTTCGGTTGCGCTTTCGGCGCTTGCATCCCCCTCGGGCTGAAGGCCACCGTTGTCCTCCGTCGTCTCCTCACTAACGGCTTCCTCAGCTTCCGCGACCGCCTTGGCCCGTTCTTCGAGCTTCTCACGCTCGCGCTGCTTGATTTCTTCGTAGTCCTCGCGCGCAACCTCCTCAACCTCGCTGTTGTCAACGATAAAACCGACTATCTTGTTCCGCAACGCGCGCTCGCGGAGTTCCTCCTCAAGGCCGTCCTGAACGCCGAGAGCTTGCCGGACGAAACCTTCGTCTGCGCCGACGACCGCCGCGAAGCGCTTGATCTCGGCCTCGAGGTCGTCGTCGGTCAACTCCATGTCCTCCAAGCGCCCGATCTCGGCCAGTGTTAGCTCCAGCTTGAGCGCGGCTTCTGCGCGAACCCGTTCGTTTGCCCTGACGTCATCTTCCGACACCTGGGCGATCTCGGTAAACGCTTCAAGGGAAAGGCCTTCCGCCTCCAGTCTTTGCTGGAATCGGTCGAATCCGCCGGCTGCAATCTGATCCACCAGGCTCTCCGGCAGGTCAACCTGCGTCCCCGCCAGGATGGCGGTCAGCGCGTTGTTCTCCACTTCCTGCCGTGCGCGGTCCTCAAGCTGGCGTGCCAGTTGCTCGGAAATGACCTCCCTGAGCACCACAAGGCTCTCAAAGTCGCCCTGGCTCTTGGCGAACTCATCATCAAGGTCAGGCAGCCTCCGCTCCATGATCTGATCTATCGTCGCACAGATCGCGACTTGCTTGCCTGCCAGGTCGGCATCATCATAGTCGTCGGGGTATGTGTGCTCAACGTTGACGGTGTCGCCGATCTTTTTGCCCACCATCTCGGCGTCAATGGCGGGGCTGTACTTGCCGCTGCCGATGGCAAACTCCTGCTCACCTTCGCTCAGCGGCTCATCCGCCTCTTCGCCTATCACTGTCAGAGTTGCAGTGACAATATCTCCCTCGGCCACCTCAACGCGCTCCGTCTCGACTTCCTCGGCGGCCGCCTCACGTAGCTCTTCCAGCGCTTCGTCTATACCTTTTTCGGTCACTTCAGCGGACGGCTTGAAGACGTGCAGCCCCTTATACTGCTCAATCTTGGGTCGCGGCCGCACGGTCATGCTCACCGTAAAGGAGACCGGTCTGTTCTCTCCGAAATCGAGACTCTCCAGGTCAGGAAAGCTCGGATCCGTAAGCGGCTCAAGCTCCTCGGTCTCCACAATCTCCGGATAGTGCTGCTCAACGAGGCGCATCCACGCCAGTTCCTGAAGCGTGTCCTCATTGACACGGCGGCGGATGATGGCTGCAGGCGCCTTGCCCGGCCGGAACCCGGGAATTCCTCCCCGATCGGACAGTTCCTGGAACACTGCTGCGTAAGCGTCGTCCACTTCGTCGGCGGCCAGTTGCACCTTCAGCTCGACCCGGCTGCCAGGGAGTTCCGTCTTGTGAACATCCAATTGAATCGCTCCTGTCACGGCCGCCGCACGGCACCGTGCACTGCGGCCCGAAACGTCTATGCCATTCTGTTTCTCAACCCAGGCAACGCATTCCGCCGCACGCGCGCAAGCTGGGAGGTGGGTTGCGGTGCGGTATCATGCAGCGGCTCCGGCACCAGTGCTACTCGTGTTGGCAAGTGGTGAAAACCGAGTTGGTGGGCGCGGGGAGACTCGAACTCCCATGGGTTGCCCCACATGATCCTAAGTCATGCATGTATGCCAATTCCATCACGCGCCCACTGAGTTGGCCATGCAGACCGCGACGGCTTTCGCACCGGGATACCGGCAAACGGCCTCACATGAGCGTCCGAAGTCAACAATTGGTGGGCCGAGAAGGATTCGAACCTTCGACCTTGGGATTAAGAG
>CAZJVY010000044.1:30207-31498 GCA_964549395.1 uncultured Armatimonadia bacterium | reverse complement strand
CTCAGCGTAGAAATGAAACGGGACGCCCCGCGGTGCGCTTCCGGAGATGATGGCCAACTCCACGCGCTCGAGCAGCCGCCACCACTGCCTCTTCAGTCGCGCGACCTCATCAGGCGTGACAAGCGGGCTGACTTCATCAACCCGGGTTTGTGACTTGTGGACGGGGTCAACGATGTTGATGCACAGCCGCGAATCCTCGCCGATGGGCACAAGGTCGGTGACGATATTCTGACGGGCGAGCCGTCCGGCAATGAACTGTCGCGACATCCCGCCCGCAAATCCGACCAGGGCGACCTCCAGCCCCAGCGCGCGCAGACTGCGCGCGACATTGACACCCTTGCCACCTGCATCGGCACGGAAGCGCCGTGGTGTATGGTAAGCACCCAGGGCGAAGTTCTCCACCTCGTAGGTGCGGTCAATCCCTGCATTGGCACACATGACCAGGACCATCGCCCACCGTCCTCAGACGCCGTGAAGTCAGGTCGTGCGCTTCCGCGCGGGGAGGCACTCCAAATGAAGCCTAGCTCAGGAATCGGCTGATACGTGCCAGTGCCTCGTTGATGTTCTCCAGAGAGTTGGCGTATGAGAGCCGCAGATAGCCCTCGCCATGCTCGCCGAACGCGGTCCCGGGCAGCAAAGCCACCCCCGCCTCATCCAGCAGCCTCTGGTAAAGTTCCTCGCTGGCATATCCTGTACCTGCGATATTCGGGAAGGCGTAGAAGGCACCATGGGGGAGCAGGCAGGACATGCCGGGTATGGCGTTGAGGCCTTCCACAGTGGCATCGCGCCGCTTCCTGAATGCGGAGACCATCGCGAGAGTGGCATCTCTGGGGCCGCGCAGAGCGGCGATCCCCGCGCGCTGTACGAAGCTGTTGGTGCAGGAATTGGCGTTGATCTGCAGCCTGGTCATCGCGTCGGCCAGCTCTCCGCTGGATGCGCTGAACCCCAGCCGCCACCCGGTCATGGCGAATGACTTGGAGAAGCAGTCAAGTATGAAGGTGCGCTCGGCCATGCCGTCAACCGCCGCGATGCTGTGTTGCTCGCCCTCGTAGATGATGCTCTCGTATGTCTCGTCGGACATTACTGTGATGTCGTTCCTGATGGCGACCTCGGCGATCGCCTCCAGGTCCTCCTTCGTCAGTACACTGCCCGTCGGGTTCTGCGGCGAGTTCAACACGATGACCGAGGTCCTATCGGTGACCAGATCAACCAGCTCGTTGACGTCGAGGCGGAACTCGTTCTGTTCGCGTAGGATTATCGGCACAGGTCTCCCGCCGACGAAGTTGACTAC
>CAZJVY010000044.1:0-30197 GCA_964549395.1 uncultured Armatimonadia bacterium | reverse complement strand
CTACGGACTCAAAGATCGGGTAGCCGGGATTGGGGCAGATGACCTCATCGGCGGCCTCTACCAGCGCCATGATGCCAAGGAAGATGGCCGGCTTGCCGCCGGGGACGATGACTATCTGTTCGGGGGTGTAGTTCACGCCACGGGTCCTGCTCACATGCTCGGCCACCGCAGCGCGAAGCTCGGGATCGCCGGCGGGCGGCCCGTAGTGCGTATGACCGCTGTTGATGGCCTCGCAGGCTGCCTGCCGGATGTGCTCAGGGGTGTCGAAGTCCGGCTCCCCTACCTGCAGATGGATGATGTCCCTGCCCTGAGCTTCCAGCTCCCGGGCCCGGGCCAACACCTCAAAACCTTTCTCGGTGCCCAATCGTTCCATGCGCGATGGGAATAGCATGTCCGGACCTCCTTTCCAGGGACTGCAAGCTCACCAGGCGGGTCCGCGCCGGTGGCTGCGGAATGTGACTTCTACCTGTGAAATCGCCGGGCTGCATCTCAATCTGCAGCCCGGCGTTACGAATTCTGATGTTGATTGCTCGTAGGACCCTGTGTAGGTCGGTCTAACTCAGCATCTCGCCGATGTTCTGCAGTGCCTTGCGGATGTTCTCGACCGAGTTAGCGTATGAGAACCGCAGGTAGCCCTCGCCGTACTGGCCGAAGGCCGTGCCTGCCAAACACGCCACACCCGCCTCCTCAAGGCACTTCTTGGCCAACTCGCGGCAGTCGTAGCCTGTTTCCGTGACATTGGGAAACACGTAGAAGGCGCCTTTGGGTCGCAGGCAGCTAATGCCCGGAATGGCGTTGAGACCGTCCACAATCACATCACGGCGCTCCTTGAAGATGCCAACCATCTTCTTGGTCTCGTCCATCGGCCCCTGCAAGGCGGCGATGCCGGCACGCTGCACGAATGATGCCGTGCAGGAGTTGCAGTTGGTCTCGAACTTGGCGATGGCCGCGGCCAGCTCGGCGTTGCACACACCGTAGCCCAGCCGCCAGCCGGTCATCGCGAATGACTTGGAGAAGCAGTCCAGGATGATGGTGCGCTCGCGCATGCCGTCAACGGCGGCGATGCTGTGATGCTCGCCCTCGTACAGGATCTGCTCGTAAGGCTCGTCCGACATGACCACGATATCGTTCTTGATGGCCACTTCGGCGATAGCCTCCAGGTCCTCCTGGGTCAGCACGCCGCCCGTCGGGTTCTGCGGCGAGTTGATGATGATCATACGGGTCCTGTCGGTTACCAGCTCTATCAACTGCTCGACATCCAGGCGGAAGTCAATCTTCTCCAACAGCGGAATAGGGACCGCCTTGCCGCCCACGAAGTTGATCATCGACTCGTAGATGGGAAATCCGGGGTTCGGGTAGATGACCTCGTCGCCCGGGTCAACAATCGCCGTGATGCCCCAGTAGATAATCGGCTTGGCGCCGGGGACGACAACGACATTCTCCGGTGCGTAGTCTGTGCCCCTGGATTTGTTGATGTGTTCCGCTATGACGGCGCGGAATTCCGGGTCGCCCGCAGAAGGCCCGTAGTGGGTCCAGCCGCTGTTCAGTGCATCACACGCGGCGTCAATGATGTGCTGTGGGGTGTCGAAATCGGGCTCGCCGATCTCGAGGTGAACGATCTCCCTACCCTCGGCTTCGAGCTGCCTGGCTCTCGCCAGCACCTCAAAAGCGGTTTCACTGCCCAGCCTTTCGAAGCTCTTTGCCAAACGCATTGTCGTACTTCCTTTCTGCGGGCTCCTCATGTGGCCTTTGTATGATAAGCACGGCTCCTGTGCAGACTGCAGGCGTTGCCTCCTGCACATGCGCCGTGCGATGCGACTTGGTGCCAGGCGACGGTTTGATGCTGCACATGCGGGCTCGTCCGATCGCAAGTTGTCAAGTATTGCGGGCGCCGTATCTGTCGCCGCCCCTGTTTCAGTTGCTTCGCCGCTCTACTTCTGCAGCTAAAGGGGGAACCGAGCTATTGAGCCGGCTGGAGATCCCGGGCTACTCCGGGGAACCGCCCCAAAGTTGGGTCCTATGATATCCTGAACTGCGACATTGTGCAAGGTCGTGGCGGGCACTATGTGCAGCGCAAGCTCTGTCACTCCAGCAGTGCCAAGCTGGACCGCGGCAGGACATCGCGGGTCAGGTCCCTACCCACCAGCACAGCCTCGCCTTGCTCCAGTCTGGTATGGCCCTCCGGAGAGCAGAAGAGCCCGACAGCACATACACTCGCGCTCCTGGTCTGCGTGGAACTCCTTGCTACTGACTGCGGGTTCGCTTGATGTCTCCTACGCCTAGAGGCCGGCAAGGACTTCCTTCGCGGCGTTGGCGACATCAGGGCGATCATCGGCGGCCGCCGCCTGCTTCAGTAGAGCCTTGCCCCGTTCAGTCTTGCCCGTCTTAACCAGGGCATATCCCAAATGGTACCTGGGAGCCGGGCTCTCGGGCCAGTACTTCACAACCGTCTCGAGCAGCTTGATGCCATCGGCGTACTTGCCGGCGCGTATCCAGGTCCAGGCCAGCGTGTCGGCATACGCATTGTTGTTGGGGTCCTGCCGTAGCGCCTTGCTGGCGAGTTCTTGCGCCCTGGTCAACTGCTCGCCGCGCTCTGCGAGTGTGAGTGCCAGGTTGTTGGCCGCCGGCGCCATGTCGGGACGCAGCAGCAGGGCTTCCTCGTAGGCCTTAATCGCCGCCTTGGTGTTGCCTGCTTGTGAGTAAACGCTGCCGGCGATGAACTGGATGGTCGGGCTCTCGGGGTACTGCTCCTGCGTCTGCTGCGCCATTTCTACGGCCTCGTCAATCTTCTTGGCCCTAACCAAAGCGACGATCAGCGCCTGCCGGTAGCGCCGCTCGCCCGGGTCAATGTTGATGGCTTCGCGGTAGGCACTTTCGCCTTCCGCCACCTTGCCGACGGCCAGGGCACTGTCGCCTAGAGCATAGTAGAGGGGGCCATAGTCGCGATGCTGTTTGACGGCCATTTGCGACGTCCCATAGGCTTGCTTGGCCTTCTGCTGGCCCAACAGCGCGCGGATGAGTGTAACCTGCGCCTCTTGAGGACCGGCGAACTTGTCATCCAACAGCCGCTCGGCAAGCTCCTGTGCTTCAGCGGGCCTGTTCTGGCGCAGTTTCACTATGGACATGCCGATGACCGCGCGCGGGTAGTCGGGGTCCAGTTCCAGCGCCTTCTGCAGCGCCTTTATGGCCTCGTCCAACTGCTCCGTCAAAGTGTAGACCTGGGCCAGACGCTCGTAGTTCCTGGCTGTCGGCTCCTTATCGGCCCGGTCCTGAGCCATTGCCAGGGCCGCGGCCGGACCGTAGCGGTCCGCGGTTGATTTGATATCCGGGCTGAGGGATGCCAGGTCTTCTCTCTGTCTGCAGCCAGGGATCAGGATCAACATCGCTGCTGTCAACGCCAGTATTGCAGCAGACGGAGCCAACACGGTTCGCGTGGTGCGGTGACTGGAGTATCGCAAGATAGCTACACCCCGTATTGCATTAATAGCGGCATGCGATTGCGTTTCGGCATTATACAACATCGGCCAACGACAATCTAACCCCTCATAGGAAATGTTAGCCGATTCGTGTGGCATTTGTCACGAGGTTGTCAGTAGGATTCTCCCCTGGAGACTGGACAACCACCGGCGGAAATGCTACAGTAATCGAACAAATGTTTGATAACAACATGTGCGCTAGACGACAGCCTTGCGTCATTTTGCCGCTTAGTGGAGCGCAGGACTATGGGCAAGAAAACCATTCTTCACGCCGACATGGATGCGTTTTTCGCATCCGTGGAGCAAGTCGAGAATCCGCAGTACCGCAATCGGCCCGTCATTGTTGGTGGGATAGTCGGCAGAGGAGTGGTGTCAGCGGCCTCCTATGAAGCCAGGGAATTCGGGGTACATTCAGCGATGCCGATGTGGCAAGCCAGGCAACTGTGCCCCCAAGCCGTGTTTCTGCCCGGCAATGGCGAGCTCTACAGGCGCTATTCGGACCAGGCCCTGCAGATTTACCTGAGCTATACGCCGCGCGTCGAGCCGCTCTCCATAGACGAAGCATATCTCGACATCACCGGCACACAAAGGCTGTTTGGGCGGCCGCTTGAGGTCGCAACACAGATCAAGCAGAGGATCAGGGAGCAACTCGGCATCAGCATCTCGATCGGCCTGGGGAGCAACCGGCTGCTGGCCAAGATGGCGTCCGATTGGGACAAGCCCGATGGTCTGAAGTGGATACGCGATTGCCGGCTCCCGGCTGTGCTGGATGATCTGGCGGTTTCCCGCTTGTGGGGGATAGGGGAGGCGATCCGCAAACGCCTCAATCACATGGGCATCGCGACCATCGGGCAGTTGCGTCGCATGCCGGTTATCTTGCTGGAAAAGGAGTTCGGGAAGTTGGGGCTGTACCTGTATCGAGCCAGCCGGGGTCAGAGCAGCGACGAAGTGAGCGAGTATCGGGAGGGATACACCTGCAAACAGGTCAGTGAGGAGATGACCTTGCAGGAGGACAGCCGCGATGGGCACTACCTGCGACTGCAACTGCTGTCCATGGCCGGCAATCTGGCTCGCCGCCTGCGCGGGCAGCGCTCACTGGGCAGAACCGTGACCCTCAAACTCAGGTTCTCCAGCTTCAAGACAATCACTCGCGGCCTTAGCCTCAAGCACCCCACTGACAACTGGCAGACGATATACGAGACCGCCGGGAAACTGCTGGAGAAGACGGACTTGGGCGCTCAGCGTGTTCGGCTGATTGGCGTGGCTATCAGCAGTTTAAGCGATGGCGCAAGTCCGATACAACTCAACCTCTTTGAGGATGCGCCTTTGCAGGCTCACAGCCTCGACCGAGCGTGTGACCGGATTATCGAGCGGTTCGGCAGCGGCGCAATCACACAGGCGAGGCTGCTGTCGGAATAACGTCACTTCTCAGACTTCATGCAACCGCAGCCACGCATGGAGGGCGGCGAAGGGCGGCGGAGCCGTCGCTCGTAGCTGCATCTGTTCACCGGTCACCGGGTGGACGAAGTGCAACTGCGCGGCGTGGAGTGCCTGGCCGCGGAGGGCGGCTACGAGCCGGTTCAGTTCCTCAGGTCCGCCCGCGTCACGCTGGATGTCGCCGTAGTCAGCGTCGCCGATGACCGGCACCCCCAGGTGCGCCATGTGGACCCTGATCTGGTGCGTACGCCCCGTCTGCAAGCTGCACAACAGGTAGCCGGCCTGTCGCGTCCTCGGTCTTGTTCCCGGCTCGGCCCACGACCAGCGATACTCCTCCTGCAACTGGTAGTCGGTGATAGCCTCGCGCCCGCCTTCTTCCAACACACTCATCAGCGTGCGATGATGGGGGTGGCGGCCGAAGCGGGTAACAGTGCGACCCCTCCGCTGAGCCGGGACCTCCCACACCAGCACCTCATAGGTCCGCTTCACGTCCCGGCGCTCTATAGCTGCAGATAGCTCGCGGTGAACCTGATCCTCTTTGGCCACCAGTACAAGCCCGGAAGTATCCTGGTCCAGCCGATGCACCACTCCGGGCCGAATCTCTCCGCCTGCTGTGCTTAGCGTATCGCAGTAGCCGACCAGGGCGTTGACCAGTGTATCCCGCTCGTGTCCCGGTCCCGGGTGTACGGGCATTCCGGGTGGCTTGTTGACCGCCAGCAAGTGCTCGTCCTCATAGACGATATCAAGCGGCAGATCCTGTGCTTGCACATCCAATCGCTCGGGTGGGGGAATGGTTATTTCGATGCGCTGGCCGGCCTGGACCGTAGATGACGGCCTGGCGGCGTCCCCGTCCAGGAAAACGTGTCCGCCGCCAATCAGCCGTTTGACCGCGGTGCGCGACAGATCGGCGGCCAGCGCGGCCAAGCAAGCATCCAGACGCCGGCCTGCCAACTCCGTCGGTACGGTATAGGTGCGGTTTTCGCCTATCGGGGTCATGCTGTCGTCGCTACTCGTCGGGGGACTTCCGCGGCCGGGTAGTTGCGATGAGCACTCCGCAGGCCAGGAATATGAGAATGCTGGCGAGCTGGGCGCGCGTCATGAAGAAGCCCTGGGCAAGCACGTCGGCCGTCGCCCCCGCTCTGCTGAACTCCATGGCAAACCGCATGACGGAGTACAGCATCAGATAGGTGAGGAAGAGATGCCCGAATCGCCTCATGCGCGGGCGCAGACACACAAGTATGGCGAATATCACCAGGCTGAGCGCGGAAGCGTACAACTGAGTAGGATGCACCGGAATCCCAGGGGTGCTGCATGCGCTGTTGGCCGGGAAGACCGCGCCCCATGGGAGGTCGGTCGGCACGCCGTGGCAGCAACCGTTGAGGAAACAGCCGATGCGTGCAAAGCTGTAGCCGAGGGCGATACCGGGAGCCAGATGGTCGGCGACGCGCGGGAAGCCGTAGCCGTGATGCCGGCAGTAGATGTACACCACAATCACGGCACCGGCCACGCCACCGTGGAACGACAGCCCTCCGGACCAGACATCGAGCATGTCTGATATGCTGGAGAACTGCTCCAGGTTCAGCAGCACATAGACAACGCGCGAGCCGACGATGCCGCCGATCAACGCGCCGAGAGCCACATCTATGACCCCCGCCCCCCTGATGTCCCCCTCACGAGCCGAGTACACCGTCCATGTCGTGCCCGCGGTGAAAGCGACCAGCATCATCACGCCATAGGCCTTGATGGACAATGGCGCGAAGCGATTCACGAGGTAGAAGAGCAGCAGGGCGACGAGCAGTGAGATCGCCGCCGACCCAAGCAGCTCAACGCCGCGAAGCCGCTCTCCGCTCTCTCCGCTTTCCAGCCGATGCCATAGAAACACGAATGCCATGACCGCCACCCAGATGATTGGGATAGCGGTCCAACTCCACGGGCCGAGCTCGATCAGGACTGATCGCATTCGTCATCCTCCTCTACTGCCGCAGGTAGCTGGGGGGCTCCTCGCCCCTCAAGCAGCAGATGGTAGCAGATAAGCACGGCGCTGGCGACTATGGCGATGTCGGCGACATTAAACACGGGCCATACATTTAGATCAATGAAGTCAACGACGGCCCCGAGCCGCAGGCGGTCAAGGAGGTTGCCCAGCGCTCCCCCCAACAGCAGCGGCAACGCTCTGCGCAGGTAAGGCGCCATCAATGGGGCCTCGAGGCCGGCAATGAACAGGCCTATGACCATCGCTGTCGTTAGGTACGTCAGCCATTGCCCACCGGAGCCGAATAGCCCCCACGCTGCGCCGGTATTATGCCGCAAGCTGAAGCTCACGACCGGGCCGAGCAGTCGCACTTGCTCTCCCTCGACCCCAAGGTGAACCGCCGCCGACTTGGTCAGCTGGTCAACTGCGAGAACCAGCAGGGCTATCACGTAGAATGTCATGATTGCGCGGGCGCTGACGGCCTTGCCGGGGGGCCCTGCGCTGTCATCGGCCATCAGCCGGACAGCTCCTTCCGGCACTTGGCGCACATGGTTGCATAGGGGAGGAATTCCAGACGCGACTTGGGGATGTTTTTCCCACAGCGATCGCAGATGCCGTAGGTCCCACCCTCTATCTTCTCTAGGGCGTTGTTGACAGCGACGAGGATATCACGCAAGTTGTCGCCGATGGCCGCAACTTGCCCGCGTTCGGCGGTATCAAGAGCCGCGTCTCCGCCGAGCTCGTCGAAGTCCCTGGCCGCCACATCACGGTTCAGAGGATCGCGACCCGAGACTTGATCTTCCAGGCGCCGGATATGATCTTCCAGGCGGGCCTTCTCGGCCTCCAAGGCCTTCTTGAACCCCCTGGTATTCAGCTTGCGTTTGCGCGTCATTTGCACGTCCTCCTTGAAGACACTACGCGACCGGATGCCTGTGCCCGCGCCTACGACGGCGCCCCTGCCTGGCACAGGACCGGCAAGGGCACATCGCAGCTCTCGTCTTCAGGCCGGCTCCAACGCGGCCACCCGCTCAGCACACCGCGAACACAGACCCTCGTAGCAGGGATCGCTGCCTACTGACTCCAGCCGCATCCAGCAGCGCTCGCACTTCTCGCCTGCATTGAGCTGTGCCGTCACATATACGCCATCGGCGACCTCTTCACCTGCCACCTCGGAAACCGGTCGGAATTCCACGGCCGACACGATCATCAGCGTCTCCAGCCGCCCGAAGCTCTCAAGGAACCGGCGGACATCATCCTCCGCATACACGAACAGTCTTGCTTCCAGCGGATTTTCACATTCGCCGCGAGCCTTGGCGTCCTCCAGGGCGGCCATCGCCCGCTGGCGGACCCGCATGAACCGGTCCCACCGCGCCAGAAGCTCCCTGTCGTAGAGCTGCTCGGTGACTTGGGGCCAGTCGTTGAGTTGTACGCTTTCGGGAAGCGTCGGGTCAATCCCGCGCATGTGCTGCCATAGCTCCTCGGACGTGAAGGTCAACACCGGCGCCATCATCATCGTCAGCGCATTGAGTATCGCCCACAAAGCCGTCTGGGCCGACCGCCGGTCCCTGGCGTCAGGCAAGTCCGTGTAGAGCCGGTCCTTGCATACGCTGATGTAGAACGCGCTCAGATCGGTGACACAGAACGCGTGCACCTCGTGGTAGAACAGATGCAGGTCCCAGTTGTCAAAGGCGCGCGTCATGCGGTCAACCAGCCACTGCACCCGCGCGAGCGCCCACCTGTCCACCTCCGCCATCTCCGCATAGGGCACGGCGTCGCTGTTTGGGTCGAAGTCCGCCAGGTTCTGCAGCATGAAGCGACATGTAAAGCGGATCTTCCTGTATGCATCCGCGACCTGTTCGTGAATGTTGGCCGACGCATACATCTTTTGCCTGAAATCGGCATACGTAAACCACATTCTCAGCACGTCAGCGCCGTACTTGTTATAGATGTCATCCGGGCCGATTATGTTCCCCTTGCTTTTCGACATCTTCTGGCCGGTCTCATCAAAGAAGAAGGCGTGGCCCACGACCATCTTGAACGGTGCCGGTCTGTCCATGGCAACCGCCACCCATAGAGACGTCTGGAACCAGCACTGGTACTGGTCATCGCCCTCCAGATACAGGTCCGCTGGCGAGCCGAGGTCCGGGTCGGCTTCCAGCACGCAGTAGTGACTGGCACCGGAGTCGAACCATACCGACATGATATCCGGTTCCTTGATGAACTGCTGCCCGCCGCATTCGCAACGTGTCCCCGACGGTAGCAGTTCCTCGGCGCTGCGCTCAAACCATACGTCGGCACCGTGCTCGGCGACAAGTGCGGCCACATTGAGCATGACGTGTTTCTCGATGAGCGGCTTGTCGCACTGCTCGCAGTAGAACACGGGGATCGGCACTCCCCACGAACGCTGCCTGGAGATGCACCAGTCGGGCCGGTTCTCGATCATGCCTGCTATGCGCCTTTGCCCCCAGGCGGGCATCCATTGGGCCTTGGCGACCTCGGCCAGGGCCGCCTCGCGCAGCCTGTCAATGTTGATGAACCACTGCTTGGTCGCCCGCCAGATCACCGGCTCATGGCACCGCCAGCAGTGCGGGTACTCGTGGTCGGTGGTGTGGCCAGCCAACAGCGCTCCTGCCTGCTGCAATAGCCGGACCACCACGTCGTTGTTCTGGTCGCACACCTTGCCGTCAAGCTCCGGGCCGGCTTGTGCCGTGAACCTGCCGAAGTCGTCCAGTGGGCTGATGACCTGCAGCCCGTACTTCACCGCAGTCGCATAGTCTTCCGGCCCATGCCCCGGCGCAGTATGAACGCAGCCGGTGCCTGTTTCCAAGTCCACGTACTCGGCCAGAACCACCGGCGAGTCGCGCTCATAGAGCGGATGACGCGTGACAATGCCAGCCAGCTCCTTGCCGGTGCGTCGGGTGATGACCTCGCCCTCGCCCAGCCCACACTCCCGCAGCACGGCAGGCATCAAATCAGCGGCCATTAGCAGATAGCGACCGTCCGCCTTGACCAGCACATAGTCGGCATGTTCGTTTACGGCAATCGCGGTGTTGCCGGGGATCGTCCACGGCGTTGTGGTCCAGATCAGCACCTCGGCCTGTGTCCCCGCCGGCAGCTCGGGAAACGCCTTCCCCGAGTCAATGACCGGGAAGCCCACATAGATGGTGGGAGAGGTCTTGGTGGCATACTCGATTTCATCCTCGGCCAGCGCCGTCTCGCAGTGGTAGCACCAGTACACCGGCCGCAGACTGCGCGACAGCAGCCCCCTAGCCGCGATCTCGGCAAATGCCTCAATCTGACGGGCCTGGTATTGCGGGCTGAGCGTCAGGTACGGGTTGTCCCAGTCGCCCCGTACGCCCAAGCGCCTGAACTGTTCGCGCTGGATGTCAACGTATCTCAGCGCCAGGTCGCGGCACTTGGCGCGCCACTCCAGGACCGGCACGTCGTGGCGGCTGACGCCGTACTCCCTGGCAACGCTCTGCTCCGTGGGCAAGCCCTGCGTGTCCCAGCCCGGCACGTACGGGCAGTCATGTCCACGCATCGTCTTGTACTTGATGGTTATGTCCTTGAGGATCTTGTTAAGGGCCTGGCCCAGATGGATGTTGCCATTGGCGTACGGCGGCCCGTCGTGCAGAACATATCTGGGAGCGCCGGCCCGGAACTGGCGCACCTTCTTGTAGATATCCAGCTCGTCCCACAGGGCGACTATGCCCGGCTCCCGCTCGGGCAGATTCCCCCGCAGCGGGAAGTCGGTGCTCAGGAGGTTCAGCGTCTTGCGATAGTCCATCTCAGGTCTCCTCGGTCGCCTGGTTAGCGGTATATGCTATCAATAGCATCCTGACAAGTCAAGTGAGCAGGGAAGCAGCATCCGGAGCGTCTCTGCAGCGGCCACTCGGGCGATGTGGCTCCCAGAACCGCGGCCGCAAAACCGAAAAGCCCGCCTCTTCACAGAGACGGACATGACGTATCCGCGGTACCACTCTGATTCTTCCCGGAAATGCTGTGGCCTTCTGCTCCGGGAAGCTCTCTACGGGACACGGGCCTGCTCGGCCGATGCCCGTCCCTCGTAACGGTGGGAGAACCGTCAGATTCTACTCAGGCGCTCGAGTGGTACGCGTCCTTTGGGTCTGCAGCTCCGGGGTGATCTTCACTCCCGCCTTGCTCACCGCATCTCACCAACGCGGCTCTCTGTAGAGCAGAATCGGGGGCTACTCGTCCCCTTCTTCGCCTTTGGCCCTCTAGTTGTAGGACAAACAATAGCAGAAAACCGCTCGCAGGACAAGCCCACGACGCTCTCGCAGCATCCTCACATCCAGCGTTGACAACGCGGGCGGGCGCTACAGTCTCCTTCTGCCTCGCGAAAACAGCAGCACGGCGAGCAATAGAACAAGGCCGAGGAAGAGCAGGACATTGGGCCCAGGCAGCCCCGGGAGGTCCAGTGCGGCGGTACCATACCAGATGGCTCCTGCCCCCAGCGCGCACACAGCAGTCAGTGCTATCACCCAGGTGAAAATCCACTGGAAGAGATTGGTCGCCCGCTCCCAGTCGAAGGCCGCTGC
Organism: uncultured Armatimonadia bacterium; assembly: GCA_964549395.1. GTDB lineage: Bacteria > Armatimonadota > Zipacnadia > Zipacnadales > UBA11051 > UBA11051. The sequence continues at coordinate 18,753 of CAZJVY010000044.1, read as the reverse complement.
GTCGCGCTGCGCCACGTTGAGCGCATCATCAACACGGCTCCCGAAGTGGTTGGCCAGGTCCTCCAGCACGCGATCCAGTTCTCCCTCCAACTCGCCCTGCCGGATCATGCTGATGAAGAAGGGGGAAAAGCACTTCGGGTAGCGGCTGAACGCCGTGGCCATGCTGCGTCCCATCTCGATGTCTTCGCGGACGCTGTCAATGATCTCGCGCAGCAGGGGGTTGTTCGATTGCTCCCTCAATGCATCGAATATGTCCAGGATGTTAATCTGGGCATGCATCAGGCTGGAGAACTGCCGGCAGAAAGCTGCCAGTTCCCGATTAGTCAGCCCGGGCTCTTCCGTGGTCACTGCGCATACCTCCCAATGTGCCGGCATGGTGCCGGAGCAAGGACTTCTGCATGTTGGCGGCGAATACAGCCGGAAACTGCATCGAGGTGCCCTCGCGGCTGGCAAGCGGCATCCCGTGGCCGGGATCTGTGTGCCGAGTATAACAGAGCCGCTTTGGGCAAGTCAACGACACGCCGCGTGGAACCGTTACGGCGCCGCTCACGAAAGAGGTGTTGTGGCATGAACGACCATAACGACGAACAACTGGCTAATGCGTTGATGTCTCTGGGCATTATCGGCGAGGTCGAACTCGACCAGGCCCGGGAACTGCAGGAGAGCGAAGGTAAGAACCTCGTACAGGCGTTGCTCAGCAGTGGCATGGTTTCCGCCCATGACATAGCGAAGGCTACGGAGGCCATGACTGACGCACTGGCTGAAGTGCCCGAGCAGGACGATACCGACGACAGCCAGAGCTTCGAGGCTGTTGCGGCGTCTGACGAGCAGCCCGCAGCAGAGGCGGTTGAGACACCTCGCAAGCAGCGCTCGGCAGGCCCGTCTCTCGCCTCCTACGAGGTGGACCCTCTGGCGATCCGGGAGGTGCCACGGTCTGTCGCCGAGCGCTACAGGCTGCTGCCCATCCAGGTAAGTCAGGACAGCATCCTGGTTGCCATGGCCGACGCCACTGACGTCTTCGCGATGGACGAGGTCCGCAGCCGCACCGGGAAGCGCGTCGAGCCGGTTGAGGTGGACCAGGCGGAACTGGCCAAGGCGATCGAGCAGTACTACTCCACCCAAGCCCGCTCCAAGGTCAAGATGGCCGATACGCAGGACCTGGGCGCCAGCGTGGTGGAAGTGGGCATCGAGGGGGTAGATGAGACACTGGCCGGCATGTTGGATCAGGCCCCGATCGTTCGCGTGGTGCAGGAGCTCGTGAAGGACGCCGTCCGCATGAGCGCCTCAGACATCCATATTGAGCCTCGTGGCGAGCACGTCATCGTGCGATATCGGCTCGACGGTCAGTTGAGCGGCATGACCCAGTTGCCTGCCGATATGCACCGCTATGTGCTTTCGCGCATCAAGATACTGGCCGGTGAGGACATCGCCGAGACCCGCAAGCCGCAGGATGGCCGCTTTGCGACCATTGTGGACGAGCGGCCTATTGACCTGCGTGTCTCGACACTACCCACCTACTGGGGCGAGAAGGCCGTATTGCGCATTCTCGACAAGAGCCGCACCCTCGTCTCGCTGAACCAGCTCGGCTTCCGCCCCGACACCCAGAAGGAATTCGAGCAGCTCATCTCCAGAAAGCAGGGCATGATTCTCGTTACAGGTCCCACGGGCAGTGGCAAGACGACCACGCTTTACGCGTCGCTGCACCAGATCAATGACGACACCAAGAACATTACAACCGTTGAAGACCCCATCGAGTATGAGGTGGAGGGCCTCAACCAGGTGGCCGTGAATGAGGCGGTCAGTCTGAACTTCGCCTCGGCCCTGCGCAGCATTCTGCGGCAGGACCCCGACGTTATCCTCATTGGTGAGATTCGTGATAGCGACACGGCTCAGATGGCCTTCAGGGCATCGCTGACCGGCCATCTGGTGCTTTCGACGCTGCATACCAATGACGCACCCTCGGCGGCGACTCGTCTGGTGGACATCGGCATTCCGCCCTACATAGCCGCCTCCTCGATGATTGGCGTGCTCGCCCAGCGGCTCGTCCGCAGGCTCTGCAAGCGCTGTCGCGAGGCGGGTGAGCCGACCGACGTGGAGCTGGAGGCTCTTGAGTTGACGAAGGACCAGGCCGCGAAGGTCCAGTTCCACCGCGCGCGGGGGTGCCAGTACTGCCGCAACACCGGCTATTCGGGCCGCGTCGCGCTCTATGAACTGCTCACGATGAACCCGCAAATCCGCGACGCAATCACTTCAGGCGCAAATGCATCCCAACTCCGCCAGATCGCGATCAAGACCGGCATGCGCACGCTGAAGTATGACGGCTTGGCGAAGATACACAACGGCATCACCAGCGCCCACGAAGTCGCCGGCGTAATGTTCGCTGGCGATGAGATGTAGGGGCGCACCCGCCGAACGCAATCGGCAAGTCCGGCAAACGGCACCGCCAGCGACATCCTGGCGCTGGCCGCAGTGCTGTTGTCCGGGTCGGCGATCGGCCAATGAGTATCAGCCTCAGGACGCAGCTTCGAGCTTGTCCAGCACTTCGTCGGAGATCTCGAAGTTGGCGTGAACCTGCTGCACGTCATCGTGGTCAGTGAGCTTGTCCAGCAGCCTGATGACCTTTGACGCGTCTTCGTCGGGGACAGGGTTCGTGGTTGTCGGAATCATCGTGACCTCGGACCGCTCGGTGGGTATGCCGGCCTCCCGCAGAGCATTGTACACAGCGGCAAACTGCTTGGGCTCGGTCCGGATCTCGATTGTATTCTCTTGCTCATCCTCCGTGACGTCCTCGGCACCCGCGTCAACAGCGGTCATGAAGACATCGGCGAAATCGGCCTGGTCGCGTGGCACGACGATGATGCCCTTCTGCTCGAACATCCACGCCACGCAGCCGGTTACGCCCAGATTCCCGCCGCCGCCCTTGAGAATGTTGCGTATCTCTGCTACGGTGCGCTGATTGTTATCAGTCAGAACGTTGACCATCAGGGCCACGCCGGACGGCCCGTATCCCTCGTACACCGCCGGCTCGTAGCTGACGCCCTCGAGTTCGCCGGTGCCCACCTTGATGGCCTTCTCGATGTTATCTTTGGGCATCTCGGCCTCTTTGGCCTTGTCCATGTAGGTACGCAGCGTCGGGTTCATCTCCGGATCGCCGCCGCCTTCGCGCGCGGCGACGGTGATCATGCGCGACAGCTTACTGAAAACGCTGGAGCGTTTGGCGTCCTGCCGGGTCTTGCGGTGGACCCGGTTCGCCCACTTGGAGTGTCCTGCCATCGTCCCTATTCCTCCGTCTGATGCATCCTTCCCAGCACGTATTATAGCGAGCAGGCCGCCGGCCTGCAAACACCGAACCGGCGGCGGGTACTTGGTGAAGCGCTTCCAGTGTGGGGGCGGCCTACTGCAGCGTCCAGCGCGTGTAGAGGATGCCTCCTGGGTGCTGCAGGTACGCCAGGACCTGTTCGTGGCGCGGGGTCTCTTTGAGATTGCAGTAGAAGACAGTCACTATGTGACCGGTGGTGACCTCCAGTGAGACGGGATAGCCCATGTCGCACGGCCTATCGAAGTTATAGATGGTGATGGCGTTGTCGGCGTCCCAGGTTTGGCCCTCATCGTAGGAGAGTGCGCCACGGATGCTGTAGGGATCCCGGCGATGACCGTAGACGCAGAGGATGGGACCTGCGCTGAGACGGATGAGATGGGGCGGGTGCCCCCACATCGGTGTCGCCTCGAGGTGAGTCCAGGTGTAGCCGCCATCGTCCGAAGTAGCCCGATAGAGGTATCGTTGGTCATAATCAGGGAACTCGGTGCGGGCCATGACGAGCAGGTGGTCGGGCGCCAGTTCCAGCACGTGATTCTCATTGAAGAGTCCGTAAGTACCCGCGTCAACTCCAACAGGTCCGTGCAGTTGCCCTATCTGTGTCCAGTTATCGCCCTTGTCAGGGGATTCCCACACCGCGGCCATGCCGTCAGGAGTGGCAGAACCGATGTAGATAAGACGGCCGTCACTAAGTGCGGTCGGACCAGCATGGTGACCGACGGGGATCTCATGGGCGGCCTCCCAGGTGCAGCCGCCGTCGTGTGAGCGCATGAGCCAGCCGCTGACCGGGGTATCTGGGGTGAGCCCCTGGCGGGCGATCCGTGCGGACCACTGCGAGTGCCACGGTTCCGGCAGGCGGCCGCTCTCCATCCAGCGCAGGAACGCGGTGGAAGTAAACCAGGTGAGGATGATCGTGCCGTCGGCCATTGTCACCAGATTGGCGTCGCGGTCGTCCAGTTCGCTGTCGAAGACCTCCTGCGGCAGCTCCCACGTCCGGCCGCCGTCGTATGAGTGGATAACCACTTCGCGTCCGGTCGGGTCAACGTGGTACTTGCGCTCCGAAGCGCTGACCAGGAGATGTTCGCCTGCAACGCGAGTTAGGCCCGGCCAACCGTACACCTGGTCAGGCCGAGAAGCGACAATTCCGTGCTCGAAGTTTCCTGCGCAAAGCATATTGGTCTCGCCTCCGCTGCCGGGGATCGTGGGATGTCTCGCCTGCTCATGTGACGTAGTGGCCGTGCAGAAGAGCCTCAGTTGACAGTAGCCGCGCGCACCGCGGCGAGGGCTATTACATTACAGATGTCCCTGGCAGTCGCGCCGCGTGAGAGGTCCATGCCGACTTTGGCCAGGCCCTGCAAGAGTGGGCCGTAGGCATCCGCGTAGGCCAGCCGCTGCATCAGCTTGTAATTGATGTTGCCGGCGTTCAGGTCGGGGAAGATGAGCACATTGGCGCGGCCCCTGATCCTGGAATCCGGGCACTTCGCGGCGGCGACCTCCGGCACAATCGCGGCATCTGCTTGCAGTTCACCCTCAATGAGCAGATCGGGTCGCTTCTCCTGGGCCAGACGCGTTGCCGCCACGACCTTGTCCACGTTCGGATGGGAGGCGCTGCCCATCGTGGAGAATGAGAGCATCGCTACCATTGGCTCGACCTCAAGATAAATGCGGGCGCTTTCCGCGCTGGCGATGGCTATATCGGCAAGCTGAATGGCCGTAGGATCGGGGACGACCCCCGCATCGGCGAACAGGAAAGCGCCATTGGCCCCCATGTGCGTCTGCTGCGTGACCATCAGGAAGCAGCTACTGACAAGCGACATCCCTTCGGCGGCCCCGATAACCTGGAATAAGGGGCGCAGGACGTCAGGGGTCGAGTTGACCGCGCCAGCCACGGTGCCGTTGACTTTGTCGGCCTTCATAAGAAGTGCGGCGGCATACAATGGATTGAGCGCGGCCGCTTCCGCATCTGTTTCGCTAGCCCCCTTCGCCTTGCGCAGTTCGTAGAATAGGTTGGCGTTCCGGGCTTTCACAGTTTCTTCGGCCGGGTCAATCAGCTCGATCCCGTCCAGCGAAACCCCCCGCTCCTTGGCCGCCGCGGCTATGTCATGGGGGGAACCGACAAGCACGACGTCAGCTATCCCTTCGTCAACAGCCATGCGTGCTGCGCCCAGCGTGCGCGGGTCCGTGCTCTCCGGCAACGCTATGGTCTGGGGCAGCGCCTTCGCTCGCTCGATGATTCGGTCCATTACCACTGAGTCTGACATCGCATGTCTTCCTTCTACTGCGTCGCCCTGTGGGGCCGATACGCCTTCTTGTGTTATTAGAACTTGTATATGTCCAGCGGGGACTCAAATACTGCCGTCCACGTATTCTCCGAAACCTTCTTACCCAGATTCTCGCCGCGCTTGGCCGCGTACTCCGGGTTCTGGACGACCATCTTGCCCTCGATTGGCAAGTCCATCTTGAACGGCTTGCACCCGTCAATGCGGCCCAGGCACTCAGCCGCCCCTTCTCGGATAAGCTCATGGGCCTTTGCCGGAGCTAGCAGCACGCCGCATTGTCGGCTCCAGCCCTCCTTAACTGCGACAGTCACGATGCCGTCGCCGAGGAAGCGCCTGGCTTCCTCACACGTCGCCACATCCCCGGTCACCATGACGACGGGTACGCCGAAATGGCCGAGAACGAGGCTGCTTTGGACGATTTCCCCGGACTCGACGCCGTTGTACCAGTACTTTGTCTCTGCCAGGCTGCTTTGGGTATGGTGTAACATGCCGGTCTCAGTGCCGTTCATTGCATGGTAGCCGAGCAATATGGCCCCATCGAACGTCTCGTCAAGGCCACTTGCGGGCCTGGGCCGCTCAGTACCCGTGAAATAGCGGGCACCCGGGTGCATCAACTCAGGGACGAAGTTGCAGCCGCTGCCATGACCGTCGCCGACGACAATTTCGGTCGCTCCACCTGCCAGCAGGCCCTCGACAAGGGCAGCTATGTCCGCCATCAGAAGCGGCCGGCCCTCTTTCTGGTAAAGATCCGGGTCCCGGCCGCACTGAGCGAAAGTCGAAATGCCGCTGATACCTTCCATGTCTGTGCACACATATATCTTCATGGCGTGGCCCTCCAGCCGCCTGCAGGCAATCTTTCTCCAGTCCCCAACGCAAAGTGCCGCCCTGCATATTCCGATGACAGTGCGCGATTTCCTTCAAGGGGAAACAGGAATCTCCACCCGTGCATTGCGGACCCGGCCCCAGCCCGGGAAACAGGTTCACAGCCTACCCCTCGCGCTCCCTCTGATGCAGTTGCCAAAGCCAGATGCCGCCCGATCGGCACCGTCGTGAGAGTCAGCAGCGACCGAGGCGCCAGTTGCACTTCCACGGCGCCGCCATGGACGGCAGGCGGTTCCAGATCCGCGAAGCCCTCGCGTTCGCTTGTCTGTACAGCATGGAGCGGCGTGATGTCACCAGGTAACCCGGAGATGACGGCACGGCAGCCGGCACCGAGGTTGGCGATGTGCAAGGTGTACGCATTACGTCCCTCAGCACTTCCGACAAACGCGGTGAATAGCACGTCCGGGTGGTCGGAAGAGGCACTGAGTGCGGCGGCCGGCTGCGGCGTGAGATTGCAGAAATGCTTCACGAAGTAGTACCTGGTTGTGGGGACAAGCCTCACATCGCCTGCGTCATCACGCTCCTCTCTCAGCAGGCTGTAGTCGGAGGTAAGCTGCCACTGCATCACGCCCTGCGGCCTGGCGTAGAGCAACAGCTCCTGGTACATGCGCAGTTCGCGCAAGGCGTAATCAAATGTGTCGAATGACTTGGTACGGTACGCAAAGGGGTCTACGCCCACCTCAGTCACCAGCAACGGCAGCTTGAGCCGCTCCGCAATGTCCCCCCAGGCGCTGTAGTGTGCAGCCGTGCCACCGCCCCAGGGATGGAACCCAATCGCTCCCACGTGAGCCAACGCCGCCGGATCGTCAGCCGTCGGCTGCGCGTAGGCATCCGTCCCACATGCGCCGGCGACATCGCCCAGGAGCATTCTGGTCTTCAGGCCGAGACCGCGAAGATGAGCACCGATGCGCTTGATCGCATCGCAGTGCTCCTGCGGCGAGAAGCGCACCATCACGCCGATATTCGGCTCATTGAACGAGAACAGGTCCGGCTCGAGGCCATACTGGCGCTTGGCGTAGAGCAGGTAGGAGCCGATACATTCCAGGAGTTCCGGCCATTTCTGGGGGTCTATGCGGCGGCCGTGTGTCTGATGCGACTTGCCTGGGTCGGCGTACAACCACTCGGGCAGCCACCAGACACTGGCTACATACCGAACGCCTCCGGCCTGGATCTGCCGGGCGACCATAAACTCCTGCCGCAACTTCGCGTCCGGCTTGTCCTGACTTCCGAGATACGCCCAATCCGTGTCACCGGGCGATTCGTTGTCGTTGTCCGGCTCCCAGTCGTTCAGGCTCATTTCGGTGCGAGCCCAGGCGATGTCAAGGTTGTCGAGCGTGTATTGCGTGACCGGGGATTCGAGTTCCCAGCAGTAGTTGCCGCCAAAGCCGTCCAGTTGATACCGCACTTGGCCTGCATCCAGCCGCAGTTGTGCCTGGCCGTCCTGTGCGGCAACGGCACAGCACAGAATCGCGTTGCACGCCAATACCGCCGCAAGCCTGAGTGCCCGTGTCATGCTGTCACAACTCACGCCCCCCGAGACCCCTACAATTGGCAACTCCACAAGTGCGAGCCGATTGCGAAGTAAACGCGGCCGCCGATGACAGCAATGCCGGCAGTGATAGTGCCAGGAGCGTCGGCGATCTTCTCGACCTCGAAGCTGCCCGGCTTGACCCTGACTACTGCCTTGGTCATGGTCAGGTAGATGTTCCCGTCCGACCCGCGTCCCATGCCGTTGACGCTGCCACCTCCATACTCCGAGAGACCGGCCGTGTGCACTACCTCCTTCTTGGCCGGGTCAAACACAAACAGCGTAGTACCGGCGAGGCCGTAGACCATCCCGTCCGAACCCCTTGCCATAAGCCCGATCTCGGTGGCGCCCGACACGGGCACGGTCTGGAAGCTGATCTTCTTCGTCGCCCAATCCAGGATGAAGAGTACGGCCTCCCCCTGGACCCTCCCCGAGCCATGTCCACCGGACGTGCTGCTACCGCAGACGATATCCCCGTTATCCAGCGGCACCATGGCCTTTATGCAGTGACTGGGCATGAGCTGCTCGTGCGTCACCAGCGTGGTCTCTTCCGTCTCCAGATTGTAGATGCCGATGCCCCCGCCGGTGTACCCATAGCCTGGATTGCCCGAGATCATGATATGCTTGCCGTCGGCATGTGAGCAGGCACCCCACGGCACATTGACATCCGGGGCGAAGCTGGCCACCAGGCGCGGATTGGGAAGCTGAGCCTGCGTGACTACCTCGTCCGGCTGTCTCTGCGTGAGAGCAATGGCCCCGATGCCGAGCCAGGGGTTACCCTCGGCGGCCTTGATTGTCCTTGCACTCACCTGGTGCTGTCCGGCCTTCAGGTCCATCGGCCCGAACACCTGGTACGGAGCAGCCTGGACGTCTTTGGAGTTCCCGGCGAATGGTTCACCGATTGCCTTGCCGTCCAGGAAAAACTGCACCGTGCAATAGCCGGATGATTGATACGGCGCAATGACAACGTAGTACTTCCCGTCGGCCTGCGCTTCGAGATCGAAGTGTATCTGCCCGCCGTAGTCATCTGCGCGGAACAGAACCAACGGGTAGCTGTCAATCAGGTCAATCTTGCCATCATCGCTCTTGGCCAGCTTCACCAGGTCTGCGGCCTGAATCCCCTCGCGCATGCTGGCTGCGGTGGCGGCCATGTTCCAGGGCTTGGTGGTGTCGAATACATAGAGCCTGCCGCCGCCATAGTGTCCCCCGAAGACGTACTTGCCCTGCACACCATAGCCCTTCAGCGCGATGGCTCCCGGGTAGTACTCCAGTGCGCCGGTCTGCGGGTCATACGCAACCCCGCGTGACGGATGCGCGGAGTTGCCCCACACCTTGCCATCCGGGCCGCCTGTGATTACCCGCAGGTAGGTGCCCTCAGATTCGTAGTCAAGGTCAATCTGCTTGGTTTCGCCGGTCGCAGGGCTGCGTACCCTCAGCCACTTCGCTTCCATGCTGTAGTCAAGCAACTGGCGGCCGTCCGGGAATTCGCCCTGCTTGCTGCCCCAGCCGATTGCGCCACTGGGAGCCTGCTTGCCCATGTCCTTAGCCTCAATGACTTCCGCCTTGCCCTCAAGCATCCGGTAGCACTTTGTACCGTCCGCGAGGTCGGCCTTGCCGTACGCCTTACCATCCTCGCCGCGATACACGGTGGCAGTGCCGACCTTGCGGCTTTCCTCCGGCACGATCTGGCGCTTCTCGCCGGTCGTCGGGTCATAGGCCACGATGTTGCATCTTGCCGTGCCAATACCGCAGTACACCCACCCCGCGTCATCAACCGCCAGCAGGGACAAGTACTGCTGCTTCTCGTCCATCCTGCCGTGGTCTTTCAACTCCTTGGTCTGGGGATTGAAGGAGCAAAGCCCCGCACGGTACACGTCACCCAGCCACACCGTCCCGTCGGGCCCCTCCTCGATGCGCAGGAAAGCCCCGACCGCCGGAGATGGCACACCGTGGAATGTCCATTCGCGCAAAGTGGGGTCGAACTCCAGCAGCGTCCTGCCCTGGGATGTGTAGAACTTCCCGCTGCTCGCCATCAGCGACCCGTACGGTGCCGCGTTGCCGACCCCCTCCGGGCAGTAGATCTGCGTGGTCTCGCCGCTGTCTATGTCCGTGACCAGTATCCACCCCCGCGGACTGAGATCAAGGCTGCAGGCGATGACGAGATTCTTGCCGTTCCCGGCCTGTGTTACCACTACGCCACGGCGTTCAGCCAGAGGTACCGCCACACCGTGGTCAATCAGCTTGTCTGTCGGCGTCTGATCCTGTGCGAGTGCGCAAGCGGACATCATCACCACTCCAAGTGCGGCCGCGAAGCCGAAGATGCGTGTCACGATGATTTCACCCTTTCAGTCGCTTAACCGGCGTATCTCATCCGGTTTCTGTCTACCTGCCCGCCGAGCAAGGCCTAGCTGCCCGGCGGTTGTGTCTGCGTCCAGAAGTCCATTACCCCTCGCAGAATGAAGTGGGCGCCGATGGCGGTGACCACTATGCCCATCAGCTTTGCCACAACCAGACTGCCCCTTGTGCCGAGGACGCCGATGAGTGCGTGCGTGTAGCGCAGAATCAGCCAGGATGCACCCATGGCCAGGGCAACGCCGGCCAGCATGACGACATAGCCTGCGGGCGGCGGCGTCTGCTTCATCGCCAACATCAGTGTCACGATCGCGCCCGGTCCCGCCAGTAGGGGACAGGCCATGGGCACGATGCCCACATTCTCGCGATAGGTGGACGTCTCCGGCAGAAACCCGAATACTTCATTCAGGCCGACGATCATGAGCATGACCCCGCCCGCGATCATCAGCTCTGGCAAGCCCACGTCGAACAGGCCCAGCATCCGCATGCCCACTGTCGCGAAGAGCAGCAGTATCAGGACCGCAACCAGAACCCCCATATTGACAGTTTGACGCTGGCGCTGGGGCGGCATGCTCCGCAATAGCGACGCAAACACAGGAAGCCCTCCCAGCGGGTCAATGATGACGAACAACGCCAGCGCAGTCTGCCCGATCTTGATCAGCAACGCGCCCCAGTCCATAGCGTTTCCTCGGCAATAAGCTCCGTCCAAAGTATGGGTATCAAAGTGCCACACAACCGCCGCCGTCGGCCATCCCATGCACCATTCCGGACCCGAGCATCCGGCAGCGGCTACTCCAGCCCCGGCACGCTATAGCTCCAGAAGCGCGTATCAGCGGCGAAGTAAAGAACGCCCTTCAGCAGCGCCCCTCCCGCCGTGATGTTCGTCGGCGAATCGGCCAGCTTCTCGTGCTCGAAGGTCCCCGGCGCAATCCGGACGATAGCCCTGCTCATGATTGCGTACAGCTTACCATCCGGGCCCACATGCAGGGCGTGTCGCGGTACTCCACCGTAGGCAGAGAAGCTCTCGCTGTGCACGACCTCTTTCTTGTTCGGATCGAAGACGAAGAACGTCGCGTTGCCGGACAAGCCATAGACAAGCCCGTCCGGGCCGATTTCGATGCTGACTATGTTGCCGTCGCCGGACACCGGCACCATGCTGAAGGCCACCTGTTTGGTCTTCCAGTCGAGGATGTATAGCTCTGCCTCTGTGGCGGTAGTGTGACCGCCTCCAGGTGCGCCGACGGAGGTGCCGCCCACCAAGTCACCGTTGGCCAGCGCCTTCAGCGTAATGGTGCTGTGTCCCGGCATCAGGTCCTTGTCTGCGGTCAGCAGCAGGGGTTCGTTCGTCTCCAGGTTATACATGCCGATTCCGCCGCCGCACAACCCATAGCCGGCGAAGCCGGCCATCATCACGGTCTTGCCGTCAGGATGAGCGAGTGCGGTCCGCGGCCGGCAGATGTCGTCGTGCCACTGAGCCAACATGCGCGGGTTCTGCTCCTCACCCGTGGCGCTCGGCCGCCAGGGCTTCGATGGATCGCACAGCCACAGGCGACCTCCCGCATACTCGGCACCGATGACGTACTTGCCCTGACTGGCAATGGCGCAGAAGTTTCCACCCCCGATTGTAGGTACGCCACCGTGATCGGTGATCGCATCAGAGGCCGGGTCGTATGTGAAGTAGTGCATCGGGTGACATGAGGAGCCGTGGACCTTGCCATCCGGCCCGGCTGCCAGGCTCGTGATGCTGGCACCGACCGACTGGTAGTCGAAAGTAATGGTATTGGTTTCCTTGGTCTCGGGATTGTAGATCTTCATGTACTTGTCGGGCATCGAATAGGCAGCCACCTTGCGACCGTCGGGCAGCGTGAAGGCCGTGTTGCCCCAGCCGATGTTGCCCACAAACTTCTGCTTGCCGGTTTCCTCCTTGGCGATCTTCTCGATGTTGCCCTCGAAGCACCGGTAGTACTCGCCGTTGGCGATTCCGTACACCTTGCCGTCCTCGCCAGGATAAACAGTTGCCGTGCCGTGCTTGCGCTCCTCGTCCTTCAGCAATTGTGTCATCTCGTCCGTGCCTGGGTTGCAGGCGACGATGTTGCACCGGGCGGTGCCGATACCGCCGTACACCCACCCCGAGCTGTCCACGGCAAGGTAGCTGAGGTAGTCTTCCCCTGTGTCCATCGGGCCGTGATCCTTCAACTCGCGGGTGGTGGGGTTGAAGGACACCAGGCGTGTCCCTGAGCAGCCTCCGGCCCATATCACGCCGTCGGGTCCCTCCGTGAAGCCGATGTAGCAGCCATCGCGGCCCTCGGGAACGGCGTGGAAGGTCCACTGGCGCAACGTCGGGTCAAACTCCATGAAAGTCTGTCCGTGGCAGATGTAGAACTTGCCGTTGCTGGCCATGATGGAGCCATAGGGATAGGAACCCGGTACGCCCTCCGGCATGAAGTACTGTGTGGTCTCCTCGGTGTCAATGTCGGTAACGATGAGCCAGTCCATGGCGTTGCCCAACACCAGGCAGTGCCCGTTGCCGTCCTGGCACGCCACAACCCCGCGGCTCTCCTGTGCAGGCGCTGCGACGCCGTGGTCCTTGAAGCCCGCGCCCCCATTTCCCCATGCCATGGTCATCATCAAAGTCCCCAAGATAGCGGCGGGAATACAAATCCTCCAGACGCAATCCATCTGTCAGTCACCTTCCCATCGTGGCGTTGCCCAATCCTCAATCTGTTCTCACACTCCAGAAGCGCAAACCTGCAGCGAAGCACACACGGTCGCCCCACTCATTTAGACATCCAATCGCGGACACCGACCTCCGTCACAAGCCCGGCACTTCGTACGACCAGACGCGGGAGCCGCCGGCGAATACCAACATGCCATTCACCAGCGCTCCGCCTGCGCTGATCTGGACGGGCGAGTCGGCCAGCTTCTCGTGCTCGAACGTGCCGGGCGCTATCCGTACCACCGAGTGCGTGAGAATGGCGTACAGATTGCCGTCAGGTCCCAGTTGCAGAGCATGACGCACCGGACTGCCGTACTCCTCGAAGCTCTCGCTGTGCACTATCCCCTTCTTGTCGGGATCGAGCACGAAGAAGACGGCGCCCTTTGAGATGCCGTATATGAGGCCGTCCGGTCCCACCCTGACGCTGATAATGTTGCCGTCGCCGGGGGCAGGGACCGTGTGGAAGCTCACCTGCTTCGTCTTCCAGTCCATGATGTATACTTCACCGTCTGTCGCCACGCTGTGGCCGCCGCCGCGTGCGTCCACCGAGGTGCCGCCGACCACATCTCCGTTGGGCAGCACGCTCAGTGCGATTGTCGCGTGGCCGGGCATGTGCTCTTCGTCCTTGAGCAAGACCGCCTCTTTGGTCTCCATGTCGTATATGCCCAGGCCGCCGCCGACCAGCCCGTAGCCTGCATGTCCGGCCATCAGCACGTGTTTGCCGTCAGGATGAGCCAGTGCCGCCCGCGGTCTGGATATGTCCGGCCGCCACTGCGCCACCACTCGCGGGTTGCGGATGTTGGCGAGATACGCTTCATCATGCCTTTCCGCGGTGAGCACCAGCCCGCAGAGCCCGAAGAAGCGGTCCTCGAACTTGTCGAATTCGGTTCTCACGCTGAAGCGGTGCTCTCCAGCCTTCAGCTTCAGCGGCCCGTAGACCCGCATTGGCCCCGGATTGGAGTTGTACGCCTTGCCGTCGTACGGCTCCCCGATTTCCTCGCCATCGAACAGGAAATGTCCCGTGCAGTAGTACGAGCATAGATAGGGGAATATGTGCAGGTAGTACTCCGCGTCCTGCGGAGCGTTCAGCTTGAAATGCGCGACTGCGCCGGACTTCCTGGCCTCGACTAGAGCCACGTTCTGTGAGCCCTGGAACCACACGCGGCCATCTTGCATCTCCGCGGCCCTCACCAGTTGCTCAGCCGGTGTATCGCAGAACTCCTCGCCGCTGGGGTCCTGGCTCCAGGTCCAGGGCCGCTCTGGGTCGTATTCCCACAGGCACCCGTTGTCGTAGGCGACCCCGAAGACCTTCCCCCCCTGCGTTGCGATCGAGCAGAAATTCCCGCCACCGACCTTGCCAATCGGCCCCATGTCCTCGAGCTTTCCCGTGTTGGTGTCGAGCTTCAGCAGGTGCATCGGGTGGGCGGTCGAAGCGTACACGGTGCCGCCGGGACCTTCGCCGAAGCTGGTCACCTGCAGGCCCTCGCTCTCATAGTCGAACGGTATGCGCCTGGTCTGACCGGCCTTTGGGTCCTCTATGTCCATCCATCTGCGCGGCATGTTGTAGTAGGTCAGGCGGCGACCGTCGGGAAACTGGCCGCGCTTGGCACCGTTGTAGATCGAGCCGGTGGGCGCCTTGGCTGCCATGTCGGCTGCCTCTATCAGTTCGGCTTGGCCCTCGAACATGCGGTACCGGCACACACCGTCACTCAACTTGGCCTGCCCGTAAACCTTGCCATCAACACCCAGATAGACCGACGCAGTGCCGGTTGTCCGCTTGTCTTCAGGCACGATCTGGCGCTTCTCGCCGCTCGCCGGATTGTATGCGACGATGTTGCACTTGGCGGTGCCGATGCCTCCATAAACCCATCCGGCGTCATCCACAGCCAACTCAGAAAGGTACTTCTCCTCCGGGTCCATGCGCCCGTGGTCCTTGAACTCCCGCGTCTTGGGATCAAACGACCACAGCACGGTCGCGGGAGTGCCGCCCGCCCATACCGTCCCGCTGTTGTCCTCCGTCATCCACATGTACACGCCCTGCTCGGGTGAGGGGACGCCGTGGAAGGTGAACTGCCTCGAGGTCGGGTCGAATTCGAGGAACTCCCTGCCCTCAGCAGTATAGAACTTGCCGCTCTTGGCAAGCATCGAGGCATAGGGATTCCCGTTGCCAACTCCTTCGGGGAAGTATATCTGCTGCGTTTCGCCGGTGTCTATGTCGGTCACCAACAGCCAGCCGCGCGGGCTGAGGTCCATGCTGTTGGCGATGACTATATGCTTGCCGTTGCCGTCGCGGGCCGTGACCACCCCGCCGTTCTCGGCAATCGGCGCACCCACGCCATAGCCATGGAAGCCGTTCTGGGCGAACGCCGTAACGGCAGCCAGCGCAACTGCTATGCAGATTGGCGCAGTCCTCACTGTCACACATCCTCCGTCGAGGGATTATTTCAGACCTGGCACTTGGTAGCTCCACACGTGCGAGCCGCTGGCGAAGCACAGCAGCCCGTTGACCAGCGCACCGCCTGCAGTGATTCCCATCGGCGCGTCCGCGAGCTTCTCATGCGCGAACGTGCCTGGAGTTATCTTCACTATCGCCTTCGACATCATAGCGTACAGGTTCCCGTCCGGCCCCAGTTGCAGAGCGTGGCGGGGCGGCCCGCCGTATTCGCCGAAGCTCTCACTGTGTACGATCTGCCTGCTATTGGGGTCGAAGACAAAGAACGTGGAGTTGCCGGACAGGCAGTAAACCAGGCCATCGCCGGCCACCTGGATGCTGATGATATTGCCGTCGCCGGGCACGGGAACGGTCTTGAAGACGATCTTCTTGGTCTTCCAGTCCAGAATGTAGAGCACGGCCTCCGTCTCGGTGCTGTGACCGCCGCCGGAGCCCTGGATTGAGGTGCCGCCCACGAGGTCGCCGTTAGGCAAAGCCTTCAACGTAATCGTGTTCTGACCGGGGAGGAGGTCCTTCTCGGCAGTCAGCAGTGTCTCTTCGCCGGTCTCGAGGTTGTAGATCCCGATGCCGCCTCCGCACAGCCCGTAGCCCGGAAAGCCCGCCATCATCACATGCTTGCCATCGGGATGCGCCAGTGCCGTACGCGGCCGGCAGATGTCCTTGTGCCATGTCGCCAGCACTCGGGGGTTGGCCGCCTCAGTCACAATGAGTGTGTCGAGCTTCTCCCGGCTCAGCGCCGCCGTCACCAGCGCGCACCACGGCTGCTGTCCCTCCGTAGCGAGTGTTCTCATTGCCAGGCGGTGCTCGCCCGCCTTCAGTTCGAAGGGCCCATAGGTCTGCATGACATCCGGCTCAACGCTGTTGCTGAATGCGGCGTAGGGCTTTCCTACTTCGTTGCCGTCGAACAGGAACTGCACCATGCAGTAGCCGTCGGCCTTGTAGGGCACGAACTGCAGATAGTATCTGCCGTCGGCCGGCGCATTGAGCTTGAGCGTCCCCTCGGCGCCGAACTTGTCGCCGCAGAGGAAAGCCACGTCATGGGAAGTCAAGTAAGTGAAATGACCGTCCTTGCACTCGCCCTCCCTGACGAGTTGCTCGGCCGGCACGCCCAGCGTCCTATGCTTCGCGCCGACAGGATTCCACGGCTTGGTGACATCATAGGCCCACAGGGACCCGCTGGCGTACTCCGCGCCTATGACCTCGTTCCCGTGACATGTGATAGCGCAAAAGTTGCCCCCGCCCACTCGCGGCACCGGTCCCATGTCCTGGAGAGTCTGGGCCTTCGTATCGAGCCTCAGCAAGTGCATGGGATGGCAGGTCGAGCCAAAGACCGCTCCGTCGGGCCCATCTCCCAGGCTCGTGATGAGGAGGCCTTCGGTCTTGTAGTCGAATGTGATGCGCTTGTTCTGGCCCGTGCGCGGGTCCTTTACATCAATCCACTTCTGGAGCATGTTGTGGGTCATCTGGCGGCCGTCGGGACAGACGCTCCGGGTCTGTGAATAGTAGATCGAGCCACACGGGGCTTCCTTCGCCATATCGGCCTTCTCGATGACCTCGGCCTGACCGGCGGACATGCGGTAGAATTGCGGGCCATCCGTGAGACTGGCCTGGCCGTACACCTTGCTGTCAATCCCACGGTATACGGTCCCGCTGCTCAGAGTCCGCTTGTCCTCCGGGACGATCTGGCGTTTCTCGCCGGTCGCAGGATTGTAGGCGATGATGTTGCAGCGGGCCGTGCCAATTCCGCCGTAGATCCAACCCTCGTCATCAGCCGCGAGCCTGGAGCAGTACTTCTCCACCGGGTCTAACCGCCCGTGGTCCCTGGCTTCCCTGGTCCTGGGGTCAAATGAGATCAGACCGCTAGTATAGGCGTTACCCGCCCATATGACACCCTTCGGGTCCTCGATCATCCACAGGTAGCACCCCGCGGCCGGGTCTGGCTTGCCGTGGTACGTGAACTCCCGCTTATTCGGGTCGAACTCGAGGAAGATATTGCCGTTGGCGGTGTAGAACATGCCGTTGCTCGCCATTATCGAGCCGTACGGCCACGCATGTGCCACATCCGGTGGGTGGTAGATCTGTTCCGTCGTGCCGGTGTCCAGGTCGGTGACCACTATCCATCCGATAGGGCTGAGGTCCTGGCTGTTGGCAATCGCCAGACAGTGCCCGTTGGCGTCCGTAGTTGTGACAACTCCGCCTCCCTCGGCCACCTTAGCGCCCACACCGTAGTCCACAAACCCGGCTGGGACTGCCGCCTCCTGCGCCACAACGCAGCAAGCAAGCCCACACAGCCACACTACCGTCGCAATACGTAGTGGTGCCACCATTTGCGGATTCACTTCCTTCCGGTAGTCTGCGGCCCGTTTGCCTACAGTTTCATGCTCCACAGGTGCGAACCGAGGCCGAAATACAGACGCTCGCCCACTATGGCGATGCCGGCATTGATAAAGCCCGGCGCGTCGGCGACCTTCTCGATCTCCAGCGTCCCTGGTGTAATCCTTACTATCGCATTATGGAAAAGCGCATAGAGGTTGCCATCATGGGCCAGGGCGATTGCGTTCTCCTTGGCGGCGCTGCCGACCCCCTCGATCTTCTTCGTGGCCACGACTTCTCCGCTCTCTGGGTCAAACACGACCGGCGTCCCGCCGTTGACGATGGCATAGACCCGATCATCCGGGCCCCAGCACATGTGCCACACCTCAGAGGCGGCTGGAAATGGGGTGACCTTGAAGCTGATCTGCTTGGTCTTCCAGTCGAGAATGGCCAGGAATGCTTCCTCTTCCACCGCACCCGCGCCGTGGCCGCCGTAGATGCCGGTACCGCACAGAATATCGCCGTTCTTCAGCGGCAGCATGGACAGGATGCTCTGATTGGGAACGAGCTGCTCGTGGGTGAGCAACTGCGATTCCTCGGTCTCCAGGTTGTGGATCGCGATCCCGCCGCTGATGTAGCCGTAGCCGGGCTTGCCGGAGATTATGATATGCTTGCCGTCCGGGTGGGCGCAGGCGCCGTAAGGGACATTGATGTCGGGTTCGAATACCCCCACCATCTGGGGATTGGCTGGCACCATCAGTGAGCAGATTGCCCACGCCAGTGCTATCCGCACCAACAGAGTCATTCGTGGCATACCCTTCCCGCAGCCGGTCGGCACACGGCCGCAACTGCGGCAGCACCCCTTCACAACCCCGGCACCTCGTAGGTCCAGACGTGCGACCCGCTGGCGAAGCA
>CAZJVY010000043.1:0-32985 GCA_964549395.1 uncultured Armatimonadia bacterium | reverse complement strand
GACCGCGTGCTTCCCCAACTCGCGGGCCTGGGCCATCACGTCCGGCATGTCGGCCACCGCGCCCTTCTTGCTTACCGATACGCTGACATCGCCGGCGTATTTGCCGCGCCAGCGTTCCACCCACCACTTGATCGGCTCGCGGACCCACTTGCTCTGGTCGCTGGTCGGATCGCCGTACGGGCACAGCAGCACCCAGACCTTGCCGGCCATGCCTTTGTTGAGCCAGTCGCTGGCGTAATAGGCCGACCAGCGGTCCACGAAGCATTTCATCTGCGCGGGCACTCCCTGCCAATAGACGGGCGCGCCCAGTGCCAGCACGTCGGCCTCCAGCACCCTCTGCATGACGCGGCGCCAGTCGTCATCTGCGCGCAGGTCCACCCGCGTCTTGAAGTCGTCGCCGACTTCGCCGATGGGGCGGATATTATAGTCGTCGAGGTAGATCTTCTCGGTTTCCGCTCCTGCCTCGGCTGCGCCTTCGAGGAAGGCATCGGCGAGACAATCGGTATTGCCGCCCTTACGCGGGCTGCCGATAAGTACCATGGCTTTCAAGGCTGACACCTCTCTGCGGTGTGTCGTGTGCCGCGTTCAGACTTCCTTGAGGATTTCGACTTTGCGTGCGGCGAACTCCTCGTCTGTGATGAGGCCTTTCTCCTTGAGCCCGGCCAGCTTCTCGAGGCGTTCCTCCACGCTTGCAGCGGGAGCTTGCTGCTGTCCCATGGCCTGTTGCATGGCGCCCATCATCGCCGCGCCCATGCCGGCTCCGGCACCCAGTCCCATGCCCACGCCGGCGGCGCCACCGCCGCCCTCGGCCTTCGGCATGTCGCCTATCGCCTGGGCGGTCTGGAACTGCATGAAGCGGTTCATATCGCCGACGGCGGCCATCCCGGCGCGCTTGTTGATCATTTCGAGAACGGCTTCGGGCGGAGTGATTGCCTCGATGAGGAAGTCAATCAGCTCCAGGCCGTAGTTCTGGAAATCCTGGCCGACGCGGGCGCGCATGGCGGCGCCGAGCTCGTCATAGTGCTTCGGCAGGTCGAGGACGGTATCCATGACCTCGCCGAGCACATCGTTGAAGCGGGCTACGATGAATTCGCGCAGCCACGCGCCCACTGTTTCGGAGTTGTAGCGATGCTGGGTGCCGACGACTTCATTGACGAAGAGCTGCGAATCGGCCACCCGGCACGTGTAGCCGCCGAATGCGCGGAGCTGCACCATGTCAAGCTCCGAGTCGCGGAATACCACGGGCGCGGCGGTGCCCCACTTGAGGTCCGTGAAGGTGCGCATGTTGACGAAATAGACCTCGGCCTGGAAGGGCGTGTTGCCGCCGAAGGGGATGTTGATGATGCGCTGCAGGAGCGGGATGTTAGCGGTGGTGAGCGTGTGGCGGCCGACCTTGAACACATCCAGCGCCTTGCCGTCGCGGAAGAAGATCGCCTCCTGGCTTTCCCGCACCGTCAACTGAGCGCCCAGCCTGATGTTGCCCTGGCCATACTCCGGCCAGCGATGCACTATCTCGTTCCCGGTCATATCTCGCCATTCTATGACGTCTATCGCCGCCATTATCGTCATCCTCCTGACCTTGTTACATGCTCATCGGCGACCGCCGGCCCTCAGGCCGGGAAGAACTCAACAAGCGCGCTATCCAGCGGGGTGCACCTGGCAATCCGCTCTCCGCTTCCATTCGCAATCACGATGCAGATGGTAGCGTCGTCTGCCGTGTAGAAGGCAAAGCTGCAGCGGCTGAACTCGTGGCCTGAAGCCGTCTGCAGTTCCCTCTGGGCCTCGCCCTCCCGCCGCAGGACGTAGCCGCTTTCAGTGAGGCCGGTCGCGGCATCTGCGCCGGTCGGAGTGCTGAGGTCAACCTCGTACAGCTTTCCTTTCACGGTCACGAGCCAGCGGTGGTCTTCCTGCCCCCTGAGCTTCACCTCGCAGATGGCCCAGTTGAGGGCGGGGCTGCGGTACCTGTCAACGGCGACTAATCCTCCGTCCACACCGAGGAGCGTAACCTGATCGCCGACCTTGGCGTTGGTGATGCTGGACATGGGGCCACCTGTCTTGGGACCGTGAAGGGCCGCCTCGCCGGCCATGCTACATGCTATTCGTCGCCGGGGACTACCGACCGTATGACCTCGCTGCGGTCATCCAGCATCTGCTCGAAATAGTCCATCTGTGCTTCGAGTTGCGCCAGAGAGGCATCGAAGTCTGCGGCTTCGGCCTCCTGCAGGGCGGCCACGGCGGCGTCCATGTCGGCGATGTTGTTCATCAGCGACATGTCATAGTCGTACATGCGGTCGAGCTCTTCATCCTCGATTTTGACCGCATCGAAGAAACCACTGTAGCCGTAGCCGGCGTGGTCCACGCGGTCGCGCAGAGCGGTCATCCGCCTCTGAATGCGGTCAAGCTTGGAGGTCAGATCGAGATTGGAGGTGCCGGAGTCACGCATCATCTTCTCGAGCTTTCCCCTGGTTGCGTCGAGCAGCTTGACCAGATGCTCGCGCACGAGCTTATCGGCGGTGCGCCGGATTTCCTCCTCGCGGTATCCATCAAAGCCGGGGATGCTTTCGGCCAGCTTCTGAAATGCGTTCTCATCCCCCTTGATTCGGTCGCGCATGTCTGACATGTGCCAGCCCGCCTTTCCGGGAACTGTGTAGAGGCGCCATTGTGCCTATTCGCCGCTACGAGCGTGCCTTCCTGCATCTCCCGAAAAAAGCGGATTCGGGTCCGTGAGGCTGTGAGGACGGGTGGTGCGCTTGACGAATCTGGTGCCCGTGTACTATACTATGCCAAATTCGGAAACACGATGCGGCAAGGAAGGGGAGGAGTAGGCGGAGCCCGCCCGGCAACAGAGAGCCGTCGTTGTGCTGAGAGACGGTAGCAGCGGGCCGCCGAACGTCGCCCTCGAGCCGTCGGACTGAACGAAGTCTGTGGGAGTAAGTCTGGCCGGGTACGCCCGTTAGCGCGTGAGAGAGCGCCCAAGAGGACCAGATGGTTCCTCAGGGGAATTCGGGTGGTACCGCAGGAGCCAACAAGCCTCTTGTCCCGTTGTGGATAAGAGGCTTTTTCGGACCTTGGGACAGGTGGACGGGCGTTTGGGCTTCCTGCCCCGGCCAGCGGCAGGGCCGCAAAGGAATCCGCGCACATGATGAACGGAGGCATTGAGATGAGAAAGCACAGTGGACCGGTAGTTGATGGCGTGAGCCGTGCGCCGGCACGCGCACTGCTGCACGCCTGTGGCTATACTCCGGGGCAGTTGGGCAAGCCGTTCATCGGCATCGCCAACAGCTACAGCGACATCGTGCCTGGGCATATCGGCCTGCAACGGCTGCTGCGCGGGGTGGAGCTGGGGATCGCGGCCGGCGGAGGGACGCCTATGAGCTTCGGGTGTCCGGCGATCTGTGACGGGGTTGCCATGGGGCACAAGGGCATGTTCTATAGCCTGCCCAGCCGCGAACTGATTGCCGATACCGTGGAGAGCATGGCCAACGCTCACGGATTCGATGGGCTGGTGCTGCTGACGAACTGCGACAAGATAACGCCGGGTATGCTGATGGCGGCGGGGCGGCTGGACATCCCCGCTATCGTGCTGACCGCCGGCCCGATGCACTCGGGTCGCCTGGCGGGAAGGCCGCTGTCACTGGTGCGCGACACCTTCGAGGCCTTCAATAAAGCGGCTCGCGGGATCATCACCGAGGAGGAGCTTCACGCCCTGGAGATTGAGGCGTGTCCAGGTCTCGGTTCATGCCAGGGCCTCTATACGGCCAACACGATGGCATGCGTGACCGAGGCGATGGGTATGAGCCTGGTTGGCTGCGGCACGGCGTTGGCAGGTACGGCCAAGAAGGAACGGCTGGCGTATGAGACCGGCCTGGCGGCGTGCCGGCTGGTGGAGGAGGAGGCGACGGCCCGCAACATCATCACCAAGGCGGCAGTTAGGAACGGCATCCGCATGGACATGGCGCTGGGCGGCTCGACCAACTCGTGCCTGCACATCGCGGCGATAGCATACGAGGCGGGTGTTCAGATAGATTTGGAGGAGTTCGACGAGATATCGAAGGAGACGCCGCAGATAGCGCACTTGCGGCCGGGCGGGGAGTATATGATGGAGGACTTCGACTGGGCGGGAGGAATCGCCGGTGCCTTCTCCGTGCTGGCCGGCCTACTCGATGACAACATCACCGTGTCCGGCAAGAGGGTCGGGCAGATAGCGGCTGAGGGAGCGGTGACCGACAGCGATGTCATCCGCGGCCTGGATAGTGCGTACCGGAAAGAGGGTGGTATCGCCGTTCTCCGAGGCAGCCTTTGCCCGGACGGCGCCGTAGTCAAGCAGTCCGCGGTGTCGGAGAAGATGCGCAGCTTCCGGGGCAAGGCCGTGTGCTACGACTCGGAGGAGGAGGCGCTTGACGCGATCATCGCCGACAAGATTCCGGACGGTTCGTGGGTGATCATTCGCTACGAGGGTCCCAGAGGCGGGCCGGGGATGCGGGAGATGCTCAACCCGACGGCGACGCTGACCGGCATGGGCAAGGAGGATGCGGTAGGGCTGCTGACCGACGGGCGCTTCTCGGGCGGCACGCGCGGGCCCTGCATCGGTCACATCTCGCCGGAAGCGGCGGCGGGCGGCCCCCTGGCACTCGTGCAGGACGGTGACGAGATTGCCGTGGACCTGGACGCGCGGACCCTCGAGCTTCTGGTGGATGAGGCGGAACTGGCCGAGCGGAAGAGCGCCTGGCAGCCGCCGGAGGCGAAGATCACCAGCGGGTGGCTCGCGCGCTATGCACGTTCTGTGCAGTCCGCGGCTTCGGGTGCGGTGATGAAATGATGCCGTCCTGTAGCGCTTGCGGCTGCAGGGATAGGTCATTTGAGGAGGTACTACGGTGAACCAAGAGATGATAAACGGTGCCCACGGGATACTGAGGGTGCTGGAAGAAGAGGGTGTGGACATCGTCTTCGGCTATCCCGGCGGGCACGTGATACCGATTTTCGATGCGCTGTATGACTCGAAGATCAAGAACATACTGCCCCGGCATGAGCAGGGGGCGGCACACGCCGCCGACGGCTACGCGCGGTCCACGGGCCGCGTGGGCGTCTGCATGGCCACCAGCGGACCGGGTGCGCTCAATCTGGTTACCGGTCTGGCCACCGCCTACATGGACTCGGTGCCGATAGTGGCGATGACGGGCCAGGTGAAGACCAACATGGTCGGCAAGGATTCGTTTCAGGAGGCCGACACAACGGGGGTCACCATACCGGTGACGAAACACAACTACCTGGTGACCGATCCGGCCGAGCTGCTGGACATCTTCCGCGAGGCCTTCTACCTGGCGCGGACCGGCCGCCCGGGGCCGGTGTTGGTGGATGTGCCGTCGGATCTCAGCGGCGGTCAGGTACCGTGGACCGAGCGCAACATTGAGGCGCTCGACGGCTACGAAGAGCCCAAAGCGGTGGATGACGAACTGATACGCCGTGCGGCGCAGATGATCGAGCAGGCCGAGAAACCGATCCTGCTGGTCGGTGGCGGTGTCATCGCCGCCAATGCCTGCGACAATCTCTTCAAGCTGGCGACGAAGTGTAATATCGGCGTGGTGCATACGCTGATGGGCAAGGGCGCATTCCCGGAGACGCACGAGCTGTCCATGGGAATGCCGGGGATGCACGGCATGGCGTATGCATCACTGGCACTGCAGAACAGCGACCTGATGGTCGTCATCGGGGCGCGATTCGACGACCGGATCACCGGCGACCTGGCGCGGTTCGCCCCCGACGCCAGCGTGGTTCACATTGACATAGACGCGGCGGAGATAGACAAGGTGCGGCCGGTCACCATCGGCATCTGCGCCGATGCCAGCGATGTACTGGAGAAGCTTGTTCCGACCTGTAAGGCCCGGAACAAGGGGCCCTGGGAGGAGCAGCTATTCGAATGGCGGCGGACGCACCCCCTGACCTACCCGACGCCTGAGGAGGGCATCGCGCCGCAGTATGTGGTCGAGCAGGTATACGAGCTGACCGGCGGCAGAGCCATCGTGGCCACCGAGGTCGGCCAGAACCAGATGTGGGCGGCGCAGTACTACAAGATTGACAGGCCGCGACGCTTCCTGAGTTCGGGCGGCCTGGGGACGATGGGTTACGGCTTCCCGGCGGCCATCGGCGCACAGATCGGCAACCCGGACGACCTGGTCATTGACATCGCCGGTGATGGCAGCATCCAGATGAACCAGCAGGAGCTGACGACGGCGAGCATCAATAAGCTGCCCGTCAAGATAGTGATCCTCGACAACAGCTATCTGGGGATGGTGCGGCAGT
The DNA here is from genome assembly GCA_964549395.1 of uncultured Armatimonadia bacterium. Lineage (GTDB taxonomy): Bacteria > Armatimonadota > Zipacnadia > Zipacnadales > UBA11051 > UBA11051. The sequence goes on along the minus strand of CAZJVY010000043.1, from coordinate 26,685 downwards.
GGCAGGAGCTGTTTCATGGCAACCGGCTGTCAGGCGTTGATCTGACCGGCAATCCGGACTTCGTGAAGCTGGCCGAGGCGCACGGCGGTGTCGGCCTGCGCTGCACCGATCCCGACAAGGTCCGCGAGACCATAGAGCAGGGGCTGGAGGTCGCGGACCGGCCGGTGGTCATGGACTTCGTGGTCAATAAGGTGGAGAACGTGTTCCCCTTCATACCCGCCGGCCAGAGCGTTGATGAGATCATGCTGGAGCCACCGAAGAGGGGCGACTAGTACCGGCGACGAGCGGAGGCGGCGATTCGGAGTGGAATCGGCGGCTGCGTGGAAAAGGTGATAAGGATGACACATACACTGTCCGCACTGGTCAAGAACCGCCCGCGAGTGTTGGCTCGCGTGGCCGGGCTGTTCGCGAGGCGTGATTTCAACATAGAGAGCCTGGCCGTTAGTACCACCGAGGACCCGGCCATCTCCCGCATGAGCATCGCCGTGGATGCAGCCGGGACGCCGCTGGAGCAAGTGCGCAAGCAGCTCGAGAAGCTGCACGACGTGGTGACGGTGATAGATCACACCGACCACGCAGTCGTGGAACGGGAGCTGTGCATGCTGAAGGTGAACGTGCCGCCCTCGCAACGCGCGGAGGTCAGTGCCCTGACCGACATCTTCCGGGGCGACATCATAGACATCGGCAACGGCACTCTGATAGTACAGTGTATCGGAGGTACGGACAAGGTTGACGCCTTCATCGAGAACTTCGCCCCGTACGGGATTGTGGAGCTGGTGCGCACGGGCAAGGTGGTTCTAGCACGCGGGTCGCAGAAGACGTAGCACGTCCGGGCGATGTGCCCGGGCGCCAAAGGAGCGTGTGGAGCATGTCAGCCTATGGGAGAGCCGTATGGGTGGCGGTGGCGTCAGTAGCGGCTCTGGGTATCGGCGCAGGGCTCGCGGACTCGTCACCACTGCGCATCGAGAGGACCGATCTGACCGAGCCCCAGTTCAAAGAACTGACGATGAACAAGCCGGAGTTCCACGACATCAACCTGCGGGATGCGCTCTTCCAACGGTGCACGTTCACCAATGGCAAGTTCGAGAGCTGCGCATTCTCGGAAACGTCGTTTGCGGATACGAAGCTGCACAAACCGGGTTTCTCGCGGGTGAGTTTCGAGTACCCCTCGATTCACACGGCCGGCTTCAGCTATGGTCGGTTCGAGCGGGCGGAGTTCAAAGGCACTCGCTTCTATGACTGTGATTTCGACGATGTCATCGTGGAGTACAGCGAGAGCGACGACCTGCACCTGCTGCGCTGCACGGGCAGCGACTGGTACGTGGAGCGCGTGGAGCTGCGCAGTCTGCGGGCCGAGTATCTGCAGGCCAGATATGCCCGCTGGAACCGGTGCGATTTCAGCCACGGCGATTTCGACTATGCCGATTTCTCGTCCAGCAGTCTCCAGAACGTAGATCTGCAGCGGACCACGATGAGGTACTGCGACCTGTCTGATGCGCGGATCGAGAACTGCGATATCCGGGGCCTGACGATAGATGGCGTCAACATAGAAGAGCTGTTGCGGAAGGCGGGGCGTTAGGTATATAGTTGAGCGGCAGGCTGTGGCAGGAGGGCGCAGGTGGACCCGCAGCTACACGAGATAGTTGATCTGGCCCAGGTGGACGGCTTCATGGTTCACCTGGCGATTGTCGTGCTGGTGGTGGGCCTGCTGATCGGCGTCGTGATGGGGGCGGTACGCGGGCGGGCGCTGCAAGGTCTCGGACGCGGACTGGCGTTCGGAATACTTGGGCCGATCGTGCTGATCATGTGGCGCTTCTACCGTTACATGGTGCGCTATGACCCGGAAACCGGACACGTGGGGCTGCACAAGATGTCGGTGTTTGTAGTCAATGTGCTGATCTTCGCTGCGGTCGGAGTGCTGCTCGGTATGGCGTATGGTAGGCTACTGCGCGGTGCGAAGCCACCGCCGGCTGAGAATGAGCAACAAGAGAGTGCTGGAAGTGTCGGCAGCTAATTCCCAAGGAGGAGTCTTCGATGGCTGTTACCATCTACTACGACAAAGATGCTGACCTGAGTGTGCTTGATGGCAAGAAGGTCGCCATCATCGGCTACGGCATTCAGGGGTCTGCGCAGTCGTTGTGTCTGCGCGATTCGGGCCTGGATGTCATAGTCTCAGAGCTGGAGGGCACGCCCAACTACGAGAAGGCGGTCGCCGACGGCTGGGACGTGTACACCGACGCCGCACAAGCTGCCAAGGAGGGCGACCTGATCCAGATTCTGACGCAGGATCACGTGCAGGCGATGGTTTACAAGAAGATGATCGAGCCGAATCTGGAGAAGGGCAATGCACTGGTCTTCTCGCACGGCTTCAACATCCACTACAAGCAGATCGTGCCGCCCGCTTTCGTGGACGTGTTCATGGTTGCTCCGAAGGGTCCCGGCGCGCTGGTGCGCGAGTGTTACCTGTCGGATACGGGCGTGCCGTCGCTGCTGGCGGTCTATCAGGATGCGACCGGCAAGGCCAAGCAGTACGGCCTGGCCTACGCCAAGGGAATCAAGGCGACCAAGGCCGGCCTGATCGAGACCACCTTCGCCGAAGAGACCATCACCGACCTGTTCGGCGAGCAGGTCGTGCTGTGCGGCGGCGTGACGGAACTCATCACCGCCGGCTTCGATACCCTCGTGGAGGCGGGTTACGCTCCCGAGATGGCATACTTCGAGGTGCTGCACGAGCTGAAGCTGATCATGGACCTGGTGTACAACCGGGGCATCATCGGGATGCGGCGCGGGGTATCCGATACGGCCACCTACGGGGACCTGACGCGCGGCCCGCGGATCATCACCGAAGAGACGCGAGCAGAGATGAAGAAGATTCTGCGCGAGGTGGAGAACGGCTCATTCGCGACCGAGTGGATCCTGGAGAACCAGGCCGGCCGGCCAATGTACAATGCGATGCTGGACGCCTCAGAGGAGCATCTCATCGAGAAGATCGGGAAGGAACTGCGCGCGATGATGCCGTGGATCAAGGGCGCGTAGGCGGCCCGAAACACCAACCGGCAAGACAGTGAAGGGACACATTCTCAGTGATGTGTCCCTTCTTCTTTGCGGCGATGCGCTACGTGCTCAGGGGGCACGTGGTGGCGGGGCTGCGGCCCGCGCAAGGCCGAAGTTGTCGCGGTAGGCCAGGACCGTCGCTATCTGCATCAGTGGGAAGGCGACGAAATAGCCCAAGCCGCAGGTCAAGCCGATGATCGCTGTGCCCAGCAGCCCCAGTAGGAACATGAACAGCGAGACGCCGAACCAGTTGCTCTTCGTCTTGTCCCAACTGGCGGTGATGGCGTCCCAGAACGTCATGCGGCGGTCCATTACCAGCGGGAGCGCGAACATGAGCATTGCGGAGATGATAATGGAACCGACAAGACACGCAATCGCGCCGAGACCGGCGAACAGGCCCACAAGCAGCCAGGCGACGAAGGAGTCGCCGAACACCTCAAAGCCCTTGGACAGATGGTTCAGATCCAACCTCGCCGACGGGTTCTGCAGCTTGGTGATGATGACGTAGATGTAGCCACACGTCAGGGGGCCGACGATGATGAAGCCGACGCCTGTGCCGCTGACCGCCGAGAAGATGAGGGCGATCAGCGCGTGCATCCAGAAATCCTGCTTGACAAGGTCCCAGGCCTCTGATATCCATTCTCCGGTCCTGATTACCATCCTCTGTGCCCTCCCGTATCGTCACCGGTATGAGGTGCTACTGATGCTCTGACTTCCATCGGTCCACATAGCTATGGGCTGAGAAGGCGGCAATCGCCGCGTCGCCCACCGCTGTCGCAATCTGGCGCAGGGGCGTGTCGCGTATGTCACCGCAGGCGAATATCCCCGGTTGGTTGGTCTTCATAAGTCGGTCGGTAACGATGAAGCCATCCTTCAGCTCTAGCAGGCCGCCCAGCCATTCCGTCTTGGCGATGTGGCCGATGGCGATGAAGAGCCCCGCCACCTCGATGCTGTCCGGCTCTTGCGTCTGCGTGTTACGCAGTGCCAGGCGCTGCACCACGCCCTCGCCTTCCACGGCGGTTACGACGGTATTCCACAGTATGTGCACGTTCTGGCGGTCGAAGAGGCGCTTCTGCAGATACTCGTCGGCTCGCAACTCATCGCGGCGGTGGATGAGATAGGCTTTTTCGACGATGTTGGCCAGGTAGAGCGCCTCCTCCGCCGCACTGTTGCCGCCGCCTGCGACAGCCACCGTCTGTCCGCGATAGAAGAAGCCGTCGCAGGTGGCACAGTAGGACACGCCGTGGCCGCGCAACTCCTTCTCGCCAGGCACCATCAGACTGCGGGGGTAAGCGCCGGTGGCGATGATGACGGCCGCCACGTCCATCTCGCCCTTGACTGTCTGTACCATCCAGCGGCCATCGTCGCCCGTGCGCATGCCCGTTGCCTCGGCCATGATGATCTCAACGCCGACGTTGACGGCCTGCTGGTGGACGCGCTGGGCCAGTTCAGGGCCCTGTATGCCTTCGGGGAACCCGGGGTAATTCTCAATGGTAGTGGCGGTGGTGGTCTGCCCGCCTGGGGTGAGCATCTCAAGCATTGCGACGTCCATTCCGTAGCGCATTGCGTACATCGCGGCAGTGCAGCCGGCAACGCCGCCTCCAATGACTATCGTGTCCCAACGCTGCTTCATCAACCGTTCCTCCGTATGACGACAGGCCTTCCCCATTTTGCTTGACGCGCGATTGCTTTTGGGTTACCGTTTCGGGTGTAGGAGCGCGTCCCGAAGGAGGCCCGTAATGGTTGGTCCCCGCGACATGGCTCGCGTAGTATTTCTATCACTGACGGTGTTTGCCCTGCTTGCGGCGGTGGGCTGCCCGAAGTCAACCGAGCCGGCTTCGGTTGAGACTTCCGAGCTGCCAGAGTCGCTCCCGAAGGTGACGGCCTACATTAATGTCACGACGGGCTGCCAGAAGTCAACGATTGACCTGCTCGGTGAAGCGCAGCAGCAGTACTCCGGGGTGATTGACATTGAGATAGTTGACTTCGGAGACGCCGGAGATGGCGCCAGGAGATGGCAGGAATCCGGCCTGGGCTGCATGGCGATTGTTTTCGGAGAGGACCACATGGTTGCGTGGGACGACAACGGCAAAGTCAAGGTCGTGGACTTCAAGATGCCGCCGGGCTTCAACTGGAAGCTGGAGGAGCTGAAAGAAGCGCTTGCCCAGTTCGCAGCCGGCAGTCTGCGCGCCCCTACTGCGGAGGAAGCGCCGAAGGTCCAGAAGCTGGAGCCGAAGGCGATTGAGGCGAAGGCACAGGCGGTCAAACAGGACGACGGGAGCGAGGCGGGGCAGTTGATCATCGGCGAAGCGGCGGTGCTGACAATCACGCAGCCGGCCGGCGATTTGACCCCCGTTCAGCGCGCCGAGGCCGCCGCCAGGGCGATCGAGGAATGGACCAGTGGTGCGTACAAGCCTGAGGAGATGAATGTCGAGAAGTCCGGTGAGGACCTGCAGATCCTGGGCGGCGATACGTTGCTCTTGACAGTCACGGAGGGAGATGCGAAGGCCGCGGTCATGCCGCTGGCTGAGCTTGCAGGCAAGTGGCGCAATCGCGTACGCTGCAACATCGTGGCGATCAACACCGGCAGCAAGGCAGTCTGCAACGATTAGGCTGCTACCACTGCAGGTGATGGACGGAAGGCCGACAGCAGGATGGAGAGCCGAGCAATGGACGACACACGTCATGTGGGCGGTCTGGTTTGCTTCCTGCTATTCGTTTGCGTGGCGGCGGTATGGGCTCAGCCGGGCCCCGCGATACGGAGGCCGGTGGCGGAGCTTGCGCCCGTTGAGTTGGTGTATCCCGACTCGCCGCAACTCGTCGAGCGGCTGTCGGGGCTGGCCGACGGCTTCGAGAACTGTAGCCTGGTCTCGGGGCCTACCGTTCTGGACGCCGAGGGTCTGCGCGATTACCTGGGCGACCGTGCGGCCGAGCTTCTCGGCTACCAGTATCTGTGGACGGTTCACGCCGAGTACCTGCTGGGCGAGAGGGCCCGGCGCGTCAGCGTTGACATCCACCGCATGGGCAGCGATCTGGATGCGTTCGGGGCCTTCAGCCGCCAGCGGATGACGGCTGCGGAGGCGGCGCACGCCATCCCCACGGCCGCGTACTGGCTGGGCGCGGACCTGCACGTATGGCGCGGGCCGTTCTACATTCACAGCCATCCGAGCGAGGACGAGCAGCCCCTGCGATTGCCGATCCATCAACTGACGTTGACGGCCACCCAAGACATTCCCGTTTCCGGCCAGCTTCCGGCAATGCTGCGGTTGCTGCCGTCCCGCGCGCGACAGGCCTCCTCGCCGCAGTACTACCGCCGGCAGGTTCCCGGCTTCGAGATAATCACAGACGCCCTGACAGTCACATACGTGGAGGGGCCCGACAGCAAGTGCCGTTTCGTCCTGGCGCGGTGCGCTGATTCGGCCGCGGCACTGGCGGCGTACAACACGATGCTGCTGCAACTGTCGGACGGCAGCCGCCCAGTCGATCCGCTGGCCGCCATCGCCGACCGTGCCGCCATTGTGCGATCCATTCAGCACGGCATGGCCGCGGTGATGCAGCAGGACAATTTCGTCGCCGCGGTGCTTGATTTTCACGACCGTCAGTTTGCGGAGATGCTGCTGCGGACCGTCGGCACCAATGTCCGGACGTACCTGCTCACCATCGAGGAGTAGCGACCGCCGACCGGAATTCAGTCGGTAACGGGCAACAGGAAGATGGGCATCTGCGAGATGAAAAGAGCCACCGCGCAGGGCGGTGGCTCGTCGAATTCCGGAACCGCATGGTCCAGACTATGGCTCTCAGCGTCCCAGCGATTTCACCAACTTCTCGACTTCATCCGACGTGAGGTTGCCGACCAGGGTGAAACAAACGCCATTGTCACACCACTGTGTGGCGCAGGTTTGCTGCCTGGCTGCGACGGAGTTCTGCGCGCACTTGTTCTCGAACAGGGAGAAGGTGTCCAGGCCGTTGCAGAAAGTCAACCACAGCGTCGGCAGGCCACGGTAAGTGGTCACCGCCACTCTGTCGGCCTCAAACACATAGCTCGGCGGCAGGTAGGTGGGAACGACAGCCGAGAACCCGGCGATGCGTTGGGCGGCTGCAAGGGTCATGCGTCGCGCCGGTGCGGGGGCGTGGACAATCTTCACTCCCGCTGGAGCGGCAAAGTCGAACATGCCGGGCACGAAGCTGGGTGAGTAGTCTATCGAGGTTATCTCGATGGATGTGGATAGCGAACTATTCTCGCCGTAAGTCTCAACCTGCAGTTCGACGTTGCTATCGGCATCTACCCAGCACTTGCGGAGTAGGCGGCCCCCCTTATCCTTGATGAGAATGCTGTGTGACGGGCGTTTCGCCATGGTCCGGCGTCCTGCGTATTGGAGCACCAGGGCCTCCCTAATGAGTTGCGCCGAACGTTCCCGATTGTTCTTGAGCATGGTCGGCGACGGCAGTTGACGCTGCACGACAAAGCCGCGTTGGGGGCTGTATTCCCAGAGCAACACGCCATTGGAGACGACGAGCTGACCCGCCTCGGTCACCGGTTCAAGGGTCTCGATGCGCTGCTTGTCCCCTCGCTTCCTGAAGACGCGCTGGCGCACCACCCGCGCTTTGCGGCCATTCTGGTAGAACTCGACCACCCGCTCGGCGGCGTAGTCCACGTTGCCCTTCGACATTATCACATCGTTCATGATGCGGTAGGCGTCTTCGTCCGCTGCCGCGAAGGGGAGCACTAGCAGCGGGAGCGCCATCGCCATGATGGCTGCAAGCGGTCGTGACATCACTGTACGTCTGCTGAGGTGAGGTTGTTGCAGAGGCGTGCGGCCCGTTGTCATGCTACGTATGCCTGCCCAAGTGCGTCACTACAACCAATCCCTTGACGCCCAGATGCTGTGAATGTGACAACCCGGTTCAGTAAGAGGCCTCGCTCGCCTGTCTCACTCCGGGGTCCGGCCCGAGCGGCCTGGCCAGTTCGTAGTTCTGGTGTCTCATTATGAGGTCATCGAGTTTGAGCGGCTCCAGATCGCGGCCAGTGACCCGCAAGGCGGGAGCGCCGGCCGAGACCGGTATGCCGGTTGAGCCGGCACTGGTGCCATCGGCGGCGACAACCCCGACGCCGGTGTCAATGGCCTGCGTCCGGAAGGGGCCGGTGTAGAGCGCCGCCCCCACCACCAGAACCAGCAGCAGACAAGCCGCTGCTACGAGTTGATAGGTCGGGATCAGAGGCGCAGGCGCTCTCAATGCCCCCGTGAAGCCAGGGAGCCACCTCTGCCATAGACTGGGGCGGGGCTGCTTAATGGCAGCCATGACCCGGCGCGTGAAATCCGGCTGCATTTCGGCGCTCGGCAGATCCCTGAGCATGCCACTGAGCTGCCGCGTGCCAGCCAGCCATTGCTGACACGTGGCGCACGTGTCCAGGTGCTCCCGCAACGCCTCCGGAAGCTTCTCGGGATCGAATGCCGCGTAGTCATACGCGCCGAGTTGTCTTTGTGCGTCTCTGCATCTCATTTCAGTTCACCTGAACAGCTCCAGATCAACGTCGTTTGCCAGGACGTCCTTCAACTGCTCTCGGGCATTGAAGAGCCGGCTCTTTATCGTTCCGAGCGGGGCCCCCACGATACGGGCGATTTCCTCATAGCTCAACCCCTGCAGCTCATACAACACTATCACGGTGCGCAGCTTCGGCGAAAGTCGCAGGATCGCCTCGCTTACCTTCCTGCGCAGTTGTGCGCTCTGCAACTGGCGATCCGGCTCGGCACCATCATCTTCGATGTCCCGCTCCATCTGCCCTTCGTCGGTGTCCATGGGCTGATCGAGAGAATACACGTTCTGGCGGTACTTGCGCCGCCGCATGGTGTCTATGGCAAGATTGCTTGCAATGCGATAGAGCCATGTTTGAAATGAAGATGCTCCTCGGAAACTTGCGAGCGACGAATATGCCTTTATGAAGGTCTCCTGAGCCACGTCCTCGGCTACTTCGGGGTCGCCCAGCATTCGCAGCACGTAGTTGTAGATCTTGGACTTATACGCGTCTACAAGCTTCTCGAATGCGCCGGGGTCTCCCCCCTGGGCATGCCGGACCAGTCTCTGAATGTCTTGGAGACCAGCTTGGTGCCCTGCATTCATGATAGACGCGCCCTTCGCGGCGAAGGTTCAAGAGAAGCCGGCAAATCCGTCATTCCCCTTCTGTGTCGGCTGCCGTGCCGAGATATATGAAGCGGTCGAATAGTTTTTGATATTCGGACCAGCGATTGCCGGAGCCGGTGCCCTGCTCAATCACCTGCTGGAAGTACTGCACGTGTGCATCGAGATTGTCCGCGTAGTGCAGGGCGCACGCCTCGGCCGTCATGGGCACGATGGGTGCGCCGTACTCTTTCTGGCCGTGGTGGCTGAGCAGAATGTGACAAAGCCGGTCCGAAAGCTCGTCGGGGAAGTCCGGGATGGTCGCGATTGCGGCGGTGACCATGCGGTCGGTATGGACTATGTGCCCGACGAGGCGGCCGGTGTCAGTGTAGTCAATTCCGGTGTCAACGGCAAGCTCTTTCAGCTTGCCGATGTCGTGGAGCAGAGCGCCCGCCAGCAGCATGTCCTCGTCCAGCTCCGGATGGCACTCGCGCACTGCCAGCAGGATCTTCACCACACCGACGGTGTGTTCGGCCAGCCCGCCGACGTGCGAATGGTGCAGCGCCTTGGCTCCCGGAGCCCTGGTGAAGGCGTCGAGGAAGTCGGGATCGGTGAAGAAATGGTCCAGCAGCGGGCGCAAGTGCCTGTGCTGGACCATGTCGAGGAAGCGGCGCAGGTCTGCCAGTATCACCGCCGGGTCGCGCTTGCCCGCGCGGAGGAAATCATCTCTGTCGAACTCGCCCTCGGCGCACGTTTGTGCTTGCTCCACGATGACCTGGAGAGTGCCCTTGTAGTCCTCCACGCGCCCTTGCACCATGACAACGTCGCCGGTACTGACCTGTGCGTCAAACTCGTCGGCGTTATCCCACACCCGCCCGATGATCGTGCCGCTGCGGTCGGCCAGGACCACGCTGGCGTAGCTGCCCGGCTTGTTCTTGAAGGGCGCCAGGCTCTTCTGGCTGAGCACGAACTGGGCCTGCACCCGGTCGCCGGCCTTGAGGTCGGCAGCCATCTGCTTGCTCATGACATTCTGCCTCCAGGGGGCCGGTCGAGCTGCTCTCCGGCCGCGTTCAGGAAGATTGCACCGAATACCACGCCCGCGGCGTTCTCGGCCGGCGGCGCATAGGCGAGAAGGCGGCGGTTCTTCAGGTCTATGCTCTGCAACAACCCCAGGCAGACCAGCCTCCGCAGCTCGTCAACAAAGCCCAACAGCAACCCGCCGGCGACATCGGTGTGCCGGTGGTCGCCCAATGTGCTGAAGATCGCCTTGTCGTCGAGGCTAATCCAGCGCATGCTGCCGTCGGCGAGGGCCCCGGAGAACATCTGCTGACGGTGCCGCCGCCTCTGCACCACCGTTTTCACCTGCAGGCTGTCGGCGGTGTCAAGACGCGTGACCGTCGCCGGCGAGAAGCCTTGCCAGCATTTCAGCAAACGACGCGCCGCCCTGTCATCGCCAATCACCACCGCATCAAGGGGGGCCAGCATCTCCAGCTTGGCGGTCTTGAGCGCCACTGCATCGTCGCCGTGGATGTAGCCGGTGGTGTCAATGATCGTGTAGGCGGCGCCTGCCGCCTCAGCGTCACGGACCGAGCGCAGCAAGGCGCTGAGGGCCGCAGCCGGTCGCGAGGCCGGGCTGACATCGCCGACGAAGTAGCAGCAGTGGCCAATGTCTCCCGTCAGGCGCCATCCAACTGTTGCCGGCGGCCCAATCTGGGACTGGCCGACATCGGCATCCACCATTGCGGTCGGCGCCACCTCACTCAGCTTTGCTGCGAGCCAGGATGCCAGCGTGCTCTTGCCGCTGTCGGTGGGGCCCACGATGAGCACCCGACGCGGCGCCTGCCGCAGCTCATCGAGAAGCTGCAGCCACTGTCTGGAAACTCGAATCCTCGGCCTGTCCTGTCCCGGCATCAATCGCCCGTTTCAGCACAATGGCAAGCGGCCGTCTCTGTAATTGCAGGGGGGCGAACCGGCCGGCTCGCCCCCCAGAATAGTCGCGGCGATGTTACTACTCGTCTTTGGCGTCGCTCTTCTCCGGCCGCGCAAAAGCCCTCATCTTGTCGGCCATCTCGCGGAGGCGTGCGGTGATGCGGCCATTGATGCTATCGTCCGGGAATTCGCCCTGCTTGTTGCGCTTGCCCGCCTTCATGCCGGTGAGCAACTCGATTCCCTCATCTATGGTCTTGACCACCCAGATGTGGAACTGCCCTTCCTTCACCGCATCAATGACCTCGTCGTTGAGCATCAGATGGCGGGCATTTGCGTGAGGGATGATGACGCCTTGCTCGCCGGTCAGCCCCAATGCCTTGCAGGTGGCAAAGTAGCCCTCGATCTTGCGGTTGACGCCGCCGATGGCCTGGACCTGCCCCATCTGGTTGACCGAGCCGGTGACTGCGATGCCCTGCCGGATCGGCACATCGGCGAGGCTGGACATGAGGGCGTACAGCTCCGTTGATGCCGCCGAGTCGCCCTCGACCTCCTCGTAAAGCTGCTCGAAGGAGATGGTTGCGGAGAGTGAGAGCGGCTGCTCGCGGCTGTAGCGCTCGCCGAGAAAGCCGTTGATTGTGAGGACTCCCTTATCGTGTATGCGACCCGTCAGCTTGGCCTCGCGGTCAATATTGACGACGCCGGCGCGTCCCAGATATGTGCGGCATGTGATGCGGCTGGGCTTGCCCAGCATGTAGTCGCCGAGTTGCAGGATGGCGATTCCGTTAATCTGCCCGGCTACCTCACCATCCACGTCCACCATGATGGTGCCGTCGGCTATCATCTCGATGATGCGTTCCTCAATGCGGCTGGAGCGCCATATCTGCTGCTGGAGCGCGTGGCGGACGTCGTCAGCCCCCACGATGTCACGCTTGTCGCGTGAGGCCCAGTACGCGGCCTCGCGGACCGCATTGGTTACCTCGGAGAAGTTGATGCTGAGCTTCTTCTGGTCGCTGGCCAGGCGGCTGCCGTACTCGACGATCTTTGCCACTGCCTGCGGAGAGAAGTGAGGCAGGTCCTCGTCCCGGCACATCTGGCCGATGAGCGTGGCGTACTGGCGGCTGGCCTTCGCCGAGCGATCCATCTGATTGTCGAAGTCCGCCTTCACCTTGAAGAGCTTGCGGAAGTCCTCATCATATTCATAGAGCAGGTAGTAGAGCAGCGGACTGCCGATGAGTACCACTTTCACATCCAGCGGGATCGGCTGCGGCTCGAGGCTGACGGTTGAGATGAAACGCAACTGGTCGCGCAGTGACTCGATGCGCACCTGCCGATTCTTCAGGGCGCGTTTCAATGCGTCCCAGGCGAAGGGCCGTTGCAGCACCTGGAGGACTTCGAGGAGCAGGTAGCCGCCGTTGGCCCTGTGCAATGCTCCGGGCTTGATCATTGTGAAGTCGGTGACCAGCGCACCCATTTGCGTCTGGTACTCGATCTCCCCGGTCAGGGCCTCGATCGTCGGATTGGACTCAAGGATGACGGGCGCGCCGTCCTGATCCTGGTTGTTGACCAGCAGGTTGATGTGGTACCGCTCCATTATCGGCATGACGCCGGTCGCGCCGCCCATGGCGGTGGCGAAGCGCATGTGCTCGTCGCCGTCTTCCGCCGCCTGGTGGAAGACGTTGATGTTCTCAAGCAGGTCATTCTGGATGTCGTCGAGGTGCTGGAGGACCGCCGCATGTTGCTTATTCTCCTCGCGGATGTCCTCGAAGAGCGGCTCGATGACGCCGCGTGCTACCTCGCGGTCGAGCTGGTGTACCTGCTGCCTGGTATGCTTCTCTTCCCGCTGGCCTCGGCGCATGATCTCGGCGAGATTGCCCTGCAACTCCTGCCGCTTCTCCTCAAGCTCCTTGCGCTTCTCCTCGCTGAGGTCGCGGTACTCCTGCGGGTCCATGACCTCGCCGTTGGACGCGGGAGCAACGATCAAGCCTGCAGGCGAACGGCCCAAAGTGAAGCCGGCGGCCTCGACTTCCTTCTCGAACTCCTGCAGCTCGCGGTTGCGCTCATCACGGAAGCTGCGCAGAATGTCGTCGCGTTTCTCGTTGTACTCCTCGCTCTCGAATGCTTGCATGACCTGGGTGACCAGCTCACCCATGACCTTGTCCATGTCGCTCTGCCACTCGAGGCCCTTGCCGGCGGGGAGGCTGATCGCTTTCGGGACGCGCGGATCGGCGAAGTTGTAGACATAGCACCAGTCAGCGGGTGTCGGCTTCTGCTTGCTGCGCTTCTCAAGGAACTCGCGCGAGGTGGAGGAGCGCCCGGTTCCGATCTGCCCCATCACATAGACGTTGTAGCCGGTGCTGTTGATATCGGCAGCGAATTCGAGGGCCTCCATGGCGCGCTGTTGGCCGATGGGTTTATCGAGATCAACAAGCGCGGCAGTCGTCGTGAACTTGAATAGCCTCGGATCGCACTCATTGCGAAGCTGTTTGGGAGTTAGTTCCCGCATCTGCTTACCACTTTCTGGCGAACTGTGTTATCATTCAGGCTTATCTGGCATCACTGAGGGATGCAACTGGTGATTTCTCCACTGGTGCACGAAGACCTCCTCTGTTGCGCAGGAGAAGGTAATGCGCGTGCGCCGCAGAAATGTGACGGCACAATGAGAAAGGTTGACAGGGGTGCCGGCGTGAGCCGGCCCCTATGTTTGTGCTGATCCGCCCATGCTGATCTTCGGGGCCACCATTCTGGTCAATACGGCGTTCGGTCTGATCGTGCGGGCGGCCCAACGCGCGGGCGTCAACGTGCTGGCGGCTGGTGTGGTCAATTACATTTTCGCCTCGTCAACTTTCTGGGTGGTGTACTGGCTGCTGAAGCCGCCCGCTGCCACGGGGGCGCTCTCCATCGGCGCCGTCGCCGGTAGCATATACTTCGTTGCATATCTGCTACTGCTGCCGGCCATGCAGTTGAGGGGCGTGGCCATCGCGCTCGCCTTCGTGCGCCTTTCCGTGATCATCCCCCTCGCCGCGGCGATGCTCATCTGGCGCGAGGCCCCCGATACCATCAAGACCTGCGGCATTGTCCTGGCGCTGCTGGCCTTGCCGCTGTTGAGCCTGGACAGAGGGGTCAGTAGCACGCGGCTCACGGGTGGGAATATCGCGCTGCTCATGAGCCTGTTTTTCGTCAACGGCACCTGCTTGCTGATGAGCAAGTGGTTCCAGTCAACCGGTCTGGTGGCGCAGCGGCCGCTGTACCTGGCGACGGTATTCTGCGTGGCAGGTTTGGGTCTTACTGTCGCCTGGATGATCACCCGCTGCGAGGCGCTTGGCTACCGCGAAATCGGCTGGGGCATCGCCATAGGCGCGGCCAACGCAGGCTCCAACCTGCTCATACTCTACACTCTGGATATGTTCCTGGCGTCCGTCATGTTCCCGATTCTGGCTGCCGTGGGGCTGTCACTGGCAACGGTCTTCGCCGCGCTCGCCTGGCGCGAGATACCGGGCAGACTCGGCTGGTCGGGTATCGTCATCGCGGTCGCCGCCATCATACTGGCCAATCGCTGACACCGATGCGGCTACGGAGTTAAGAAGAACACGCCATGTGGTTGCTTGCCGCTACCATAGTCGCCAACACATCATTCGCGCTGATCCTGCGGGCCGCGCAACGCAGGAAAGCGAACGATGTGGGCGTGGGGATGTTCAACTATATTTTCGCCTCGGCGGTGTACTGGGCCATCGGCGGCATCGCGCGTCCGGAAGGTGCGGCCACCGGTGGCGTGTACGGTCTCATCGCCGGATGCTTCAACGTGACGATATTCCTGCTGCTGCTGCCCGCCATGCGCTTCAAGGGTGTTGCGATATCCATCGCCATGGTGCGCCTGGCGGCGGTGATACCGATGGGCGCTGCGATCCTGATGTGGCACGAAGCGCCCAGCCAGATTCAGGCGGTGGGCATCATCCTCGCCTTGCTCGCCCTGCCGATGCTGAGTCTGGACAAGGGCGTCAATCACGAACCCCTGACCGCGCGGCGTATCATGGTGCTGCTGGGGCTGTTTGTCAGCAACGGGATGACGCTGCTGATGATGAAGGCGTTCCAGGAGACGGGATTCGTGGCGGCCCGCTCGATCTACCTGGCAATGGTCTTCTCGATAGGTGCGCTGGTGTGTGGGGTGGCGTGGCTGCGGACCAGAACGTCACCACTCGGCTGGACCGAGGTGAAATGGGGCGTATTGCTCGGCATCTCCAACGCGGCAACCAACATCCTGATATTCTACACGCTGGACGTACTGCTGGCGTCGGTCATGTTCCCGATTCTGGCTGCGGTCGGTCTGTCTCTCACCACTGTGTTCGCCGCCGTGATGTGGCGCGAGATTCCCGGCAGGCTGGGCTGGATGGGCATCGTCATTGCCGTGGTAGCAGTCGGTCTCGCCAACAGGTAACGGCCGATGTCGGCCTGGTTCACGTCCTACTCCACTTGAAAACTGATGCGAAAAGCCCCACAATATGGGCACATGGACATCGCTCGCTTTGAGGACACGATTGCAGCCATATCCACGCCGCCGGGACGCAGCGGCATCGGAATCGTGCGCCTGAGCGGCCCGCAAGCCATCGAGATCGGCAACAAGGTGTTTCGCCCCGCCAACCCCAAGCGCGACCCCCTAAACCAGGCATCCTTCAGGACCTGCTACGGGCACGTCCTTGACGGAGAGCACATTGTTGATGAGGTGATATTCACCGTGATGCGCGCTCCCCACACCTACACCACGCAGGATGTGGTGGAGATCAACTGCCACGGCGGGATCGTGCCGCTACGGCGGACTCTGGAGCTGGTCATCGCCAAGGGTGCGCGGCTGGCGGATGCGGGGGAGTTCACCAAACGCGCATACTACTTCGGCCGCATTGATCTGGCGCAGGCGGAGGCGGTTGCCGATGTCATCAACGCGCAGACGGAGGAGAGCCGAAAGGCCGCCATGGCCCAACTCGCGGGCAGACTGTCCGAGGAGATCAACAGCTTCCGCGATGACATCATCTCCCTGCTGGTGCGCATCGAGGCGTCCATTGATTTCAGCGATCAGGACATCGAGATGATCGCCGGCGAGGAAGTCGCCCAGGCCATTGCAGGCCTGCGCGAGCAGATCGGGGCGCTTCTGTCCACCGCCGAGCAGGGGCGGATTCTGCGCGAGGGTCTCAAGGTTACCATCGTCGGGCGTCCCAATGTCGGCAAATCGAGCCTGCTAAATGCGCTGCTGCGTGCCAGCCGCGCCATAGTTACGGAGGTCCCGGGCACCACCCGCGACGTCGTCGAGGACAGCCTCAACATCAACGGAATAGCGGTGACGCTGGCCGACACGGCCGGGCTGCGCGACACAGATAACGTGGTTGAGACAGAGGGGGTGAACCGCAGTCGGCAGGCGATGGCGGAGGCGGACCTCGTGCTGCTGGTCATGGACAGCTCCGAGCCGCTACGGGATGAAGATGTGAAGCTGGTGGAGCAGTTGCCCGCCGCTTCCGGGATCGTGGTAATGAACAAGGAGGACCTGGCGGCTGTGGCAGACATCGGCCGGATTGCCACGGCCACGAGCGCGCCGATTGTGTGGATCTCGGCCCTCGAAGGCACGCACATTCAGGACCTGGAGCAGGCCATTTCGTCGGCGGTATGGGAAGGCAGAGCCGGCGGAGGCGAGCAGACCATCGTCACCAATGTGCGTCACAAGGTCGCGCTGCAGGAAGCGGATGCGGCCTTGGCACGCGCTGCGGAGGCGGCCGGCGCAGGATACTCGGAGGAGTTCATTGCCGCCGACCTGCGGGAAGCGCTGGCTAGCCTGGATGAGATCGTGGGCAAGTGCCTGCCGGCAGACATAATCAACCGCATCTTCGCCGAGTTCTGCATCGGCAAGTGAGAACCGGCCGACGTCCTACTTGAGGCAGTAGAGCTTGCCGTCACCTGTGCCGAAGTACACGCGACCATCCACTACGGCGGGCGATGAGTACAGCTTCGCGCCTATGTCTATGCTGCGCACCTCACGACCGCTTTTCTTCTCCACGACGTGGAAGTGCGAATCGTGGTTGCCGAACAGGAGATAGTCCCCGGCCAGAACGGGCGAACTGTCGGCCACTCCCCCGAGGCGGTTCTTCCAAAGGTCTTTGCCGTCGCTCAGCCTGTTGGCGAAGAGGGTGGTGTCGGACGTGTAGCCGCTGACGGTGGCGTAATACACGATGTCTTGGTCGGCGACGGGGATGTGTAGCACGGAGGACTGCCCTTCCTTGGACCACAGCTCGGCGCCGGTGGCCTTGTCGAAGGCCAGTAGATACTTGATCCTCGGCGCTCGCAGTGCAGTGGGTGACATGACGCCGGCGATTACGGCCGCGTCGGTCACCAGCGGCGCGCGTATGAAGCCGCCGGTTACGCTCGCTTTCCATATCTGGGTTCCGGTGGCGGCGTCGCGGGCCCAGAGAGTGCCCGCCTCGTCGCCATAGAAGACCACTCCCGCCTCGTCGGCGGCTGCAGCCCCGCTAATCGGACCGCTCTGCTGCTCCCAGACAGGCCGACCCGTGTCGGCTTCAAGGCACTTGAAGCTCCCGTCCATGGAGCCGAAATAGACCCGTCCTGCAAAGACCAACGGAGAGGCTACGACGGGCTCCCAGGTGCGCACGCGCCATCGCACGGCGCCGCTGGCGGCGTCGAAGGCGTAGAGGCAGCGATCAACCGATCCCACATAGACGGTGCCCTGGTGTATCGCCGGCGATGATACCACGCAGCCGTCGGTGGGGGCCTGCCAGACGGTCGAGCCGTCGGCCTCGTGTAGGCAGAAAACCGCACCGTCAGCGGTGCCGACGAATATCTTGCCATCGGCGATGGCAGGTGAGGAGTCCACACTGCTGCCCAGCTTGACCGACCAGGCGACATCGAGGCCGGCGGCCGCCACGGCGTCGGCAATGCCACTGCGGTGGATATCGGCGCGAAGCATCGGCCAGTCCGCGCTTGCTGCAGACATGCCCAAGACCGCGAGCACCGCCAACGTCTGAGCGATACCTAACGCTCTAAGACCGGGCCTGGCTTTCATTACTGCTCCTATCATTCAAAGGCGCCGTCCGGTCGGTGTCCACGGACGGCGCCTGCACGCGCCTTCTGACTGGCTGCCGCTGAGCCTATGGTGTGTATGGCGGCTGTGGCGGCGCCTCACCTGTGTCAATGAGACGTATCGCTGCCGGCAAAGTGGTGGTCTGGTCGGCGTAAACGTTCACAGTAATCGGCTCTATCGAGGGCATGCTCAGCCACGCGGGAGGCGTAACGGTGAGCAACTGTCCCGTGCCGGGAGCGATGCCGGTGATGGTGAAGTAACCGTTGCTATCACTGACGGCACTACGGCCGCCGACGGTGACTGTCACGCCGCCGAGGCCGACATCGGTGGTGAAGTGCAGCACCCGCCCGGTGACGCTGCCTGTGTCAGTGTCCTGACCGCCGTTGCCGCCTGAACTGCCGCCGCCTCCGCAGCCTGATAGGCCGCTTGTTAGCAGTGAGACGGCGACGATGATCATCATTAGCTGCCACAGGCTGCACTTGCGCATACTGTGTTCACTCCTCAATCACTTGTTGTGGTCATAGCAACTGTCGGCCGCTAGCGGCGGTTCGCGGAAGCTAGCGTTTCAGGGTGATGTTGGCAAGGGCCCGGGCCTGTTGACCGTTGTCGGCGACGGCCCTGATCTCGATGAGGTACGGGCCGGCGGGGACCTTGGCCCCCGTCTCATTCGCAAGGTTCCAGACTTGCGTGTTGAGGCCGGCGGAGGCCACTTGATCTGCCGCCAGAACCTTGATGCACCGGCCGGCTATGTTGCGCACGATGATGTTGACCTTGCACGACTGCGACACGCTATAGGTGATGGTCGCGCCGCCTCCGCGCTGGCCGGCCGCGGCAGAGATGTTGAGGCTGCCGACCGTGCGTGGCTGTATGTCTATGCGGAAGCGCCGCTGAGTGGTGCCCTCGTCGCTGCGGTAGGTATAGGCCTGCATGGTTCTGGCGTACACGGTCTTCTGGGCATCCACATCGGTCAGCATGACTTCGCGGTTGTTGGGCACGCTGCTCATGTCCGGCAGCGTCACCGTCACGTCGGCGCTGCCCACCCCGCAACTCACCACGAACTCGTAGGTGTCGCAGGAGCCGCTCTGGCTGCGGATGTCTCGGGAAAGCTGCTGCCCGCTGCTGTTGACGAAGTACACGTCCACACTCGCCGGGGCCGGTGGCGGATTGGGCAAGGTATGCTGCGATCCGGCACCGGGAATGACCCCGGCCACGCTTGAGGTGTCGCTGCGCCCGCTCGCCGTGGCGACAACCGGCAGGATGTAGCCGGTACCTACCTCGGCTTGCTCGGGCTCTACTACCGCAGTGGCGCCGACCTGCGCCGTGACATTAAGCGAGCAGCCGCCGGCCACGCATCGCACCCAGGCGCCTTCCCAGGGCTGCAGCGTACTGCGGACCGCGTTGATGCTTGCTTTGGAGGACACCAGTTCATAGCTGCCCGTCGCGTGATTGTAGATGAACGCGTATGGCAGCACACCGTCCGGGATGGTCGGCTGGAAGTTGCCGAACGGCGTCGGGTTGGCGAAAGGATTGGCTATCATGTTCCAGCCGACGCCCACGCCCATGCTGACCGGCCGAGAGGTGTCTGTCGGCTGGCCGGCGATGGACAGGTTGGTTGCGTCGTAGAAGTTCACGAAGTACCCGGATCCGGGGTACACGCGCATGAAGTCGGTGTCGCCATACTGCTGCGCCAGCAGGTAGTCCGGCGGATTGGCGGTGGGATCCCAGCGGGCGACCCGGGTGGTGCCGAACACGTTTATCGGGTTACCAATGACCGGCGTGCCCGGCACACCTATGAGATGGATGCCGCCCGGGAAGGAGTTGCCGAGTTCGAAGTAGGCGACGAAGTCCGCCCCCGTGTAATCGGGCGGCAGGTCAACCTGCCACTGGTCCAGCGAAGCTGTCGTCAGCAGCCTGTATCCGAGCTTGGTGGCCGTGACGTTATGGGCGCCCATCGCCAGATTGGTCAGCGTATAGGTGCCCGCCGAGGTGGTGACGGCGACATTCACGCCGTTTGTGACCTCGACGCCCTGTATGCGACCTCCGGCTGCATCATAGACCGTGCCGGAAATTGTGAACGTGCCGGCCACGGCGGTGAAATCCTGGCCGACCACATTGCTGTTCTCGATATTCACCACGCGGTTGACCGGCTCGAACTGATAGTTGGCCAGGAGCGGTGTCAACGTGTGCTGCCCGCGCCGCTTGCCGGCGATCGTGTACTGCCCGTTGGCGTTGGTGATCGCGCTCGACGTGCCGCACGCCACCGCTACACCGGCCTGGCCGGTGCCGGCGCGGTTGCGCACGGTACCGCTGATGCTGTAAGTCGCCAGAGCGCCCACGAAGTTGACATCGGTTGCATCATTGGGGCCGAGCGTGATCTGGCGCGACAGCGGATCGAAGCTCCACTCCGCCTTGGTAGGCGTCACGGTGTAGTTCCCCGCCGGCAGGTTCGTCAGCAGGTATGCCCCGTTACCGTCGGTTGTCGTCGTCGTGCCGTCGCACGTAATCGTCACGCCGGCGACCGGGTCTCCGGCTGCCGTCAGCGTGCGGCCCGAAATGACGTATGTCGGCGCTGCAACCGTCGTGAAATAATACGTGAAGGGGTTGCCGTTGCCGTTGTTGTCCTTGACGTCAACTATCACCCAGATGTCCGTGCCGTAGGGCAGGTCCTGCTGGGGATCGTACTCCACAAACACGCTGGAGCCCTGCACCGTCGTCGCGATAGCGCCGGTGACCTCCGGGCCGTCCACCCACAGGCGTATGGAGGCGACATTGACGCCAGCCTGGTTATCACTCATGCGCATGCGGATGTTGGTGTCAATCGGCACATTGTCGTCCCGGGGTGCGGGATCGAACTGGTCAATGATGACACCGGTTTGATCATCAACCGTCCGGAAGGTCCACTCAACCATGCCCGAGGTGCGGTCGGCGAAATCCGACACCGTTACACTGACTTTGTAGTCGCTGCTGTACAGCAGGTTCTCCGGCGGCGTGTACGTGCAGAGGATGTCCAGGTTGCCGTTGACCTGGCTCGGAGCCAGATCGCCAGTGATATTAGTGCCGTTGAAGGTCACGGCCAGCGTGCTCAGGTCAATGCCGGACTTGTTGTCGGTCAGATGGAAGCTGACCTGGGTCGTCACCGGCACGCCCGTCACTCCGTCCGCAGGTGACTGCTGCGTGACCTGTGGGTTGGTGGTATCGGTCACGATGCTGAATGTCCACGGCACGTCGGGCGCGGCATTGCCGTCGCGGTCCCAGACCGCCACGTCCACATTGACCACGTCATTCCACGCGAACGGATTGGTCGGCGTCACCGTGACCTGAGTATATGCTCCCTGGTCGCTGGTGTTCACGTTTATGGCGACGGGGGTCCCGCCGACCGTCACTTCCACGAACAGCGTGCCGATATCAACGCCCACCCCCGCGTCTGAGACGCGGAAGCCCATGATGGTATTGGCCGGTACCTCGGTAGCGCCGTTGGCCGGCGATAGATTCGAGATGACAGGCCCCGTGGTATCCCTGGTTGTGAGAGTCGCGGGCGTGACAGGCGTGGCCACGGCGGTAGAGGGATTCGGCACCTCGTCGTAGGCCACCACCGCGAACCAGTACTGCGTATTGGGCGTGAGGCCGTTGACGGTCGCCGTCTTCCGGCCCGCAGGTACGGTGGTGTACAGTTGCACGCCGGCGGCCTGCGTATTGCCGAAGTTGGCGGCGGCGTAATACACTCTGTAGCCCGCCACGTCTATCTGGGCGGCCTCGTCGTAGCCCGACCAGTCAAGGTTCGCGCTGCGGCCACTGGGGCCGGTGGTAGCGGTCAGAGTGTTGACCGGGAGGTTGACGGGCGCCGGGGCGGTGGTGTCCACCACGGTCGCCGTATCGGTGCTCTCATCCGGGTCCGGATTGGCGGTATCGTCTTTGTCCATATAGTAGGCGGTGATTGTGGCTCCGGCGGCGGTGGCGATGACGTTGAGCTGCCCGTCGTTGTTCGCGCCGGCGGCGCCACGCAGCGGTATCTGGCCGCGGAATATGCCGCTATTCACGGCACTCTCGCGCAGCGTCACCGGCTCGGTGTCCATCGAGCTGGACACCGCGCAGTATATGGTCTCGCGGAAGGCCGGGTTCAGGTTCTCATCCGGATCGGTGACCTCTACATAGGCGATGCCGGTCTCCTCGTACTGGGTCGCGTCATTCCAGGCGCTGTTGGTGAACCTCAGCGTGCTGTCCAGTCCGATGATCGGCCCTACCTCGGTGTCGGGCGGCGTCTGCGGCAGGCGAGCACCGTTCTGGCTGAAGAATACCCACGTGTGCGCGCCGTAGCCGAGATCGGTGCCGGCGACACCCACCTGGTAGATCACTCCATCAGTGTAGTTGTTGTCGGCCGGATCGGCCTTTACCATCGGCAGCGTGCGCTCGGCGGCAGTGCCAAGGTCAATTGTGACCTGGACCCACTCGGGCGCGTCGTTATCGGCGTCTCGGTACGTCACCTCGTATTGATAGAACATGGTGGTATCGCCATACATCGGCGTGACCGAACCATTGAGCAACTCGGGTGCCTGGTTCTGGGTGTCGAGTTTGAAGTACTGAATGTCAGACCAGTCTGACTGAGCGCCGCTGTCGTCAACCGCGCGCACGCGCCAATACCAAGTGGTGGGCGGTGTCGGGTCTTCCGGCAGCACCTGGGTGGCTGTGGCCCAGTTCTGACCGTCCCCGCTCGTGTACTGGAACGCCACGTTGGCCTCGAAGTTGGCCTGCGACGTGTCCACCCTGGAGAACTGCAGTATGTAATGCAGGTTGGTCTGGTTATCGTACGGGTCCGGGTCCGTGGAATGTGTCCAGGAGCAGGTGGGGGTATCGTCGCTGATGACGACACCGTTGTTGGGATAGAAGCCCGCTATCGGACGGTCGGGCGGATCGTTCTGGGTGTTGACCCAGAAGTTCTGAATGGCGCACCAGTCGGAGTACAGACCGGTGCCATCCAGGTCGCGGGCGCGGATCCGATACCAGTACTGCGTGTTGTCTTGCAGGTCCACACCCAGGGTGGCCTGCGTAACCAGGTCGGTCGGAGTGAGGGCCCTGTGCAGCAGCGCCGTGTAGGGCGCGGTGGTCAGGTCTTCGTCGTCCTTGAGCTGCACGTAGAAGTCTATCGTGTCCAGGGTGTCGCTGACGTCGGGGTCGGGCGGCGCCTGGGTTCCCCAACTGATCGTCGGTCGCTTGGTGTTGACCTCGGCCCCATCAAACGGCGCAAACGGCGTCCTGGGTGCGTACGGGGCGCGGTTCTCGACGACTTCGAACCTCTGCACCGACACGCCCGTCCACACCGGGTCATTGCCGGCATCCGCGTTGGAGTATGCTCCCTGGGCATCCTTGGTCATCACGCGCCAGTAGTAGATGACGCCGACCGTCAGCGCCGGCTTGTTGTAGGGCGCATTGTGCGGGTTGAAGCGCACCGGGTCGGCGGCCAGCGTGCCGCCCGGTACCGGTACGTTATCCTGGTCCACCAATAGATTGGTGAAGCTGGGGTTGTCCGCCACCTGAATGTAATACATGAGTGTGTCGAACGTGTCGTTGGTGTCGGGGTCGGTGCCGTGATTCCACCGGTACTCCGGCGTCGTATCGGTTATCTGCAGCGGTGTGGGAGCGCCGTGCGGCCAGAAGCCGGAGGTCGGCGGATTGGGACTCTGGTTGCCGATGAGCACGAAGTGCCGGATGATGCTGGCCTGCGAGCGCGCCCCATTGGTGTCCACAGTGCGCACGCGCCAGTAGTAGTCAGCCGAGGCGGCTCCGGGGTCCGGCAGCGCGTTGGCGTCCGGCAGCGTGAGCTGCGTCACGCCCGGCGTCGCCTGCGTGTTGCCGGTGAAAATGATGTTGGCCATCAGCGCATCGGTCGCCAGCTCCAGCTCGTAGTACAGCTCCGATGGGTCGTCGGGATCGGGCGGGTTGTCCGTCGCCGCGTTCCAACTGAACACCGGCGTGCGGTCGCTGATGGTCGAATTGTGGACGGGCCGGAAGCCGGGCGGGTCGGGATCGGGCAGCGGCGGGTTGGGCGGACCGTTCGGCTCGATGATCGTCGCGGGCCAACTCTTGACCAGTGTTTCGGCCAGAGGCTGATCCTGGAAGTTGGTTGGGTCCACGGTGTCCGGCGGCACGGCCGTCACCAGCGTAATGTAGTTGGAGGTCACCAACTTGATCTGTACCTGCGCGCCGATGGGGGCTTCGTCATCTACGCCCACCGACAGCAGCCAGTACTCATCCGCGCCCGCTACTATCGTGCGGCGGCTGATGTCGGGAATGTCCTCAAGCTGCAGCACCGCCTGGGGGCGCAGCGGCGTACCGGCCATCGAGAAGTTCGATTCGGCGAGCAGAATGTCGCCGGCATCAATGAGCCCGTTGCGATCCATATCTATGTACAGCCGCAGCACGGTGAGATGCTGGGTGGCGTCTATCCAGCCGGCGCCGCTGGTCGCATCCACCTTCATCCGCGACAACACGACCTCGTCATCGGTGGCGTGCATCTGCAGTTGCAGAAGCGGCACGTCGGCCTGCCCCTGGCTGACCGAATCAGGTGCCACCGTGCCTGCGCCCGGCGCCGGCGGATTCGGGGTCACGACCAACTGGTCGGGCAGTTCGACGATGGTCGAGCGCGACGACACAATCGGGAAGTCGTAAGCGCCGAAGCTGAATTCGGCGGCATTGCGCGCCCGCTCTCGCACGGCACCGGGAGCCGCCGGCCTGATGAAGGTATAGTCGGTCAGTTCCGCGCCGACGGTAATCGCCGGGTTAATCTGGGCGTTCTGCAGAATGTCATACACCACATACAGTATGCGGAATTCATCGGGCGGTATGCGGTAGCCCAGAGACGTGAACACCGCGTAATCCGGGACGCTATCGCCCAGGTCGGGGTCATAGTTGCCGAAGGTGGCCGTGCCGATGCGGCTGTCCGGCGTCCCGCCGCCTGTCTGCAGCCCCGCCGTGCCATTGGTCTCGGCGTACAGGTAAGCGCGTTCGACCGCCGGGTGCGGCTGCATAACGCCGCCGATTTCCTGCTGTTCCGCAGTGCCGGATTCGAGAATCTTGATGCGGTTGACGATGACCTCGCCGGTGGACATCTCGCTGAAGTCGCCCGCGCCGCCGGGGCCCGGGTACTGCGGGTTGTTCAGCTTGAGAGCTAGGATCCCCTGCAGGCGCGTGCCCTGGTCAAGTGTCCCAGGCGGGGTAACGCTACCATCCTTGGTGACGACGATCTCACGCGGCTTGACGAACACGTCGGCCGTCATGTTGGCGCCCGGATCGCTGATGTTGACGATGCGCGTGAAGCTGTCGGTCGGCGTATCGGGCTTGATGATGATGGTGGTGTCGGGCGGCGTGCCGGCAGAGATGATGTCGCCATAGCTCCAACTCTTGGGCGACCAGCGTTGCCCGGGCACGAGCGGGTCGGCACTGAGCGGCGTGGGCAACTGCGAGAAGCTGCGCACGTTGTCGGCGCCGGGGAAGGGGTCGCCGGCGGCATATGTTGCGACCGCCGGCGCGCTGAGGCCCTGACCGTTGAGCGAATAGGTCTCAAGCTCCATCTTACCGTCGGCCTGCACCATCGCCACCGACAGCGCCCGCTCCTCCACCTGGAAATCGCTTACATAGCGCGGGATGTACTTGATTCTGCGATTGTCCACATGATAGACGTACAGCCCCTGTGGCGAGGGATCACCAAAATAGCTGCCGCCGGTCTGATAGCGGTTCTCTACCAGGAAGTACTCCTGCCAACTCGCCGGTGCCGTACCCTTCAGGATGTAATACGGATTGGCCGGCAGCTTGAGAATGACCGGGTCCCGCAGCGTGCCCTCCACCTGCGGTATCTGCGTGCTCAACATGTCGTTCTGTACCGCCAGAGGCGTGGCCCAGCCGGTGGCTATCTTGTGCCAGGCGTCCACCCGCACGCCGCTGCAACTTCTGGTCATTACGCTATAGGGGCCGAGGCCCAGGCACTCCTTGAGCGGCGGGTTGGGCGGCAGCAGTGTCATGAAGTTGTTGTAGAAGTCCTGGTCGTAGAGGTCCACAAAGCCGAACAGCCCGTGACCGAACTCGTGTGCCGCCAGCGTCAGGCCGGCGTTCTCAGGCAAGAGCACATAGCCGGCGAACCGCGGGGTCATCCGCATGCCGACTGCGTGCTCGTCATCGGCGACACCGCCGTTGGGGACAAGATAAGCCACATTGTTGTAGCCGTAGGAGCCGATGTTGATGCCGGCGTCCACCAGCGCCCGGTTGATGTCACCGACCATGGCGTCGGCGTCATGGCCGGCGCCGCCCGGCTGGAACCCGAAGCCGTTGTTCGCCCCATCTGTCATATCCGAATCAAACGGATACGGGCGATCCGCTTTGTCGGAAGCGCTCTCCACCGTGCCGCCGATGTCATCTATGTTGCCTGCGGCGTTGCGCAGGTGGCGGAGCTGGTACTGCGCAGCATCACTGGTGCTCCAGGTGTGGTTGTGGTGGTAATACCAGAACGTCTTCAGACGGTT
>CAZJVY010000042.1:0-33501 GCA_964549395.1 uncultured Armatimonadia bacterium | reverse complement strand
CTCCGAAGCTGCCCGCAAGCCTGCCCCGGCTGCCGAGGCCGTCCGTGCGGACTATCCCCACAAGCTCGTCCGGCAGTGGGCGATCCAGGTGCCCGATGGGCAGAATGTTACCGTCAACGCCATCCAGCAAGCCGATCTCGACGCCGATGGCCGTGGCGAAGTGCTGCTGGGCACTGCCGACGGCAGAGCGCTGTGCCTCAATGCCGATGGCAGTCAGCGCTGGGCCGTGTCGTTCGCGCCCAGCGCCGAGGGCAAGAACGCCGTCAATGATGTGACGGTGGCCGACTTCGCCAGCGGGCCTTGCGTCTTGGTGGGAAGTGACGACCAGTATCTGCACTGCCTCGACGCCGCCGGCAACGAACTATGGAAATTCACCGGCACCGGCATCCAGTGTACCAACCAGGCTCCCGGTGAGTTCGGTGTCGGCCGCTACATCGAGGGCGACGGCGAGATGATGGTCGTCAGGGCCGCCGACATCAATGCCGACGGCGTCAAGGAGATCCTCGCAGGCTCACGTACCTTCATGCATGGCAACCGCCGCGTCTTCGGCACTGTCTGGTGCCTCAGCCCGGCCGGGGAGTTGAACTGGCATCTTTACCAGTCCGGCGGGTGGATTACCAGCATCTCCGCATTTGACGACGCCGGCGACGGCCGGATGAAGATCATGTTCGGCACGCGCGGCGGCCCCTATGGCCGCTCCACCTATGTATGCGACAACCAGGGCAAGCTCGTTTCCCGTCAGGGCGGTGCCTATGGCGAAAAATTCATTGATGTCGGCCCTGCCGGCGCTGGTGGGGCGTTACGCTGTCTGCGGCTGGAGCACCGCAACGGGACGCTGGAGGCATACGATCCCACCGACCAGTACCGGCAGAAATGGACGTATCGCGCCGGCGGCTTATCGGCGACCGGCCCCAACCTGGCCGATCTTGACGGCGACGGCGTCGCCGAAATCGTCATCGGCTCCGACGGCGGCAGTCTCTTCTGCGTGCGCGAGGCCGAGCAGCCGCTCGTTTGGCGCGTCAACCTCGCCGAGCCGTTGTGCGCCACCTGCATCGCTGGATTGACCGCCCAGGCAAGCCAAATCGCCGCCGGTACCAGCATGGGCGGGCTGTACGTCGTTTCCGCCGAAGGCAAGCCGCTGGCCCGCACCGATATCGGCTCGCCCGTGACCTGTTTGACGGCGACGCAGCCCGCAGCCGATGGCACCCAGTCGCTCATCGTCGGCACCGTTGCCGGCACTGTCACAGTTCTCGGACTCCAATGACACGCTCGCCGTGTCCGCCTGCCGAACGCCGCTGAATGGAAAGAGAGCGCCATGAAGCTCTGGGACAGTAACCCGAAGTGGCCGTGGCCGTATGATGAAGACATCAGCAAGTACCTCGATGTCCCCGACTACTACCTGGTCGGCTATGAGGAAGTGCGGGGATTCCTCCGCGCCATTGATGGAGGCCACGTGGACAGCGCCGGCAAGAGTGCCGGTGGCCGCGACCTCACCGTCATCCGCTATGGTCCAAAGAGGCCCGCCCGCAAGCTCCTGGTCGCCGCGGGCACTCACGGCACCGAAACCGAGGGCATTGCCGCCGTCATCAACGTCATCAAGGCGCTGGAGACCGGCCGCGACCTGCGCGGCCGCAAATGGCCCGCGCTCGGTCGCATAGCGGAAAGTGTCGGCATCTACCTCATGCCCTTCTACAATCCCGACGCCGCCGCACGCATGGTCGTGAAGAGCTACGTCGGCATGCCGCTGGCCGCAGTCAACATGCTCCACGTCGGCTTCTGGAAGAACCGCAGGATGCTCAACTACAAGCGCGTCTTCGGCAAGTGGACGCCCGCCTCCGACCTCACTGACAGACTCGACCGCCTGGCCTACCTTGGCTCCCGTCACAACGATGCCGGCTGTGACATCAACCGGCCCGCGTCCGGCAGGAAAGCCACTGCGGTCGAGACGATGCAGATGCTGGACTATCTCCAAGCCAACAGGATTGACTGCTACGTGGACCTCCACTCTCACAGCTCCGCTCCGTGGTTGGGAATGGCTCCCCCAGAGCATACCATAGGCAATCATGCCGACATGACCAGGCTCCAGGAGCTTACCAGGCGGCAGACCAGGAAAGCCGGCGGGCCTGATCTCGTGCTGGCTCAGCAGGGCGACGACAGTTGGTACAACAATCACTTCTTCCCCGCCAACCTCGGCATCTACGCCTTCACATACGAGGAGAAGGCCGGCTTCACGGGCAACTTCCCCGCCGACAAGCCGTTTGAGGAGATCTGGCTGGAGAACACCTACAACGGAATGTACGCCATCCTGGGCCTTGCTCAAGCGCTTCTGCATGTACCATCACCGTGGAAGTGAACCGCCGCATGGACTATGAAGCCGCACTAGCATATCTTTACAGCCTGGTCAACTACGAGCGCACCGGCCTACGAAGCCTGCTGACCGATGACGTCAGGCTGGACAGCATCCGCCGGCTCGTGGAGCTGCTCGGCAACCCGCACGAGCGCTTCCCCTCCGTCCACATTGCAGGCACCAAGGGCAAGGGATCCGTCGCAGCGACGCTGGAGGCCATGGCCCGCGCCGCTGGCTACCGTACCGGCCTCTTCACATCGCCGCATCTGGTCTCGCCCCGCGAGCGCATCAGGATAGACGGCGAGCCGGTATCACGTGGGCATCTGGTCAAACTCGTCGAGACCGTCGAGCCGGTCGCCGAGAGCATCCGCAACCAACCGCCCCCGTCCCCTCCAACGTTCTTCGAGGTTTACGCGGCGATGGCATTCACACACTTCGCCGCTGAGCAGGTGGACCTGGCGATTCTTGAAACCGGTCTCGGCGGCCGCTTCGACGCAACCAACATCATCAGCCCCCTCGCCTGTGCCATCACCACACTCGGCCTCGATCACACCGAGATTCTGGGGGAGACCATCGAGCAGATCGCCTTCGAGAAGGCTGGCATCATCAAGCCCGGCGTGCCGGTAGTCCTCGCCGAGAACCCTCCTGAGGCGGCGGACGTCATACGCGAGCGGGCGGCGCAGCTCGGCGCGCCGCTAGTACCCGCTCCACAGGTCATCTCCGTCACACCGCCCGAAAAGGCACCTGTGCCCAAGCCTGGCGCACCGCTCCCCGGTCTCGCACAGACGGTCGTCCTCTCTCGCAACGAATGTGAGCTGCCCGTCCGCTTCCGACTCGTGGGCGCACATCAGGCGACCAATCTCGCTGTGGCAGTCGGACTTGCCGACCTCCTGCGCGCATCCGGCTATGGCGCCTTGGACGATGACGCGATCCTGGCCGGTGCGCGCACCGTCAAATGGCCGGCCCGTCTTGAAATCGTCGCGGCCCGGCCGTGGGTCGTTCTCGATTGCGCCCATAACCCGCAATCAGCGCAGGCCCTCGCGGCTGCCCTGCCTGGCTTGATCGAGTTCGACAGGCTCATGCTGGTGATGGGAATCTCGGACGACAAGGACGCCGCCCGTATGGCCGACATCCTCGCCCCGATGACCGACATCGCGATATTGACCAGGGCGGCGCTCCCACGAGCGCTTCCCGTGCAGGAATTAGAGGCCCGCACGGCGCAATATTGGTCTAGACACCGTACCGCGACGACGGTTGCCGAGGCCCTCGGCCTTGCCCGTGAGCTGGCCGGGCCGCGTGACTGCATCGTCGTAACCGGCTCGTTCTTCGTGATAGACGAGTACCTGCAGCTTGCCGGCATGGCAGGCGCATGATCTTGACACCGGAGGGACCACAATGGACGCGCAACGCAGGAAAGAGATTCTCAAGCGCGGCGGCACCAGCATCGCCTGGCAGGCCGAGCCGCACCTGGGCAGCTACTACGGCCAGGAGGAAATTGACGCCGTCGTCAAGTGCATGCACGACTCGATGGCCTACAACGTCGGCTTCGGCTTCATCACCGAGGAGATACTCAACTTCGAGAAGGCCTTCGCCGATTACATCGGCACCAAGCACAGCATCAGCATCAACGGCGCCGGCGCGGGCCTTGACATGGCCATGATGTGCCTCGACCTTCAGCCCGACGACGAGGTCATCGTGTCCGCGCTCAACTTCCGCGCCGCCCCGCTATCGGTGCTCGGGCAGGGCGCGAAGCTCATACTGTGCGACTCTGACCCCCGCACCTTCCAGGCCGATCCGGCCGATGTCGAGAAGCGCATCACCAAAAACACGCGCGCCATCTATCCGGTGCACATGAACGGCATGTCGGCGCCCATGGACGACCTGCTGGAGGTCGCCGGCCGCCACAAGCACCACAAGCACGGCGAAATCCCCGTCATCGGCGATGCTGCCCGCGCCCTCGGCGGCGGCTACAAGGGCACCAAGATCGGCAAGCAGGGCCTCATGACCGTCTTCAGCTTCCATACCATGAAGAACATGACCACCCTCGGCGAGGGCGGCGCGCTCACCACCGATGACGATGACATTCACGCCTATCTGCGCGGACTGCGCCAGTTCGGCAATGAGACCAGCGGCTGGGGCACCAATTACAAGATGACCCGCGTCCAGGCCGCTGTCGGCATGGTGCAACTGGGCAAGCTCGATGAGATGATCGCCTCCCGGCGCCGGTTGGCCTATGCCCGCAATGAGATGCTCGAGGGCATCCCTCATCTTGTCCTTCCCTACGAGCCTGACGATGTCGAGCACAGCTACTACCTCTACACACTGATGGTGGAGAAGGACTGGGCCGGCGACAAGCGCGACAAGCTGATGAAGGTCCTCAACGAGGAATACGGCGTGGACACGGTCGTCGCCAACCCGCCGGTCAATCAGATTCCGGGGGTCCTCGCGGAGGCCACGAAGGGACAGAAGATCCCGGTATCGGAGGAGCTGGGCGCGCGGCTGTTCTGTGTCGCGATGCATCCGAAGCTCCCCGATGAGGACAACGAGTACATCTGCGCCGCCCTCTGGGACGCAGTAGAGAAGGTCAAGTAGTCCGGCGGCACTGCGCCGGCCTTGTCCGGCAATCGCTGCCGCTCACCTGAACAACTGCGCGGGACAACGATTCCGCGGAGGACAGGTATCCTTGCCTGCCTCCGCCGATGGAATTCTTTCGCGGACCGGCGCAAGTCGTACTGGGAGTGATCTCAATGGCTGATGACAAGCTGCGCGTACTCGGCGTCGGGGCGCACCCCGACGATCTGGAGATCCTGGCCGGCGGCACGCTGGCCAACTACGCCGCACAGGGCCATCAGGTCTTCATGGCCGTTGCCACCGACGGCAGCGCCGGCCATGCGGTGATCCCCCCTGATGAGCTGGTCGAAATCCGCAAGCAGGAGTTGCAGGCCTCCGCTGCGACCATCGGCGCGCAGGTCAAATGGGTCGGCGAGCCGGACGAATTCCTCTTCCACAATCACGACACCCGCATGAAGTTCATCGAGGTCATCCGCTGGGCCAATCCGCAGGTCATCATCACCCACAACCCCGACGACTACCATCCCGACCATCGCGTCACTTCCGACCTGGTCTTCGCCGCTGCCTTCGTGGCGACCATACCCAATATCCGGACTGCCGCTCCGCCCCCCGATGCAATGGCCGCCATCTTCTACATGGACAGCCTCGCCGGCGTCAACTTCCAGCCTGAATTCGTCGTGGACATCACCGACACGTATGAGAAGAAGATCGAGATGATGAAGTGCCACGACAGCCAGGTGACGTGGCTGCTGGACCATGACGCCATTGATATCCTCGACTTCATTGACGGTGTGGCCCAGATGCGCGGCCTGCAGTGCGGCGTGAAGTACGCCGAGGGTTTCAGGGCTGCCTGGGCCTGGCCGCGCATCCGCCCCGAGAACCTGCTGCCGTAAACGACCGCCGTTCCATCCCTCAAAATGAAAAGGCCACGACCCGCTTCGGTCGTGGCCTTCTGCCTCTCTCTATGCCGCCGTTCAGATCAAACTGGTGCTGAAGTAGCGTTCGGCGCGGTCGGCAAGCACTGTGACCACGTTCCCGTCCCGGTGCCGGCGCGCGACCTCGATGCCGGCCCACACATTGGCCCCCGATGACGTGCCCACAAGCAGCCCCTCCACACGCGCCAGGTTGCGGGCCATCTCTATCGCGTTGTCGTCGGTCACGGTCACGACCTCATCAATCAGGTCGGTGTCCAGCACCGGCGGGACGAACCCGTCGCCGATGCCTTGAATCTGGTGCAGGCCCGGCTCATCACCCAACAGCGCCGCCACACCCTCCGGCTCGACTGCCACGACGCGGATGGCGGCATCCTGCTGCTTCAGGTAGCGACCGACGCCGGTGAGGGTGCCGCCGCTGCCCACTCCCGCCACGAAGGCCCCGACCTCTCCCGCCATCTGCTCCCATATCTCGACCGCCGTGCTCTCGAAATGGCACGCCGGGTTGGCCGGGTTCTCGAACTGCTGGGGCATGAAATGGTGGGGCTGTGAGGCCAGCTCCCGCGCCCGCTCTACTGCTCCCTGAATGTTCTCGTCGGCCGCAGTAAGCTCCAACTCCGCCCCCAGCGCCCGTATGATCTTCTTCCGTTCCTCGCTCATGTTCTCCGGCATGCAGATTACGACCCGATAGCCCTTCTGCACGCCCACCAGCGCAATGCCAATGCCGGTGTTCCCCGAGGTCGGCTCCACGATCGTGTCGCCCGCCTTGAGCGCCCCGGACTCCTCGGCGGACTCAATCATCCGTAGCGCCACGCGGTCCTTGATGCTCCCGCCCGGGTTCAGGAATTCGGCCTTGGCGAACACGGGCTGGTCCGTCACCTTCCGCAGCCGCACCATGGGGGTGCCGCCGATTAGTTCCAGCACGCCGTCATGCCACATTGCAGGGCTCTTCATCTGTTGAGGAATCGTCCGTGTCATGGCCGCTATGTTAGCACGCGACCCCGCCACAGCACAAGTAGGAATGCGCCCGCCTACCTCCGCCGCGCGCCACACGCCTGACGACAGCAGGGCCTTTCATCTGACGCTGACCTCGGCTTCACCCATCGGCGACGCAACATACAGCCACCGCGCGTTGTGCTGCTCGCGGATCACGTATCGGGCCGCCTGCCCGTTGACCTCCACCGCTTGCGGCTCGCCCTCAGCCCAGAGCAACTGGATGATGCATCCTGTCGGGTATCCCGTCCGCGTTCTCACAGACAGCCGCTTCCCGTCGCGCTCTACGGCCTCGACCGCTGAGGCGTCCCGCGCGTGCCACCACAGGCACAGCTCGTCGCTGCCGAAGTGCACCGGCGTCATCCCCAGCTTCTCCATGTACGCCACCGCCTCTCTCACCGCCGCACGCGGCTCTTCCTCGGTCAGATAGACCGGATGGAAGAACAGATTCATCGTCAGGTTCCAGAAGTTGGCCAGCTCGATGGCACGGTACAGTTGGCTCAACTCAACGCCGATCCCCCGCCGGTATCCGCATTCATACGCCGTGATCGGTTGCGACGTGAACTCAATCCGCCGATTGCCTTGCGTATGGTCGTCATAGTAGTGGATCGGGTAGGCAGACCCGAATGCGAAGCCGACCTTGTTCACCGGATTGCTCGGCGGATAGCGCCAGTGGATGCGGTTGTTGTCACCTTTCAGACCCAGCTCCGCCAGCCAGCGTGCCGGCTCCGCCCATCCCGTCCAGTACGCCCAATGAAAGACCGTGCATACCGGCGTCTCGCCGTAAGCCGCGCGGTAGTCCGCCAACTGCTTCGCAAGGTCCTGCTTGGTGAAGGCATAGGGATGCTCGAAACCCTCGATGAAGTTGAAGTGGATGCTGGTCTCGCATCCCAATTCCTTCAGCCTGTCAAACCTTGACTTCGGCAACTGGTGCGTGCCTACCGGGGCTGCCATGATGTTTATGTGGTACGGCAGCCCCATGTTCGCCATGAACTCCGCGGCCGGAATCTGCACCTCCGTAGCACCCTCGTCGTCGCCGCCCCAGTGAAACACCGCGTCCGGGATCAGCCCATCGCTGGTCGGCGGAAGCTGGTGCAGGAAGACCCCGCCGTGTTCGGCGATGATCCGTCGCAGCGCGAACATCATCAAATCGGCATAGGGCACTTCGCCGCTCCACGGGCGAATGGTCACCATGTCCAGCGTCCGCAGCTTGCCGTCTCCATCGAAGTCCTCCCATGCCGGCCGCCCCTGTTGCATCGCCCACGTACACTGCGCCAGGTCGAACGCCCAGT
This sequence comes from uncultured Armatimonadia bacterium, assembly GCA_964549395.1. GTDB lineage: Bacteria > Armatimonadota > Zipacnadia > Zipacnadales > UBA11051 > UBA11051. Next base: position 25,366 of record CAZJVY010000042.1, on the reverse strand, counting down.
AACAGGCCGCTCCCTCTCCGACGCTCCTGTACGTGACCGCCGGCTGGTGCAGGTCCTGCTCGAAGAAAGACAGCAGGCGGGCCAACTCGCGACAGCCCGGCGCCGAAATCCGCTGCATCGGCGCCGGCACCGGAAGAGCCGTATCGCGCTCATACGCCGTCAGCAGCGCAGCGTTGAACTCCTCGTCACACAGCCGAATGCATGCCGACGGGGTGAACTCATCTCCCATCTGCCCGATAACTCCCTCCACAACTATCCCGAACAGCTCTTCCAGGCCCGGCGTCGCAAAGCCAACCAGCAGCCCCCCTGCGGTCACCCAATCGGACAGCGCCTCCACCTGCGCTGACGTCAGGTAGCCCTCGGGCAGCGGCGGCAGCAGCAGCACCTTGTACTGCGCCAGGTCGGCGGCATTCAGTTCCCGCCCACTCACCGCCACATACGGCAGGCCCATCCGCTTCAGTATCTCCTTGTAGTACACCGGCCAGTAGTTGTGCCCCGCCGCATTCGCCTCCGCGCGCAGATCGTCGTCGTATAGTAAGCCGGCATTGAACTGTGCCATCGTGGCCTCCCTGTCTCACGCTGTTTGTCCACCGCACAATTCGCCCGGCACAGCACTTCACCTGCGCAAGAAAACACCTTGTTTGTCGGGGAGGAAGCACGAGCCCGCCGGCGAATACTCCGACACTGGACATAACCACGATTTGTGGTAAACTACCGGTGCTGACACCTCGGCGAGTTCCTTCGGAGCGCGCCGAGGTTATCACTGTGTGGCAACAGCTACCTGTCAGGCAGTTGACAGAATTCCTGAGAGAACGGGAGCATCTGTAGATGACTGACCGAGGATTGAAGACCCTGGAGACTTTCATGTTCGCCACGGCGCCGCAGGACCTTTCCGAAAACCTTGCAGGCTGGCGCGACGAACTGCGTGCCCAGTATGTCGGCGCCGCATCCGACCATCTGCGCGACGAAGCCGCCGAGCTTCTGGCTGAGAATGCCGTTGACCTGCAGTCCGTACTCGTTGACTGGAATCTGAAGAGCAAGTGCCGCCACGGCGACCAGGCATTGACCGACGAGCAACTCGCAGCGGAGGCCGGCAAGAGTCTGGCGGTCCTGGACGAATGGGGTCGCCTCGAGATGGCCAACGTCGCCCGCGCGAAGGCCGCCGCCATCGCCAACAGCAACCTCGCCCGGCTTGCCCGCATGGCTCTGGCTGGTAAGGTCAACACGTTCTGGGGCAACGATTACGCCGCCAACCTCCGTGAGGCCATGCGCAAGGGGGCGGCGATGGTGACCACCAACCCCGTGCTCGTCAATGTCGCGCGCACCGAGAACCCCGCATACTGGACGCCCGTACGTGACAATCTTAAGGCCAGGTATCCCGACTACGATCCCGTGCAGCTCGGCTACGCGATGACCATCGAGGTGGTCCTCTCCAACGCCCGCCTGCTCCGTCCCATCTGGCAGATTACCGGCGGCAAGATGGGCTATGTCTCCCTCCAGCTATCGCCGAAAGAGGCCAAGAACGCCGATGCGATGATTGAGGGCGCCCGTTGGGTCTGGGAGCGGCTCGAAGCCGGTCTCGCGGGCACCCCCAACTGCGTGTTCAAGGTCCCTGGCACCAAGGCCGGCATCACGGTCGCCGAAACCTTGACATCGGGGGCAATGGGCGTCAACGTCACGGTCAACTTCTCACTGCCCCAGCAGATCGCCTTCGCGGGGGCCATCGAGAACAACAGCACCACGCCCGTATCCTACCGCACGCAGATGGACGGCCGCCTGGATGACCCCGTCGGCGAGGAGCTCAAGGAAGCGGGCGTTTCCGACTGGGAAGAAGTCAAGAAGTGGTGCACCACGGCGATCCGCCAGCGCGAATACCGTATGTTGTGCCTGCCGCCGGACCAGGGCGGCCTCGGCTTCAAGAAGAGCATCCCACTGCCAGCTTCCGGCCGTGGCCCCTGGAACATCCTGCGCTCTCTCACCACCGGCCCGGTACCGATATTCCTTACCATCTTCCCGAACCGCGCCGAGGAGTTCGACAGCGAGCCGCGCGAACTGGACCCCGACGGCATGTGGGCGGAGCTGCCCGACGGCTATCTCGACAAGCTCTACATGTCCAAGCTCTTCCGCCAGGGCTACGAGCCGGACGGCATGACGGTGGACGAGTTCGATGACTACCTGCCGGTGGTGGCGACTCTCAACCAGTTCGCCGACGGCTACGACGAATTCATCGCCTGGGTCGCCGGCTAGCGGTTGCAGCAATGGGTCGCCGGTCGGTTGGTATTCACTCGGGCAACTGCGTGCAACAACGCTTTCGCGGAGGGCAGGCATCCTTGCCTGCCCAAGCCGACAGATCGAGTTCATTGACCCGCAGCAGGTGAGCACTAGCGACTATCGCCCGACTGACGACGCCAACAAGCCCACGTCTTCTCCATCAATGACGTGGGCTTTTCACATTCCACCGGCTGGGATCCTGAGCGTCGGCGCATTGGGGATGTCGAGCAACCGCGTCGGCTCGTACGGCGTGTTGCTGGCGGCAATCAGCCGCTTCACCTGTTCGCTCAGCCGCCTGTTGGGGATGTGGATGCGGGCCTGCGCGCGGGCGGTGTTGAGCCACTGCTGGCGCGCTTGCGGCAGCATCTCCGCCTCTGTCCGCGCCCTCAGCATGTCCTTGACCGCCTCGAATGACTGCTCGCCTGCCGGCCGCTTCTCAATGGCCTGCAGGATAGCCCACCCGTCCGGCACCGCGAACACGTCGCTGATCTGCCCCTCCTTCAGCGCGAACGCCACCTTGCCCACTTCCGGCGCATAGTCCTTCGCCTCGAAGAACCCCATGTCCCCGCCCTTCTCGGCCGTCACCGAATCCGACGATACGCCCCTGGCGAGGCCGCCGAAATCCGCGCCCGGCTCATTCAGCACCCCTCGCACCGCTTCAGCACTTGCCTTGTCCTGAAATAGCATCCAGCGCGCGTGTACCTGCGGCCCGTGCTTGAACCGCGACCTCTCCCGCTCGTAATAGGCCCGCAACTGCTTATCCGAAGTGTCCACAAGCGACCGCGCCAGCGCGTCCAGCAGCAGTTCCGCACGTGCGGCCGCCTTGTAATCATCGAGCGTCTGCCCCATCTGCTCCAGCCGCCTCAGTAGTTCGGTCTTCGAGGTCATCTCTCCTATGCCGTGCTCGACCTTGAACTCGATCTGCTCCGGCGGCACGCTCAGACCCTTCTCCTCGGCCGCCTTCGCTATCAATGACGTATCAATCATCTGCAGCAGCTGCGCCGCGCCCTTCGTCGCCACCAACTCCCGCTGCAATTCCCCGGCTGTCACGGTCCTGTCGCCGACGCGCGCCACCGGCCTCTTCAGGCTCGGACTGCAGCCCACCGCGCCGACCACGCCCACCAGTAGCAGAAATCTTGCCAAGCCATGATGAACGGAAATCTTTGTGATATTCGCGATCATTTCAGTTGCTTCATTGCGGCCCCCGCCGCATCTCCTTCTCTTCATGCACTCGGCCGTGCCTGGTCTAGTAGCAACTCGGACAGCTCTGCGCAACAATTCTCTCGCGGAGGGCAGGCATCCCTGCCTGCCGCCGTTGCCTTATAGGGCGCGGACCCGTGCCGCGCCGCTGTGCCGTTTGCCGTCGCCCTTCGTTGTCGGTAGGGGCGCACTGCGTGCGCCCGCATCCCACCTCGTACCCGCAATACCTATCCCGCGTTCTCTGACTTGCCTTCGCTGCCCTGCGAGGCCCTGGTTGCGGCTTCCGGCTCATCATCATAGAGCGCCACATCAAACCGACCGGCCTCGAGATGGGCAAACAGTTCGCGCAGTATGTCGTAATGCCAGAAGAATCCTGGCACCTCGTCCCTGTATTCTAACACAATCCGGTCGCCGCGTTTGATGATGCGGCCCCTGAAATCCTGCTCCGGCACGTGCACCGGCCGCAGGATGATCCGCAGTCCCAGCTTCTCCTCCAGCTCTTCAAGCCGCCGTGTCAGCCAGTCCACGCCTACACCTCCACTGGTCCCGTCAGCCTTGTGCCATCATCCGAACCCATCCAGCGCGCGCTACTTGCGCCCCTCACTCATCGCTCTTCTCATCTGCCAGTGCCTTGGCCGACTGCACCGAGCCCAGCACCGCCGCTGCGCTGGCGGCATAGTACTCCAGCCGCCGGTCGCTCGAGGATATCCACTCGCTGACCCCATGCTCATCGAACTCCGCGGCCACGTCCGCCAGCAGCCTCCGCGCTGCTGCCTCGTCAATCAGCGCTATCGTCTGGGCGACCCAGCCCGCCGGCAAGGCCCAGTAGCCGCCATTCTGATATGTGTCCGGCTTTATGTCGCCCAGCAGCCGCTCCCAGTATTCCCCGGCCGGCAGGTGCCTCACGAAACCGTGGTACACCAGCTCGTCGTATACCTCAACGAAGAACTCGGCGATGCGGCGCGCTTGTGTCTTGGAGGCCAGCCGGATCACCGCAGCATAGCCGTTGCCCCAGATGTCAATCTGCTTGCAGTCCTCCGTGGCCGCGACAAACAGGCCGCACTTGTCGTCCACGAACTGCGACATGTAGCCCCCGGCCGCCTCCGCCCGCTCATACCAGTAGTGGGCGTCCTCATGATACTCGTAGTCTGCGCATGTCGCGCCCAGCCGCTGGCACGCCTCCCAGTACAGCATGGACGAGAAGAACTCCTTGCCCGTCTTGGCGATGCAGTCGGTGAAGCCATACCCCGAGTGCGGCGAGTTGCGGTCTATGAACACCAACGACTCGCGCGACAGCGGCACCGATTCCATCGCCGCCATCACCTTGCCCATGCGCGCTGCCAACGCCTGGTGGTCGCCGCTGAGCCTCACATAGGCGCACAGCAGCTTCCCCAGGAACTGTGCGTTGTCGGTCGGCGGCTTCAACCCCAGCGGCTTGCTCTCCGGCCCCGCGCAGTACACCGCATGACCGTCCGCATACACCCGGTCCGGTATCGTACCGTCTTCCCGCTGGCCCGCGAGCAGATAATCTATGCACCCCAGAATCTCATCCGCCGGCATTAAATGTCCGGTGCCCTCGACCATGTAGCAGAAATCCCGCGTCCAAAGCGCCGGGTAGTTGCCCGAACCGTCCGGGAAGTAGAGCACAGTTCCGTCATCCGCCACACTGCGACACGCCGCCAGACTCCCCCGGGCGTGTCGCTCGAGCGTCGCATACAGAGCCGGGGATATCCGAACGCGGGGTAGATGAGCTTTCATGCCTGTAACTTCCCTCAAGTCGCCGTACTGCCCTGCAGCTTGTGCACTATCGCGCGCGCGATCCGACTGCCCGCCTCTCGGTACTCGGCGACCGTCAGCACCTTATCACCAACCATGGCATACGGCGTCTCCATGCTGAAACTCGCCGTCTCGAGCGTCTCTGCGCAGTATGTCGCGAAGTTCGGCGTGTTCCACCGCGATGCATACGTCGCCACACGCTGGAAGTTCTCGGCGGCATATGGCCCGCGCAGGCCATCATGGATTGCGGCCGCCCACTCCTCTGCCGCGTCGCCTACCTGTGTGGCTTCTCGCCCTTTGGGCAGGAAGCAGTAGATCCCGTCCGACTCGCAGCCGCCCGGCGCGTGGAAGTCAATGGTCAGAACCGGCCGGCAGCGCTTCCGCCAGAGCTGCATGTCTCGCTGTATCACCAGCGTCTCGTGGCGCATCGGCTCGATGCCCCAGGCGCGATTCAGGTCGTAGGGGAAGTTGTCCTTCCCGTAGTCGCCTCCCTCAACCCCATCTACGTTGCTCAGCGGCACAGCCCATACCAAAGGCGCCTTGTCTCCTTGCTCCGCCATCTCCCGCAGCAGACCGTCCAGCACCCAGGATCCGGGCGTTTCGCCGGAATGCTGCCGGGCGATGAGATACAGCCCCGGCGCTGTTCCATCCGCCGCACCACCGTCATTTGACAGGCGGACGATTGGCCGTGCTCCCTGGCTCACACCGATAACGTCGCCACGCCAGTAGCCGTCGCTCTCCTCGACAAGCGCCTCGATCTGCGGCTGTCCGTATGGATAGCAGAAGGCCACGTCCGCATGAGTGTCCGGCGTCGCGATTGTCCACCATGCGCGCAAGCGGCCGTCGGAAAGCGTCTCAACCTGGCCTGCCTCCAGCCGTTCCCACTCTCCGCCGGCATATCTCACTACCGGTCGCAGCACCTCCGGCCGGCCGGTCCCAAGCATCGTCCCGACGTGCTTCAGTATCAGTCGGATCTCCGGACGGCCCTCACATTCGCCGTCCCCCTCAATCCGGAAACAGAACCACAGACACTCAGGACCACCGTGGGGGTCGGAGGCGAACGACACCTCCCACCCGGTGCCGGTATCGGCTGCCTCCACTTCGCAGACATTGCCATACGGCACCTTCGCATGAACTCGCAGGCTCATCTCGTGGCTCTCACCTTCGTACCTGGGGGAATGCCCTGCAACTGCGACGCCAGCAGGGGGAATGCGACCTCTGCCATTACTCATCAAGTCAACTGCGTGCAACACTCATTTCGCGGAGGACAGGCATCCTTGCCTGTCCGCGTCACTTGGCACTAGCTGTGAGCCACGCCAATCAAGTCACTGATGCTGGCCAGCCCGTGCTCGCCGCAGTAGCGCTGCAGGCCCTCGACGATCTCAACACTGACCGTGGGGTTCACGAAGTGCGCGGTGCCCACCCCGACCGCCGACGCACCGGCCATGATGAACTCCAGCGCATCGCTCGTATCCATGATGCCGCCCATCCCGATGACCGGCACCTCGACTGCCTCGTACACCTGCCATACGCATCGCAGCGCAACCGGCTTGATCGCCGGCCCCGATAGCCCGCCCGTAACGTTCCCCAGCAGCGGCCGCCGTCGCTGCACGTCAATACTCATCCCCAGCAGCGTGTTGATCGCGCTCAATGCATCGCTGCCCGCCTCCACCGCCGACACCGCAATCTCCGTGATGTCCGTCACGTTCGGTGACAACTTGGTGATGAGCGGCAAGTCCGTGGCCCTTCTCACTGCACGCACCAGCTCGCCGGTCAGCTCCGGGCAGGTCCCGAACACCATGCCGTGCTTGACATTGGGGCATGACACATTCAGTTCCAGCGCATCGGCCAGCCCGCACTCCGTGAACTTCTCCGCCAGCTCCACATATTCGTCAATCGCCTCGCCGGACAGGTTCACGATGATGGGCACATCGTGCTTGGCCAGCTCCGGCAGCTTCTCGGCGATGACCGCGTCCGCGCCCGGATTCTGTAGCCCGATGGCATTCAGCATTCCGGCGGGCGTCTCGACGACGCGCGGCGGCCGATTGCCTTCTCTTGGCCGCAGCGTCACCGCCTTGATGACGATTGCCCCGAGCGCACCGATGTCGAACAACTCGGCGTACTCGACCCCATATCCAAAGGTCCCGGAGGCCGCCATCACCGGATTCTTCAGCTTCAGGCCGCCGATGCTGACTGACAGGTCTGGGCTACTGCTGCTCACCGGCAATAGCCTCCCAGTCCAGACGTTCCGCAGCAAAGATCGGACCGTCCTTGCATACCCGCACGTAGCCGCCGCCGGCCGCTTGCACGGCGCAACTCAGGCACGCCCCGACGCCGCAGCCCATGCGCTGCTCCAGCGAGCAGTAGCACGGCACATGAACCTCGCGGCACATCCCCGCCACCTGTGCCATCATCCCGACCGGCCCGCAAGCATAGACCACCCGCGCCTGACCGCGCTCGAGCTGCCCGGCCAGCGCCTCCGTTATCAACCCCTGCTCGCCCGCGCCTCCGTCCTCGGTCGTGACGTAGAACTCGTCACAGCGCGCGGCGAATTCGGTCCAGCACACCAGCATGTCCTCGTTAGCCGCTCCAAACAGCCCACGGACATACGCCGGCGGCTCCAATCCGCGCAGGGCATCGGCCAGGAACACCAGCGGCGCTACTCCGACCCCGCCGGCTACCAGCAGTACATCGCCCTCACCCGAAAACTCACCTTCTCCCGGCAGCGGGAAGGGCGTTCCCAGTGGCCCCAGAAGCTCCAGCAGACTTCCCGCCGCCGTCTTGGCGATGATCTCGGTGCCGCGACCCGCCACGCGCACCACCAACTGCAAATGCCCGTGCGCCCTCTCCGCCAGCATCACCGAAATCGGCCGGCGCAGCAGCGGGTCGTATGTGCCCGGAATGCGCAGGTGCACGAACTGCCCCGGCCGAGCCAGCTTCGCGATCTGCGATGTCGCCAGTGTCATCACGTGGTGATCCGGCGCTATCGGCTCATTTGTCAGCAGTCTGCATTCTTCCGACACCATGGCGCATTCCCGTTGCTGTCGTCGGTTCACAAATCGAAGTCAGCCGGTGAGCCGCCGGCGATGATGTCGTCCACGATCCTCTTGGTGCGTTCGTGCGCATCTTCCAACCGCTTGCGTCTGGCCGCCGCGACCTTCGCATCGGCGTCAACCGTGCCGCCCAGCGCCGCCAGCATCTTCTTCACGCTCTCAGGCCCGGTGCTCCCCAGGCTCCGCTGTCGTCCCAGGCACGCTTGCGGATCGCACACTGAGCCTATCTCCTCGATGCTCAAATCCTGCCCGTGCTCGGCCAGAATCCGCTGCACGTCCTCATGGTCGTCCAGCGTCTTCCCCTCCGAGATGAGTGCGGCGACAAGCTGCCCCACGGTCTCATGGCACGTCCGGAATGGCAGGCCGCGCTCCGACACCAGGTAGTTCGCCAGCTCGGTGGCCGTCGCGAAGTTCTTGCCCACGACCTCCCGCATGTGGTCCGTGTTGAACTTCACACCCCCCACCAGCGCCGTCAGCGCCACCACCGTCTTCTCGGCCAGCTTCAGCGCGTGCCACAGCGGCGGCTTATCCTGCTGCAAATCCCGATTGTACCCGCTGGGCAGCGCCTTCAGCAGCGTCAGCAGCTCCATCAGCCGTCCATATACCGCGCCCGTGTTGGCCCGTGCCAGCTCTGCGATGCACGGGTTCTTCTTCTGTGGCATGATCGAGCTACCGGATGCATACGCATCATTAATTTCGATCATCCGGTATTCGTAGGTCGAGAACAGCACCAGCTCCTCCGCCAGTCGCGACAGGTTACACATCAGCATCGCCAGCGCCGCCAGCGTCTCAACCGCCCAGTCTCGCGACCCGACGGCATCCAGCGCGTGCTCGTGGCAGCCGTCGAATCCCAGCAGCCGGGCCGTGAGTTCCCGGTCCGTCGGGAAGCTCGTGCCTGCCAGCGCCGCCGCACCAAGCGGGCTCTGGTTTGCGATCTCGTAGGCGTTGGCCAGCCGCCGCTGGTCGCGCGTGAGCGCCGACGCATACCCGCTCAGCCAGAACGCCGGCGATATCGGCTGCGCGTGCTGGGTGTGCGTATAGCCGGGCATCACCGTCTCTTCCTGGCCCTTGGCACGTTCCAGCAGCGCATTCTGCAGCCCCGTCAGCGCCGCCTGGATGTCCAGGATCCGCACCCGCAGATGCATCTTCGCATCGCAGGCCACCTGATCGTTGCGCGACCGCGCGGTATGCAGCTTCCCCGCGAATTCCGGCCCGGCGTCCTCGCGCAGGTGTGCCTCCACGTTCATGTGCACGTCTTCCAGTTCGCGCTTCAGCTCGAACTCGCCGCGTTCGTGCTCGCTCTCGGTCTTCCGCAGGCCCTCCAGGATCTTGCGCAGGTCCTCTTCGCCGATGATCCCGCAGGCGGCCAGCATGATCGCATGGGCCTGGCTGCCCCAGATATCCTCCGCGATCATCTCCGCGTCGGCCTCGGTTGACTCGCTGTAGTCCAGGGCGATGTCGTCCATATCAGACGAGAACCGCCCACCCCACAGCTTGCTCGATTTGCTGTTACTGTCTTGCGTATTCATGATGGCCGTTCCCCGTGCAGAGACCGCCCTGAGCGTCTCTGCGAGGCAAATACGGATGCGCGTGGGCCGGACATGTGTGCCCGACCCACACGTGTCGCGCAATCGCCGTCAGACATCCGGCAGCCCGCGGTGCCCCAGTATCGAGTACTGGAAGCCGTGTATCTTCACCGCCGGGCCGCTGTCCCGCTGGTCGAACCCCGTCGTCGCCAGGGACCGCAGCTCCGGCGCAAACAGCCCGCTACGCGACTCGCGGCTCAGGATGTCAATGTTGCCCTTGTACAATTGCACCTCGTACTTGCCGTTAACCGCCCACTGGCTCGATGCGATGAACGCGTCGCAATCCCGCTTCACCGGATGGTACCAGCCGCCGTGATACACCATGTAGCCCCACAACCGCTCGATCTCCGGCTTGTACTGCACCTGCTCCTTGGTGAGGCAGAGCTGCTCCAGGTCCTTGTGCAGCGTCAGGATCACCTTTGCCGCCGGCGCCTCGTATGCTTCCCGCGATTTCAGCCCGATCAGCCCGTCCTCGAACATGTCTATCTTGCCGATGGCGTGCAGGCCGGCCAGGTCGTTGAGGTAGTGGATGATCTCGGCGATGCCCGTTCTCCCGTCAACGTTGACGGGCAGGCCTCCCTCGAACTCAACGCTGATGACTGCCGGCTCGTCCGGGGCATTCTCCGGAAACCTGTACCAGATGTACTCCTCCTGCGGTATCCGCATCGTCAGGTTGTCAACCTCACCGGACCCGATGGAGCGGCACCACATCGTCAAATCGTCCCCGATGCCCGCCTTGTAAGGAATCTCGTACTCGGCCGACAGCCTCTTCTCCTCCTCGCGCGTCCAGTTGAAGTCCCGCACCGGCACTATCACCTTCAGGTCCGGCGCGAACAGATTGAATACATTGTGCATCCGGTACTGGTCATTACCCTTCCCCGTAGAACCCTCGGCGATGGCGTCGCAGCCCTGCTCTACCGCGAATTCCGCCACCTTCCGCGCGATGAGTTGCCGCGTCATCGAGGTCGCCACCGGGTACCCCTCATAGTTCGCGTTCGCCATGATTGCCTTGGTGATGAACTCGTCGGCGAACTCGTCGGTCGCCTCCATCAGCGTCCACGACACGCCCAGCAGTTCGGCCTTCTCCCGGCACTGCTTCAGCTCATCGTCGGTCAGCCCCACGTTGCAGGTGACGGCCAGGACTTCTTCAGCACCGTAGTGTTCGGGCAGTATCTTGAGAATCAGCGTCGAGTCCAGGCCACCCGAGTAGGCAACGGCGACCTTCTTGGCCTGTTGCAGTTCTATCACGTAATCTCCGGCTTTTCCGCACATTGTCGGTCCTCCTGTATCATGGCCTTGCCGGCCTTGTGCTCGGTCCCACGTCCTTGCCCTATTCTTGCTCTCTATCTTGAGTCCAGACCGCGTTCACCTTCCCCGCAGTACGGCCCTCCCTGCCCGTCGCCGTTGCCTTGTAGGGCGCGGACCTGTGCCGCGCCGCCGTTGCTGTTCGTTCTCGGTAGGGGCGCACTGCGTGCGCCCGCGTCTCAGGCACACACTACCTCCGCATGCCACAGACTCTCCAGCCTGTGGGTTCCCTCGCACTCCACGCCCCCTCTGATTGTCGCGTAGCTCGGGTTCCCACCGAGTCCCCTTCCGCGGAGGGCAGGCATCCTTGCCTGCCCACGCCGACGCAACTCCTTCGCTGACCTCCGCAAGTGGCACTGACTACCCCGCTTTGCATTCCTCTTCGCAATACGCGCAGACGAGCCGCCCGTCGGCGCCCTCGACGAACGCCGGCTCTAGCGGCTCGGCGCTCGTGATGCACTGCGGATTCCTGCAGGGGCCCAGGCCGGCCCGCTTGACAGGCTCTGGCGTGGGCCGGACAACCTCCGGCTCGGCCTCGGGCTTCCTCTGCACCTTGCCCAATCCGATCCCTTTTCTCAGCGGTTGACACTGCGGCAGCTCCAGCAGCAGGGCGATCAATGCCATCCGCACCGGCACTCCGCCTGCTGCTTGCCCAAAGTATGCCGCACGCGGGTCGCCATCCACAGCCGGGCTTATCTCATCCACCCGTGGCAGCGGATGCAGCACCCGCATCTCCGCCTTCGCTCGCTTCATGGTCTCCGGGGTCAGCACATACACCCCGGCCACCTTCCCATATTCTCTCTCATCATCGAAGCGCTCACGCTGGATGCGCGTCATGTACAGCACATCGAGCTCGCCGATGGCCCCCTCCAGGTCATCGGTCTCGACGGGACGCTTCCCCGAAATGTCCTCGACCTCGGCAATGTACCGTTCCGGCATCCTCAACTGCTCCGGCGCAATGCAGACGATCTCCGAACCCATCCGCGCCATCACCGGCGCCAGCGAGTGAACGGTGCGACCGTACTTCAGGTCACCGCACACCCCGATCTTCAGGCCGGACAGCCTTCCCAGCTCCCGCCGGATGCAGAACAGGTCCGTGAGCGTCTGGGTCGGGTGCTCGCGCGGGCCGTCGCCGCCGTTGATGAACGGCACTGTGGCCGCCGCTGCCGCCACCTTGGCCGCGCCTCCCAGCGGGTGCCGCATCACCAAAATGTCGCAATAGCCGCTCATTATCCTGGCGCTATCGGCCACCGACTCCCCCTTAGCCGCTGATGACGATTTCGCCTCGGCAAACCCCAGCGTCTGCCCCCCCAGCCGCAGCATCGCCGACTCGAACGAAAGCCGCGTGCGCGTGCTCGGCTCATAGAACGCCACTCCCAGGATGCGGTCCAGCGGTTGCGCCGGCGCCGGCTTGCGAATGTCCCCGAAGCCGATCGCCTCCGCCATCTGTTCGGCGGTGTCCAGAATCAGGCTCAGGTCCCGTTCCGTCAAATCTCCGAACGACACCAGGCTCTTGATTGACAGTGAGCCCATTGCGGCACCTACCCTCGAAGCAAACGCCGGCCGTCACCATCCGGCCGTTTGTCTCTTCACTTCAGCACTGAGTTCAGGTCATCGCGCATCGCCCGCGCGGCTTCTGCCGCAGCCTGCTGGTAGTCCCTTCCGCTTTCGCGGTATGCGTAGATGATTCCCCGCGACGAGTTCACTACCGCACCCAGGCCGTCTCTGTCGAAGGCGGCGGCCACATCGCCCGCACCGCCCCCTTGCGCGCCATACCCGGGCACCAGGAAAATGCTCTGCGGCATCAGCTTCCGCAACTCTGCCAGTTGCTCCGGATATGTCGCCCCGACGACGGCCCCCACGGAGCTGTAGCCGCATTCCGCAACCCGTCCCGCGCCCCACTCGTTGACAAGCCCCGCAACCGTCCGGTACACCGCTCCATGCTCCGTCTTCAGGTCCTGAAGCTCGCCGGAGCTGGGGTTGGAGGTCTTGACCAGCACGAACACTCCGCCCCCCACCTCATCCGCCACTTGCAGGAACGGCTCCACGCCGTCCGAGCCCGGATACGGATTCACCGTCACGGCATCGCTCCTGCCGACCGCTCCCTGCCAGTGTCGTCCGAAGCACGCGCGTGCGTAGGCCTCGGCGGTTGAACTTATGTCGTTGCGCTTGGCGTCTAATATGACGGGAAGCGCGTGCTCATTGGCATAGGCGATGACCTGCCACATGGCTGCCAGGCCGTCCGGAGCCAGGGCCTCGAAGTACGCCGCCTGCGGCTTCACACAGGCCGCATACGCCGCGGTGGCGTCAATGATCCCGCAGCAGAACCGCACGACCGCATCCAGGACATCATCGCTCCGCGCGAAATCCGGGGGAAGCAAGTCCGGCCGTGGGTCTAGACCCACGCAGACCCGGGAGTTCCTGTCATCAATCGCCCGGGCCAGACGGTCTGAAAATTGCGCCACCATGCCGGAAATCGCCCCCTCACGCTTCTCGCGTGTTGGAAGCGATTATACACGTCCGGCAGAGATGTTGTCAAAGCAGGCCGCGCTACTGTGCACCGCCGCTCATCTGTGCTAAAATGCCCCCCGAGGGCAAGTCGGTTGCGTTGGAAAGTGAGACTGCGATGAAGACATCCAGATTCCTGATAGTCGCGCTCTTCGCCGCCTCTGTGCTCGCAAACCCCCTGCGTGCCCCCGCACAGCCGCCGCCGGCCTCCGAACCCCGGCACCAGGACGTGACCATTCAATCTGACTATAACGACATCAAAGGCCTGCTGCTCATCCGCTACCTCCAACTCACCGACGACCAGGCCCAGGCAATCGCCCCCCTCGCGACGGCCCTGGCGATGGCCCGTACCGTACTCAACGGCGAGCTTGACAAGCTCTACGACCAAGGCGCGCAGGCCCTTCAGCAGCAAGCCGCCGCGTGGGCCGCCGGCAACCCGCCGCGCGCTACCGAGCGCAGAGACGCCGATGCCATCATGGACAGGTATCACGATCTCTACGACGCTCTCGATGCGGGCACCATCGCATCAACCCAGAAGATGATGGACCTGCTAACTGACAAGCAGCGCGTGCTCATTGAGACCGAAGCCCAGACCAGAGCGCGGGAACAGCAGGCCGCCGCTCGCGCTGAAGACTCCACAGCCGACTACATCGTCTCCCAACTGCAGACCATGCGCGGTCTGCATCCCGAAGAGTACGACGCACTGCGCATACTCCTGGCCCTGGACATGGCCGAATACGTCGCCTTCCAGCAGAATCTGCACCAGGAGAGAGTATGGCCCCTTGCACGCGCCTTGCTGCCCATCATGGATGACGTCATGGCCATGAGCAATGCCGAGTTTGCCGATCTGCTACCGGACCTGCCTGCCGAGATCTCCGACAGGTTCAGTCTGCCCGCAGCCCCGCCTCCCATACCCGCCAGGTTGACTCTGGGCCAGATAGACGATTTCCTAACCAATCCCGCCACTGCCAGGCTGCTTGCCCAAACGCAGTTCTCTCAGACGCCGGCGCCGCCGCCACCGTTGTATGGATTCGCGGACCGCGACACCGCGACCGCGGCCAAACGCCTCGCCCAAGTGTCTGATACCAGGCACAAGCTCGAGCATTTGATAGACACGGCGCACATCCTCTCGGTTCTGTATGACCTGGATATCTCCACCCAGCAGATCGCGGTCATCGCAACCGCTGTCACCAGCCTCCAGAGCGCCTACTCATCGGCCCAGCAGCAGTGGCAGGCCACCCTGAATGCCCAACACGCCGCTCTGCAGGCCGTGGGCCAGGCGCTAGCCACCAACCAGCCATTGACCCAGCAGCAGGCGGATGCACTAGCGGACCTGCAAGTCGCCGAAGGAGATATCGCCTTCGGCATGCTCTCAGCGGCCGCTCAAAACCTCCAGACTGTTCGCGAAGCACTTGACCCCGATCAGAACGTGGACATTGACTGGCGGCCGCCGGCTGGCGTCCATGTTGCCGAGCCGATAGACGAAAGGCTCGAGCAACTCATGGATGTCGCCTCCCAGCTCAAAGACTTCTCCCGCTTCCTGGAACAGGTCCGCTACATGGAGCCAATCGCCTACCAGGATGCCGCCACACGCATGACCAGGGACTTCGCCGCTCGCTACGTCCCGCCAGATGCCAGGGATTTCGACGATGTGGTCACCTACCTGATAGACGTCCAGACCGAGGCGCGTGAGGTCCCCGAACGCCAGTGGGACGATACCGTCGCCGGCATGATCGCGATTCACGCGATGGACCACCTGAGGCTGCTGCCTGAAGACCTCAGCCTCGGCCCGCCACCGGGAGCGCAGGATGATGCCCCGTATGGCTGGTGGGACATCGAGCATATCATGGCTGATCCGCTCATGCCCGGCGTCCTCGCAGGCATCCTGCATCCTGCCGCCGCCGACAGCACCCGCCAGGGCGAAAAACCGCCCGCCAAGACGGAAACCACAACGCCGCCCGCCGACACCCAACCACAGTGACCGCTGCCCTCCCGCAATCTCACATCACCACGGGGAATGTGACGATGACCGCCGACTTGACCACTCTCACACCCGACCAGTGCAAGCAGCGCCTCAAGGAGCTTGTCCTGGAGAAAGCACTCAAGTTCGGCGATTTCACCCTCGCATCAGGGCAGAAGAGCACCTACTACATTGACGGCAGGCTGGTGACGCTGGACGGAGAGGGCGCTTACTGCCTCGCTCGCTGCATCATCGAACTGCTTGCCGACGAAGATATCGAGGCCGTCGGCGGCATGGCCATCGGTGCCGATCCCATCTCCGGCGCAACGGCAGCCGTCGCCGCTTCCATGGGCCGCAAGCTGAACGCCTTCATGGTGCGCAAGGAGCCGAAAGACCACGGCACCGGCAGCCAGGTCGAGGGGCCGCTGCCCGCAGGCGCGCGCGTCGCGATGGTGGAGGACACCGTCACCACCGGCGGATCAACGCTCAAGGCCGTTGCGGCGGTCGAACGCGAGCGCGATGCCCATGTCGCTCTCATTGTCGCTATGGTGGACCGCCTGCAGGGCGCTCGCCAGGCCTTCGCAGACGCGGGCTACCGTTTCGTCTCCATATTCACCGTCGAGGACCTCGGCGTGGACACCTCCAGCCAGTAGCATTCCGGCCGCAATCGCACCACTCCCGGGTAACACACGGCGCTTCGCCGACCGGGGGGAATCATACGGGATGGCGAACATGCCCTGTCCTCAGCGCACCGGCAAACTCCCCGAGGGCTTCACCCTCATCGAGCTGCTCATCGTGATTGCGATCATCGCCATCCTCGCGGCCATGCTCATGCCGGTATTCGCCAGGGCCCGCTCTGCAGCACAGAAGACCGCGTGCGCCTCCAATCTCAAGCAGATTGGCCTTGCCTTCGCCATGTACGTCCAGGACTACGACGGGACATTCCCCAACAATGGCGACCCCTTCTTGTGGATGGGCCGGAGGTGGCGCTGGGTGGTGCAGCCATACCTGTCGCAGAGCTGCCGCCCCGATCCGGCCGATCCTGATAACCCCGATGTCTCCATCGACTTCCGCCCCGGCATCCTCATGTGTCCAGCCGACACGACTGCGTCGCAAAGCTGGGACGCCACCTCATATGCCTACTCGGCCGCCTTCTATCACACGCCCGAGCAGATTGCCGTGATGGCCACCCCGGACCTGTACGCGGCGCCATCGCTGCCCTGCGTCTCACAGGGGCTTGCCGAGGTATCCGAGCCATCCCGCAAAGCCATCGGCGGCGAGTGGCTGACCAATCACGAAAGCGTTGCTGTTGGCTGGTGGGACTGGCGGGGTGCGCGCAACTACGTCTTCGTGGATGGGCACGCCAAGTACCTCCAGGCGACCCAGATCAAGCCGGCTGTCAACGGCTGCCCGGACATCAACCTCACGGTCGGCGGATTGGCCGGCGCCGACTACTAGGACTCACTTGAGCAACTACGCGCAACAATGATTTCGCGGAGGGCAGGCATCCGTGCCTGTCCACGCCGACGCGATTCTCTTGCGGGCTGGCGCAACTGATCACTGGGCCGCCGCATGGCTCCTTTGGGAGTTGTCGCTGCCCTCTTGCGCCTCACTCGGGGCTATAGAGCCATTCCACCGGCACCCGCGTAATCTGCGTCAGGTTCAGGCCGCCGGTGGCGTATTGCCCGGCGCAATATCCCAGCACCACCACATCCTCGTCATCCGGAAAGTGAATCGCGGTGTAGCAGTAGCACCCGTCCGGGTCGTCGTCCAGCACCTTGTAGTTCTCCCAGCTCTGCCCCTCGTCTCTCGATACCGCCGTGTACAGCGGCGTCCGCTTCCCCCCATAGCCGGCCGGCAGATTGCTTGCGTCATTGTACACAATCAGGATGTCGCCGGTCTGCGGAATGCGCCTGATGCTGGCCGGACTTACGCACGATGTCTTCAGCTCGCTCGGCTCCGCCTCTGACCACGTATTCCCGCCGTCCTCCGAGTATGACCGATAGTGACAGCCCATGTCCGTGCGGCAAAGCATCATCACCCGCCCGTCCTTCAGTTCGATGACGCACGGCTCCTGCAGCCCCGCCCGGCTCTCCGCCGGCGGCAGCAGCTCGCTCGCCGCATGTTCCCACACTACCCCGTCGTCATCGGACAGATAACACGTCGCTCGGCCGGGAAGATATGTCTGGCCGTCTCCGGTCGCGCCGTGGATGGACGTCGGCACCAGCAGTCGCCCGGAGTTCAGCCTCACCACGCGGTCATTGTTCACCACATTGTACGTGCGCCGCACAGTACACAGCACCGGCTCCGACCAGCTCTGTCCCTCATCGCCGCTCCGCCGCAGGAATGCCCGACACAGCGTTCGTTCATCGTCCTTCCGCAGATAGAACAGGCCGATGTCGCCGTTGGCCATCCGCAGCAAACTCACCGACATCACGTTACACTTGCCCTCGTTCTCGAGCACGATGACGTCATGCTCGCTCCACGTCATGCCGTTGTCCGGCGAGTATCGCGCCGCCAGATAAGCGGACGCGTGATCCGCGCCCCCGCCGTAGAAATGCGTGTACACGAACATCAGCCGCCCGTCCTGAAGCTGCACGAACGACCCCTCTGAGTTCCTCGGATTGCTCTCCGATGGCGGCAGCAGGCGTATCCTCAATGGCTGCTCGATCATGGAACCAATCATCTCCTCATGCGCCCACAAACCCGGGCTTGCAGGTATCTACTACTCCCCGTCCCTCTCGCGGCCCTGCTCGGCGATCCCCTGTTGCGCCTCACGCAGCCGGCATATCGGACACAACGTCGCATTGGCAGGCTCTCCGCACGCCGCGCATGTCCTTGCCATTTCCTCGGGCACTGCCGGCTTCATGGCCTTCAATAGGGCGTGGGCGAACTGCATCTTCCCCATCGGCGCGTGCGCTTCCAGCAGTTCGAACACTTCCTTAAACCGGTGGCTGGCGGGCACGAACTCGGTGCAGACGGCCTCGGTATGGGGCAATTCCAGCATCTCGGCATAGACCTTTGTGGCGGCCTCGGGCATGAAGTACAGCGGCTTGATCTTGCGCGGCCGGTGGGAGGCCGCCTCCAGCATCGGCCGCGGCGCATCCAGACGCCCGGACAGGATGCCCTTCAGCATGAACTGCAGCACGTCTTCCAGGCTGTGCCCCGTGGCCACCACCCGCACACCGAGCCTCGCCGTGAGGCGATTGAGCAGCGCCCGCCGCACTGCCCCGCACACACTACACTGATGGAACTTCCCCACCGGCTCGATGCGCACTCCTGTATCGGCGACCCTCGCGGTGTGCATCCGGACGACCAGGCGCTCGCAAAGCTGCCCCGCAGCCTGCTCGCTGGCATCCGAGAACTCGCCCAGCCCCATGTTCACGTGCAGCCCGACGATCCCTATGCGCAGACGGTTCCGCAGCGAATGTAGGATGTGCCCCAGCGCAGCGCTGTCCTTCCCCCCTGACAGCGCGACGCCGATGGTATCCCCCCGTTGGTACATATACCGCCGCCGCATCAGGCTTTCCACCCGCCGGCGCACGAAGCCCGGGAAGCACTTGCGGCAGACCGCCTTGCCGAATTCGCTGATGACGATCAGATCATCCTCGGCCCTGCACAGCGCGCATCTGTCGGTGTCAGATCTGAAAGTGGGACTCAAGGGGATCTACCTTCCGAGGAGACTGGTACTTGTTTGGGCAACCACGCGAGATAGTGATTCCGCGGAGGGCAGGCATCCTTGCCTGCCCTCGCCGACGGGATTCGTTCGTCGACTTGCATAAGTGAGCGGTAGTGCCGCTTATGCGCGTCTGCAGGCCGTCGGCAAGCTACAACTACAACTGCATCGGCTCGATGACCGGTGCCAGCAGCCGCTGTGCCATCTCGGTTAGTGTCACGGCCGCCACCTGTTCCGGCTGGTACAGGACCAGCGGCATTCCTGCCTCCATGGACGAGTTGCACGCATCCCCCGCCGGCGGCATCACCCCGATGATCCTGCAGTCCAGTTGTCGTTCTATCTCGGTCAACTGCAGCGTGCCCGATGTGGGCGCCGTTGTCACCACCACGGCCCCGACATGAGAGCGCGCGACATCCCACTCCTGCAACTGGTCCAGCTTCATCCGCCCGGCCCTCACACAGTGCACGGTGGGTTGCGTAACCAGGCACACATAGTCACACAGACGCACGGCAAGCTGCGTCGCCGCCGACGGATTGGTGGGCAAATCAATAACCGCGTAGTCGGACAGCTCGTTCAGTAGCTTGATTATCATGCTCGCCTGTTCCGGCTCGATGTCCATGAACTCCTCGACGCTCTGCGGCCCGAACAGCACCCGCGGGCCGTACGGCAGGTTGAACAGCCTCCGCTCCATCTCCTGCTTGTCCACCTGGTCAACCGATACCCGCAGCAAGTTGCTCAGATTCTCGGACGGTGTCCTGTTCAACTGCAAAGACAGCGTCCCGTAGTCGGGCCGTAGCTCCAGCAGCGTCACCCGCCGCTCGTTCTGTGCCAGCGCTGCGGCGATGTTCGAAGCCACTGTCGTGGTGCCCGTGCCGCCCTTCGCACCGATGAAGCCGACGGTCTTCCCGAACTCCTCCTCCTGCGCCGCCCGCAACTGCTCGGTCATCAGCCGCCGCCGCTCGATCGCGTAGCGCACCGTGCGAACCAGCATCCCGCCGCTCGCCTGCCCCTTGACCAGGTACTCCTCCGCACCGGCCTGCGCCGCCGTCAGTGCCACTCCGTCATCATCAATCCCGGTCAGCACCACAATCGGCAGGTCGGGAGCCCTGCGGTAGGTCTGTGTCAGCGTGTCCAGACCCTTGCTGTCGGGCAGCTCCAGATCCAGGATGATGATATCGAAATCCTCCATGTCCAGAAGCTGCAGCGCATGGGAAAGCTGCGGCGAGTGCAGAAACTCGAACTCCGCGGCCCCGGCTTCTGCAAACGTCGCCCGCAGCAGCTCGAAATCATCTGCCTTCCCGTCAATCACCAGGGCTTTGACTGGTGTTACGTCCATGAACCGCTTTCCCTCCTCAAGAGCTGGTTATCCCGCCGGCCAGTCCTGCGAGTCCCCAAACCATCCTCTGGAAACCACCACTATAGCATACAGATTTCCCCGCTCCATTACAATAGATATCGTGCGCCCGCGCATGGCGAAGGAGAAGCTCGCAGCGCGACGAAACTGTGTGCTGACACGGAGGTGATGACATTGGGCCAGGAGGCGCTCACACTCAGCGCGCAGGACCTCGTCCAGGGCTTCACGGAGCTGGGCGCTGCGCCGGGCCGCATACTGATGGCCCACAGCTCGCTCTCATCGTTCGGCTGGGTCGTCGGCGGAGCCGACACGGTCATCGGAGCCCTGCTGCAGGCCGTAAGCCCCGGTGGCACTGTCTGCCTGCCCACGCTCTCACAGCGCGATGGGGAACGCCGCTTCGAAACCTGGGACATCGATACTTCACCTTCCGACGTCGGCAGGATTACCGAGGTCTTCCGGCTGCGGCCCGATAGCATCCGTAGCGACCACCCCACCCACTCCGTCGCGGCCATCGGTCCACATGCCGCGCACATTGCCTCCGGTCATGCCGACGCCTACGGCCGGCCCGGACCGTGGGGCCACAAAGCATTCGGCCACGGCAGCCCCTGGGACAAGTTCTACCAACTCGACGTGCTCTACTGCTTCCTCGGCGTCAACTTCCGCGTCAACACCATGCGCCACTACATCCAGAGCCGCCTGGTCGAAGATCTCATCACCGCCAGTCCCGACCCCGATGCCGCTGCCGAAGATGTGCGGGGATGGCGCAAGCCGGGCGTATGGCCCGACTACGAAGGCCCGCTCATGCAGGAGAGTCTGACCCGGCGCGGCCTCATCAAGTCCGTCCACATCGGCGCTGCCACCTGCTACTCCCTCAGCGCCCGCGCCATGGTGGACAACGCACTCGAAATCCTGCGCGCCGAGCCCACAGCATGGTTCCAGCCCGAGTTCCTTGAATGGTATGAGCGCCATGCGCAGCCCGCCGGACGGGAGTGAGCCTGATGGCCTATCAGCTCGGCTGCTTCAACCGCCCCTGGAATCAGTTGACGTACGCAGAAGCCTTGCGCGACACGGCTGACGCGGACCTGTGCCGCGCCGCCGTTGCCGTTCCTCCCCGCTAGCGGCGCACTGCCTGCGCCTGCATATCATCTCGCCGGCGGCCGTGGTGGCCGTGCGGTGGACCTTGTAGGAGTCTTTGGCGGAGGGGGGTCCAGGCGGGTACCCATGCGGAGCATGGGTGCGTGCTCTCTGCAGAAAGCAGGTTCCCCCTGGTTCCCGCTAGCCCAGCCGTATCGCCTCGCCGCTTGCCATTGACTCGTTTGCCGCGAGCACCACCTGCAGGCTCCTCACGGCATCCGCGTAGTCGTCCTTCAGCAGCGATTGGTCATTCTTCGTGACCGCGGCGACGAAGGTATTGTCCAGCTCCGCTACCGGGTCCATCTTCACATTGATGAATTCCTCGTCCCCGTTGCCGTGGATGACTCTCAGCGATCTGCGCTCCGTGTACTCCAGCGAAACCTCACGACACCACACATCCATCCCGTTCCTATTCCTGGCAGCGGCGAAACATGACGAGAAGATCGTTCCACACAGGCCGGACGCGAACTGCAGGTTCACGGCGCTGGCGTCCTCGACGTTGTATCCCTCCATGCCCGTCACCAGGCCCCTGGAGCTTACCGCATGAACCATTTCGACCTCCCCGAACAGGTAGCGCGCCGAGTCGAAGTGATGGATGGTCTGCTCCACAGCCTGGCCGCCGGACTTGTCCTTCAGCCGCCACCACCACACACCCGGGATTCCTCCCATCCAGTATCCCATCATCAGTCCTGGCTTGTTCTCTGCCAGCACCTCCTTCGCCCTCGCTATCACATCCAGGTAGCGGTCCTGGAACCCCACGGTCGAGATGATGCCTGCCTTTTTTATCGCCTTCTCGACGGCGCGTGCCGTCTTCAGGTCGAGCGCTACCGGCTTCTCCACCAGCAGGTGCAGACCGGCCTCTGCCGCCATGGTCTCCTGGCCCTGGTGCGCAAACGGCGGCACTGCGATGTAGCAGGCGTCCAGCTTCGCCTCCTCAATCATCCGCTCGTACGCCGTGTAGGCCGTCGCACCATACTCCGCGGCGGTCTTCTCTGCCCGCTGCTCGTCAATGTCACAGACGGCGACCACTTCGCCATCGGGGTTCGCAGCGATGTTCTTCATGTGCGCGTTGTTCATCCCACCGCAACCGATGAACCCGATCTTGATGGCCATGCCAACTCACTCTCCTGTCGAAATCTCATGTAAGCCGCGAACCATTTCGCCTGCCCGATACGTCTATCCTTGTGGCGAGCAGGAATCATTGCCGTTCGTCCTTGCGCCTCTTGACCCCGCAGGAAAAGTGCGAGGCACTCTTGCATTATGCTTGTCCGAGTACTAAACTATGCTTTGTAGTAGATAGTTCCTTGCACATTGGAGGAGGTCGCGCGATGCGCCGCATAAGCACCACGCGAAGGTCACTAACCGTGCCGGCATGCGTTCTGGCCATAAGCGTGTGCAGTCTGGCCCTGGCGGGTCAAGTGACGCCCGACAAGATCGCCGACAAGATGATGCGCATGATGAAGGAGGACTGGACTTGCAGGAACCTGCAGGTCAAGGTTGTTCCTTTTGAGAATGACAGCCTCACTCAGGCTGGCCGCTTCCAGGCCATAGTCATGACCGCCGACGCCATATCCCGCAAGGGCATCACCGTTGCGCCGGTGTACGTGAAGGCCTTCGATGTCACCGTGGACCTCTATTCCCTTTACTACAAGAACAAGCTCCGCACCCCCAGCCGCAAGAACGCGGTCATTGACGCCAAAATCAGCGAGTCCGACCTCAACGAGCTCCTGGCGATGAAAGACATGCCGATCAAGAATCCGTCGGTGGACCTCGGCGACGGCAAGCTCACATTCACCGGCCAGTATCAGGCCCTCTTCGGCCACAAGCTCATCATGGAGGCGAAGATACAGGTCGCCGACCACCGCAAGGTTAACCTGATACCCACCAGGGTTACCGTCAACGGTGTGCCGCTACCCGCCGGACCCGTGAGATCGCTCCTGTCCAAGCTCAATCCCCTACTGGACCTCAACGAGGTTCCCTTGTCTCCTACGCTTGACAGTCTCACCGTGACGCCTACCCATCTGCTCCTTAAGGGGTAATGTTTCATCAGGCGTGGTGAAGGAGTGCAAGCCGGGCCCGGCGCACCTAGACGCTACTACTCACTTGACCGTTTACCCGCAACAATGATTTCGCGGAGGGCAGGCATCCTTGCCTGCCCACGCTGATCCGATTCTCTGGCGGGCCCGGCGCACCTATGCGCTGGCCCTGAGCGTTGGCGTGTTCGCCGTACCGTTGTGAGGAGCTGCATCATTCTCGGTTTCTAGACAGGGCTTTTCTGCCTTGTCGTTGAATAGATATGAGACGCGCGCAATTCGCACAGCCGCCATCCGTCTGAGAAGCGGACGTTTGATGCTCCCCGCCGTGTACGCACTGCAGGGACGTCCGGCACATCGCTTCTGACCCGACACCGGATCAAATGAACACTAACAAGCCTCCGAGGATAACCCCGCGCAAACGACTGCGGGGAGCGTTGGCACCTACCGTGTTGCGTGCTCTGCGCTGGCTGGCCGAAAGGATGAGCTGGCAGAGGGCACAACGGTCGGGCGCTCGCCTGGGGCGCATCATGCGATGGTGTGCTCGGCATCGCGTGCGCCAGGCAACCCACAATCTCAATCTTGCATTCGGCGACGAGCTTCCCGCCAGGCAGCGCACAGCCATCATGTTGCGGGCGTTTGAGTCGGTGGGGCAACTGGGCCTGGAAATGCTCAAGCTCCCCCGCATGACCCCGGACAGCCTTGCCGAGATCGCTCCCATAGATGGAATCGAGCACCTCCGGGCCGCACGCGAAGCCGGCCACGGGACCATCCTGGTCAGCGCACACCTCGGTAACTGGGAGATCATGGGTGTACGTCTCATCCACGAAGGTTACCCCGTGGTGGGACTGTCCCGCTCGTCCAGCGACCAACGCATCGCCCGGGCAGTGACCGGCGTTCGACAGGAACTCGACGCTGACACCATCCCCGTGGCCGGGGGCATCAGGCCCTGCCTGCGACTGCTCAACGAGAACGGCATTCTCCTCATCATGCCCGACCGTTGTGCGCGCGGCCAGGGCCTCAATGTGCACTTCTTCGGGCATCGCGCCAACATCTGGCATACCCCTGTGCTCCTGAGCCGGAGAAGCCATGCCGCACTCATCCCGTGTCATGCCCTGCGTCAACCGGACGGCCGCTTTGTCGTTCGCCTGGATCCGCCGCTACAGCTCGATGCCACCGGCGACAATGAGCGGGACCTGCAGGTCAACACCCAGCGTCTCTTCGATCACCTCGAACAACTCGTCCGCCTCTATCCCGAGCAGTATCTATGGCAGTACGACCTGTGGAGCACCGTCGTTCGACCCACTTCTTCTCGCAGTGCTCCATCCAACTGCGCGCCCGCCGACTGACAGCAGCCCGAATCCCGTATCGCCTGGCCTAAACCTCCTGCAATCTTCGCGTGCCACAGGCTTTCTACCCCGTGGTATTCTCTCAATCACTCGCGGAGGGCAGGCATCCCTGCCTGCACGTCCCCGACCTTCCCAACCCCCTAGCCCCCTTCCCTTCAGGG
>CAZJVY010000041.1:29678-34175 GCA_964549395.1 uncultured Armatimonadia bacterium | reverse complement strand
TACGGGAGGGCGGGCACACCGTCGGCGCCGGCGTCGTCACCAAAGTGCTGGAGTAGGGACGTAGGCGCCACAGGGCTAGCTGCAAGCGCAGCGGCCATTTTGGACCGTGAAGGAGAAAGTCAGGAGATGGCGAGGACGAACAGCATTCGCATCAAGTTGAAGGCCTTTGACCATGAGATCCTGGACCGTTCGGTGCAGAAGATAGTGGAAACGGCTGAGCGCAGCGGGGCCCGCATCGCCGGGCCGATCCCACTGCCGACTGACAGGAACGTCCACTGTGTAGTCAGGCCGACGGCGCTGGGCCGCAGCGCGCGCACCGTGGAGCATTTCGAGATGCGGATCCACAAGCGGATGATTGACATCCTTGACTCCACGCAGCGGACCGTTGATGCGCTGATGAAGCTCGACCTCCCTGGCGGAGTGGACATCGCCATCAAGACTTCGAGTAGCTAGGACGCGCCCGCCACAGGCGGGATGCCGTCAGATAGGTGTGAAGAAGCATGCCAGGCGGAATTCTGGGCAGAAAAGTGGGGATGACCCGCGTCTTCGATGAGAGCGGGACGGCCGTGGCCGCAACAGTGGTGCAGGCCGGCCCGTGTGTGGTCGTGCAGCGCAAGACGGTGGCGACCGACGGGTACGATGCGGTGCAGCTCGGGTTCGGGGACAGGAAGCTCAGTCGCACCAACGCACCGCTGACCGGACACTTCGAGAGCAAGGGGATATCCCCGAAGCGGTACCTGCGCGAGTTCATGGTCGCTGCCGAGGAGGAAGCCGCTCCAGGCGACGAGGTCACGGTGGGCATGTTCGAGGCGGGGCAGCAGGTCGCCGTGACGGGCATCACCAAGGGCAAGGGCTTCGCGGGTGTCATGAAACGGCATGGCTTTCACGGCGGCCCGGCGAGCCACGGTTCCAAGGTGCACCGGGCGCCGATGTCGGCGGGGGCTACGGACGCGGCCAGGGTCTTCCCGGGCCAGAGGATGCCGGGGCAGATGGGGCGCGTCCGGCGCAAGGTCAAGAACCTGACAGTCGTTGACGTTGACCCGGACAATCACGTGCTTGTCATCAAGGGCGCCATTCCCGGACCCAACGGGGCAGTCGTCGCGATTGAGAGTAGCTGAGACAGGCTCGGAAGGAACGAGGACCGATGCCGCAGTTGGCAATATGCAACCTGGAAGGCGAAAAGATAGGTCAGGTGGAGCTGAACGACGAGATATTCGGCGTAGGCTTCAACGAGGGCCTTGTGCATCAGGCAGTCGTCACCGCCGACAGTCGGCGCAAGCGTCATGCCGGCAACGTCAAGAGGCGTGGTGAGGTAGTCACATCGGGGCGCAAGATGTGGCGGCAGAAGGGCCTTGGCAGGGCCCGGCACGGAGATCAGGGAGCGCCGCTGTTTGTCGGGGGCGGAAAGGCTCACGCGCCGAAGCCGCGCAGCGGTGACAAGGCGATGCCCAAGAAGATGCGTCGCAAGGCCCTGTTCTGCGCCCTGTCGGAGGCGGCGCGACGCGGTCGCATCAGTATCATCGAGGGGCTTGAGATGAAGGCCCCAAAGACGAAGGCCATCGTCGCGATGTTGGACGCGTTGAGCGCCAGGTCGAACCACGTTCTGCTGTTGCTGTCGGCGGACGAAATGGCTGATGAGAACATCGTGAAGAGCTGTCGCAATGTGTCGTGTCTGTGCGTGCGGCAGTCGCCGCATCTGAATGCGCGCGACGTGCTGTGGGCCGCTGACATCATCTTCACTCAAGACGCCGTGGCCGCGATGGACCGGCTGGCTGGAGAGGAGCAGTAAGATGCTCAGAGGCCGAAATGAGGAGTTCGAGCGCTACCGCAAGCTCATCATTGCTCCCATCGTCACGGAGAAGAGCATGCGGGAGTCGGAAGGCAATAACAAGTACACATTCAGGGTGCATCCGGACGCGACTAAGATTGACATCAAGCGCGGCGTGGAAGCGCTGTTCGATGTGCGGGTGACCAAGGTGAACACGATGACGGTTGCGGGCAAGGCGCGACGGCGCAGCTACCGCCACCGCGAAGGCAAGACCGCCGAATGGAAGAAGGCGGTCGTGACGCTGGCTCCGGGCAGCAGCATTGACGTCATTTAGAGCCCCAATCGGCATCCCGGTGGCCGCCGAGCCGGCTAACGACCGGAAGCGGGAGATAGGCGATTATGGCAACAAGAGACCACAGGCCGACATCACCAGGCAGGCGCACCTATGTCAAGCTGGATCGCAGCGACATAGACAGGAAGAAGAAGCCTGAGAAGAAGCTGGTGCGGTGGAAGAAGAGCGAGGCCGGGCGCAATGCCAGCGGCAAGGTAACCGTGCGGCATCGCGGGGGGGGCTCCAAGCGCAGAGTCCGGCAGATTGACTTCAAGCGCGACAAGGACGGCGTGCCGGCCACGGTTGCGGCCATCGAGTATGCGCCCGACCGCTCAGCACACGTCGCACTGCTGCACTATGCGGACGGGGAGAAGCGGTACATCCTGGCCCCCCAAGGCCTGGCACAGGGCGACAGCGTCGTGTCCGGCCCGCGCGTGCCGGCGCGGATGGGCAACTGTCTGCCGATGGAAGCGATGCCGGTGGGTACCGTGGTGCACAACATCGAGATGATCCCGGGACGCGGGGCTCAGTTGGCGCGCAGTGCCGGCACCGCCGCGCAGTTGGTCGCCAAGGAAGGTAAGCTCGTCACGTTGCGGCTGCCCTCCGGGGAGATGCGGATGGTACCGGGCAGGTGTCGCGCCACCGTGGGCCGCGTGGGCAACATTGACCACATCAACATCCAGGACGGGAAAGCCGGACGCAAGCGCCACCGCGGCATCCGTCCCACCGTTCGCGGCACGGTCATGAACCCGGTTGACCACCCGCACGGGGGCGGAGAAGGCAAGGCTCCGATAGGTCTGGACAGCCCGCGGTCACCGTGGGGCAAGAAGACACTCGGGAAGAAGACGCGCAATCGGCGCAAGCTGTCGAGCAAGTACATCGTGCGGCGCCGCCGCGCCAAGTAACGCTGGAGGGACCAAGACATGGCCCGATCTATGAAGAAAGGCCCTTTTGCCGACAAGAAGCTGCTGGAGAAGATCGCGAAGATGAACGCCAGTGGCGAGAAGCGGATGGTCAAGACGTGGTCTCGGCGGTCCACCATCTTCCCGGAAATGGTCGGGCATACGATAGCAGTGTACGACGGCCGCAAGCACGTGCCGATTCTGATCACGGAGAACATGGTTGGTCACAAGTTGGGCGAGTTCGCGCCCACACGCACCTACCGCGGCATGCGGCCTGGCAGGCGCGATGAAGCGACGACGAGTGTCACACCGCGCCCGTAGCGCAATGCAGTTCGCCATGTGCCGACAAAGCTGAGGAGTTACGAGAATGGAAGCACGAGCGGTTGCCAAGTTTGTTCGCGTAGGCCCGCGGAAGATACGCAGGTATCTGCCCCTGATCAGGGGCAGGTCAATTGACGAGGCGCTCTCGACCCTTGCGGTTCACGCAGGGCCTTCAACCGAGCCGCTGGAGAAGTGCATCCAGTCGGCTGCTGCGAACGCCGAGAACAACCACGGCATGTCTGCGGACGAGCTGTGGATATCGCAGGCCGTGGTTGATGAGGGCTTCCGCATACCGCGCATGAAGCCACGTGCCAGGGGCCGTGCAGACCGCTTCCACCGACTGACCTGCCACATTACCGTCGTCGTGAGTGACGAGACTGAGGAGTAGAGGCCAACACGTGCGTTTTGTCAGCAGCCTCATAGCGGGAGTGAAACCGTAATGGGACAGAAAGTTCATCCTTTTGGCTTCCGGCTGGGCGTAATCCGCGAGTCCAAGAGCCGTTGGTTCGCCGAGGGCAAGCAGTATCGGGATTACCTTATCGAAGACATGAGGATGCGCAACTACATCAAGAGCAATCTGCGCGACGCCTCCATCTCTGACATAGTGATGGAGCGGGCGGCTGACACCGTGACGATAACGATTCAGACGGCCAAGCCCGGGATTGTCATCGGACGGGCGGGCCAGGATGTTGACCGGTTGCGGCGGCGGCTGGAGGCAATGAGCAGCTTGAAGGTGCGGGTGAACGTCGAGGAGACGCAAGAGCCGGACCTCAACGCGCAGCTCATCGCTGAAAACATCGCCAGGCAGATCGAGCGGCGGGTGGCGTACCGGCGAGCCATGCGTCAGGCGGTGGAGCGGGCCATGCGCATGGGGGCCGAGGGCGTGCGCTGCATGGTATCCGGTCGTCTGGGCGGTGCCGAAATCGCTAGAACCGAGAGCGCGGGCCCCGAGGGACGCGTTCCGCTGCAGACGTTGCGGGCCGACGTTGAGTATGGTTTCGCCGAGGCGCGCACCGGCTACGGGCACATCGGATGCAAGGTATGGGTGTACCGGGGCGAAATCCTGCCCCACAAACGGGTGTCGCAGCAGGAGCAGGTTCCGCCCGCCACCGAGGAGGCTGTGGAGGAGACCGTCCCCGAAGTGCCATCGGCCGCCGAGCCGGTTGCAGTAGAGA
>CAZJVY010000041.1:0-29668 GCA_964549395.1 uncultured Armatimonadia bacterium | reverse complement strand
CGCGGCGCAAGAGCCGGCACCCGCTACTCCAACCCCGGCAGCGTCCGAGCCGACTGCGGAGGCCGAGGAGGCTGGCAGTGCGGCCGATGCCGAGACGGCGGCA
The DNA here is from genome assembly GCA_964549395.1 of uncultured Armatimonadia bacterium. GTDB lineage: Bacteria > Armatimonadota > Zipacnadia > Zipacnadales > UBA11051 > UBA11051. The sequence continues at coordinate 29,565 of CAZJVY010000041.1, read as the reverse complement.
GACGAAGAGGACCCGCTGGTCGCTGCCCTGCAGGGCGACGAAGTGACAGAACAAGCAGACGAGGAGTCCTCAGATGCTGATTCCTAAGCGACAGAAGCATCGCAAGCACCATCGCGGACGCATGAGGGGCAAGGCCTATCGCGGCAGCAAGCTGCACATGGGCGAATTCGGCCTGCAGGCGCTGGAGCCCGGCTGGATTGACGGTCGGCAGATCGAGGCGGCCCGCGTCGCGATGACCAGGCACGCACGACGCGGCGGCAAGGTCTGGATCAGGATATTCCCGGACAAGCCGGTAACCGAGACGCCGGCCGAGACGCGTATGGGTAAGGGGAAGGGCGCGCCGGCCTACTGGGTGGCAGTCGTGAAGCCGGGCCGGATTCTGTTTGAGATGGCCGGCGTTGACAGGAATATCGCCACCGAGGCGATGCGCCTGGCCGCACACAAGCTGCCTGTGGCCACCAAGTTCGTGACCCGGGAGGACAGAGGTTATGCCTGATAGCGCCAAGAGCACACGCGAATTCGTGGACCGGCTCCGTGAGTCGTCCGACGACGAACTGCGGGACCGTCTCAGCCACGTGCAGGAGAGCCTGTTCAACCTGCGTTTCCGACTTGCCTCCGGTCAGATCGAGGACCCGAAGCGGGTTCGCAAGTACCGCAAGGCAATAGCTCGCATCAAGACCATCCAGCGCCAGCGTGAGCTGTCCGAATAGCGCCTGATGCCGGATTGCTATGCTTTGGAAGGGCTGAACTGATGAGCAATGACACCAAGAAGAGCCTCAAGACACAAGAGGGCGTCGTGGTCAGCGACAGGATGGACAAGACGGTCGTCGTCGAGGTCCAGCGCCTGACACGACACCCGCTCTACCAGCGCGTGCTGCACCGCAGCACTCGCTACCATGCCCACGATGAGCAGAATAGCTGTCGGGCTGGTGACAGGGTCCTGATCGCCGAGTGCAGGCCGCTGAGCAAGACGAAGTCGTGGCGTGTAGTCGAAATTCTGGCCAAAGCGGAATAGTCGCTCGCGGGAAAAGGGACCATCTATCTGGAGGGAATCGTAAATGGCCTTAAGTACCTCCCAAATTCGCAACATAGCGACCATCGGGCACCGGGGTTGCGGCAAGACGACCCTTACGGAGGCGATGCTTTTCGCGGCAGGGGCGCTTAACCGCCTCGGGCAGGTGGACGAGGGCAATGCAATTGCCGACTTCGATCCGGAAGAGCGCAACCGGCAGATATCGGTCAGCCCGGCGCTGTGCAATTGCACGCACAAGGGCACCAGGATCAATATCATTGATACGCCCGGCTACGCCGAATTCTTTGCAGAGGTCATCCCGTGTCTGTGGGTTGCCGACTCCGGGCTGCTGGTGATTGACGCATCCGCCGGGGTCGAGGTGCATACGCACAAGGTTTACCAGACCGTTTCGGAGATCAACTTGCCGATCATTGCTGTCATCAACAAAATGAGCGGAGAACACGCCGATTTCGAGCAGGCCGTAAACAGCGTGAATGAGATGCTCAGGGGAGCGGAAGCCGTCAAGGTCCAGATTCCTGTGGGCGAGAGCGGCAGCTTCGAGGGCGTCATTGACCTGGTCAGCATGAAGATGCTCAAGGGGTCGGACAAGGGTGGCACCTGGAGTGACATCCCGGACGACATGGCCGAGCAAGTCAATGACGCGCACGAGGCGCTTGTGGACGCTGTAGCCGCCAACGACGAGGAGCTCATCGAGAAGTACCTGGAGAGCGGAGAGCTCAGCCAGGAGGACCTGACGGAGGGGCTGGCCAAGGCGGTTGCAGCCGGCCAGGTCGTGCCGGTGGTGGCCACGGATGCCCAGCGGTCGCTTGGGATTGGTGCGCTGCTGGAACTGATCGCCGGTGTGTGCCCGACGCCCGACCAGCGTGGCGCATGGACCGGTCATGACCCGAAGCATCGGGAAACGGAAGTCGTCCGCGAATGCAGTGCTTCGGAGCCTTTCTCTGCCGTGGTGTTCAAGACGCTCAGCGACCCGTACGTCGGGCGCATCAGCCTGATTCGTGTGGTGTCGGGGACAGCAACCGCCGACGCCAACGTGATAGACGCCAGGAGTGGGGAGCGCGAGCGCCTCAGCGGACTGGCGACGATGCAGGGGAACAAGACCTCTGACGTGCCGTCGCTGTCGGCCGGCGACCTCGGATGCGTGACCAAGCTGGAGAATACGCTGACCGGCGGGACACTGTGCGAGTCCAAGGCGGCGGTGGTTTTCGATGCGCCGGAGCTGCCCAAGCCGATGCATCAGGCGGCCGTCGAGGCGGCGTCACATGCCGACGAGGACAGGCTGTCTTCCGGACTGGCGCGGCTCGCGGAGGAAGATATCGGGTTCAGCTTCGGACGCGAGCCGAGCACCGGCGAGATGCTGGTGCACGGGATGGGTGCTCTGCACCTCGACGTTATCGTAGAGAAGCTGGTGCGGAAGTTCGAGGCATCGGTCACGCTGAGAGAGCCGAGGGTTCCCTACCGGGAGACGGTGACAAAGGCCATACGCGTTCAGGGCCGGCACAAGAAGCAGACCGGCGGGCGGGGTCAGTTCGGCGATGTGTGGATTCGCATGGCGCCGCTGCCACGGGACGCGGGGTTTGAATTTGTCAACGAGATCAAGGGCGCTTCGGTGCCGACCAACTACATTCCCGCCGTCGAGAAGGGGGTCACCGCCGCGCTCAAGAAGGGCATACTGACCGGCTCGCCGGTGGTGGATGTGCAGGTGACGCTGGATGACGGCAGCTCACACCCTGTGGATTCGTCGGACCAGGCGTTCCAGATGGCCGGGCAGATCGCGGCGCGCAGTGCTCTGGCCGAGGCCAACTGCGTGCTGTTGGAGCCGGTCATGGATGTCGAGGTGACGGTTCCCGAGGACCTGATGGGGGATGTGATGAGCGATATGTCGGGGCGCCGGGGCCGCATTCAGGGCTCGGAGAGCATCGCCGGAGGCCTGCAGCTGGTAAGGGCCACGGCACCGATGGCCGAGTTGCGCCGCTATGCAGCCGACCTGCGCTCGATCAGCCAGGGCCGTGCCACCTACACGATGACCTTTGCGGGCTACGAGGAAGTGCCGGCTCACCTGATGCCGGCGATCATAGCTCAGCAGAAGGGCGAGGGCGAAGAGGAATAGCGCTTCAATTCGGGCTATAGAGGATGCATCATGATACAAAAAGAGACCAGGCTGAGGGTGACTGATAACAGCGGAGTGCAGGAGATAGGCTGCATAGACATCATAGGACGCGGAGCCTGCCGCTATGCCGGACTGGGTGACGAGATCGTCGCTTCCACCAAATCGGTGGCACCCGACAGCCCGATAGCGAAGGGCACGGTGGTACGGGCGGTGGTGGTGCGGTGCAAGGCGCCGTCGTCGCGGCCCGACGGGACCCATATCAGTTTCGACGACAACGCCGCGGTGATAGTTGATGCGCAGAAGAACCCGCAGGCGACGCGGGTATTCGGCCCGGTGGCTCGGGAGTTGCGCGAACGCGGGTTCATGAGGATTATCTCTTTGGCGCCCGAGGTCGTCTAATAGCAGGAATCGAGAGAGAGTGCGGATATGCCTACGAAGAAGCTGAACGTGAGGAAAGGCGACGAAGTGATAGTGATCGCCGGCAAGGACCGCTCGCACAAGGGGCGGCCGCGTCGGGGCCGCGTGCTGGAGGTCAAGCCCGGAAGCGGGCGGATCATCGTTGACAACATGAACCTGATGAAGCGTGCCGTGCGGCAGACCCAGCAGATGCGTCAGGCCGGTATCGTGACATCGCCCGGCCCCATCCACGTCTCCAACGTCATGCTGATATGCCCCAACTGCGACGCACCGACGCGAGTGGGCCACCGCGTTCGCGAAGGCAAGCACAAGGTGCGCGTGTGCAAGAAGTGCGGCAAGGACATTGATGAGTAGACTCGCGCACGGCACGTCGCCGGAACGGGGAGTCTGCAATCGAGCCAAGCAAGAAGGTCTGTGGAAAAATGGAACCGCGACTGAAACAGCGTTATGAACAGGAAGTGCGTCCCGCGCTGATGGAGCGCTTCGGGTACCGCAATGTCTGGCAAGCGCCAAGGCTGGGCAAGGTCTGCATCAACATGGGGGTCGAGGGTGCCAGGGAGAGCTTCGAGACCCTCGAGCGGGCCATGCAGGAGCTGTCGGTGATCGCCGGTCAGTGGCCGGCAATCACGCGGGCGAAGAAGTCTATCTCGGCATTCAGCATCCGCGCGGGTCAGCCGATCGGGTGTCGGGTGACATTGCGGGACGATCGGATGTGGGAGTTTATTGACCGGCTGTTCAACGTAGCCATGCCCAGAATCCGGGACTTCCGGGGGCTGTCGCCGGACTCATTCGACGGGCGTGGGAATTACAGCCTGGGCCTGAATGACCAGCTCGTGTTCCCGGAGCTGGGCTATGACGACATCGAGCGCGTGCGCGGGATGGACATAACGATTGTCACGACCGCACGGACGGATGAGGAAGCGCGTGCACTGCTGGAACTGCTGGGGCTGCCGTTGCAGCGCCCGGCAGGCCGGGTGGCAGAGACGGACGAGGCCGAAGAGGCAGCAGTCAACTAAACTGGCTCATTTTCAGGAGATAGTCGCGTGGCGAAGAAATCGTGGATTGCCAAGCAAAGCAAGGAAGTCAAGTTCCCGACCCGGCGCGTCAACCGCTGCCACATCTGCGGCCGTCGGCGCGGCTATTTGCGCCCCTTCGGCATCTGCAGGATCTGCTTCAGGGAAAACGCGCTGGCCGGCAATATCCCGGGGATACGGAAGGCAAGTTGGTAGCAGAGCGTGGCGCCGGCCGCGCGACGTTGGCGGATACGGCGCTTCATCTCCGGGGATGACTTTCCTTACAACTAAGAGTCTCGACGGATCAGGAGGCTACGGCATGGGTGTCGTGACCGACGGAATCGCTGACATGCTTACGAGAATACGGAACGCGGCGCAAGCGCGGCATACCAGCGTGGATGTGCCCGTCTCGAATATCAAACGGCAGATCGCCAAGATACTGCACGACGAAGGCTATATCCGCGGCTTTCAGCTTGTGGACAACGGCACAAGCCTGCGCATACGGCTCAAGTACAATCAGTACCGAGATCCGGTGATACACGGCCTGAAGCGCGTGAGCAAGCCGGGGCGGCGGATCTACGTTGGCAAGGGCGAGTTGCCGCGAGTGCTGGGCGGCCTGGGCGTCGCAATCATCTCGACGAGCAGCGGGGTCATGACCGCGCGGGATGCGCGCAAGCGAGGCGTGGGCGGAGAAGTGATTGGATACGTCTGGTAGCTTTCGCAAGCTGCCGCAGACAGGAGCTTTGGTATGTCTAGAGTAGGCAATAAGCCTATTAGTATTCCCGACGGGGTCAAGGTCGAGGTCGGCAGTGACAACGTCGTGAAGGTGAAGGGGCCGCTGGGCGAACTGACTCACCAGGCCCATCCCCACATGCAGGTCAGTGTTGAGGGCGATGTCCTCAGCGTTTCGCGGCCGACGAACCAGCGGCAACACCGCGCATTGCACGGGATGACCCGCTCAATCATCAGCAACATGGTGACGGGGGTCACCGAGGGCTTCGAGAAGCGATTGGTGATCAACGGAGTAGGCTATCGGGCGGAGTTGAGCGGCAAGTCACTGACCCTGCGCGTGGGGTATTCGCACACGGTGCAGATGGAGCCTCCGGACGGCGTGACATTTGAGGTGCCCGACAACACGACGGTTGTCGTCCGCGGCGCGGACAGGCAGGCCGTCGGTCAGGTGGCCGCCAATGTCCGCGACGTTCGCCCGGTCGAGCCGTACCGCGGGCGGGGTATCCGATATGTTGATGAGCGCGTACGCCGCAAGGCGGGCAAGGCGCGCGCGGGCGACATGTAGAGCGCTCTTCGGGCGGCACACGCCGCGGATGACGCGCCGGTCGCGGTTCGTTACGGGAATCAGCGGGGCACATCACGACAGGACGGCACTCGAGAATGGAAAACGCAATCAGGAAACGAGCACAGCGACGCAAACGCCACCTGCGGGTGCGGCGCAAGATCGAAGGCACTCCGGATCGGCCGAGGCTCTCAGTTTACAAGTCGCTGCGACACATCAGCGCCCAGATGATCAACGACTGGGAGGGCCATACGCTTGTGGCCGCGTCCACGCTGGAACCCGGAATCGCCGAGGGCCTGGAGGGCACCTGCAACATCGCCGCCGCCAAGGCCGTTGGGCTGGCGATCGGCAAGCGCGCCCTGGAGGCAGGGATCAAGGAAGTAGTATTCGACCGCGGCGGATGGCCGATGCACGGGAAGATTGCCGCTCTGGCAGAGGGGGTTCGAGAGGCCGGCGTCAAGGTGTAGGCGCGCTGTGGCGTGTGACGGCGCATACCGGCCACGTAAGGGAAGCAACCCGAGGGAGTGCAACGTAGCGGGCCGATAGGGGTAAGCAGTCAAATGGCTAAGGGCAAACAGAAGCTGGAGATTACATTGACGGGCAGCTACACCGGCTGCAAGCCGAAACAGCGGGATACGCTACGCGCCCTGGGACTGCGGAAGGTCGGGGAGATTGTCGTCAAAGACGACACCGAGTCGATTCGCGGCATGATCGCGGTTGTCGAGCACCTCATCTCCGTGTGCGAGACGAAATAGGAACACGCTCTGCAGGGCAGGCTGTGTTGAGGAGCACTTGTTATGGACCTGACAGACATCAGACCAAATCCGGACACCAAGGGACGCCGCAAGCGCGTGGGACGCGGTCCTGGCAGTGGCCTGGGCAAGACCTCGGGCCGAGGGCAGAAGGGTCAGAAGGCCCGCTACACGATAGCCCGCGGCTTCGAGGGCGGCCAGACGCCACTGTACAAGCGCCTGCCCAAGTTGCGCGGCCAGAGCAACAAGGCCCACAACATCGGCATATTCCGCAAGCGGTACACGACGGTGAACCTGGCCGACCTGCAGCGTTTTGAGGACGTCAGCGAGATCACGCCCGAACTGCTGATAGAGGTGGGCATGGTCAAGAAGCTCGAAGCCAAGGGCCTGAAGGTTCTAGGCGAGGGCGAGATAGAGCGGTCGCTGGTCGTGAAGGCACATGCTTTCAGCGGTTCGGCGAAGGAGAAGATCGAGGCCGCCGGCGGCACGGCCGAGGTGATCGGAGGATGAAAGAGCGGCTTGCTGCCCTGAGCCAGGCCATCAAGCTACCCGACGTCCGCAAGCGCATTACATTCGTAATGATAATGTTTGCGGTGTACGTCGCATGCGCGCACGTGCCGCTGGCGGGAGTGGACAGAGAGGCGCTCGAACGGCTGTTCCAGACCGGTACGCTGGGTGAGTTCATCAGCATGTTCACCGGCGGGTCGCTGAAGCGGTTCTCGGTTCTGGCACTGGGCATCATGCCCTACATCAACGCCTCCATCATCTTCCAGTTGCTCATCATGGCCATTCCGCAACTGGAGGAGCTGCAGAAAGAGGGCGAGTACGGGCAGAAGAAGATCAACCGCTGGACGCGCTATCTGACCGTGGGGCTCGCGATGCTGCAGGCGATGGGGATGATCGGCTGGTTTAGCGGGGCCGGGGCCTTTACCGGGACCAAGTTTGACATGCTGTTCGCCGTGTTGATGATGACTGCCGGTACCTCCTTCCTGATGTGGCTGGGTGACATGATTACGGATAAGGGGATCGGGCAGGGCGTGTCGCTCATCATCTTCGTCGGCATCATGACCATCATGCCGCAGCAGCTGACACAGACCATTACGCTGTGGAAGGGCGGCGAGATCGGCCTGGCCAACGTCATGTTCCTGCTGGCGATATTCGTGGCCACCATCTACGGTATTGTGAAGGTGCAGCAAGCGCAGCGCGAGATCCCCGTTCAGTACGCCAAGCGCATCAAGGGGAACAAGGTGTGGGGCGGCCAGACCACCCACCTGCCGCTGCGAGTGAACCAGGCGGGTGTCATCCCGATAATCTTCGCCATTTCGGTGGCCCTGTTCCCGGCTACAATCGCCAATCTGTTCCGGGGCGAGAGCGTAATCAGCTTCTTGCACAATACGTTCCACCTGACGGAGGAGACCATTCACGGGGCCATCTTCTCGATAGTGGAATTCACAACGCCGGGCCAGAACGGGTTCGCCTCGTTCCTGTACTTCGTGCTGGTAGTGATATTCACGTACTTCTACACGGCGGTCACGTTCAACCCGGAGCAGATCGCGGAGAACCTGCAGAAGAACGGTGGCGCCATCCGGGGCATCAGGCCCGGTGACAAGACGCGCGACTACCTGGACAGGATACTCTACCGGATTACCCTGGCTGGCGCGCTGTTCTTGGGCGTTGTCGCGTTGATGCAGTACTACATAGGCCCCATCACCGGCGTATCAACGTTCTCTTTGGTCGGCGGCACGTCGCTGCTGATCGTGGTCGGTGTGGCGCTGGATACCATGCAGCAGATCGAGGCACATCTGCTCATGAGGCACTACAAGGGCTTCCTGTCGTAGCAAGGAGATGTTCATCATAGCGACCCGGAACATAATCCTGTTGGGTCCGCCGGGTGCGGGCAAGGGTACGCAGGCTGAGAGAATGGTGAGAGACTACGGCCTCGTGCATCTGTCCACGGGCGAGATTCTGCGGGAGGCCGTGGCGAAGGGAACCGAACTGGGCCGCAAGGCGAAGGCATACATGGACGCCGGAGACCTGGTGCCGGACGAGCTGGTCATCGGCATCATCCGCGACAGGTTGGCTGAGCGGGACACCAGAGAGCGGGGCGTGTTGCTGGACGGCTTCCCTCGGACCATCGGCCAGGCGGAGGCGCTTGCGCAGGTGATGGATGAGTTGAAGATGGGCAAGCCGATTGTCATCAACCTATCGGCGCCGGACGACGTGCTGATCCGCAGATTGTCGGGGCGGCGGATGTGCGACGCCTGCGAGACGATCTATCATATTGACCGCGACGGCGTTGATGTGGGTGACGACTGCCCACAGTGTTCTGGAGGCAAAATATACGAGCGTAGTGACGACCAGCCCGACGCGATTGAGGAACGGCTGCGGACCTACCAGGAGAAGACTGCGCCGCTAATCGGCTTCTACAGGCAGCGGGGCCTGCTGATTGACATAGACGGCGACAGTGGCGGCGATGCCGACAAGGTTTACAAAAGGCTGGTCGCAAGCCTCGGCTAGGAGGCTGCAGCAGACGGGATAGCTCAGATAGCATGCACGGAGCGTGGCGCAAGCGGGTGGCCGTACAGCGTAAGAGCCCGGGGGAAATCGAGGCCATGGCGCAGGCCTGCGTTGTGGCGGCCCAGGCTTTGCAGACGGCATTGGGCATGCTATCTGCGGGCGTCAGTACCTTGAAAGTTGATCAGGCGGCGGAACAGGTCATCCGGGACGCAGGCGCAGTACCCAGCTTCAAAGGCTATCGCGGGTACCCGGCGGCCACGTGCATTTCGATAAACGATGTCGTCGTCCACGGCATCCCCAGTGACGAGCTGCGCGTGGTGGAAGGAGACATCGTCGGGATTGACGTGGGAGCGTACTTCGAGGGCGGCTTTCATGGCGACAATGCGGCCACCAAAGCCATCGGCGAAGTGTCGGCAGAGGCCCGCGAATTGGTACGAGTGACCGAGGAGGCGCTGCACTTGGGCATCGCGCAGGCCGTGGTGGGCCAGCCGTTGAAGGCAGTTTCCATTGCGATTCAACAGCACGTCGAGGCTCACGGCTTCAGCGCCGTGCGGCAACTGCTGGGGCACGGCATCGGGCGGCAGATGCACGAGGCCCCGCACGTGCCGAACTACTATCAGCCCGGGGAGTTTGCGGATTACGAGCTGCGGCTGCGGCCGGGGATGACCCTGGCCATCGAGCCGATGATCAACACAGGAAGGCCGGAGATACGGGTGGATGAGGACTGCTGGACGACGCGGACGGCCGACGGCAGTCTGAGCGCTCATTTCGAGCACACAGTTGTGGTGACCAAGGAAGGCCCGCGGATCCTGACCACGCGGGGCTGAGGTGATTAGACCGATACGATGACATCCAAAGAAGGCGACAAGATTCGCGCCCTGGGTACGGTCAAGAAGAAGCTGCCCAACGCTCAGTTCCGGGTGGAGCTGGAGAACGGGCATGCCGTGCTGGCCCATGTTTCGGGCAAGATACGCATGCGGTTCATTCGCATCATGGCCGGCGACAAGGTGACAGTGGAGCTGTCGCCCTACGACCTGACCCGCGGTCGAATCACTTGGTTGCATAAGTAGGACTGCGCACGGCCGGCGAAAGGGCATGCGCATCGGAGAGCTCGATTTCTCACCTCTGTCCGTCTGATGGCGGGGAGGAGATGGTGATTGTCATGAAGGTACAGGCATCAGTGAAAAAGCGTTGCGACAAGTGCAAGATCGTGAGGCGTAAGGGCGTTGTCCGCGTCATCTGCGAGAACCCGCGCCACAAGCAGCGGCAGGGCTGAAGGCCTGGCGGGCCGCTGTTGAGCCACCGGACAAATCGGCCGGGAAGTGCTTAAGGAGGAATCGTCGTGCCCAGAATTGCAGGTGTGGATCTGCCCCGCGACAAGCGGCTGGAGATAGCTCTGACCTACATATATGGCATCGGGCGGTCAACCGCCACGCAGATCTGCGAAGCGGCGGGCGTCTCGGGCGACACGCGGATGCGTGACATTACCGAGGAAGAGGTGGCGCGGCTGCGCGAGATCATAGACCGCGACTACACCATCGAGGGTGACAAGCGGCGGGAGGTGCAGAGCAACATCCAGCGCCTGATCGAGATCGGCACCTATCGGGGGCAGCGGCACCGCCGCGGGCTGCCGGTACGCGGCCAGCGCACGCGCACCAACGCCCGCACGCGCAAGGGCAAGCGCAAGACCGTTTCGGTGCACAGACGGACGATCAAGAAGTAAGCAGGCACCAGTAGGCGCGTCAATGCGTCGGAGGTAAGCTAATGGCAAGAAGAGCAACGCAAGGCGAGGGCGGGCGGAAGGCCCAGAGGCAGGTTCCGTACGGCCGGGCGTACATCAAGTCCACCTTCAATAACACGATAATATCCATCGCGGACCAGGAGGGCAATGTCCTGTGTTGGGCCAGCGCCGGCACCATCGGCTTCCAGGGCACCAAGAAGAACACGCCCTTTGCGGCGCAGCTAGCCGCCGAGAGCGTTGGTCGCAAGGCGCAGGAGTACGGGGTTCAGCGGCTGGACTGCTTCGTTAAGGGCCCGGGCGCTGGCCGCGAGACTGCCATCCGCGCGCTGGAGGCGATTGGGCTGGCCATCGGCAATATCAAGGACGTGACGCCGATTCCGCACGACGGATGCCGGCCGCCCAAGCGACGTCGGGTCTGAACCGAAGCGAGTGGCGCAGCAGATTTCTGGAGGTGAGCCGTTTCAATGGCAAAACACCGAGGAGCCGTATGTCGGCTCTGTCGCAGAGAGGGTAAGAAGCTCTTTCTCAAGGGGCAGAAGTGCTACTCACCCAAGTGCACCTTTGAGCGCAAGGGCTATGCTCCCGGCATGTTCGGGGAGGACCGGCGCGGCCGCCGTCCGACGGACTATGCGATGCAGTTGCGTGAGAAGCAGAAGATGAAGGCGGCTTATGGCCTGTTGGAGAAGCAGTTTCGCCGCTACGTGCGCCAGGCAGAGCGCAAGGAGGGGGTCACCAGCGACCTGCTGGTTGAGGCCCTGGAGCGGCGCCTGGACAATGCGGTCTATCGGTCCGGTCTGGCCGCCGGCAGGGCCCAGGCACGCCAATTCGTCAGCCATCGGCACGTGCTGGTCAACGGCCGGATCGTCAATATCCCGTCATTTTCGCTGCGGCCGGGTGACGTTATCACGGTCAAGGAGGCTAGCCGTGAGGTCCCGGCCATCGCGCAGGCGCTGGCAAACGCGGGTGGCGTGACGCCTGCTGAGTGGCTGCAGGTTGACCTTGAGAACGCGACGGTTACTGTCGTGGGCCTGCCCCACGCTGGGCAAATTGACACCGGCGCCGACGAGCAGCAGGTTATCGAATTCTACTCCCGATAGCGTCCCAATTTACGTTCGGAGGGCGCTGCATGGCAAGCTCGGGATGTGAATAGCCCAGGCAAGGGAGTGTTCTAATGCAAGAGGGAATCAGTCCCAAGGTACGAGCACTACATCTGGATGACAAGTACGGCAAGTTCTCGATCGAGCCGCTGGAACGCGGATACGGTCACACCCTCGGCAACGCTTTCCGCCGAATCGTGCTGGCACACATCCCGGGGGCGGCAATAACAGATGTCCGCATAAACGGCGTGCTTCACGAGTTCAGCACCATTCCGGGCATCGTGGAAGACACGACGGAGATCATGCTGAACTTGAAGGAGATCGCGGTGAGTCTGGATGATGAGAGCGCGGAGGATGAGGAGCTCATCCTGCGGATCCGGGCCAAGGGACAGGGCGAGGTGCTGGCGGCTGACGTGCAGGGGCCGGCAGGGGTCACAATCGTCAATCCCGAGCTGCACATAGCCGAGCTGGCCGCCGACGATGCCGAGCTGGAGATAGACATGTGGGTCGAGGCCGGGGTCGGGTACGTGCAGGCTGATGAGCGGGTGCGGGGGAAGCGCGGTGTGGAGGTCTTGCCCATCGACTCGGTATTCTCGCCGATCCACCGGGCCGCCTACCGTGTCGAGCCGACGCGTCTGGGCAGCCGCACCGACCTTGACCGCATGATCCTCGAGCTATGGGGAGACGGTTCGGTGCGGCCGGAGGAAGCCCTGCGGATGGCAGCGCGGGAGCTGTGGGCGTATGTGCGGATATTCCTGGACGTGACCGAGGAACTTCCGGAGGAAGAGGCTGCCGGGGGCGAGGATGAAAGGGTCACCGAGAAGCACCACGACATACCGATCGAGGACGTGGATTTCTCGGTGCGTACCTTCAACTGCCTGAAGAAGGAGAACATCAACAGCCTCGGGGAGCTGGTGCTGAGGACCGAGGACGAGCTTCTGGGCATCCGCAATTTCGGCCGACGCTCGCTCGAAGAGGTCATACAGCGGCTTGAGAGCTATGGCCTGCATCTGGCCGACGCAGGCGAGGACGAGGAATAGGGGCAGATGTAATGAGACATCGCATGGACCACCGCAAACTTAATAGATCAACCGCGCAGCGCCTGGCCTTACTGCGGGCTGAGGTCGCGGCGCTGCTTAAGAACGACCAGATACGGACTACTCTGGCGAAGGCGAAGGAGACCAGCCGCCTCGCCGACAGAATCATCACTCTGGCCAAACGCGGCGACCTTGCCGCGCGCCGGCAGGTGCTGGCGGAGATCGGCGATACCGACCTGGTTCACCACCTTTTCGACGAGATTGCCGGACGCTTCGGCGACCGAGAAGGGGGATACACCCGCGTAATCCGGGCGGGCAGGCAGCGCGGCGACGGTACGCAGATGGCCATTCTGGAGCTGACCGAATAGCAGGCCGGAGCTTGCACATGCGCCGCATTGCCCTGACGGTCCAGTACGATGGCACCGATTATGCCGGGTTCCAGCGACAGAGGCAGGCGCGGACGATTCAGGGCGAACTGGAAGAAGCTTTAAGCGCACTTTTACAGCACCAGGTCAGGATCACGGCGGCGGGGCGCACCGATGCAGGGGTGCACGCGATGGGACAGGTCATCGCCCTGCAGACCGACAACCCCATTCCGGTGGAGAACCTGCTGAGGGCCGCAAACGAAGCACTGCCGGTCTCAATAACGGTGGCCGAGTGCAGCGAGGTGGCCGAGGACTTCCATCCGCGCTACAGCGCCGAAGGGAAGCTGTATTCTTACCGGATTCTCAATCGGCCGCTGCCCTCGCCCTTCATCAACCGGTATGCGTGGCACGTGCGCGAGCCGCTGGACGAAGATGCGATGCAGGAGGCGGCCAGGACGCTAGTAGGCACGCATGATTTTGCGGCTTTCGCCACCGCCGGCGGAGCCGCCCAGAGCACGGTCCGCGAGATTTACCGGCTGAGCGTCGAACGAGAGGGCGAGCTCATCGAGACCCGTATCGGCGGCACCGGCTTTCTGTACATGATGGTCAGGAACATCATGGGGACGCTCGTGGCGGTCGGCAGGGGTGAGCTTACCTCGGCAGACGTCGAGCAGATCCTGCAGGGCCGTGACCGGGCAGAGGCACCGCCGCCCGCGCCGCCACAGGGCCTGTGCCTGGTGAGAGTGGAATACTAGGCCGCAATCATGGAATGGAGCCTACCGGAGGCTTTGGAATGAACGGTACCAAGACCAAATCGGCAAAGCAAGATGACGTCAGCAGGGAGTGGTGGGTCATCAGCGCTCGCGGCGTCCCCCTGGGACGTCTGGCCGCCAAGGTGGCCGCGACGCTGCGCGGCAAGCACAAGCCGATCTACACTCCGCATGTGGACACCGGCGACTTCGTCGTTGTCACCGATGCGTCCGCGGTGATGCTGACGGGCAACAAGCTGGAGCAGAAGATGTACTACCGTGCCAGCACGCGCCCCGGACATTTGAAGGAGCAACAATACCGCCATTTTCTGGCCGAAGCGCCCGAGAAAGTCATCATCAAGGCGGTAAAGGGCATGCTGCCGCACAACCCGCTGGGGCGGCAGATGTTGCGCAAGCTGAAAGTGTACGCCGGCTCCGAGCATCCGCACGAGGCCCAGACACCAAAGCTGCTGGAGCTGTGAGCAGTCAGGACAGCCCGCCCCGTGCGCCAGGCCGAGGGGATAGGTATCTGCCGAAGTCTGCGACGTGTAATGGATTGCTTGTTGAAGAAAAGTGAAGCTCGACAGGTTTGAGGAGGAGCTACTTTGCTGGATACTAAGGCTGCATACGGTACGGGTCGCCGCAAGACCTCGATTGCTCGCGTGTGGATTACGCCCGGCGACGGCGAAATCAGCGTCAATGACATGCCGGCTGCGGATTACCTGGCTCGCTACGCGCTGGTTGATCGCGCCAGACAGCCCCTGGTGGCTACGCAGATGGAGGATAAGGTCAACGTGCGGGCCTACGCCAAGGGCGGCGGGATGGCCGGTCAGGCCGATGCGCTGCGTCATGGCATCGCCAAGGCGCTGGTGGACATGGACGAGACGTATCGTTCGGTGCTCGGCCCGCTGGGCCTGTTGACCCGCGATCCACGAGCGAAGGAGCGGAAGAAGCCGTTTTGCCGGGGCGCCCGCCGACGCAAGCAGTTCTCCAAGCGCTAAGCCGGCCTCGCGGTCGGACGCCAACCGACGGGCACGGCCTGCTGACATGCAATACGCATGTATCATATAGGGACTATAGCTGACACCGCGTCGAGGCGACGCGGTGTCGTGCGTTCTGGTGAACTGACACACGCCCGAATGTGCCCAGAAGCACATGTCGGAGGGGAGAACACACGATGCGCTGCCTGACGTGGCTCGTTGCGCTGTTGGGATGTGCTAGCTTGTGGGCCGGACAACTGGTTGATGGAGAGAACCTGGCCCTCAATAGCCCTTACGCGTGGAACCGTCCGCCGGACTACGCCGTCGGCAACCCCAACCTGTGCAATGATGAAGGTGACGCAACTCAGCTCACCAACGGCGTGCTTTCCACGCGTCAATGGTGGGACAGGGAGATGGTCGGCTGGGAGGGCAGCACCGGCGTCGCGATCACGATTGACCTGGGGCAGGTCCAGCCGATAAGCGCCATCGCCTACCACATGGCCGGCGGCGGGACGGGCGGAGTTCGATATCCCGAGCGCCATCACGTATTCGTCAGCCTGGATGGAACCAAGTTCCATCAGGTCGGCGAATGGTGGATTCACACCCACAGCCATGAGATCAAGGACAAGCCGTACCACACTTTTGTCTTCCCCGACCTGCGGGCCATGGCCCGGTACGTGCAGGTCATGCTGGACCCGTCCGGCCGGTACCTCATGATGGACGAGATCGAGGTGATCCGCGGCGATTTCAGCGCCGATCAGGCCAGGCAGTATCCCCTGGTGGAGTACCCGTGGACGGAGGACGTACTCGTGCTCGAATCGGCGCATGTGGCTCCCCGCTGGGCTACGCCGCTTCACTTCTACAGTCCGAGTCGGTGGGGGAAGCCGCCATACAGACTCGACCTTCCCGCCGGCATTCGAGTGATCTCAGCTCCCATTGATATCCCATCGCCCGAACGGATCCAGATAGAGGGGAAGCCGTATGACCGCTACAACTTCACTCAGCAGCTCAGCTACCTGTTCCTGAAGACCGATTGGCCGGTAGGCAAGGAAGGGACACTGTACCTGACCATCGAGGACAAGTATGTCGGCGACCTGCCAGTGACTTGCGTGGATATCCCCGCCGCTCCGAGACCCAAGCGGCTGCTCACGAACCTGGACTGGACGCCGCTGGAATTCTATCTCAAGTGGCCGGATTTCCTCGATTTCTGGGAGCATGTGGGGCTGAACACCATCGCGCTGTTCGCGCGGGACGTGCTGGACGGCAGCCCGGAGTGTGAGCAGTTCATGCAGCAAGCGCGGGAGCGTGGCTTCTGGATCGTCGTCAACTACTCCCCGATGTTCCGGGACTATGCAGCCGATTCTGAGGCCCATCCGGAGGTACAACGAACGCAGAACCGCACCGGCCAGGACTTCAAGACAATGTGCCCACGGTCGTATGTGCGTGACTACTTCGATGATGAGGTTGATGTGTGCCGCAGGATCGGTGCATTGGGGTTCTCGTGGATGTGGTTCGACTATGAGCCGGAATGGGGAGGGCCGGGAGACCCCTGTTTCTGCCCCCACTGCAAGGCGGAGTTCAGGGAATTCCTGGCGGCCGGATACCCGGGCATTGAGTATGTGGACCCGGCCACAGTCGAGAATGCGAAGGACACCTACCCGCGCCTGCACGATGCCTGGCTGGCCTTCAACGACGCGCTGGGTCGGGAGATTGTGCGGCGTCTGCGTGCAGGCTTGCTGGATGGCCTGGCGACGACCGACGTGCGCTCTTCGCCGCGGCCGATGGTTGGACTGTATGCGGTGTCTCCCTGGCTGGCGGCGATCCAGGGCCGATTCTACAACTACTTCATGAGTGCCGAGGGCCTGGTCGCGGGCGGGCTGGTTGAGCAGGTCATGCCCAGCCTGTACGGCCGCTCCCGCGACGAGGTCGGGGAAGCGATGCGCGTCAGCCGGATAGTGGATTCCGCCGGTTCGGCAGTTGAGGTGATGCCGTGGCACGGCATTACGTCCGGTCGTGCGGAATGGCGGAACACGCTCCTGGAGACGTTCGCCAACGGTGGGACGGGCTTCACCTACTTCACAACGGGGTATGTTGATGCAGCCGACTATGCGATGACCGCGCGAGTCATCCGGGCGGTGGCACCGGTTGAGGACATCATATGCGACGGGCGGCCGATTCCCGAGGGGCGCGAGCTGGTGCGAGTGTCCAGCGGCGGCGAGGCTTCGGGCATGATACTGGGCGAGCGATTGTTGCTGCTGATTAAGGACTACGAGCGTGGCGGGCCGGTGCAAGTGGAGTTGGCGAAGGTTGGCAGACCGATGAAGGTCACGGATATGGAGACGGGAGAAGTCGTGGAGCGGCTCCAGCCGCCGGCCGACGATTTCGCAGTCCACCTGACACCCGAGCGTCGCAGCGCACTACTGCTGATCGCGCCGTGACGGCAGCAAGCGTACGGGCCGCCGAGGGCAGAAGCAATGGCCTGTCCGCGGCCTATGGTCTTTGCCTGCTCAAAGGTGTATGCTATAATTCCTGTAGGCGACAGAGACGCGATTCGTGTAGGGGCTCGAGGGGGCCGGACGTAATTGACGTTGACCATCAGCGGTCAGATATCCATACTGGTGTTGCTGCTGTTCGCGAGTGCCTTTTTCACGGCTTCGGAAATAGGCTTCCTGGCAATCAGTCGCAGTCGCGTCGAGCGGATGCGGGAGAGCGGCACGTGGGTGACGCGCGTGGTGTCCTATTTGCACGCTCGTCGGGCCCTGCTTCTCTCGGTGTTGGTACTGGGGATAACCTCCTGCAATTACATGGCCGAACGGATAGCCACGGGCGTCGCCAGCCAGTGGGCAGGGCCTTCGCTTGGCCCGTTGGTCGCGCTCGTCGCGATGACCTCCATCATCCTGGTATTCTGCGAAACCACGCCGATGCACTGGGCTGCAGGGAATGTGGAGCGTGCGGTGCGGCTGGCCGGTGTGCCGGTCTACCTGCTCTCCGTGCTCCTGACACCGGTCGTGTTCGTCATTGCCACCACTGCGCGCGCATTGCTGCGCCTTTTCGGGGTGCGAGCGGCGGTCGTGCTGCCCAGCCTCAGTGAGGAGCAGTTGAAGGCGATGATCGAGACCTCCAAGGAGCAGGGCGGTCTGGAGGCTTCCGAGCGGCGGATGCTGCGGGGCGTGCTGGCGTTCGGTGATCAGACGGTTGCGGAGGTCATGATACCGCGACGCGACATGGTGTGTGTCGAGCAGACCGACCCGCTGCAGCACGCGCTGGATGTAGGCATCGAGTCGCACCACTCGCGGCTACCTGTATATGACGAAACGCCCGACGACATCGTGGGTGTGGTATCTCTCAAGGACTTGCTGCCCTACCTTGCCGCCGGCGAGATGGAGGAGCCGTGCAAGATAGCAGCGCGCCCGGCCTACCACGTACTTGAGAGCCTGCCCGCTGACATCGCGCTCAGGCAGTTGCAGGGAGCCAGGCAGTTGATGGCCATCGTCAAAGACGAATACGGCGGCACGGCCGGCCTGGTGACGGTTGAGGACCTGCTTGAGGAGATCGTCGGCGACATTCTCGACGAGTACGACCAGGAGGAGCCGGAGGTGCTGCCGGTGAGGCCGCACGAGTATGTCTGCGACGGCGGCGTGAGTCTGCGAATACTGGGCAACTACGTGCAGCAGCCGCTGCCGGTCACGGAATTCGATTCGCTCGGAGGATGGCTTCTGGAACTGGCCGGCCGCATCCCGGACGCGCAACAGAGGTTCGAGGTGGACGGCCTGGAGCTGATTGTGGAGCAGGTCACGGAGACCCGCATCAGAAAGGTCCGCGTCATCGAGACGGGAATACGGGATGCGGCAGAAGGCGAGCATTAGGAGGTAGTAGTCACCTTTTGGAGGACCCATTACTATTCATCGTTGGGTGCCTGGTAGTCGGCGCCTGTATCTTTGGACTGGGTTTTCTGTCCTTTTCCGAAGCTGCCCTGCTGGGGATTAGCGACATCAGGTTGCGCGCGCTGCGCAAGACCGGCGACCCCAGGGCCGAGCTGGTGCGGGACCTGGTGGATGACAATGATTTCCTGACAGCGGTCATCGTGGGAGTTAACGTCTGCATTATCGTCATCTCCACGATCATGACCGTGATGCTGTCGCGCGCCGCGTCGGTGCACGGAACGTGGCGGGAGGAAGTCTGGCACATCGGCATCCTGCTGTTCATGCTGATTGTGGCCGAGATCACGCCGAAGACGTACGGGGCGCTGTTTGCGGAACGGGCCGCGCTGAGAGTGGCTCGGCCCATGCTCACGCTTGTCAGGGTCTTCAGGCCGCTCATGGCGGTCATCGGTGGTATCGCGCACGGCATACTGCGCTTGTTCGGCGCCAGGGCCAGCGAGCAGGCCAACTTCGTCAGCAGAGACGAGATACGTGTAGCTGTGGATGTGAGCGAGGAAGAGGGCGTGTTGGAGCCTGAAGAGGGGGAGATGATTGACAGCGTCCTGGAGTTGAGCGTGGCCAAGGCCAGCGAGGTGATGGTCCCGCGCGTGGACATCGTGGCGCTGCCCGAGAACGACGCCCTCGAGCACATCCTGCAGGTCGTCATCGAGAGCGGCCATTCGCGGATACCGATATACTCGGGCACGCTGGACAACATAACCGGCATCCTGTACGTAAATGACCTGCTGAGAAGCCTGCGAGACGGTGTCGCTGAGGTGGACCTGAAGGAGTTGGCCAGAGAGCCGTTTTACGTGCCGGAAAGCAAGCCACTGGACGAACTGTTCGCCGAACTGCGGGAACGCACCGTGCATCTGGCGATCGTTGTTGACGAATACGGCGGCACCGAGGGCCTGGTGACGATCGAGGACATACTGGAGGAGCTGGTCGGAGAGATAGAGGACGAACATGATGCCATTTCAGAAGACATCGTGTTCGTAACGCCTGACGAGGTGGTAGTGTCCGCCAAGGAGCGCATCGAGGACCTGAACGAGCAACTGCTGATATCGCTGCCCCAGGACGAGTACGACACAATCGGCGGTTTGATAGCCGGCTTGGCGAACCACATACCGGACGTCGGCGAGGCGTTTGAGATAGACGGCGTTGTGTTGAGTGTGGAGGAAAGCGACGAGCAGCATATCGAGCGCGTTCGCATCATTGTCAAATCCAGAGATGGTGGAGAAGACTGATGGCACGTAAGAGCAAGCGCAGACCGAAGCGGGCAGAAGTGACATTGAAACTCAGCGATTACCAGTTCCCCGGCGAAAAGGGTGCCTACTGGATGGCAACCGGCGCAACGCTCGGGCTGTTCGCGTGGGCGGCGGTGATGGCGTTCGTCTTCAAGGGCACGCTCTTCGGCAGCCTTCAGTACCCGAGTGGAGAGGGCCCCTTCGGCAATGTGGAGTGGTCGCTCTGGATCATCCTGAATATCATGGTCTACCCGTGGTTGGCCATTGCAGTGGCAAACGCCCTGGCTAGCAGACACTCGGCGACGGACATCAAGAGAGTGGGACGGCAGGCGAAGGTGATGCCCAACAACTATGGTGACCTGCACCGTCTGCTGACCCAACAGGCCAACCTGATCAAGATGAAGCCGCCGAACATGTACTTGCTGCAGGATAACGCCCCGTACATCTACACTATCCCGGGCGGTCCAGGCACCATAGTTCTCTCGACGGGATTGCGGGACGGGCTGGATGCGGACGAGCTCAGCACCCTGATCGCGCACGAAATGGGCCACATCCACGCCCATCATGTCCGCACCGTGCTGGCGATCAACTACATCACCAACGCCAACCCGCTGTTCAAGATACTGCTGTTTCCCGTGCTGATGATCAAGCTGTTCGCGAGGGGCTGGGGTGAGCTGGCAGATTTCACCGCCGACCGCTTCACGTTGCTGGTCATTGGTAGCGCGGCGGTTCTGAACAAGGCCCTCGTCAAGATGGCGGTACTTGCGGACAAGCAGGCCGACATAACGCCGGAGGAGCTGCAGGCCTACCTGGAAAGCAGCGGGGACATCTCGACAGACGCGGCGCAGATGGAGCGCCATTTCCGCATCGGCAGCTTCATCTCTTCTCAGCGCAATCTGCAGGAACGCATCGAGGAGATGCGGGAGTTCCTGAGAAGCCCGGAGGGCAAAGAGGCATTCGAGAAGATGGGGGAGCTGCGGCGGCAGGCCGCCGTCGGTCAGCCTGCAACGGGGTAGCTGCCCAGTATCTTGACAAACGAGCAGTACTCGCTCAATCCGGCGACCGCCTCGCGAATGTTGACCGAGTCGGCATGCCCGTCGAAGTCAACGTAAAAGTAGTAGGGGCCGGGGACAGCGCCGCGAGCGGGCCGGGATTGGATGAGTGTAAGATTGATGCCGTGGGCGCTGAAGGGCGCCAGCGCGCGATATAGCGCCCCGGAGCGGTGCTCGGTTGTGAAGACAAGCGACGTCTTGTCCTTGCCGGTGGGCGCGGCGCTGTGATGCCCGATGACCAGGAAGCGCGTGCGGTTGTCGGGGTGGTCCTCGATGTTGGAGGCCAGTATCTTCAGTCCGTAGGCGTCGGCGGCCTCCGGCGTAGCGATGGCCGCATGGCGGGCCTCATCGGCGACAGCGGCAGCCGCAGCGGCAGTGCTCGACTCATGGATCAGTTCAATCTGTGGCAGGTTTGTGCGGAGCCACAGCCGACACTGACCGAGCGGCTGCGGGTGTGAATGGACGGCTTCAATCTCGTTGATCGCGCAGTTGGCGAGCAGATGCAGATGGACCGCGACGTGCGTTTCGGCGCAGATTGACAGGTTTGCCTCAAAGAGACAGTCCATCGTCCGGGCCTCGACGCCCTGAATGGAGTTCTCGATGGGGACTATGCCGTAGTCGGCCGTATCGTGCTCTACCGCGGCGAAGACCTCCTCGACGCCAAAAGTGGAGGACAAGTCGGCTGTCGGGCCGAAGTACTGCAGTGCGGCTACGTGGCTGAAGGTGTATTGCGGGCCGAGGTAGGCGACCCTCAGCGGCCGCTGGAGGTTGCGGCAGGCGGCGATGATCTGCCGGTAGATGGCGATTACGGTCTCCTTATCGAGGGGGTCGAGTTGGCCGGCGGCGAGAGCATCAAGGAGCTGCGCCTCGCGGGCCGGGTCATACACCGCGTGGCCGCTCTCGCCCTTTATGCGGCCGATCTCCTGGACCACCTGGCCGCGCTGGCGAAGAAGTTCGATGATCTGTTGGTCTATCTGGTCAACTTCTTGACGAGCTTCTTCGAGTGACATGCGGTATCTCCTTCGCCGCTGTGGGATGTTTCCGACGCGGGGTTCGGCGCCCCGGATGTGAAAAATAGTAGCACAAAGCATGCAAACAGGCAAACGGGCGGCATAACGCCGCGAGAGCGCCAAGGCGAACCGCGCCCGGGCACGGCGCTTGGGCTTAAGGAGCGGGAATGGCACCGACAGACAAAGAGCAGGGACCGCCCGGCCTGACGGCGGAGGATATCCCCCCCGACCTGTGGCAGGCATGCCCTGACTGCAACCAGCTCATCTACACGCCGGATCTCGAGGCGGATTTCTGGGTCTGCGGGAAGTGCAAGCATCACTTCCGCCTGACGGTATGGCAGCGCCTGCAGGTCACTGCGGACCCCGACAGCTTCGAGGAATGGGACCACGACCTGCCCCTCAACGACCCGCTGAACTTCCCCGAGTACCTGGAGAAGCTGGAGGCGGCGCGTGAGACGACGGGGATGACCGAGGCGGTACTCACCGGGAAAGCGGCCATAGACGGCATTGCGGTGGGGATCGGGCTGATGGACCTGAGCTTTGTGGGGGGCAGCATGGGATGGACGGTGGGTGAGCGGGTGACGCGGCTGATGGAGCGGGCCGTGGAGCAGCGGCTGCCGGTGGTCATCTTCTGCGCCTCCGGGGGCGCGCGGATGCAGGAGAGCCTGATTTCGCTGATGCAGATGGCCAAGACCAGCGCCGTGGTAGGCAAGCTGGGAGATGCCGGACTGCCCTACATCAGTGTGCTCACGCACCCCACCTACGGCGGCGTAACCGCCAGCTTCGCCTTCCTGGGCGATGTCATCATTGCGGAGGTAGGAGCGGCGATGGGGTTCGCGGGGCCCCGGGTGGTCGAGTTGACCG
Organism: uncultured Armatimonadia bacterium; assembly: GCA_964549395.1. Taxonomy (GTDB): domain Bacteria; phylum Armatimonadota; class Zipacnadia; order Zipacnadales; family UBA11051; genus UBA11051. The sequence continues at coordinate 6,367 of CAZJVY010000041.1, read as the reverse complement.
GCCTGAGGATGGGGCCGGGCGTGCAGACCGCAAAGTTCCAGTACGAGCACGGCATGATTGACATGCTCCTGACGCGCAAACAGATCCGGCCGGCGCTGAGCACCATACTGCGCTGGTGCACCGTGTAGAGATTCCCTGGGGCCGTCATCTACTGCCGACGGCCCGGTGTGGCAAGAATATGACTGATAGCAAGTTCCAGGCATTGCGCAAATCGCTCGAGCAGCTTGATGGGCGGATCGCCGAGTTGCGCCGTCTCGTAGAGAGTGGCCAGGCGGATTACAGAGAGGAGCTGCTCCAATTGGAACAGAAGGCTGAGGGGCTGGCTGCGGAGATCTGCTCCGACCTGAGCGCCTGGGACAAGGTAACATTGGCGCGGCACGAGAAGCGGCCGCACTCGTCTGACTATATCGAGGCGGTCTTTGACGAATTCGTGGAGCTGCATGGCGACCGGCGCTTCGGGGATGACCGGGCCGTGATCGCCGGCCTGGCCCTTCTCGAGGGGCGGCCGGTGGCAGTCATCGGGCAGGAGAAGGGCCGGACCGCCGCCGAGCGCCGCGAGCACAATTTCGGCATGTCACGGCCGGAGGGGTATCGCAAGACCATGCGCGTGATGCGCATAGCAGCGCGCATGAAGCGGCCCATCATCATTCTGATTGATACGCCGGGCGCCGACTGCCTCGAGGAATCAGAGGGGCGCGGCATATCGGAGGCGATCGCCAGCAACCAGCGCGACATGTTCTCCCTGCCCGTGCCCATCATCTGCGCCCTCATCGGTGAAGGGGGCAGCGGCGGGGCAATCGGCATCGGCGTCGGAGACAGGCTGCTGATGATGGAGCACGCCTACTATTCGGTGATTACCCCTGAAGCCTGCGCGGCCATCCTGTGGCGCGACCCGTCGCGCCGTGAGGAGGCCGCCACGGCCCTGAAGCTGACAGCCCAGGATGCGATGGAGTTGGGGGTTATAGACACCATCGTCCCCGAGCCTGCGGGCGGGGCGCACCGCAGTCCACAGACGGCAGCGGCTAACCTCAAGCTGGCGCTGCAGCAGGCGGTAGCCGGCCTCGACGGGGCTGTACCCCAGCAACTGATGCAGCAGCGCCATGAGAAGTTCCGGCGCATGGGCGCACCCGATGGGCTGGCGCGGGCGTAGGACAGCAGAAAAGGGCTGCAGCAGGTGCAGCCCTTGGTCATTGCTGTGGTGCCGGAGGTCGGATTCGAACCGACACGAGGTTTGAGCCCCGCTGGATTTTGAGTCCAGTGCGTCTGCCAATTCCGCCACTCCGGCGCTCACACGCAGTTGCGCCGTTGTTATGCATTCTCAGTATATGAAGCCGTCAGGCGGATTGTCAAGACGCCGCTCGGCACGATTGTCCGGAGGCTGACCAACGGCAACGGGAGCAGCCTTCCCACAGGGAAAGAGAGAGCATGGATAACGACACACCAGGTCCCGGGACCACAGCCCCCGGAGGTTCAGAGGGCCAGCCGCACATTCCACAGCCGCCCCAGTCGCCGGCGTCCTACGGTGGAGGCACGCCGCTGGGTGGTGGACAGCCCCCGCGCTCGAAGGGGGGCAAGGGCGTCGCCACTGTTGTGGTCATCATCCTGATCCTGCTGGGTTTGGGTCTACTCAGCATCGTCGGGCTGGCACTGCTCGTGGGCAGCTTCACGGGCACCGACAGGAGCAGTCTGGCAATTGGTGAGAAGGTCGGCGTGGTGATGGTGGAGGGTGTGGTAATGTCGGGTGGCCGGCGTTCGCCGATATTCGGGGGAGCCTCGGGTTCGCGGGCCATCATGTCCGACTTGCGGGACGCCAAGCGCGATAGTGACGTGAAGGCGGTGGTGCTGTACGTGAACAGCCCGGGCGGCTCGGCGGCCGCGTCGCAGGCCATCTACAAGGAAGCCCGCGCGCTTGCCAAGAAGAAGCCCGTCATCGCCGCGATGGATGATGTCGCCGCCTCAGGGGGATACTACGTGGCCTGCGCCGCGGACAAGATCGTCGCAAACGGGTCCACGATGACCGGCAGCATCGGTGTCATCATGTCCGCCATCGCCTACTACGGCCTCATGGAGAAGATCGGGGTGGAGGACAACACCATTGCGGCCGGCAGGTTCAAGGACATCGGGTCGCCCTTCCGGCCGATGCGCCCTGACGAGAAGCAGTTGCTGCAGGGCCTGGTGAAGGACGTGTACGAGCAGTTCGTGGATGCGGTAGCGGAGGGGCGGGAGATGCCGCGAGACAAGGTGCTCAGCATAGCTGACGGAAGGATCCTTACCGGCCGGCAGGCGCTGAAGCTGGACTTGGTGGACCAACTGGGCAGCTACTACGACGCCATAGAACTGGCCGGCAAAGAGGGCGGCATCAAGGGCGAGCCGAAGGTGAAAGTGTACGGTGCCTCACCGGGCATCTTCGGAGAGCTGTTTGGCACTCAGGAGATTCTCCCACTCTTCTCCCGACACACGGTTGCAGACCTCAGCGGGCCCATGCTGATCGAGCCATATACCTATACGAACCTGCTGCTGCAGGCCATGCCATCCCGGTCTGCGTTGTAGCATACTCGGAGCGCAGCACGAATCTCTCTCGGGAGCCGGTTGCCGTGGCGGGTAAGCTGCTGCTGATAGACGCCAACAGCCTAATCCACAGGGCATACCATGCCCTGCCGCATCTGAGCACTTCCGACGGGCAGCCGACGAACGCGGCCTTTGGTCTCGCACAGATGCTGCTTGCGCTTCTGGAGGAGCAGCAGCCCGATGAGGCGGTGATGGTCTTTGACGCGCCGGGCGACACCTTCCGGCATGAGGTGTACGACCAGTACAAGGCCAACCGTCCTCAGATGGATGAGGAGTTGGCATCGCAGTTCCCCGTTGTCCGCGAGCTTGTGAGCGCCATGGGCCTAGTGGCGGTTGAGCAGACGGGCTATGAGGCCGACGACATCATTGGCACTCTCGGCGCGCGCGCAGGCCGTGAAGGCTACGAAGTGACCATCGTCAGCGGGGACCGCGACCTGCTGCAACTGCTCGATAGAAACGTCAGGGTGCTGGTCACCACCCGCGGCATCAAGGAGGTCGCCGAGTACGACGTCGCGAGATTCGAGGCGGAATACGGGATACCGCCCGAGCGCCTCGTTGACTTGAAAGCCCTGATGGGCGACAGCTCGGACAACATCCCCGGCATAGCGGGCATAGGTCAGAAGACCGCAGAGCGCCTCCTGGCGGACTATGGCAGCGTAGAGGCCGTGTTCGAGCACTGCGAAGACATTCCGGATGCGCTGCGCAGGAAGCTGTCCGGGAACGAGGAAAGCGCGCTGCTGTGGAAGCACCTGGCCAGCATCAGGCGCGACGTTCCCCTTGGCCGGGAAGCCGATGACCTGACCTGGCGCGGGCCGGACGCGGAGGCCTTGCGTAAGCTGTTGGCCAGGCTCGAGTTCACCAGCCTGCTGCAGAGATTGCCGCGCTCCCAGAGCGCCGGCACGGATGCCACGGTGGCTGCTGCAGACCCGGATAGCCTGGCAGCAGTATGTGGGCGAGCCGCAGAGACCGGCGCTCTGTTCGTGGTTCCGAGCGAGCGTGGCACGGCGGCTGCCCTAGCCGTGGCCGCAGGCACAGACATGGCTGTGAGCCTGATGCTGCCGCCAGCGCGCGATAATGCGCACCAGGGCGGCCTGTTCGACGATGGCGCGGAAGCAATCATCCCGGAAGCGCTCGCCGGCGTCCTGAGCGACCCGGAGATAGCCGTCAGTGGCTGCCGCCTGAAGCAGCTCGACCATCTTCTGCGCCGACACAACGTAGCCGCCTGCAATCTGGCCTTCGACTCGGAGATAGCCTCGTATCTGATGGCCCCACATCGCTCGGAGCACGGCATCGAGGTGCTGGGCGCGCAGTACCTTGGCTGGGAGCTGCCTGCGGATGACGAGACGCAAGCCCACGGAATGGCCTCCTGGCAGGCCCGCGGGTGCATGGAGGCTCTGGCGACGGCGCGGTTGCAGGCACGCCTGCTGCGCGACCTGGAACAGCAGGGGATGCTTGGGCTGTTTGCCGATGTGGAGATGCCGCTGGTGGCAGTACTGGCGAAGATGGAGCGGGCCGGCATCGGGGTGAACCTTGAGCGGTTGGGGGAAGTCGGACGTCAGCTTTCCGGCATGATCGAGGACCTGTCCGGGCGGATCTTCAAGCTGGCCGGCGGGGAGTTCAACATCGACTCCCCCAAACAGGTGGGCGAAGTGCTGTTCGAGCGGCTCAAGCTGCCGAAGGGGCGCAAGACGAAGACCGGCTGGTCCACCGCTGGCGGCGTGCTGGAGGAGCTTGCCGACGAGCACGAGATCGTGGCCCTGATCCTCGAGTATCGCGAATACTCCAAGCTGCGCAGCACGTATGTGGATGCTCTGGCGCGGGAGGCCGACCACCAGACGGGCCTGGTGCATACCACGTTCGAGCAGACAGTAACCGCGACCGGTCGCCTGGCCAGCCGCAGCCCGAACCTGCAGAACATCCCGATTCGCACCGAATGGGGCCGGCAGATCCGCAGTTGCTTCTGGAGCGGCGTCGAGGGGCACAGCCTCATCTCCGCCGACTACTCGCAGATCGAACTGCGGATACTGGCTCATATGGCCCAGGAGCCGACGCTGCTGGAGGCCTTCGCGAATCACGAGGACATCCACGTCCACACTGCGACCCTGATATTCGGCTGCAAGGATGAGGACGTTGACTACAAGATGCGCAGCGCGGCCAAGACGGTAAACTATGCGATACTCTATGGCATGGGGCCGCGAGCGCTGGCCGGCGCGCTGGCCATACCGGCTCAGGAAGCGAAGCAGTTCATTGACAGCTACCACGAGCGGTTGCCGAAGGTGCGGGAGCTGCTGGACGCCATCGTCGAGCAGGCTCGCAGCACCGGCTATGTGAGCACTCTCATGGGGCGCCGCCGTCCCATTCCGGATCTCGATTCGGGCAACGCGGGAGTGCGGGCCTATGCCGAACGCGCTGCGACGAATGCGCCGATGCAGGGAAGCGCCGCCGACATCGTGAAGCTGGCGATGGTCAGGCTGGCTTCCGTTCTGGAAGACAGTTTTCCGGACACGGAGATGCTTCTGCAGGTGCATGATGAGATCGTGCTGCGGGCACCCGCCGGAACGGTCCGGACATTGGTGCCGGTGGTGAGGGAGGTGATGGAAACCGCCTACGAACTGAGTGTGCCGTTGACTGTGGACGTATCCGTTGGAGAGAACTGGCGTGATGTGGAACCTTTCGCCGGGTGACTTTCATCTTTGTTAGCTGTGGGATGGCCTGAAGTGGTGCTGATAATCGTACACTTTTCCGTAGTACAACTTGGCAGAGTCGCCGTTCGGCGGCGGCTGAAGGGAGAACCGTCAAATGACGTGGGACTTCGAAAAAAGCGATAAGGACAAGGGCGACAAAGACAAAGCGAGTGCGAGTGAGGCTGCATCCGACGAACAGACAGACGAGACCGACGCCGAGACGTCAGACGCCCTGGAAGCGGCCCTTGAGGGTGCGATGCCGGCCGAGGCAACACCGGGCGACATCGTCAAGGGCATAGTCGCCGCAGTTGACGGGAAGGGCGTCAGCGTTGACGTCGGCAGCAAGTACGAAGGCATCATTCCGATGGCCGAGTTCCCCAACGCCGATGACGCTCCGCGCGTTGATGAGGAGATCGAGGTGGCGGTGATGAGCATTGACGAGGAAAAGGGCATCATCAGACTGTCGAAGCGGAGAGCGGACTACGAGCGCGTCTGGAATCGGCTCACCCAGGCGGCCGAGACCGGCGAGGTCATTGATGCCATGGTCACCGACCGCGTTAAGGGCGGCTTGCGCGTGGATGTCGGTGTGCCGGGGTTCGTGCCCGGCTCCCAGGTGGCATCCCGCAATCTGCGCAATCTGGAGCGCTTCGTGGGCCAGTCCGTGCGCCTCAAGGTGCTGGAAGCCGACCGGCAGTCGAAGAAGGTCATTCTCTCGCACCGCCAGGTCATCGAGGAAGAGCGCGAAAAGCGGCGTGAGGAGACGCTCAGCACGCTGGAGGAGGGCATGGTCTGTGAGGGCAAGGTTCGTAGCCTGACCAACTACGGAGCCTTCATTGACCTGGGCGGGGTGGACGGCCTCCTGCACATCTCCGAGCTGGCCTGGACGCGCGTAAAGCACCCCTCCGAGGTCCTGAAAGTCGGGGACACGGTGCGTGTTGCCGTTACCGACATAGACCGGGCCAATGACCGCATCTCGCTGTCACGGCGACAGATCCTACCTGACCCGTGGAAAGAGGCCGCCGCAAAGATCAAGGTCGGCAGCGTGATCAAGTCCAGGATAACCCGCGTCGTGCGCACCGGCGCCTTCGCGCAGTTGCTCACCCAAGATATTGAGG
>CAZJVY010000040.1:0-34351 GCA_964549395.1 uncultured Armatimonadia bacterium | reverse complement strand
CTCCGGAAGCGCACCGCGGGGCGTCCCGTTTCATTTCTACGCTGAGATGGTTTTTCTCGCGAAGCAGAAGCAGGTACGGGTCATCCTCGATGCTCGTGACCAGTTGCTGGAAGCGGCCATTGAGGCCGCGCCGGATGTCATCAAGCCGAATCTGGCCGAGCTGGAACGGTTGATCGGCTCCTCGCTCTCAGTGCCTGAGGGCGTGGTCGAGGCCGGAAGAGCACTGATTAGCCGCGGAATCCGAACGGTCATCGTGTCTCTGGGCAACCGAGGCGCTATCTTCCTCACACCGGATCAGGGCGAGTACTGGGCAGCGCCGCCGGAGGTGGAATTCGTCAGCTCCGTCGGATGCGGCGACGCGATGGTGGCCGGCTTGGCGGCGGCCACCGTCCGCCGAGAACCGCTGGAACAGAGGATGCGGTGGGCGGTGGCGGCCGGAGCCTCCGCGGCCTCGACATTCGGCGCCGCCCTCGAGCTGAAGGAAGATGTCGAGAAGCTGCTGCCAGGCGTGGTGGTAGAGCGCCTGGACCAAGGGACTGCTTTGCCACCTGCCGACGGGTAACTTTCACCCGCCGCGTGTGTCGGTCCGCATCTGTTTCTTGGGTGCTAAGGCTTGTTTGTGCTATACTGGTAGCTGACCCTGAACGTTTATTGGGCGCAATATGACCTGAGACATAGCCGGCATCTACTTCTGGGCTACGGAGGCCCAAGAGGTGATGATATGAACTGGCCAGGCATACCTGAACTCGTCGTCATCGCGATAATCATTCTCCTACTGTTTGGGGGGAGCAAGCTCAAGGACATAATGAAATCATTCGGCGAGGGCCTGCGCGAGTTCCGCAAGGCGACATCGGAGGCATCTGAGGAGCTGCACAAGAGCATCGAACCGGAGACGGGGCGGGACGCGGAACCCGGGGATCTCACCGATGAGCAGAAGAAACAGGGACCGACCGGCTAGTTCCCCGGCATCCAGACACTATATCGTTTGCCGAGGAAACGCGGAGCACGGCTCCTGACGGGAAGCTGCGGAGGACATGACAGCGGCCTGGAAGTGGAATGATTACTGTAGCCTGGCAATCTGCCGCGTGGGCGGCTTCGCTGTCGGCTGCGACCCCATCGGGAGGCGGACAGGCTACAAGCCAGGAGTGCTTCGACCACAACAAAGCCAATAGCCATTACACCCGGATGATAGGTAAGCTGCAGCGGAAGTCGCTCGTAAGACTCTCCGCTGCAGTTGCTCATTACGACAAAGTTAGCAGGAGGCACCGTGATGCTCTATCTTCACAATACACTCAGCCGTCAGAGAGAACCGTTCGACGTGCCGGACGGACAGCCCGTCAGGATCTACTCCTGCGGACCCACGGTCTATGACTTCGCTCACATCGGCAACTTGCGCACGTTCCTGTTCAATGACATTCTAGCCAGGTACTTGCGGTACAAGGGGCATGAGACGCACCAGGTCATGAATATCACCGATGTGGATGACAAGACCATCGCCGGAGCGCAGGCCGAGGGCGTCAGCCTGCAGGACTATACGCGGCGCTATGAGCAGTACTTCTTCGAGGACCTCGAAACGCTGCGGGTTGAGCCGGCCTGGAAGTACCCACGGGCCACTGAGCATGTCGAGGAGATGATCCAGCTCGTGGCGACGCTGCTGGACAAGGGGCACGCCTACGAGCGCGAGGGCAGCGTCTATTTCGACATTTCAAGCTGGCCCCAGTACGGGCGGCTCTCGGGTACGGATGTTGCACAAGCTGGGGCTTGCTCGCTGAGCCGCATGGATGCCGACGAGTACGACCGCGAACAGGTGCGGGATTTCGCGCTCTGGAAGGCCTCGAAGGAAGACGAGCCGTCGTGGGACAGCCCGTGGGGCCGCGGGCGACCCGGCTGGCACATCGAGTGCTCGGTGCTTTCAATGAAGTACCTCGGGCCGACCATTGACATCCATACAGGTGCGGTGGATCTGATCTTCCCCCATCACGAGAATGAGATAGCCCAGAGCGAGGCGGCTACAGGCAAACCCTTCTGCCGCTTCTGGCTGCATCCCGCGCACTTGATCGTCGAGGGGCGCAAGATGGCGAAGAGCCTTCGCAACTTCTTCACCCTCCGCGATTTGCTGGAGCAGGGCTTCGAGCCGATGGCCATTCGCCACCAGTTGCTATCCGCGCATTACCGCCACCAGCTTGATTTCACAATGAAAAGCCTCGGGGAGAGCACTCAGGCCTTGCACCGCCTGTGGGACTTCGTGGATCGTCTGAATTCGTCGTCCGCGGCAGGGCCCCACAATCAGTGGATTTCCGACGCGGTGGCAACAGCTCGCGCCGACTTCGAGTCTGCCATGGACAGCGACCTCAACGTGCCCGGCGCGACTGGAGCCGTATTCAGCCTGATGAGTGAGGTCAACACGCCCCTGACGGAAGGGAATCTGGACGGGGCCAATGTCAGTGAGGTGAGCGACTTCCTGAGCAGGGCCGACGCGGTGCTCGGCTACATCGCGCACGAGAAGGAGGCCCTGGACCCCGCCGTCGAGACGCTAATCAGAGAGCGCGAAGATGCCCGCGCGCAGAAGGAGTGGGCGCGCGCCGACGAAATCAGGGGTAAGCTCGCCGAGATGGGCATCATCATCGAGGATACCCCGGACGGCACCCACTGGCGCCGCGCCGACTAGCCCATCTGCCCCATCGTGGATCAATGGCCGGCCGGTTGCACGTCTGCGGACTACCGGCCGGCGAACTCCACCCGGACGCGTCTGCTCTCACCTGCCGACGATAGCTGCACTGGCACCAGCGCGTACTGCGGCCCGAGGATTGCTCGGGGCGTCGGCTCAATCGCATGCCCATCAACCGCTGCACCAACGGCCTGCTTGCCATCGGGCACCGGCACCGCGACCGTTAGCGGGCCCGCCACTTGTCCGGCAGTAAGCTCGCACTCAAGGGCGTCCTCGCCGGCACTAGTGACTGTCAACTGCGCCTCGTAACGCGACTGTGTCAGCTCAAGCCATTCGTCCATGCTCAGAACGGGCACACCGCGCTCCTTCGCCAAGTCCATGCATCCGCAGATATACGCCGCGCTATATGTAGCGAAGCTGACCGGGTGAGACTGGAACCCGAACGGCGAATAGGTCACACTGACCGCATAATCGAGAGTCTTTGCCACCTTCGCCAGCTCGGTGTCCACTTCGTTTGTCAGCATGTCCTGGATGGAAGCATCGTCATAGATGAGGGTCGCCTGTCCGTACACATCCACGATCCGGCCGTGTTCGTTGACGAACTTCATCGGTCTCGACGATCCGCACATGTACTTTCCGTATGTCTCCAGTAAGCACGAGTAGGAGACCGCCATTCGGATGCCGATGTCGTGCAAGACGGGGACCAGATCCATGTAACCGCGCCAGAAGCCACAGTGGCTCTGCATTGTCCTGGGGGTGAACCCGTACCGGTTCCGGAAGTTCTCGGCATCGCTGCGCAAGGTGTCCTCCATGGCGAAGTAGGGGTCCTCGTCGGTCATGGGGTTGGAGTGATAGCCGAAGTTGTGGCCGCGCTCCAGCCACGCCGCCACTTCGCTGTCCGGCAGCTTGGTGTCGCGCACCAGATAGAAGGTGCAATGGCCGTTGTGCTGCTCCACTGCCGAGCACAATGCGTGGAACTGGTCGGGTGTGGACCAATCATCATCCGAGCGCATGGGCAGCGCCGAACGTTGCTCGGGTGTGCGATAGTACCACAGCCGGCAGATCGGCTCAGCAGAGAGATGTGAGACCAGGTTGGATAGCAGGTTGCAGTGCAGGTCCGCCTGCGGCAGGTGTCCGCGCGACAGGTCGAAGTAGTTGGTGAACAGGTCGCCCGTCCGCCCATAGTAAGGGAAGCCCATCGTGTTGATCGAGGCCAGGTCAGGATTGCCAAAACGCAAGCGTGCGACCGCGGCCGGCGGATCGTAGAAACACAGAGCAACTTCCCCGTTGCCCAGCCCGAAGCTGACTATGGCCGGCAGGCCGCTGGCACTGCTCACATCTGCGTAGTCGTGCGCAATCACCTCAGCGCCGCCTGGCAGACTGCCCAGGCCCCAGTGTTCGGTGGGCCAGTGGCACTGGATGGGCTCGTGCGGCAGCCCGCGCGAGACGGGATGATCGGCGTCAGGCAGCAGATAGGCGCCATGTGTGACCGTGAACTTCGCGGTCAGGCCCAGCGCATTGCCAAGTCGGTACGAGGGCCGGAATACAATCAGCCGACCGCCCTCTCTGACGTACTCAAGCAGCCGGTCTTGCTCCGGGTTGCGCAGCCGGCAGCGAGTGAGAATCACCACCGAGGGATCACCCGCCAGCCAGTCCTCAGTTGTGTCCATATCCACTATATCAAAACTGTTGATGCCATCCAGCTTGAGCATCTCGCCGGTATATCTGCCGAACATGTTCTCCTGCTGATGGGAACGTACCAGCACCAGAATCGGCGTAGCCATCTATTGCTCATCTCCCAATAGCATTCTCTTGTGTGTCGAGGACACCCGCCTGACAAGGTTCCGCAGTGGGACGGGGTTTTCCTGTCATGGAATGTAGCCGATCATTTGGCGAGGGCAGGCCGGCGCGATGTGCGGGGAGAAAGGGTTTGCGTGTTGCACGTACTTGCCATGCGCAGCGAAGTGCGAAATACGGGCCGAAAGATGCAATCCAATGACACATAAGCAGCGCGTATTGGCGGCCATACGACGAGAGCCGCACGACCGGCTTCCGTTTTGCAGCCGGATCGAGCTATGGTACAACTACCACGCCAACCAGGGCACCTTGCCCCACAGATACCAGGGCATGTCACAGTGGGACCTGCAGCGGCAACTCGACATCGGCCTTGTCGGCTACTATGGTGCCGGGGAGGACCTATTCAGGCTCCAGTACCACAACATGAATTACCGCGAAGAACTGTTGCCGGACCGACGGGTGGTGACCGTAGAGACGCCGCACGGCACCATCAGCGCAGAATGGCAGGTACCCCGCGAGCTGAAGGGCAGCGCCTCCATTACCATACAGACCAAGCATTTCTTCGAATCCGCCGACGATTACCCCGCCCTGCAGCACTTCATCGAGAATACGGAGCCGGTTGAGAACTACGCCGGCTATGCGAAGCTGCCTGAGGCGATCGGTGATGACGGCGTCGCATTGCCGTTCGCCGGCAAAGTGCCGATCCACATGCTGATGGAAGACTATATGGGTTACGAGCAGTTTTACTACGAGTGGCATGACAACAGGGAGAAGCTCGAGGCGCTGCATCGGGCGCTCTGGGAGCAGCGGCTCAAGGTGATGGGGATAGCCGCCGGCGCGCCATGTGAGATAGTCTCCGTCGGAGGCAACTACGACGAGCAGATGACACCGCCGCCGGTGTTCGAGAGCCACATGATACCGTTCTACCAGGAGGCCTGCCAGATACTGCACGCGGGCGGGAAGCTGGTGGCGATCCATGGGGACGGCGAAATGCGCAGATTGCTGGAATTGATGCCAGCCACCGGTGTTGACGTGGTTGAGTCGATTACGCCCCAGCCGATGACATCCATCAACATGACGAAGCTGCGCGAGTTGTGGGCCGACGGGCCCGCCATCTGGGGAGGCCTGGCGGCGGTGATATTCACCAAAACGTTCTCCGAGGGCCAGTTTCGGCGCTACGTAAATGAGCTGCTTGAGGCGATGGAAGGGCACGACGGGTTCATCCTCGGGTTCGGCGACAACGTGCCCACCGACGCCGTCTTTGAGCGAGTGGAGGATGTGGCCGAGCTGGTACGAACCATGTAGGACAGGCGCGGGCATGTCCGGCGGTTCCGAGGGAACACGGAACAAAGAGGCCGGCCGCTACATGCCGTATCCCAGACCGGCACCGCTGATGGACTTGGTGGATACCTGGCCGTCCATTACCGCACACAACCCCCCATGCAGAGCCTTGACATCGGCGTGCGCGTCGGGCAAGTACTGCCGGGAGTTATACTCAAACCCCTTCAGCGTATCAATGCGCGCCGCGAAACCGGCCTCGTGCACCAGAGAGAGGCCGGGATTCGTTAGGTCCTGGAAGGTCAGTACCAGGCCCTGCTCGACAGCCTTGGCGACGTACAAGAGCGCTGAGGAGTGGCCTTTGCAGGTTTTCAGCCCCACACCCGACCAGCCAAGCTCGATGGCCAGGTCCATCATCTCCAGGCTCGTGACGCCCTCGTCAACGACAACCGGCTTCATCCTTGCGACCTGTGACATGTCGAAACGGCTCCTTGTCAGGTCCCGCTCGGTCGGCTGTTCGAGGTACAGGAGGGCGTCGTATGCGGCAGGCGAAAGCTCCTGGAGCTTGTGTAGGTACTCCACGACGCTCTCGGGATCGGGGTTCATCTCGTTGGAATCGGTGGAGAGGTAGAAGTCGCCATCAATCCCGAGACGGTCGTACGTCTCCCGTATGACACGCGCGATCTCGGCCGTGCGCTGCACGTCCCATTCGTTGTCATTGCCTCTCAGCTTGACCTTGAAGCAGCGGATACCGTCGCGCTCGATCCACTGGTCCAGGCTTACCGGCAAGCCGTCTTGTGGGTCCTCATCGGTTATCTCCGACGCCGTGAGCTTGTCCAGGCCGCCGACCAGGCGGAATATAGGCAGGTAGGCCTTGTAAGCACTGTGCAGATAGTCGCCGGGGTACTTGCCGGCGAAGCGCGGTCCGCACCAGCGGCTCAGGTCGTGGGACATAAACTCCCTGGTGTAGCCGTCATAGGTGCAGATGCCGTTGACCTTGCCGAACGCGTCGGCAAGAGCGGCATCCGTCGGCGACGCGCAGACCAGAGCGCCCAGCAGCGGCATAGGGTCAGCCACCTGCATCTGCTCGTCCACTTCGGCGGCCAGGCGGGGAAGCTCGTCCTTGGCCTCCAGGTAGAGGTCCATTGGGTGGCCGAATTCAGCGTTGGTGAGCATGAGATCGCAGAATCTCTCGGACACTCTGCGCATTGCCATATCGCGATCTTCCGAGGACATGGCCGCGCTGGGATAGCCCCAGACGTAGCTGAGAAGGATATTGCCCAGGCCGTCGGCGCGGGCGCCAAGGCGGCTCTCCACGGTGGCCTTCACTGTCAGGGAGGTCGTGGTATATATGACGCCGGTCCCGAACTTCAACGGCGTCCGCAGGCGCAGGTCTTCGAACGTCGGCTCAATGGCAACCAGTTTTATGTCGCTATCCATGGCGGTCTTCGGTCCTTCCGGGTGGTTGACTCCGTGCAGCACGCCATAGAACAAGGTCACGGGTTCTCCTCCCGTGACCTGCTCTTCACCGCCCGACGCCCAGATACCTGCCCCCTACTACTCGACCATCGTGGTGGTCTGGCTGCGGAGCGGAGCGTCCCGGGTCTGCACCTTGAAGGTCATCATGAGTTGCTGGCCGCCGAATGCAGCGCCCAGGTCCATGGACATCGTCTGATCCATGTTCATAGTGATGTTGGAGGCGGTCCTGAGCATCTGGCCGAGTTCGAGGTCCATATTCAGTTCCGAGGCCATGTTGACTTCCAGGAACTCAAGCTTGGTCTGCATTCCTTGCGTGAGCCCGCCGAGCATCATGCCGTCCACAGGCTTGGCGTCCTGGTCCTCGATCTTGAGATACGAGTTGGCGCGTATCTTGGCGACCTGGTGGCCGTTCTCGCTGGTCAGCGCAGCCAGTAGCATCTTGGATGAGCCGGTCACGCCGTGTTCATTTTCGCCTGGCTCGTAGCTGTTCTCCCAGATATCGCCGACCTTCACTGGCTGCTCCGGCAAGCCCATCGTCGCGCGTGAGAGCTTCCCGAAATCTACGCCGGCAAGGCTCTGGCCCATGGCCTGCTGCCAGACCTGGTCTACATCCTGGCCGATCGGCTTGGTGCCACCCAGCGGGTCCATCTCCACCTGGAATGCCGTATTGAGCAACTGCTCCAGTTGTTGTAGCTTGTCAGGCGGCATCTCCTGGACGCCGGTGCCGGAGGCCGTCAGCTTGCCATCGGCAAACTCCAGCCGATTGCTCATCGTCTGGTCGCCGACCTGGGTGTTGGTGTTCACCAGCAACCGCTCCACACGGATAGTGACAGCGGCGACGCCGTTAGCGTCCACACTGTTGACCGTCAGGACCTTGACCGCCGTTGTTTCAAGCGCCACACTGACAGCCATGTTATCAATCCCAGCGCCGCCTGCGGGAGTGCCGGCGGGCGTCACCACATCGGTCCGCACGGGAATGGTGCCCTTCACGATCTCGATGGTCCTCAGGACCTCCCCCTGGTGGAACTTGTAACGCAGCAATACGGCTTCGTCGCCCTGTGCATGAAGCATCCCCATAGCAGTGAGCAACAGCAATACTGTCCACGGCACTGCCCTTCTCATTTCTCTGGCTCCTTTTGGTCTGCTGAGCATGTTCTGGCCGCACTGCAAAGCCGCCCCTGACCCATGGTACCCGACCAGATATCCTGTCCTCAATCCTCAAGCCATATCGGGTTGCTCCAGGCCTTGTTGCCCACCTCGTCAATGCACTCGATTCTGATTGGGTCGGTGCTCTCGTTCAGCTCGAACTCGACCGCAGTAAACGGCGGCTTCTGGTCGGTGCGATAGGTCGTTATGCCTCGGCCCGGCAGGGGGCACACGGCGCGTACCTCCCAGCACGGCGAGCACTCAACCCGCACCCTAGTACGGTCCCGCTCGATGTTGTTGATCGTGGGGCCGTTGGATGAGTAGAAGTCACCGGCCTTGATCGCTCCGATGATGTCGTCTCTCTCGCACTTTGCTGCTTTCACCATAATATACCCAACCCAGGCGTCGGGGTAACCAAAATGTGCGTCGTCAACGGCAAACCCCATCAGGCGCTTGCCACGCGCAAGCAAATCGTCCCAGTGGGAGCCGGAATCGCCACGACCGATTCCATGGTGACACGTGGTGTTATAGACCTCGACACCCATATAGTTCTCCAGATCAATCAAGTCAGCCACAGTCAAGGAGCACCAGTAGGGGTGGGCGATGAACACCACCTCCGCGTTCTGATTGGCGTAGTCAATCAGTTCCTGGGCGCTCCATTCCGGGTCATACTCCATGAGCCCCCTGGCGCCGACGGCCACCATGTGATAGGAGGTGCCCAGATCGCTCTTGCCGCCGTTCAGCTCGATGCCGGGGAGCATCAGCATCCCCTTGTGATCGAGACCATCGGTGGGGGTCACCTGCCGGTGGTCGGTAATGGACAGGAAGTCGTAGCCGTGCGCGGCGTAGCTCGTGATGACTTCCTGGGGTGAAAGCTTGCCATCGGAGCCGGTGGTATGCAGGTGCAGATTGCCTTTGAACCACTGGCCTTCGCTTGAGAACGGGTCGCGCATGAAGATTCTCCTATCATAATGGACGAGGTTGAGACGCACTCACAGCCATTCTCTGAACCAGTCAAACGCCAGGCGGCCCGAGAACTCGTGTCCGCCGTCGAATTCGTCAATGGCAATCCGGTCACCGCAGCCGAGCGCCTCGTAGGCCGCCCGTACCTTATCATTAGCGGCGCGGGCCTCTGCGATGGGAAAGCCGTTGTCCTGGATGCCTGATTCGAGCACCAGGGGGCGCGGAGCGATGGCGATGGCAACATCCCACATCTCTCCGAAGCCGAGCAGATTGGTGGGTGTCTGATTGCCGCAGAAGTTATCCATCTCCAAGGCATACTTCTGGAAGCTGTTCATGTAGCAGGACACGCAGGCGACTTGGATGCGCGGCTCAAGAGCGGTGGTGAATAGCGTCATCGTGCCACCGTAAGACAGCCCTACGGCGCCGATGCGCTCTGCGTGTATATCATCGCGCGTCTGCAGATAGTCAAGGCAACGACAAGTGTCGTAGACGTTGGACATCAGCGGGTTGCGACCGAATAGCGACTGCTTGAGCATCAGCAGATTGCAGTAGTCGCGGTCGCCCAGCCGCTGCCGATTGCCGCTGCGCTCCCCGAAGCCACGATGGTCGGGCGCGATGACGACATAACCTTCGCGTGCGAACTGACGGGCGTAATCATAGTTGACAGCCTTTATGTGATCCGCGATCTGCGGGTCGGCGCCGTCAACACCAACCACCTCGTCGCGGCCGTAACCGTGACCATGAAGGGCGAGCACTCCGGCACGCCTCTCCCCTGCCGCGATGTCATCCGGCACCAACAGCCAGCATGGGACGTTCATCATAGGTTCAGTCTGCAGGAGCAGGCGGTGGCGAGTGTAGCCGTCCTCCTGGACGCTGTCGGTTACTTGCGGGTCCAGCGGCACGTCGAACTGAGGCATGCCGCCCATGCCGGATGCCAGAGCGTCGAGGAACTGCCGCCGCCACGTCTCGAAGTCCGCTATCCTGGTTTCGTCAAAGCTCAGACTGCGGCCGCTAACTTCGTACATGTGTTGCAGCCATACATCGGGATTCACGTTGCGCTCATCGCTCATCTGGCGCTCTCCCTCGCAGAGACAATGCATCCACTGCGTTCCAGTGCGTCCTGGCCAGGTTTCCGCAGCAGATGGGAGCTTACCTGCCACACGCGTGGGAATGCGGAGATTGGCGGGCTAACCTCGCTGGCACGCGTCGAGGAACAGAAACACATATCAACAGCCTGGCCGTGGTGGGAAATCCCGGACCGGCGCCGCCCATGAGCGGCCAGCGCACCAGCATCAGCAAGCCGTGGCGGCTAGCTGCCTGCGGCGATGTCAAGCACCCGAGCCAGGGCTTCCTCGCTGGTTGTCGAAGGTCTGAACTCAAGCCCGACAAAGCCTCTGTAATCACTCTCGGCGATGCGGGCGAAGATGTTCCTGTAGTTGATCTCGCCCGTGCCGGGCTCATAGCGGCCGGGCACATCAGCCACATGGAAGTGCCCGATCTTGGCCATGTTGCTCGTGATGGTGGCCGTAACGTTGCCCTCTGTAATCTGCTGATGGTAGATGTCGTACAGGAGCTTTACGCGCGGGCTGTTGACTTCGTCAACCACCTGGAAGCCTTCTGCGGATGTTACTAGATAGTAGCCGGCGTGGTCCACCAGCACATTGAGGGGTTCCAGGTAGAGATTGACGCCTTTGTCTTCGGCGTAGGGAGCGATTGCGTTGAGCCCATCAACGATCGCCTGGTGCTGTTGCTCGCGGGGAATGGAGGCCAGCTCGTTGCCCGTAGTCACAATAAGCCCCGGACAGCCGATGGCCGCTGCTTGCTCGATAGACTCAGCAGCGCCGCCCACCCAGTCCTTGTGAACTTCCGGGTCGCACAGGTCGCCGCCGCAATCGGCCAGGAAGCTGGCCAGGGTGAGGCCCTCCTGCTGTACTCTCTCGTGTATAGCCTCCATGTCCTTGTTCCGCCAGCCCCAGAACTCAACAGCCGGACAGCCGGCCTGGGCGGCCGCCGAGATGCGGTCCAATAGCGGCAGGTCACCAAATATCATTTCTATGCATACTGAGAATCTGATATCACTCATCTGGGTATCCTCTGTTCTTGACAATGGGTGCTATGTTGGAGGTTTCTGCGGCCGAGGCAACTGACCTGCAAGGCATAGTAGCTGGGGCTCAGGGGCCAAGCGATGGGTGAGCAATGCACGATGGAGAATCACTCGCGATTTGCACCGCCGAAGCTGACTCTGCGCCCGTCCAGCGAAAGGGCGTGGAGGTTGTTAAGGATGGTCTGCAGCCCGAGCATAGTGCACGCCATCGGATCAGTGGCCACCGAGATTGGCACGCCCATGTGACTGCTGAGGAGTTCGGGAAGCCCGCGGAGCATTGCAGTGCCGCCCGTAAGCACGGCGCCCGTGCTGGCCAGCTGGGTGCGGACCTTGGCGGGTAACTCGCCGGTCATCCAGCTAAGCTCATCGGCAATCGGCAGGCACGCATCAGCCAAAATATCCGGCACCTCGTCGAGTTGGACGCCGAATGCCTTGATATCGTCAGCCTGGTTAGCGAAGCTTGCGGAATTGCGGGAGCCGCCGGGAAGCTGGGCGGCAAGCGCCTTATCTATGCTGCCGACGTACAACTTGATCTCTTCAGCGGCCTGACTGGTTAGCTTGATGTCCTGCTGACGCTTGATACCGCGGACAAGGGCCTCATCAAGGCTCTGACCACCTACGGGCGCCGATGCGCCGTCAGATATCATGCCCAGAGATACAGTCGCCGCGTCAACGGTGCCCGCGCCGACGTCTATGATCATCTGCGTAGTGGGAGCGTCAACGGCCAGTCCCGCTCCGATGGCGGCAGCCAGCGATTTCTGCACGGTGATGACACGGCCTGCACCGGCCGTCCGCAAGGCCTGCCTCAAGGCGCGCCGTGCCACCGGCGTGGAGGCCGTCGGATGGGCGGTAAGCAGCAGGGGATTGAAGAGCGTCCGACGCCCCAATGCCTTGTGGATGAAATGCCGCAGCAGCGCTGCTGCTGCGCTCAAATCGGCTACAACGCCGCACTGCAAGGGCTGCACCACCCGCACGTCTCCAACGCCCTGCTCCAGCATCTGCCTGGCCTCGGTGCCAAAGGCAACGGGAGTACCCCGGCGGACCTCGAAAGCGACCAGAGCCGGCTCACGGACGACCACTCCGCCGTCCTTCATGGCCACATGCACGTTGGCAGTGCCCACGTCTATCGCTATCTCAGCGGCCCATGGTAACAAGTCCATCTTCCCCCGGAAACGCGTCACGCTTACCGCAAGCGCGCCGTACGGACTCCATGGAATACCTAGATGTTGGCTCGGCGTTGGCTGGGGATTAAGGTGCGGGCCATGGAGCATGCATCGGACATCCACAGTCTACCATACACCATGGGACGAAGTAAACGGGTCTGGGCCCTGTGAGGGGCTTCGCCGGCTTTCTCAGGCGCTCCGTTTTGTGCTATACTGAGCCTGCAAAGCGGCTCAAGTGCGGCAAGAAGAGGTGTGATACTGAGTGTTCGATTTCCGGCTGGCCCGTGTGGATTGGAAGCTGCTCGGGGCAGCCTTGATGCTTGCGGTCATCGGGTTGGTGATGATTTACAGCGCGACCCGCGCTGAGCTAACTACCGCGGGTCAGATGCCCGCCAAGAAGCTGATACTGCAGAGCGTATGGGTGCTGCTGGGCCTTGCGCTGTTTGTGGCGGTCAGCTCGTTCGATTTCTCCCGTCTGGCGTCTATATCGTGGCCGATCTACCTGGGCACCCTTGGACTTCTGGTGCTCGTGCTGATCGTCGGTGGACTGGTGCGAGAAACGCAGCGGTGGCTGAGCATCGGCCCGGTTAACGTCCAGCCGGCGGAGCTGGCCAAGCTGGGCCTGATACTGATGCTGGCCGCGTACTTTGCCGGACGCGAGGGTGACGAGGCAGAATTCGAGCTTCTCAGCCGCTCGCTGGCCTACGCGGCAGTACCCAGCATCTTGATCCTCCTGCAACCGGATCTCGGTACCCCGATACTGCTGCTCTTCGTGTGGGGCGTGACAGCTTATGTATTCGGTGCGCGCCTCCACCACCTCGGCGCATTTGCATTTGCCTTCGTGATGGTCTTCGTCGCGGCCTGGGGATTTGGTCTCATCAAACCCCACCAGAAGCAGCGTCTGGTCGCCTTCATCAACCATTCGCCTCAGACCAAGGAAGAAAGGGACGCCCGCTATCAGCTTGATCAGTCGCTGATCGCCATAGGGTCAGGTCATCTGGCCGGGCAGGGGCTTTTCCGTGGGCCCCAGAGCCAGCTCTCGTTCGTCCCCGACCAGGAGACCGACTTCATCTTCAGTGTCGTCGGGGAGGAGCTGGGCTTCCTGGGCGCTGCCACGGTTGTCGTGCTGTTCGCGATCGTGCTGTGGCGAGGGCTGCTGATCTGTGCCGAGGCGCGGACGCTCTTCGGGCAACTCGTCGCCGCCGGCATTGTCGCGATGATCTTCATGCACGTGATGGCTAACATCGGCATGAGTCTGGGCATGATGCCGGTGAAGGGAATGCCGCTGCCTTTTGTCAGCTACGGCGGCAGCTCGATATTGACCAATTTTATCGCTCTGGGCATGCTCCAAGCCGTGTACAGCGATCAGCGAAGCATACGGTTCGATTGACCCGGGGTATGCAGGCCCCCCAAGCAGCCTCCAGGCAATCTCTGTCGAAAGGCCGAATTGACAGCCAATGACTGACCTGTTTCAGGCAAAGTGGCATCGGGTAGGTTGGCAGGGCATCGAGTTGACCGTGCCCGAGGACTGGAATATCGGCGGCATCGGGGGCGGGCGCGATGACGGATATTTGCGGCTCCAGGATGCCGAATTGCCTCGGGTGGAGGTCAAGTGGGGCGCAGCCGAAGGCTTCGTTGACATTGATAAGACCGTAGATGGATACGTGCGCAAGCTCAGGCAAGACCGCAAGCTAGGCAGGAGCATCGAGATTGACACCGACGCAAGTGTCGTCTCGAAGCGTAAGATGCGGAAGAAGGGGCTGCGCTGCTTCACATGGCGAGCGGACGTCAGCGGTCACGGCGCTGCGTGGTACTGCCCCGACTGCAGCAGGACGGTGCTCATCCAGGTCACGGCCCGCCTGGATGAGGATGGGGAGAAGCTTGCCGAGCGCGTCATTGGCAGTCTGCAGGACCATCCGGTCGGGGGCTGGATACGGTGGGCCAGCTACGGCTTTGATGCCGAGGCGCCGGAGGACTTCGGCCTCACCGCCCAGAAGCTAATGGCGGGGCACATTCAGATAACACTGAAGCGCGATGTAGTGGCGGCATCGGGAAGGAGCATCATGCTGCAAAACTTCGTGCCGCCCGAGGAATTGACCCTGAGCCGCTGGGGCATGGCCAACGTCCTGCTCAAGAAGAGGTCGCTACGGCAATGGGCCGAGGAGGAGATGGGCAAGCGGCTGAAGCGGATGCGGCCCGAGCTAGAGCCTGCGCAGGTGAACGGTCATGAGGCAGTGCAAGTCTCCGCCCAGCGATTGTTCTTTCACCAGCAGCTTTTCCGGCTTGTGGCGCGCTTCGCCGATGCGCCCTATGCGGACCGCATAAGGGGTCTGATCTGGCACTGCCCCGAGGGCAACTCTCTGCACCTGGTGCAGATGCTCATTGACGTCAGTGACGAAGACCTGCCCGGAGAGATCGCCGGCAGGTTTGTCTGTCATCCGCGTGATGCCGTCTAGTGCCATCAGGCGGACACGCTTCTCCCAGGCGCTGGAGTCCAGGACGGGGGAGATACCAATGACACGTAGGCTGCCGCTGTGCTTGCTTGTGTCGCTACTGGCGATAGCGCCGGTGCGAGCGCCTGCTGCCGATGACGAGCAGACGCTGACGCGGCAAGTCTGGGAGCTGCTAAAGGCCTCCCACAAGCTGGTCAACGAGGGCAACCTGGAGGAGGCGGAGAACAAGCTGCTGCAGGCTCGGGCGCTCTCCCCGCAGTACGCGGAAGTGTATGCGCACCTTGGCTATGTTTACGAACTGCGCGGCAAGCGGACCGATGCCCTGCACGCATACGCCGAACTCCTACGCCGACGCCCAAAGCACGAGTACGCCACTACACACCTGCAGAGTCTGTTCTATGAGGGGCCCTTCCCGCGCAATATTGCCGTCGCTGACATGGAGTTCAGCCCGGTTCACTTCGTTTTCGACCGGTGCTTGCTGACCTTGAGCGACGGCACCGAGGTGGTAGGCGTCGCATACACCGATGATCTGCTGTTCCACGAGGAGATGGAGCGGGGCGGGCCGCCGGTAGAGATCGAGGTACCTGCCACAGGCGGGACGGCGAAGGCACTCATCAACCGATCCGCATATGGCTACATCTCCGCGCCCGGCAGCGAATCAATTGACCTGGAGTTCATCCTCAGCTACCCCTCCAAGCTCATCAGCGCCTCACAGACCGATTACCACCAGACTGCGCCCCGGCTGACCCATCTGCTGCTGCGGGCCTACTGGTATTTCAGCACCTACCTGGGCAAACAGCCGCCGGTGGAAGGCCCGGTCAAGGCGTATCTGCTGGAGCAAGGCCCCCCGGGAGCGGAGGCATACAGCAACGCTCTGTATTTCTATTCCGCCGATACGCCGCGCACCCCCGTGGAATGGGCACGGCAAATCGGGCATGAGTACGGCCACCTGGTGCTGCCGCCGGTTGGCCGCTATGTCGAGCCGGAGTTCTACGCCAGCGGGCTATTGGGCGAGCGACTGTTCATCCAGTGGCTTGCCGAAGAAGCCCAGGCGGTCGAGGGAGTGGCGTGGCCGCACGCGGCCGCCCAGGATGCACTCGACAAGCTGCTCGGAGGGGAGCAGAAGTTCGACGCCGTCGGCTATCTGGCCAGAACGGTGTATGCCGACCTGCAGATGTGGCACGACAGAGGGCCGGAGGCTGCCTTCATTGCCGGGACGGGCGAGGAATCGATGCACTACTGGCTCGGCTTCATGATGTGGGTTGAGGCGGCGCTGGGCAAGGAAGGTCTGCGCGAGGTGATGGATGCGGCACCGGGTACCTCCCCTGCGGACTTCCTATATGCGCTGAAGTTCGTCGTGCTGCGCAAGCATGCCGACAACGGATGTATCCGCTTCAAGGCCGGCAGCCTTAGTATGGTGCGCAGCAGAATCAGCACACCGCCGACCCAGGGCATACTGGGATGGACCAATGTGAAGCTGGCGGACGGCGACAGTGCATTCCTCACCATGTACGTGCCAGACGGCGTCTGGGGGGTACGCACTCATCCCGGTAGCAGCGCATTGAGCCTGACCTTCGATGGCAAGGGGCCGCTGCCCATGGAGCCCGACAGAGGCGTTCGCCTGGGCAAGGTCGCAGAGGGCTGGCATACCTTTGAGCTGAGCAGCAACGGGCGAGATGTCAAGCTTGACGACATAGAGCTCATCTGCGTGCCACAGGCCTGACCACCTGACGCCCATTTCATCCCGATTGAATCCGAATCACCCATGAGCGACAGCAATTCATTTACAGTGCCGGGCCGCAGCGGACACTTCAGCGCGCCGCTAAGGTGGGGCGTCGCACTGACCCTCGCACTGCTGGCAGGGCAGGTGGCGGCCCAGGAGTGGACATACCCTTACCCGGCGTCGCTGAAGATCCTGGACGGCTACAAGGTGCTGCATCTCAAGGGCAGCCCGGAGGACCTCGGCCGCCAGCACGGCGTCCTCGCCCGGCAGCTCGTGCAGCAGGTGCTCAACGATGTCATCCTGCAAGGCGAGGCCTCCAGTCCTGAGGCACAGCGCCGTCTCTTCGAGGGCGCGATGGTGATGGAGCAATATCTGCCGGAGGCCTACCGCCGCGAACTGCGTGCGCTGGCTAAGTATGCGCGGGTTGACTACGAGGCGCTCGTGGCTCTGCAGCTCTTCGGTGATGTCCAGAGATCGCAATATTGCTCCAGTTACGCCCTGTACGGTCCGGCCACGCGCACCGGAGAGTTGATCGCCGGTCGGAACATGGACTACTGGGACAACGGTGCCTCGAAATACGGGGCAATGCTGATCTGCTACTACCCCGATGAGGGCATCCCCTTTGTCACCGTGACGTGGGCGGGTATCATCAACGGTTGGACGCTGATGAATGCGTGCGGAGTGGTTGTGTCCAATAACACGGCCTGGGGCGGAAAGGACTCACTGGAGGGTATCTCAACCTGTTTCATGTTGCGTAAGGTCGCCCAGTTTGCTCACACCGTCCAGGAAGGCGTGGACATCATACAGAGCACCCCGAGGTCATGCGGCACGGTGATGCTGGTGGCCGGCGGGAATCCCCCGAACGCCGCACAGGTCGAGTTCGACCATGAACAGGTGGCGGTTCGTTGGGCGGAAAAGGGCTATGTCTTGGGCACTAACGAGTTCAGGGAGCTATACAGGAACGAAGACCGGCAGTACTACTGGGAGTGCTCTCGCTACAGAAAGCTGCGCCAACTCATAGAGGAGAACTACGGCAGCATTGACTGGAGCATGAACTTCGCCGCCGCCAGCGGCGTTCCTATCGAGTCGATAAACCTTCACTCAGCACTGCTTTTTCCGGCGCAGCGAACGATCAGTGTCTCGATGGGTGCCACCCCCGCCTGCAAGTACCGCTACCGCAGCTTCCGCTTCACACCCGACGGCCTGATAGCATTGAACGAGACGAAAGCGGGTGTCACAGCTCCGGAGATAGCTGCACCAGCGCCTTGACCACTTTCCGTTCCGCTATCGCCGTGAAGGCGTCGTTGATGCGGTCAAGCGGGAAGGGATTGTCCAGGTCCAGCCATAGGCTGGCATCGAGTTTCCCCCGCAGAACCAGGTCGCTCACCTGCTGGTGCGTCTCGGCTTCGTCATAGCCCCTCTCCGAGAATGTGAAGCTGCCGCGTGCACGTGAGGGGTTGACCGTGCAGGCGTGGTAGTCGTCAATCCCGTATATGGCCGCCGTTCCCCCGTCCTTCAACCAGGGCAGGGCCGCATCAAGCATGCCTTCCTTCCCCACTGCATCAACAATGAAGTCGAAACCTTCGGGACATGTGTCATTCACCACTGTCTGCAGGTCCTCAGACCTGTAGTCAAGATACTCACTCGCGCCGGCAGCCCGGGCGATAGCTTCCCGCTCCTTGCTTCCGGTCATGGCTATTGTGGAGGCATCCAGGTTGGCGGCTTGTGCGACGAATGACAGCCCAACGCCGCCGGAGCCCAGTACCAGAAGGCTCGCACCCGCCGAGAAGCCCATTCGCAGCAGGTAGCTCAAAGTCTCGCGCCATGTGGTGAACATCGTCGCTGCCGCCGGCTCAACCGACCGTGGCACAAGCCGGTTCCAGCGGAAGCGCAGCCATTCGCTTTCCGGACGCCCGTCGGCACGCGCCGCCCAGTGGTCACAAGCGATGCCGAACTCGGCAAATCCACCCCAGTTGACGTCATAGCCGGAGACAGGCAGAGTCGCGACGCGAGTGACAGTGTCGCCGACCGCGAAGTTCCGCACCTTGGAGCCTACTTCCACCACGCGCCCAACGCTCTCATGGCCCAGGACGGTAGGATAGTTCAGCGGACTCGGGAAGCGCCCGTGAATGAGGTGCAGATCGGTGCCGCTGCAGGTCGCTCCATAGAGCAACTGGCAAAGAGCGTCGTACTCCCCCACTTGTGGCATCGGGATGTCGTGCACCGCCAGGACGCCGACCTGCTCGATGACTGCAGCCTTCATGGCTATTTCCCCCTGCGGCCCGCATGGCCCGGGCCTTTGTATTCGTGATTGAAGGGTAGGCCGAACGGCTCCTCAAAGGGCCGGAAGGGCACCATTGCCGCGATTTCGTCCAGCCGCGCCATGATATCAGGCGGCAGCGGCCCTCTCTCGACGGACGCCACATTCAGCTCGACTTCCTCTGGACTGCGTGCACCCATCAGCACGCACGAGATGTCGGGGCTGGAAATGACAAAACGTAGCGCCAGTTCGGCCAGCGGCATGTCCAGTTCATCGAGAAACGCATACAGGGCCTTGTACTGCTCGCGGCGTGGAGGGCTGAGCCAACGCGCCCCGTGAAGCACCTCCTCATCATAGCGCACGGAGAGCGCCCCCTGCTGCAGCGGCGAGCCGACCACAATGCCCATGTTCTGGGCCCTGGCAGACGGCAGCACCGCGATCTCTGCCTCACGCCACAACAGGCTGTAGTTGAAGGCGGTGAGCACCACGTCGAACCTACCCGTATTGATGATGTGCGGCAGTTCGTGAGCGGTGGTGCCCCCTAACCCCGTGAAGCTGATGACACCGTCCCTTTTGAGTTCGTCGAGCAAATTACTCACCGGGCCGGTGAAGCTCTCCCAGTCGCTCCACCAATCATACTGGCCGGGACGGTCAGGCTCGTGGATCATCAGCACGTCAATGTGGTCGCGATGCAGCAAACGCAGACTTTCCTCAACCGACCGCAGCAGCGCGTTCCGGTCCTGCGGGTCGAAGGGGTCCGGGCGGCCGCCCAGCTTCGTTGAGACTATCAGCGGGGCGTCAATGTCCGCTAGCGCGTTGCCGATTGCCTCCTCGCTGTTGCCGTACGTGGGCGCTGTGTCTATGTAATTGACGCCGAGATCAACGGCACGATGGATGGTGGCCCTGGCCTGCTCGAACTCGTTGAATATCGAGCACACGAACAGGCCGCCCATGCCCAGTTCGCTCACTTCAAGCCCTGTCTTGCCCAGAACGCGCCTGTTCAAGCCAATCAACTCCCTCGGGTTATGTGGGGGACCTCGCACCCAAAGCCCCACCCACGCGACGGCAGATGGGTCCCGGCCCACGTATCACTTCAGACGGCATCCGCGCCGCAGTGGCCTATTGCGCTGCAAGCCAGTCCGTGCAATACTTCTCACTGTCTGCGGCCACACCTGCTTGCAGCGCCGGCGGCCATTATGCTGCAGGCGGACGTAGGGGCTCAGGCACGGCTGCAACAGGAGCATTTCACGGAGGACCGTGCGTATGGAGTTCAGCGACCTGGTTCGGATGCGCCGGAGCGTGCGGCGCTATGACGACAGGCCGGTGCCCATGCAGTTGCTGGAACGGATCTGCGATGCCGGACGTTGGGCCCCAAGCGCAATGAACATGCAACCCTGGGAGTTTATTGTGGTGACCGATCCGGTGGTGAAGGGACAACTCGGCGACAGCGCAGGCGTGATGGGGATGAAATGGCCACACATCAAGGCGGCGCCTGCGGTAATCGTGCTGTGCGCGAAGAACACCTCGCGGTTTGCGCACGATGACTGTCTGCTGGCGGCCGAGAACATGTTGCTACAGGCCACCGAGTTCGGCCTCGGGACGTGCTACATCGGCGGCTTCTCGCCCGAACGCATTCGGCAACTGCTCTCCATTCCCTCCGGCTATGTGGTGCCGGGGATGATTACCGTGGGCTATCCCGCTGCAGAGACGAAGCCGCCGGAGAAGCGGCCGCTGTCCGAGTTGATGCACAGGAACACGTTTGAGGGTCGAGGCGTAGGCGTGACCGGTTACCGGCGCGCCTGGCAAACATTTGTGAAGCTTCTGAAGGAACGATTCAGGGGTGGGACATGAGCTGCCAGATGACCCCGGCTGCCTTCTTTCGTGCAGAAAGGGTGATTGCCGTGTTGCGGGGCCGATCGGTGTGGATTGCATTCCTGCTGTTGGGCTTGTCGCCCGCAATGCTCCCGGCGCAGGAGTGCACTGAGCTCACCTATACACGAGTTCAGGAGCAGGGGCGTCTGCTGGTGCCGATGCGCGTTATCTTCGAGGCACTCAACATGCAGGTGGAGTGGGATGCCCAGGAGCGCATAGTGTACGCCTACGACAATGACACGCTGATGGCGCTGAAGATTGATGACGCGGCGGCTGTGCTCATGGACAGGCAAACGAACGAGAGCAGCACCGTAGATCTGGACGTGCCGGCGCGTCTCATCGGCGGGGTTACATTCGTGCCGCTTCGCTTCGTTGCGGAGGCATCGGGCGCAGAGGTGGACTACCACGGCGACCGCGTGGTGATTTCTGACGGTGACGGCAATGCCGTCATGATCATACACATCGTGGACTAGACGGTGCCAGCCGGCAAGGCAACAGCGATGGTCGCGCAGGTTGGGACGAGGCGGACATGGACGAGGCCGGGCTATTCAGCCTGTATCTCGACCGGTATCTCAATGCTCAGCGGGCGGGCGACATCGGTATTGCATATCCTTTCGAGCTGCGCCAGTCGCTCGCAGCGCGCCCGTGTCCCCTCGATGGCGACTATCTTCACCTTCGCGATCATCCTGTCGCCACGGAAGATGCCGTACTCGTCACCAATGCGCGGGAGCTTGTCTTCGGGAAATGTCAGGTAGATGGCGCTCGGCTCCTGGCTGATCTGCTGCTCTCTGCCCGGCACCAGCCACGGCATCTCGTCCAACTTCCGGACAAGGCTCATGGCCGTCTCATCGGCAGCTTGGCCGACCATGCTCTCCCTGATCGCATTGAAGTTGAAAGCGCCGCCGATCCAGTCCAAGGACGGCAGCACAACGCCGAGCCGTCTGAGTTTCGAGATCTCCGAGGTGAACATGCCCACCGGGTAGATGACGCCTGTCGTGGTGTCGAGCGCCTGCCCGCTGAGCTGCACCTTAACCTTCACGAGGCCGCCGAGCGAGAATAGGCCGATGTTAATGGCGGCGTCAACCTCCTTGATCGTGACGCGCGCGGTCAGGTCCAGCAACGCGGAAGCCCCGATGAGCTTGTCCTTCCCTGGTGCCGTGGTTGCGTCCGTGCCAGGGAGGTGCTGCTCCGCCTGAATGTTCTGCATTGCCTCGCCACGGGCCAGGACCATCCATCCATGCTCGGCAAGGCGTGTCTCGATTAGTTCGGGGAGCCATTGCTGAATCTGGTTGGCATAGGGCCCATCAACCTTCAGTCTCAGGACTGCCACCCGTTGGGCCGGCATCTCTCTGGTCGGAGGCGCCGATGCTTCCGCCGTGGCGTTTGAGGCGGTCATCTGTGGCCGGTTGTACTCCTTGTCGTAAGCACCAGCGGAAGTCAATGCCCCAGCAACCAGCCCAAGACCGATTGTCAGAGCGAGAAGCAACCTGCATCTGTACAGCATGACGACCACTCCCTTGATGTGGTCCATCTCAATCGGCGCACCATCGGATACATGCTACTACTATACCCTATAGTAAAAGCCCGAAGCAAGAACTTTTTCAGATTCTATAAGCTACGCAGGTCCCATGCCTGGGGATGCAAAAATGTTCCATTGCCAGGACAGGCAGTCTCACTGAGGCTATTCCTTCAGACGAGTGGCGCGCGTGCAAGTTCCAGGAGGCATCAGGATGAAGACCGGGCATGTCATGTTGTTGGCCGGGCTGACAGTATGCTTGCTTGCGGGTATTGCGGGGGCGGCCGAGTTGCTTCTGGACGGCTTCGAGTATGCCGACGCAGTGGCGGCCGGGCAGATCTGGGAGCCGCAAGAGGGTTCTCCGCCGGTGCAGGTGGAGCCGCACGCCGACGGCATGGCGCTGAAGATGTTCGGCAACTTCTCGCAGAACGACCGCCGAGTGGTCTATGACAGGAACGTGAAGTGGGACCTGAGCCGTTGGACGCGCTTCAGTATTGATATCGCCATGCCGAATCCGACCGCGTTCGCGAACTTCACGGTCTATTTCCGCAGCACCGGCGGCTGGTATGGCCGCAGCTTCGCGGTCAGCGGGAGGGGCTGGCAAACCGTCGAGCTGTCGCGGGCGGAGTTCCGGGTCGAAGGGCAGCCCGCCGGATGGCACGACATTACGGGCGTCCGCCTGTCAGGATGGGCGGGAGCGCAGGTGGACGCATTCTGCATGGTGGACGACCTGAAAGCTTACAGAGACCGGATTGTGGTGCTGACCGACGCGGGGGCATCCACAAGTGACGCAGAAGCCCGCGCAGCGGCACAATACGCATCCGGCGTTGTCAGCCTGCTCCGCGAGTGCGGCGTTCGCGCCGGAGCCATGACTGAGACCGAACTGCTAAAGGATGACCTGCAGGACATCTCGCTGATAATCCTGGCCTACAACCCACATGCGAGCGAGGCGGCCTCCCAGCGCCTCGCTCAGTACGTCGGCGCCGGCGGCAAGGTCATCGTGTTCTATTCAATATCGCCGGTACTCGCCGCAGCCCTTGGGGTCAGGAGCTTGGGGCATCTGCGCAGCGAGTACCAGGGGCAATTCAGCAGCATTCGGCTGGATACATCAGCGGCGACCGGTCTGCCAGAGCAGGTGGGCCAAGCGTCGTGGAACATAGTCGCCGTTGAGCTAGCCGGCAATGGCGCGAGGGTAGTCGGAAAATGGTTTGACAGAGATGGCAAGGACACCGGCTATCCGGCGGTGATACTGTCCGACACGGGCGCGTACATGTCGCATGTGCTGCTACCCGATGACCCGCAGAACAAGGCCCGCATGCTCCTGGCGCTGGTCGGGCGTCTTGCGCCGGAAGCCTGGGAGGCGGCGGGAAGGGAAGCTGCGCAGATGCCCGCTCAGGTCGGCCACGTGCCGGGCGATGCCATACTTGAGTGGCTCACACAGCACTACGCGGACAGCGCGGCAAACGCGGATGGCCGCAAGCTGCTTGCGCAGGCCAGAGACCTGGTGGGCCAGACAAGCGCTGCCGAAGCTGCGGGCGATCATGTCCGGGCGATGGAGCTGGCGACAACGCGCAACCAGGCGCTTCAGGGAGCCTACGCTCGTGCCCACAAGGCGCGTCCCGGTGAGTTCCGCGCGTGCTGGGAGCACTCGGGCCAGGGCGCATACGCCGGCGATTGGGACAAGACCATGCGCGTACTCGCCGAAGCCGGTTTTAACGCCGTGTCGCCGAACAGCTTCTGGGGCGGGAGCGCGCTGTACACGAGCGAGATTCTGCCTGTGTCGCCGGTCGTGGCCGAGAAGGGCGATCAGATTCTGGCAGCCGTGGAGGCCGGTAGGAAGTACGGTGTGGAAGTCCACCCGTGGAAGGTAAACTTCTGGCTGGGCCGCGGTACCCCGCCCGACTTCATTGACACAATGCGCGCGCAAGGACGCCTGCAGGTCAGTATCGCGGGCAAGGAGGGTGATTGGCTGTGTCCGTCACACCCGGCGAACCAGGAGTTGGAGATCGCCAGCATGGTCGAAGTCGCCACCAAGTACGACGTTGACGGCGTGCATTTCGACTACATCCGATACCCCGACGGCGCGCACTGCTACTGCCAGAAGTGTTGGCGACGCTTTGAGGAAGCCACCGGGGCGAGCATTAAGAACTGGCCGCAGGACCTGCGCGATGCAGGTCTGCAGGAGAGCTGGAGCCGCTGGCGTGCGGAGCAGATTACACACATCGTACGCGAAACGGAGCGGCGGGTCCATGCGGTTCGGCCCGAGTGCAAGATATCAGCCGCGGTGTTCAGCTCATATCCCAACTGCTACTACGGCGTCGGTCAGGACTGGGTGCGCTGGGCGAAGGAGGGCTACGTGGACTTCCTGTGTCCCATGGATTACACCAACTCGGACTATGCCTTCGCCGCGAGGGTCATAAGGCAGTTGCAGCAGGTTGGGGGCAGCGTTCCTGTGTATCCAGGCATCGGCGCCTGCTCGTCGAGCTCGAATCTCACTGCCGACCGGGTCGCCGGTCAGATCGCCATAGCGCGCAACCTTGGTACCGATGGCTTCATTATCTTCAACTACACCGCCGCCCTGGGCAATGACGTTCTGCCGGACCTCACAACGGGCATCACCAGCGAGAAGGCGTACGTTCCGCACCACGGGCCGCTGTTTGACTTCCAGATCTCCGGCAAGATGCACCCCACACTGTGGGCTGTTACCCTTGAGCCCGGCCAGCAGACGACGTGCACCATCAGGCCGGCGGCCGACGAGCGCGGCATCGCCTTCATGAGCTTCTCGGGCGATGTCGTACTGGAGGCCCCGGATGGCGAAATCATCGCCACGCTGGGGCGAGTGTCATCGCAGAAAGCAGAGATGGAGGTCAGCTTCAAGGGGCCGAACCAGGGGCTATGTCGCATTGCCATACGGGGCGAAGTCGAAGTTGAGGGCGCAGGCAAGCGCCCCTTCACGGCCCGCAGCATGCCACTTGTCTTCGGGTCAGTCGCTCCGGATTTCGCGCTACTGACTGCGCCGGAGTGATTCATCACAGGAATACGGGCCCCGCCTCTGCATCGTTGGGGCTGAAACCTCGTTACACTGCGCCGTCAGCGATCAGCAGTCCTATCGCTTCCTGACGAACTCCACCAGGCTCGGTATCAGGACCTCGTCGCCCGGCCCGGCCATCACGACCGAGAAGCGGGCCTGGGACCCGTCGGGAGCTTTCGGGAAGTCCTCGGGCTTGAGTGAGCCCAGACCCGCACGATCCAGAATGGTATTGCGGTCCTCGGCAAGGCGGCCTTGCGGCTGCGAGAGGCTGTTGAGCACCGTCATGCCG
Organism: uncultured Armatimonadia bacterium; assembly: GCA_964549395.1. Classification (GTDB taxonomy): domain Bacteria; phylum Armatimonadota; class Zipacnadia; order Zipacnadales; family UBA11051; genus UBA11051. The sequence goes on along the minus strand of CAZJVY010000040.1, from coordinate 8,609 downwards.
GCCTGCGTGTGAGGCGTGCTTACGCTGGTCACGATCCGGTTCTCATCAGGGATCACACCATTGACCGGCCCGCCAGCCGTCCGTACGTCCTCGTCGCCGATGGAGAAATGTGTCTCGTCAATGACATTCTGCACGGTGAGACAGTCGGCGAAGGTGTCCGGCGCGACGATGATGGTCTGACCGGGCAGGAAGTGCTTGCTCAGAACCGGATCCGCGATCTCAACGATGCCGTGTGCGTAGTCCACGGACGCGATCTTACTCCTCTGAGGGCCCCCGCTACTCAGCTTGAGGTCGCCGATGGAAAGCTCGGTGCCGTTGAACAGCATGGCCTTTTCGAGCTTGCCCGCGGCGTCAAGTGCCACGCAGGCGGCCTGGCCCGCGACCCTAACCTTGCCGTCCAGTGTGTAGGTCTGCTCGGGAGCCAGTGAGTGAAACGCGTAGTGGGTGCCACCCTCGGCCAGCTCGATGCGCACAACGGCGGCCTGGCCGTCGTCCGGTTCCAGTGACACGCTCGAGGCACGCTTGATGAAGGCAGTGTCCTTGTACGGCTCGTAAACTGTCACGAAGGTACTGGCGAGATCTTCTCCCGTGCGGCGACGCAGCATGTACTGGATGGTGTCAGGGAGGGACTTGTACTTCTGGGGCTTACTGTCGGCGGCGATGAGCTCCTCACCAGTTCCGATAAGGTGGGCCCGCAGGCCGATGCCCTCCCACGGGTACTTGGTGTCTTCCTCGGAGGGGGCTTTCATGCGCCATTCGCAGACGGCGTGCCCCTGCAACTGCGCGCGACGGACGTTGAACAGATACTGGAAGCCGCTGCCTTTGTATCCGCCATAGGCCATGGACCCGAGCGGCTGAGCGGCGAACCTTTCATCATCGTAAAAATGCTCATACGGTACGTCCTCGCCGGCCAGGGTGCCCTTTTGCTGAGCCGGACCAAGTGGAGGATCGGCGGTGAAGACCGACGGCGGCCCCAGCGCGCAGTAGTCGTGCTGGTTGCCGCCGCGGACATAGAATACGTCGAACAGATAGCTTTCGGTCGGTGAAAGCTCTACCAACATGTTCGCGCGACGGTACATGCTGACCACGCCGCCATAGGCATTGTCGCACGATGCGTCCACGAACTGGGCGAATCCGGCCGGCTGATAGGCGTAGAGCTTACCCGGGCCGCGGCCTTGCTTTCTGGCGTTCACCACGACGGTATTGTGCGCTACCGTATTGGTGTAGAAGGCAGATAGTTTGTGATTGCGGGAATCGGTCTGCTCCGGGTAGCCGATGTCGGTCAGCAGCGCATTGCCGTGTGAGAACAGCATGATGTTGAGCTGGTCGGCGTGCGCGTGGCCCGGATAGCGGCCGTAGAAAAATGCGCTGGCAGTGCGGTTGGCTTCGCTGCCGTTCTGAAGATACGCGAGGCCATAGCCTGCGAAGTGGAAGGGCTTGACGCCGATTGGCTCCATCTTCTGCTCGGGGAACTGTGCCAGCAGGTCCTCAATGGGCTCTTTGAACACGTCGCGGCCGCCGCCAGGGCTCTCCCGCAGCACATGAGCCATGCGTGGGTCACGAACATGAGGCAGCGCAGCAGCGGCCACAGTGGAGTTGAGAGGGCGCCCGTGGGCGTACATGTTCCCCGTGTCCCCCATTGGCGGCACGAACGCGCCGGCAATCATCACATCAAACGGCCAGGTAATCAGCCGCTGGAAACGCCGATCTCTGAAGAAGTTGACATCCACGTCCAGCAAGCCTTCGGCCACGTCTGTCAGGCTATTCACCCATCCATAGTTGTACCCGATTGATTCCTGCGGCATGCCGTCGCGATAGACCAGGCTCTCCAGCGCATCGCGAAGGCCTATGTCGTTCTGCCCCTTGGGATCCGGGTTGGCCACCACGTACTCGATCATCTCGGCAGAGGTAGGATGCTCTTCCTGCTCATCGAGCACCGCTGCCAGCAGTAGCAGAGGTCGCTGGTGACTGCCGTAGTTGGCGGCAATGCGGTGACTGCCATCGGTCGTGCAGCGGGCCGCCTCCATCAGCAGCCGCTCGCGTATCTCGGCATCTATCTCTTCCCCGCTCTTGCCGGTGAGCTGCTGAAGCTCCGCATCGCCTGCCAGGAACGGTCGGGTCGCGTCGTAGGCAGGGGCGCAGGCGGCCGGAGTCTGCACCTCCCAGATGTGGTTGGTGATCTTACCCGTGTAGTTCGGGTTGTGCTCCTTGCCCTCGCGCGATTGCTTGCTGTATTCGTAGTCCGGGTAGTACTCGGCCAGTTGCCAGAGTAGTAGCGCGCACTTGTGCGCGTACTTCCTGGCAGCTTCGGGAGCGTCTTCCTCGCACATGACCGCAGCCGTACCCAGCGTGCTGATAGCCGGCAGTAGCGACCTGAGCATGATCCAGTGAGCGTAGTAGGCGACGAACCAGTAGTTGGCCGTGTCGCCCTCCTTGCGCCAGCCCCAGCCGTCGTCGGGGTAATCGCCGGTCAACAGGGAGCGATCTTTCATGCCGGAGGCCAGGAACGCGGCGAAGTCATTTGACGGGTACTCCTCCCCTCCATACGGACAGACGACCTTGAAGGGCTTATCGAAGCTGATGCCCCACTTGTAGAGGCCGTTGTCGTACGCACGCTCACCGTGAACCGGGCAGCCGAAGCTATGCAGGTCATAACATCGCGGTACCTCGGGTGGTACAACCAAGGTGCGGAGCTTCTTGTCGTCATACGCGGCCCAGCGGTCGGCAGCGGCGAGCATCTGGGCACGGTAACTTCTGGCCCAGCCGTACTTCTCCAGATTGCTGCGCATGATGGCCAGCTTGGCGTCGGTATAGTACTTCCTGCCGGCATGCGCACAGGCCGGTAGCAGAGCTGCGAGCAATATCAGGCTCCAGAAAAAGGGCACCTTTGTCACCTATTCCACTTCCTGCCGCGGCCAGGGTGAGCAGTCTGCTGTGCTGCCCGGCGATGGGCTTTGCCTGCCCGCTATTCTCCACAAGATGGGACTTGTGTTGTCACCAGCAGCCTTGCGGATGGCTTGGTGGGGGCCAATGAATACGGCTATGCACGTATGGATTCGCCGCCGGAAAGCAATAACCTCTGGAGGAGTTGCCGGGTTTTATGTATAATACTGAGCAATTCACGGAGCGTCGGGGTGCGGAGGCACCACGATCTGCGCCAGTGGAGTGCTGGCCGGCAATAGAGAGAGGGAGCGAGAAAGTATGAGTTGGAGAGCCAAGGTACTGCTTTTCGTCTCGGTCGTAGTTGTTGTGTCCATGCTTGTAGGGTGCCCGAAGCCAGCACCAGAAGAGGCCGGTCCCCCGGTGGTGGAGCTGCCCCAACCTCCCCAACCCACCGGCGAGCCAATCAAGATAGGTGCGATATTCAGCGTGACGGGCCACTCGGCCCCCCTCGGTGAGCCGGAGAAGATGACCGCCGAGATGCTGGTCGAGCAGATCAACGCGAAGGGCGGCGTAATGGGCCGGCCGGTCGAGTGCATCATCAAGGATGACAAGTCCGAGCCGACCGAAGCTGCACTGGCGGCCAAAGACCTCATCGAAACCCAGAAGGTCGTCGCCATCATCGGCCCCAGCAGCACCCCCAACACGATGGCGATCGTGGACATCTGCCAGAAGGCGGAGATCCCACTGGTGTCGTGTGCGGCCGGTGCGCCGATCACGAACCCGGTAGCCGAGCGGAAATGGGTCTTCGCGGTCCCGCAGGCCGACATCCTGGCTGTCGCCAAGGTGGTTGACTACCTGAATGCCAAGAAGATCAAGAAAGTGGCCACCATCTATGTCAGCAATGCCTTCGGCGAAAGCGGCCAAAAGCAGCTTGAGAAGCAGCTCGGCGAGGCTGGCATTGACATTGTAATCAGCGAGACGTTCGGCGCCGACGACACGGACATGACGGCTCAAGTCACCCGTATCGCCGGCAAGAAGCCCGAAGCGGTCATCTGCTGGGGCACCAATCCCGGCCCGGCGACGGTAGCCAAGAACATGAAGACACTGGGCCTCGACGTCCCGCTGCTGCAGAGCCACGGTGTGGCCAACCGCAAGTTCATCGAGCTGGCCGGCGACGCGGCTGATGGTGTCATGCTCCCTGCCGGCAGGCTCATCGTGTACGGCGAAGTGGCCACCGAAGACGTGCAGAAGAAAGTGCTGATGGAATATGCCGACAGCTTCCGCAGCAAGTACACCAGGGAGCCGGATACCTTCGGGGGACACGCGTACGACAGCTTCATGCTCGTAGTGCAGGCGATCAACACTGCCGGCAGCACGGATGCCGCTGCCCTGCGCGACGCGATCGAGAACACGAAGGACTTTGTCGGGACTGCGGGCGTGTTCAACTACAGCGCCACCGACCACAACGGCCTGACCAAGGACGCCTTTGTCTGGGTCAAGATTGAGAACGGCGCCTGGAAGATGGCCGAAGACGAACTCACGGGCAGCTAGACCGGTCCATAGCTAAGAGTCCATGTGCGGCCAGGCGGCGGTTCCCAGATGTCCGCCTGGCCGCCATCGTAATATTCCGCCAACTATGACTCACGCTGAGCAACTGGCACAATTCCTGGCTACCGGTTTGACCGAGGGGTGTGTGTACGCCCTCGTCGCCCTCGGGTTTACCATTATCTTCAATGCGACCGGGATCATCAACTTCGCCCAGGGCGAGTTCGTGATGGTCGGTGCGCTGCTCGCTGTCACGCTGAGTAAGCTCGGTCTGCCTCTGGTCGCGGTCATCCTGCTCCCCACCGCCGGTGCCACGGCCGTGGCACTGTGTCTCGAACGGTTCGCGATCCGGCCGCTGCGGGATGCCCCCGTCCTGATGCTCATCTTCGTTACCATCGCCGCCTCACTGATGTTGCGCGGGTTGGCACAGGTGCTATGGGGGCCCAATGCCATTCCCCTGCCGCCCTTCACAGGCGAGCGCCCCTTCATGATCTTGGGCGCGGCAGTCAGACCCCAGGACCTGTGGATTATCGGCATAGGCCTTGCCACCGTCACGGCCGTGCAGTTCTTTTTCCGCAACACCATGACGGGAAAGGCGATGCGAGCGGCCGCCTCCAACCGAACCGCCGCGCGTCTGGTCGGCATCAACATCAGCAGTATGGCAATGATCGGCTTTGCTCTCAGTGGCGCCATCTCGGGCCTGGCCGGTGTGGTGTTCGCTCCGAACAAGTTTGCACGTTACTCGATGGGCACGCCGCTGGCTGTCAAGGGCTTCTGCGGCGCGATACTGGGCGGCCTGGGCAACGGGATCGGGGCGGTTGTCGGCGGAATCGTTCTGGGGATTCTGGAGAACCTAGCCGCCGGCCTCATCAGTTCGCAGTACAAGGACGCCATAACGCTGATCATAATGCTGCTTGTCCTGTTCGTCCGGCCGACCGGGCTGCTGGGCAAGCGCGAGACCGGGAGGGCACTATGACGGTGGGCCGCGTGCTGCACAGGTACGGCTCCCTGCCCGCGTACCTTGCGCTGGCTCTTGTCGCCGGCCTTGTTCCCCTGATCGTCCACAACCCATATTACCTGTCCATATGGATACTGGTCGCCATCTACGGCATCATGGCGATCGCGTTGAGCCTGCTAATGGGCTACACGGGGCAGGTGTCGCTGGGGCATGCGGCATTCTACGGTCTGGGCGCTTATGCCAGTGCGATTGGCACCACACGCTATCATATCAACCCGTGGCTGTGCATGCTGCTGGGTGTGGCCATCACCGCCCTGGTGGCATATCTGGTCGGCCGACCAACACTGCGCCTGCATGGCCACTACCTGGCGATGGCGACGCTGGGCATCGGCATCATCGTGCAGATATTCTTCCGCGAAGGTGGCACGTTCACAGGCGGCTTCTCCGGACTGGCGGGCATTCCACAACTGCGGATAGCCGGCTTGGCATTCGACACCGACCGCAAGTACTGCTACCTGGTGTGGCCGATTGTGCTCCTCGCGCTCATCCTGTCAGCCAATCTCGTCAATTCGCGGGTGGGCCGGGCGCTGCGGGCGATTCACGACAGCGAGGTGGCAGCACGGTCATGCGGCATTGACGTGTCCAATCTGAAGCTGAGTATCTTCGTGGTCAGTGCAATGTTCGCATCACTGAGCGGCAGCCTCTACGCCCACAATCTCACGTTCATAAGCCCGGACCCGTTCGGCTTCTCGTTCTCGATAATGCTCGTGGTCATGGTAATTCTGGGCGGCTCCCGCAGCCTATGGGGAGCACTCAGTGGGGCAGCCATTCTGACGGCACTCGGCCAAGCCCTGATGAAGCTCGGCGAGGCCATCCCTGCTTTATCCGGCCTGGATGCCGTCTTCTTCGGGGTCATACTGATCGCTGCAGTCACATTCATGCCTGATGGGCTTGCGGGCTGGTTCTCCGGACACCTGCGCGCCAAGCCGGTCGCGGCAGAGGCGGCGTGATGCCTGGATGATGCCGATTCTGGAAACCCAGGACCTCTCCAAGAGCTTCGGCGGCGTGATCGCGCTCAACGGAGTATCGTTGTGCGTGGCGCGCAACGAGATTCTGGGTATCATCGGCCCCAACGGCGCGGGCAAAACGACTCTATTCAACCTTGTATCCCGCATCTTCGACCCGACCCACGGGGACGTGTTCTTCAAGGGCGCGTCCATACGCTACCTGAGGCAGCACCAAGTCGCCGCCGCAGGGATCGCACGTACGTTTCAGAACTTGCAGATTTTCGGCACCATGACGGTGCTCGAAAACGTGATGGTGGGATGCCACATCGCCGGCCGCATAGGCTTGCTGGGCTCGGCGTTGCGGCTGAGTGGGTGCCTGCGGGAAGAGCAGAGGCTGCGGGATAGGGCTGCTGCCTGCCTGGATACGGTAGGGCTACTGCAACTCGCCGACCAGTCGGCAGGCAATCTGCCGATGGGGCTGCAGCGTCATCTCGAACTTGCCCGAGCGCTGGCACTGGAGCCCGAGCTGGTGTTGCTGGACGAACCGGCAGCCGGATTGACCACACACGAGGCCGATGCGCTTGCCAACAGCATCTCCAATCTGCGGCGCGAACTCGGACTGACGATCGCGCTCGTAGAGCACGACATGAACGTTGTGATGGGCGTATCAGACCGTGTGGTGGTCATTGACCAGGGGAAGAAGATCAGTGAGGGCACGCCCGCTGAAGTGCAAGCCGATCCGGCGGTGCTGAAGGCATACCTGGGCGAGGAGGTGGAAGCGTAGATGGGCATTCTGCTGCAACTGCGCAGCGTGAGCGCCTACTACGGCCACCTGCAGGCCTTGAAGGCCGTCTCACTGCACGTCAACGAGGGCGAGGTCGTGGCGCTGCTGGGTGCCAACGGGGCCGGGAAGAGCACCACCCTCAATGCCATCTCCGGAATCATCAAACCGCGAGACGGCTCGATCATGTTCCAGGACGAGGAGATAAGCGGCCGCCCGCCGGAGGACATCGTGACTCGCGGGCTGGTTCAGATTCCCGAAGGTCGCCAGATCTTCGCCGACCTATCCGTCAAAGAGAACATACTGGTCGGCGCTTACCGCCGCTACCGCCGTCGCACGGGCCGCCAAATCAGCGAGGACATTGACAGGATGATCGAGCTGTTCCCGATGCTCGGTGAGCGGCTCAACGCTCCGGCGGGCAGCCTGAGCGGCGGCCAACAGCAGATGCTCGCCGTCGCCCGCGCGCTGATGTCACAGCCCACGATGCTACTGCTCGATGAGCCGTCACTAGGCCTCGCCCCCACTCTCGTCAGGGAAGTGATGTCCGTCATCGAGGACTTGCGGCAGCGTGGCACCACCGTTCTGCTCGTGGAGCAGAACGCGCTGGCCTCCCTCAGGATAGCCGACAGGGGCTATGTGATGGAGACCGGACGCACTGTGCTGGAGGGCACCAGCGAGGAACTCCTGCGCGACCGCGAGGTGCGCCGGGCCTATCTGGGCAAGGATTTCGAGGAGATATAGCGCCAGCCAACGGCGTCGCCGGAGGCGAGTGGCGTCGGAAGTGCCGTCACGCAGTCACAGGATGTGCTGCTTGGGGCGGCGGTCGTGTTGCCGGATAATCCGGAGGTGCCGAGATGAAGCCCCGAATCTACGATGTCGCACGCGAGACGATGCCCCGGGCAGAGCTGGAGCAGTTGCAGCTTGAGCGGCTGCAGAATACCATCCACCGCACCTATCGCAATGTCCAGTTCTACGGCCGCGTCCTGCGCGAACTGGACCTTACCCCGGAGCACTTCAATTCTCTGGACGATCTGCAACGCCTGCCGTTCACGACCAAGGATGATTTGCGGGAGAGTTACCCCTACGGCATGTTCGCCGTGCCGCTGCGTGAGGTGCGGCGCATCCAGAGCTCCTCCGGCTCCACCGGCGTGCCCATCGTGGTGGGCTACACGGCCAACGATCTGGACCACTGGACCGATCTGGTGGCGCGCAACATGGCCGCCGTGGGAGTGACCGACGAGGATGTCGTGCAGGTATTCTTCGGCTACGGCCTGTTCTCGGGCGGCTTCGGCCTCCATCAGGGGGCCGAGCGCATCGGCGCCTCCGTGCTCCCCGTCTCCAGCGCCGACATCGAGAGCCAGGTCAAGGTCATGCAGGACTTCCGCACCACCGCCCTCGTCGGCCTCCCCAGCTACGCGCGGCAGATCGCGCAGGC
>CAZJVY010000039.1:10936-34549 GCA_964549395.1 uncultured Armatimonadia bacterium | reverse complement strand
TGCTAGTGCATGATAATCAACGTCAGCGCTGGTCCGATGCCTTTGCGGCCCTCGGCAAGCCCGAGTTGAACGACACGTTTGACGAAATCCTCAGGGGGCCGGCGATCCAGCCTGGCCAGTGAGCGTTGACGCAAGGACCGGTGCAGATGTGTGTCGGCCCTGGCGCAGATGGAGCAACAATGGAACCCGAGTTGGAGGAAACTGACAATGAACGAGCCGCAGTTGAAGCCGCAGTTGGCGATGCGCCGCCACCACCTTGAGAATCTGCCGGAACTGGCGCTGCCGGAGGGATACCGCATACGGGGCTATCGTGCCGGCGACGAAGAGGCCTGGAACGACATCATCTCGTCGTCGTTTGAGCCGCAATACGCCTCCATGCGGTTCGATACCGACATGGTGCCCGATCCGGCATTCCGGCCGGAGAGAGTGTTCTTCGTCGAGCGCGATGACGAACCGGTGGGAACGGCATCCGCCTGGTACGTTCCAGTCTGGGGGTGCGACACCGGCACCGTCCACATGGTAGCGGTCAAGCCGGCGCACCAGGGGCGCAGTCTTGGGCAGCGGGTCAGTCTGGCCGCAATGTATCAAATGCGCGCCGACGGCCGGAAGGCGGCTGCACTGCGGACCGACGATTTCCGCCTGGCTGCTGTCACGATCTACCTGCGTCTCGGATTTGAGCCGCTGCTTGTGCATGAGAACCAGCGCCGGCGGTGGCCCGAGGTGTTCGCCGCAATCGGGCGAGCCGAGTTGGCCGACACATTCGCCGACATCCTGGGCGGTCCCGTTCTGGATCTAACCCTCGACGGTTTCGTCTAGGAGACAGCGGAACGGCTCGGAGACTGCGCGCTCCTGCTCTATTCCAGCACCCGGCAATAGGCGCACGCGGTAGCCCCTGATGCCAGTTCTTCGACCTCGATCTCCCACACCCCCGCTGTGTCGTTCGCCGCGATGTCCAGTGCGAGGCTAAGCTTACCATCCTTAGCGCCGTAGTAGCCGCTGAACTCGGCAGGTCGGCCTTCGGGGTCGGCAATCCGCACCCGTACCGGAATGATGGCATCAATGGGCTTGCCTGCGTCATCCAGAACGGCAACCTGCACCGACGCCTGCTGACCTCGTTTCGCCGTTGCGGGGAACTCGATGCTTACGCCCGCGATGGCCCGATCGGTAATCATGAAGACGCGCCCATCGCAGGGACCGAGGTGTGTATTGATCTTCAGAGCGCCCGCTTCCTGTTGCGCCTTCACCTCACGATGGGTGAGGAGATCATAGACGAAGCCGCCCTTACGCCTCACCACCAGGCTTGCGTCGGTGGGCAGGCCGTTCTCCATGACGAGGCCGTGGTGGCCGACGTAGTCACCGAACTCGCGGGCGTCGTTAACCGCGAAGAGATAATCGGTCGAGCCGTACTGGCGGAGGCGGGTCATTACGTTCGGGTCAGAGGAGTCACCATAGCGTGCATAGTGAGGGTCAAGCTCGTCGCGAAGCGACTCGGCCTGCTCCAACATCATGTTCTTCGCCATGTCGGCTTGCTTAGAGCGCTGGTAGCTCTGGATGAGAATGTCGGGCTTGATGGCCGGGCAGAGCCTCTCATCGCCGATGACGATGCCGCCTTTGGCCTGGAATGCCTCTACCTTGTCTGCGACGCTCCTGGTGAGGACATCACAGTCAGCCATGACCAGGACTTTGTACTGGTCAAGGCCGTCGCGCTGGACAGTCTCATCGTAGATGACTTGAGGCTGCAGATGAGCGTAGTGCAGTATGAGATAGACATCTCCGGCCCAGCCGCCGTTCCAACCATACGTTCCCCGGCGCGCGAACATCTGCGAAGCGAAGCTCTCCAGAAACGCCACGTCAGCGGGGCGATCCGGCACCTGCATCAGCGCCGGTCCGAGCGGCTCGACGACGGTCTTCACGAGCCTGTGCAGCTCGTCTTTCGTGGCCGGGTTGGTGTAGCGGTAGCCTGCGGAGCCGGGAACATAGACCAGCGACTGCCACCCGTGGTACATGATGCCCTGAATCGGCCTGGACATCTTGGTCCAGAACGCCTCGCGCAGGTGCATGGGAGCGATGGTGATGAACGCGGCATCGGGTATCTCCTTCTCCCAACGCGCCCGGTAGCGGGACTTGTCCTCCTTGGCGTTCCTCTGTGCGCTGTGATCGTGGTCATCGAAGAACGCGTCCGCCACCTGAGCCTCGGTTCCCGGCATCGGGGCGGTCTGGGAGCGGTACCAGATTATCTGGGTCATCTTCATGACCCGCTGATGCTTGTCGGAGCCTGCGGCCATCGCGAACAACTCGTCCGTGCAAAGCCCGATCCTGATGGGGTCGGGGTATGAGTACGTCCAGTGCGAGAGGTAGTCCACCTCGCCGCCGCTGCCCCAGACGCCGGCCACACGGCAGGCCGGGTCGTGGAAGGTCCAGAAGCCATCCTTCGGCACAGATTTCAGCCCCCGGTCGAGTGCGGTGTGCAGCGCGTTCCAGCCGTCTCCCTCTTTCCAGAACCACTTGTAGTACACGTACAGGGGGTAGTCATCTGGTATCACGCGGTCCGCCGGGAACTCCTTGAGGCTGGTATGGAGCACGCCGTACTTGTTGCCCACCTCGGCCGGGATGTCGTAGCCCGCGAACTTGCGGAAGGCGGCCTTGTCCACCTCGGAGAAAGATGTCTCCGACTCGCCGCGCACCTCGGTGTGGACCATCGCGCCGTCGAAGGCCGGGAATCGCCCGTAAGCCTGAGCGTCGGATGCCCCGACGTTGTAGCAAAACTCCCGTATCTCGGGGTAGAGGCCATTGACGTCCTCAAGCCGCTTCCCGTTGCGGTCCACACGCTTGAAGTCCTCTTTGTCTCTTGCCCAGCGTCCGGGCGACAGGCCGGCCATCACACGCAGATCGTTCGCGAGAGCGGTATCGAGCATCTGCTTTGTGGCGGCCACCTGCTCCTCGCTTGCAGGCAGCGTCGGCCCGCTTGCGTCCCACACTCGCTTGAAGTCCATGCCTGTGCCCAGACAATGCGTGAAACCGATGTCTTTGAGCCTGTCCACTTCCTTGAGCACATTGTCAACGCCGCCGACGCCCCACATCACGACCGGCATGCGGCGGGGTAGAGGCCTGGGCACGATGGTGACTGCGAACTGTTCCGTGCTGACGTACGGCTTGTCACCGGGAATCTCAAAGCGGGCGTGGATCGCGTACTCGCCCGGCCGCAGCGACGTATCCAGCGGGTACTGAACGGTGTGGACGGCACCGGGCGCCAGCTCCGGCAACTCAACTCGCTTCTCGCCGACGTCGGGGAGCGCGAAGCGACAGACGGCCCCGCCAAGCGGCTCCCGCAGCATATTGGTGACAGTGAACTGCAGTTGGGGTGCGGGTTCCATCCGCACGTAAGTCTTGCGATCTGACATGAAGGTGAACGCGGCGGGCCGGAACTCCAGCGCGCCGTTAGATATGCGCACCTGGTCAATGAATCCTGGGAAGCCGTGGTAGAGACTGCCGTTGCGGTCGCCTATCGTCAGGTAGCGCGAACCGGGCGCAATCGGGCCGCGCTCGGGATGGCTGGTGCCGCCCAGAGCAGTACCGTCGCGGTAGAACCGCCCATTGCCGGCCCCGTCGTAAATGAAGGCGATGTGGTGCCAGACGCCGGTCTCATAGAGCGCAGCATCGGATAGGTACCACACCGAGTCAGCGCCGTAGCCCAGATTCGCCTTCAGTTGGCGCTTGCCGTCCTTGCCGGCCTTCGCCAGAATGATCTGATAGTCAGTGTGTGAAACGTATTTCTTGTCAATCAGGAAGGCGTCGGGATAGTCCTCGAACTCGGGTTTCGGCTTGAGCCACATCTCGATGGTGAAAGCGCCCTTGAGTGAGATGGCAGGCTTGCTGTCCAGCCTGGCGCCGTGGTTGACGTCCTCCACAGGCCATCCTGGAAACGATTCCAGGCAGCCACCGAAACGGCCGTCGGAGTTGAGCTGGGCGCCCGTCAGTTTGAGCTGCAGGCCCTTGCCGCCGGCGTCCTGCAGCTCGGCCCCGGCATCAAAGCTCCAGAGGGCGATGACGTGGTCACCGGTGACATCGTCGCCCTGGTAAGCCGATTGCCAGGGCTCGGCCAGGCGAACGGGCGTCTCCTGGGCCGCAGCCAGGACACACAGGAGTGCCAATGCCATTACCGTCAGGGATGCAGTTGCCATGGTTCTCATCCATACCGCCTCTCGGTAGTCTGTCAGATAATCCGCAGACTGCACACGCGGGGCCTATCGAGTGTCCTTCATCATCATTACCAGGATGGAAACGGGCTTCCAGATGCCGCCGGCCATCGCGGTATTCAGCACGCGCACGGTCACCTGATTGTCTTGCCCCCACTTGAGCGCATTGCCGGCGTCAATGCGAAACGCCTTGTCCCAGCCGCTGGGGCCGATGTCGTTCTCGCCCACGTACTGCCCGTTGATCCACAGCCAGGTCGCTTCATCCACCGCGCCGAAGTGCAGCATCACCTTGTCGCCGCCGGGGTTCTCGGGAAGTCTGATGGTCCGACGGTACCAGCCGATGCCTTCATAGTCATGCCCGAAGTCCTGCCAGAACTTGCCGATGCCGATGTCGTCCCACGAGCCGTCATCCAAATCGGCACGATACCACTCTTCGCGCCTCCCGATGTCATTGGGGTCGCGCTTGAACTTCCAGCGGTCTTCCGGCAATGGGCAATCCGCGATGACCTCGAAACACTGCGCAATCGCATTAACAGCCGCCACGGTGACCAGTCCGTCAGTGTCCTTACCGGCGGCGGCCAGCAGATCCAGAGCTTCTCTGGACGGAGGACGGGTGAGACACAGGCCATGGACCGCTCCCTGGCGCACCAGAGGGTGCTCATCATGAAGTGCCTTGGCGAGAAGCGCAATGGCGCGTGGGCCGCATTCCCCCATGTAGAGCGCGGCATTGCGGCGCAGCACGAAATCCGGCGAATCCAGGGCTTTCGACAGCGCCGACAGGCCCCTCGCGCCGCAGCTCGCCAGCACACTCGCGGCGGCCCGCCGCACCAGCGGATCGCGGTCGCTCAATGCCTCCTCCAACGAGGGGATTGCCGTGGGACCGACCGGCCGAAGCCCCAAGACGGCCATGCGACGTGTGGCGGGATTGGGTGACCGCAACTCCGTCTTGGTGTCCTTGTCAGCAGCCACCGGCAGGATGCCCAGCACCAGCGAAGCTGCGCAGAGCGCGCTCAGGAAAAGAACAAGGCCTCGGTGCAACGTGATCAACCCTCACTTACCCGTCTATATGATGGGCCGCTGGACGCCTGTGGGCTACTTGCTTTGTGCGACCGCGTACTCGCGGAGGGCATGTGTAAGCTCGTGCAGTTCGAAAACGTAGCCGAACATTGTGCTCGTTTTCCAGAGCGCATATTCGAGATTGAGTTCGCCGACGGCGGATTCCCGATTCTCGATGGCGACACAGCCCCCGCGCACCGCCGAGCACATGTAACCTTTGCGGCTCATGTCGGCCATACCGCACGGGGAGAACCACAGGCACCAGTTGAGCGCCCAGCCGGTGTAGATGATGTGGTCAATGCCACGGTTCTTCAGCAGGCGGTGAAGCTGCCACGGGTACTGGGCGACAATGTCGCTGCCCTGTGGCAGGAAGACATCGGGGAGCGAGAACTCGTGGGGCGGCACCTGTTTCGGCCCCTTGCGCGGCAGGTCGAAGACATCGCGATTGAGTTGGTTCTTCCAGTCGGGCAGTGGCTCAGCCGTCAGCACGTCTTCATCGGGCGGAGGGGGTTCACCGGCCTCCTTGCAGCACTTCTCCCATATCTTCCCTTCCGTGTATGGTGGGCCGCTTACGCCAACCTGGGCCACCTGGAGACCCGCCGCTCTGGCGGCCTCGATCAGCCGTGGCATGCGGAAAGTGACCACATCCATCAGCCTCGGCACCCACTCGATGGTGCCCAGGGCATTGGGGCTCAGACAATCGGGCCCCCATTCCCTGTCCGGCGTCAGGCCCGCGTCGGTGAAGTGCATCAGAGCCAGGCATGTGCGGCTCAGGTCCAACTCGCGCACCTCGGCGTCCCAGCCGAGGAACCCGGCTGCAGCGGCATCCCACAGCGAGAAGTCGGCCGGATAGTGGCGGTACATGTGCCAGGGAACGCGAATGGTGCGCGTTCGCTTCTTCTTGGTGCGCTTTGGCGCAGACATGGTGACACCACTCCCGAGTCGCGCATAGATTGGTTTGGAGACATGTTCCGGCACGTAGCGCTAGTATTGGTCGCACACGGGCAAAAGCCTTCCTGGAATGGAGGAAGTCGGCGGGAGGCAGGGAAACCACAGCTATCCTCACCAGCGGCTTTCAGCCCATCAAGATGCCGCCGAGGATCGCGGTTAGGGCGCACACTGAAGGTTCGGTGCCTGTGATGATCTCGCGTGAATGCGATGGCGAGAAGGTGAGCAGACAGTGCTAGACATCCCTGATTGCTGGCGATGGTTCCAGGAGGCCCGCTTCGGGCAGTTCATCCACTGGGGGCCGTACGCCACGTACGGTAGGGGGGAGCAGGTGCTGTTCCGCGAGCACCTGGGTCAGCGAGAATACGCCGCGAACGCCTGCAGGTGGAATCCGCGCCGGTATGACCCGCGAGAATGGGCTGAGGTGAGCAAACGTGCGGGGATGAAGTATGCAGTCCTCACGACCCGCCACCACGACGGGTTTTGCCTGTGGGATACGCAGTACACCGACTATAGCAGCGCAGCGCAGGCGGCAGGCCGCGATCTGGTCGCCGAGTACGTGGAAGCGTTTCGGGCCGCCGGGCTGCGCGTCGGTTTCTACTACTCGTTGCTCGACTGGCGCATACCGGTATACTGGGAAGGCCCCGACCACGACCCTGACGGGTGGCTGCAGTTCGTTGCCTACGTCCACAACCAGGTTCGCGAGCTGCTTACCAACTACGGGAAGATAGACATCATGTGGTTCGACGGAGCCTGGCCCCACTCAGCCGACAGATGGGAGAGCCGCGAACTGGTAGAGATGATTCGTTCGCTGCAGCCGGAGATACTCATCAACAACAGGCTGGGACTACCGGAGGAAACGAAGAACGTGGGGGCCGCTGACGGGGGCACCGGTGCAGGGCAGACAGCGACATTGGGCGACTTTGGCACTCCGGAACATCACATCACGCCCGAAGCGACGCGCATGTGGGAATCGTGCCAGGTGAGCACCTGGCGTTTGTGGGGACACGCGATAGGGGAGCGGTGGCGGCCCGCGGACCTGCTGCTCGACATGCTTGTGGAGGCGTCTTCGAAGGGCGGCAACCTGCTTCTCAACGTAGGGCCCACGCCCGACGGCGAATATCCGCCGCAGTACATTGCCCAGATGGAAGCGATAGGCAAGTGGATGGAGCTGCACGGGGAGGCGATCTACGGTTCGGAAGCAGGGGAAGTCTGCGAGTTCGTCACCTACGGCCGGCAGATTCGCAATGGGAGCAATCTGTACCTGGTCATACGCTTCTGGGATGGCAGCGGAGAAATCAACCTTGGTGGCATGGCAACGCCGGTCAAGCGGGCGGTGCTGCTAACCACCGGCCAGGAAGTGCCATTCACGCAAACGGAAGACCATGTCCTCATCAGTGGTCTGCCCCCCGCGCCTCCGACGGAGCTATTCCCGGTCATCAAGCTCGAATGTGACGGCCCACCGCGAGCGAAGAATTGGGCGGTTGAGCGGCTATGGGAGGGCGATCCACGGCGGATGACCTCCTGGGCAGCCGCGCGTGGGACGTCAGTATTCGCCGACGGCCACCCGCGTTAGTCGCTTTCCCTCTGTCAATTCCGGCCTCGGCTCATCTATGCCCGTCAGCGTAGTAGTAGATGTCGGCCGGGAACTCCTGCGGCTGCACGGGACATGCCTCCGTACACCGTGGATCATCATGAAGCGAGTGCCACTTGGCGTGTCCGTCGCCGAACACGATGTTGGCTCCTTCATTGTGCCTGGCCGGCATGAAGCCGCTGAAGCAGGAAGGAGTACCCGACTCGGGCCCATAAATGACGTACGCATTGGAGGTGGCGTATACCGCCGCATTGCGGCAGTAGTCGGAGTCGCCAATAAGGAAGGTCATGGCGGGGTATTTCACTTCGGCCATCTTGGTGCCCGTGCCACCCCAAGCCAGCGTCCGGCAGAGAGATGTGTTGATGCCGTAGTCATCACCGGAAAATGCGCCCTTGCTGTATGCGCTGGGACAGATGAACACGTGCTCATTCATGATGTAGGGCTGCAGATTCATGAACCAGTAGGTACAACTGTAGTTGCTGCCGCGCCATAGACATGTGCCGTACGTGAACGACGGAACGTACATCTCATCGTAATCCTGGGCATACATCAGTACCGCAACGCCCATTTGCTTGCAGTTGTTCAGACAACTCGAAGCTCTCGCCTTCTCCCGCGCCCGCGCGAATACCGGAAAGAGTATTGCCGCGAGAATGGCGATTATTGCGATCACGACCAGTAGCTCTATGAGAGTGAAGCCTCCCCGCTTTCCCATCAGTGCACCTCCTCAAGATGAATTTCCACCACGCCGTTGATAGTACCACCAACTCCAATATCCATTTCGCTTCTTGGGTCATATATCCTGCTATGAAGTAGGATTTCTTCCTACAGCAGGGCGAACAATTCAGTCCCAACAGTCGGACACCGGTTCGTACGTCTCGCGCAAGACATGACGGCAGGGATAGATGTAGTGGTCGCTAGCCCTGAATGTCCCCTGGAATCGTCAGGTCGCTGCTGTCAAGCAAGGTCTCGCCGCCGGCTATCACCGTCAGGTGGGGCGACTCCCCGGCTTCGCCGGCCAACTTCAGCGTCACCTTCTCCCGTGCTCCACGTGCGGTACAGGTGAAGCTAACCTGGTCGTTGTCCACAGACACAGTCGCACCATCGGCACGTGTATCTCCGAATTCCAGTAGCGTTACCAGCACGATCTGATTGGCAGTGGACGTATCGGCCTGGATATAGGCGTTGTAGTTCTCAGCCCCTGGATAAATCACGTACTTCACGCCGACATTCACCGGGTGCAGGAAGCGAATGCGCATCTTCTGACCGCCCCTGGTGACCTCAACCATGCCCGGGGCTGCGGGAGCACCGACCTCCATGGGCTGGCCGTCGCGGGTGACCTCTGCCAGGGGGCCGAAGGAGTGTGGATGCAGGAGCCACTGGAAGGTCCGCGGCTGTCGGGCGGCATGCAGGTCGTCAACCATCAGCAGCAGGTCGGGTTTGAGGTAGATGAGATGACGATGGGCACGACTGATCTGCGAGCTGCTGTAGGCGGCGGAAGCGTCGCCCATGGCGTAGTCAACTCGGCGGGTTGTGGCGAAGAACGGAATGCTGCCTCGCTTCGCAATCTGGTTCTTGCCATCTACCAGGATGCAGTTATGTCCGACGGCGCCGCGTGCAAACTCGCGTGTGGCCCCACTCAAGGCCGAGGCATAGCCGCAATCCTCGGCCAGCGTGGCCGTGTCGCGGTAGATGAGGAAGTTGTTCTGGTCCATGTGTGAGTGGCCCTGAGCGGCGGAACTGCACTGCAGCGCAATGAATGTCCCGTCGCGTTCCCAGCCTGATCGCAGGGAGGCCCAGCCTGCCCGGGGGAAGACATCACCGGGCCGCTGCGGGTCACGCTCGGTCACAGGGCTACCAGGATCGAAGGCGATGAACTTGTAGTGGTCCCAGGTTTGCTGACTGAGGCTACCGGTTTCGCGCAGCCACCATCCTGCCGTGCCGTCGGCGTTGTAAGCTCCCAGCAGCGTAAGTGGGAAATGCCAGGGGACATATTGATACGTGCCTCCGGCATCTGCTAACCATGCCTGATGAAGGCGGTCATTCGCCATGAATGCCACAGCGAAACGTGGTATGACTGGCAGGAAGGGGTGGTCGAAGTGATCCACGCCGAAGTTGCGCTTGAGTGCATCGGCCAGGAAGATAAGCAAGCCATAACTCCAGGCATCGTATCCCTGACCTTCGGTGCGGTGTGTGTTGGCGCGCTGGTCCCAGTAGTCCAACAGGCAATCCTCCGCCAACCGAACACACCGGGACGCCCCAGGCGTCTCGCCCAGAGTCGCTATCGCACACAGCCCCATCGCAGCTGTCCATAGGGCGTAGCCGTTCGTGTTCCCCATACCTGCACTCAATGTGTTATAAAGCGGAACCATAACATTGCGCTGCATGGCCTCGGCGGCAAGGGTTCGCTGCTCCGGCGTAAGCAGGTCATGGCAGATGTCGTACGCGAAGCAGGCTGCGAGCGCTATGTTGCCAACATCCAGACTGGGGCGGTCATTGACCGGGTCATACCACTGCGACCAGTTGCAGAGAGCCAGTAGCAGTTCCACCGCCCGACGGCCGTAGCGCGCGTCTCCGGTGGCCGCGTAAGCGACGGACAGGCTCTTCAGGCGGTCCGACACGGCAGAGGCCAGAGGATTCCAGCTCAGGCCGCCGCCTTCCTTAGGCATGTCCGTAGGCGGCCAGGGAAGCGCAACCTTGCCCCAGGGTATCTCCGTCTCATCCAGATACTTATCGGCACGAGCCCGAATCCCCGCAAAAAGCGATGCCGACGATGCGCCGAAGACGCCCTGATCGGTATTTGTGGCCTTCTTCGGCAATTGGCTCGCTGCCTCAGGGCTCACGATCGCACGCGGATGCCCGGCGATGCGTCCCTGCAGCGGCTGCTCGGTTGCGAACAGCTCCTGCGCTGTGAGCGTCGGCCGTAGCACCATGTTCTCGATGTGAACTGTGCCGGCCGGCAACATCGCCGAGAGGGCGACGCGTGCTTGCACGGCACCTTCAGGCACTACGGTCTGCGTGGATACGCTGGTCCAGTCGCCGCCGACGGGGAATTGCTCTGTCGAGATTCCAGGATGTGACAGCTCGGTGCCATCGGCGTCATAGAAGCGCAGTTCCGCGCACACGGGCGCGAGCACGTTCGGTGACAGGCCGGTGATGTGCCCACGGACAGTGAGTTGATAGCCCCGGCCGCGCTCCACCTGCGCCTCCCCTAGTGGCGCCCGAACCCACGGTGCGAACGTCGTGTCGCCGGGTGGCGCCGACAACTCGCAGCGTCCACCGGCGCCCTCGGCGGCTGTGGACATGCTGATATGATAGCCGTAGTCCAACGGTGCGACATTGTTGCTGCGCTGAAGTATGCTGGGCGCCCGCTCGCCGTCTGACAGCGCCAGGAGGCGCGGAGTGTGCAATTCCGCACGCGCCACGAGCGGCTGCTTCAAAGCGGGTAGTGAAGGGCCGAACCGTTCCTGGCCCTTGCCATACATCAAGTACAGCATGACCCTGTAGCGCAGCTCGTTGCTGGTAGCATCACGGCCGCCGTGACCAAGGTCGCCGCAGGTCTGGATGACAGCGCCCTCGCCGTAGGGGATGAATGTGACCGCCGGCCTGCCGCCGGGCTCCGTAAGGAGGGCCACGGCTGGTGGCTTTATGCCCGAGACTGCGCCACGGTAGGCGCTGTAACGCACTATCTGGCCCAATTTCATGCCGGCGGCGATAGGGTGCGTGTTGTCCGCAACAACCCAATCCGGCCCCCAACCGAAGCCGGTATAGGTTCCGCCCATGATGACCTGCGGCGGCGCGCACCCATAGCTGCAGAGGACTCGACCGCCGGCCTTGACGAACTCGGCGACGGCGGCCTGCGCCGCTTCCGTCAGCCCGAAGCCCTGCTGGCCTTGGTCGCCGCGCGTCACGATAATCAGTGCCGTGTATCGGCTCAGTGTGCCGGGATTCTCAAGGTCCGCCCCTGACATCTCCTCCCCGGTGCCGCCCAGTTGCTCCATGACGCTGACATACGCCAGGCGATAGGGATCGCCGGCGAGGCCTACCACCGGCACGTCTCCATCAGCCGCGACACAGTGCGTACAGAGGAGAACAGCCAAAGTGACGGCAAGCGGCCAGGAGACCATCTCACGACAACATCGATGCCACATGCCCGTGACCTCCATCATTGCCGATACGTGGCCAGCGGAAGCGCAATTGATTGCATTGTGTGCTAGGAGCCTATTCGTGATGGGCTTCGACATAGGCGATGAGAGCCTCTTCGGGGCCGGGGTACTTGCGGCCGGCGGGTTGTGTCGAGATCTTCTCGTATGTGTTCCCGTTCCAGCCGTAGACCTCTATCCTGTATGGGTGCGCGTCGGCGTGGGCCTCCGAACCAGATTCGGCGAAGGCGATGATAATCTCAAGGCCCGGGTGGCTGGCGCTGACATAGTCCAGTGAAATGTGGTCATCACTGGACATCTCGATGCTCTCGCCGGGAATCGCCGCCTCAAGTCCTTCGTTCGTCACTTGCCACGCGTAGACCGTCTCGGGCCGGCTGGACACACCGAAGCCGTAGAAGCGCAGGAACAGCTCCGCAACGCCATCGTCGTTGATGTCCCCCGCCGAGAAGATGCTGCCGTCATCCACATAGCGCTCGTCGCCGGGTGCAGGAATGCTGAACCACTCCTGCCACTGCTCGCCATCCCAGCGCGCCACGGTGAAGTAAGCTGCTTCCTTCGGCTCGCCCAGATCGTCGGTGAGCGCGTACTGGTAGCCGATAATGAATTCCTCAAGCCCGTCCATGTCGAGGTCAACGTAGTCCGACCCTGCGACCTGGTAATTGCTGATGGCGAACTGCTCTGAACTGCAGGCCGGGATGTTCGCATCCGCGGTGACCTCACCGGCTCCCCCGGATTGCTGTTGCACTGGCGTGATAGGTTCTTCAGGCAGTTCGGTCGCCTCCTGAGATATGCGTGAACAGCCGCAAAGGCAGAGAGTCGTGACAGCGATTGTCGCCAGAATAGTCTTTGTCATGGGCGCAGCCTCCACAGAGTAACTAGGTGCCTGGCACTGAAGGATTTCGGCATTGAGGCGGGGGCCTCCTGCCCCCTGGCGGCAGAACGGCCACATCATCCACTACCGGACGATGTGGCCGTCGCGATTCTCGGGTATGTGCGGCCTCAGGTCACGGAAGGATTCCACAACAGATGAACTCGATGACCGCCTGGGTCGGTCGCCTTGAGATACACGGCCTTCAGCCCGGGCTTTGCGCTGACATCGTCCAGCTCGTATCCTTTGGCCTCGAGCTGTGCGACCGCCTCGTCGAGGTCGTGGACGAGAATGCAGATGTGGGCTTTCTCGCCAGATGGCTCCTTCATGATCTCCAGCCGGCCCTTGCCCTGGCCCGATATGAAGACGGAGGAGTTACCGACCTTCATGTCAAACCCAAAGACGTCAGCATACCATTTTGCTACTGCTTCTCCGCCACCGGCCTCGGTTGGGAAGATGCCGGGATGCTCGATCCCGATGAACACCGACTCGCCGCGCGCCTTCTTGATCCACCACAGGCACTGTGCCACCTTCTGCGTAATCGCGTCGAAGTCGCCGGCGGCCACGGCCTCCTTGGTGATGAGCTTGCTGCCGATCCCGAGAGCGGCGCAGCCGGCCTTCATCCATGCGCTCACGCTCTCCTCGGTGGTGTCCACACCGCCGGTGGGCATGATGGACGTCCAGGGGCAGGGGCCTTTGAGTGCCTTCACGAAGGCCGGCCCGCCGACCTCGGCACCCGGAAAGATCTTGATAATCTCGCAGCCGAGTTCCTCGGCCTCCTGGACCTCCGACGCGCTACCGCATCCGGGGGAGTACGGCACCTTGCGGCGGTTGCAGACCTTCGCTACCTCAGGGTTCAGAACCGGTCCCACGACGAAATTCGCCCCGTTGGCGATATAGAGCGCGGCAGTTGCGCCATCGCAGACGGACCCCACGCCCATTATCATCTGCGGATGCGTCTCGCGGCAGTACTTGACAAGCTGGGCAAACACTTCATAGGCGAAGTCGCCGCGATTGGTGAACTCGATAACCTTCGACCCGCCGGCGGCGACGGCGTCAACCACCTTCTTCGCAATCTCGATATCGCCACTATAGAAGACGGGCACGAGGCCGTCCCTGTAGATGGCGTTGAGGGTTTCCATCCTGGTAAACTGCGCCATTATCAGACCTCCTGGGAAGGCAATTTCACAAGCGTCTGCCACGCGGCCAATGGCGCGAAGCCAACGCTCGAATCGTTTCACGTCAATTGTAGGTGCCCGCGACCGACGGGTCAAGCACCGACAGGGCAGTCATGAACGGATTGCCGGCTAGTCGTAGAAGCCGCTTACACGCTTGCAGGCCTGCGTGACGCGCACCACTTCCAGCGCTTCCTCGGGCTTGACCACCATGGCCCTGCCCTCGCGCAGCACGGCCCAGACGTTGTCGTAGAAGTCGCCGATTGACGGCCCCACCGAGGGCACTTCCTCCGACCGCCAGGGGATTACATCATCGTTGCCGTACTTGCGGTCCAGTGCCGGCTGGTCAATTGCGGGGAGCTTCTTGAGCTTCTTCGGATCGAACCACTCAATCTTGCTGGTCTTGCCGTCGGAAAGCAGCGTGCCACAGGAGCCCAGCACAGTCCACTTCGGCTCATCAAACCTGCAGACGCTGGAGACTTCCATGTCATAGACGCGGCCGTTCTCCGCCTTCAGTAGGACCTTCACATGGTCCTCCACGTCCCCCGAGGACGCGATCTGCTTCAGGTCGCAGAAGACGTCCTTTACCGGTGCGCCCAGGAACTGCAAGCCCAAGTCAATGAAGTGAGGGCAGGTGTTGTTGAGCACGCCGCCGTGGTACTTGCTGAAGGTCTGCCAGTCATTGCGTCGTGAGAAACCCAGTGCCCGCATGCGGATCTCGAACACCTCGCCGATGCGCTTCGTCTTGATGACATCCAGGATGTGGCGCGCCTCCGCCTGGAACCGGTAGTTCTGATGGATGAACAGCTTCTTGCGTTGCTTCGTGGCAGTATCCATCAGGCTCCTGGCGGCCTGGTAGCTGTCGGATATCGGCTTCTCGCAGATGCAGTGTCTCCCGCTCTTGAGGACGTCCTTGGAGATCGGGGCGTGCGTGTCCGAGTAAGTGGCCGTTACCACTATATCGGCGTCGGCATCCCTCAAGAGGGCCCTGTGGTCGGGATAAGTGACGCACCCGAACTCGGCTTGCACCTCCTCCATGCGCTCGGGGAGCCAGTCAGTCACGGCTGTGATTCTGAAGCGGTCATCACCGCGCATACGGTGGATGTGAATGTTGTAGCCTGAGCGTCCCAGGCCGATGACGCCTACCTTGATCGGCTGCTTCTTGGCCATTGCTCCGTCCTTCTTACACATTGGTTGCCGGTCTCGGAACGCCACCGTGCGGGCCCGCTCTACCATGTCGCTCCGACACTCTGTTGCAGGCGGTAAATTCGCCCGGCCTGCGGGTCATACCTGCTCTTCCCTCAGAAGACCTCAAGACCGCACACAACAGCAGTCCGGCAGGAAACGTGTCCGGCCGCGTTCAAGAATACTGCCAGTCGAACCGCACCTCAGGTGAATCGGAGTATCTGATGAGCGATCAGACAAGCAAGTGGTGGGAGAACGCATTCTTCGGGCTGCACTATGACCTGCACGCAAATGCCGAGGACACGGAGCTTGGCGCCGAGTTGACGCATGAACACCTCCGCGAGCAATTGGCGAAGGTGAAGCCGGATTTCGTGCAGTGTGACTGCAAGGGCCACCCGGGTTATGCCAGCTACCCAACCAAAGTAGGAAGTCCCAGCCCGGGCATCGTCAAGGACGCACTGCGCATTCACCGTGACGTGACGGCGGAGATGGGCATTCCGCTGTCGGTGCACTACTCCGGGATATGGGACGACCGCGCGGCCGAGTTGCACCCGGAATGGATGCGAGTTGATGGGCAAGGAGAGCGCGGCGGTGGACATGGCAGCAAGAGAGCAGGTTACATGTGTCCGCTAAGCCCCTACCTTGACGAACTGATGATCCCGCAACTCATTGAGATCATTGACGAATATGACGTGGACGGCTTCTGGGTTGATGGCGACTGCTGGGCCGTGCGGGATTGCTACTGCGACCGCTGCCGCGCGGAATTTGAGGGACGTACCGGCATCAAGGACGCGCCCACTGAGCGAGACGACCCCAAGTTCGCGGCCTGGCGAGCATTCCATCGCGACCTGTTCGTGGAGTACGTGAGCAAGTATGCCAATGCCGTTCACGCCCGCAAGCCGAGCTGCGCGGTATGCAGCAACTGGATGTACTCGGTGCGGATGCCCGGGCCGGTGACAGCGCCGGTGGATTACCTTTCAGGGGATTTCAGTCCATCGTTCGGCTGTGAGAGGGCCCAGATGGAGGGCCGCTATATGGACGGCCACGGCATGCCCTGGAACCTGATGGCATGGGCCTTCACCTGGACATTCCACGGACATTCGGACCACGAGCGGGCAGCCTGGCAGATGAAGACGGTAACAGGGCTCTGTCAGGAGGCGGCGGAAGTGATGTCGTGCGGAGGCACGGTGTTTGTGTACAATGTGCCTCAGCGCAGCGGCTGGCTGACCACCTGGCACCAGGACATACTTGCACAGGTCGCGGGTTCCTGCCGACAGCGCCAGACGTTCTCGCAGTTCACGAAGTCGGTGCCGGAAGCAGCCGTGCTACTGGGCGACCACCATGTCTGGCGGCACAATCCCGAGCCATTCTGCGTCGGAGACAGCTCGCACAGTGCCGAGGGTGCATTGCATCTGTTGATGGAGAACCAGTTCCATGTTGACGTGCTTGATGAAACGCGCCTCATGGAGCGGGCGGGCGATTACAGCCTGATCGTCGTAGGCGAGCAGGACCCGATCTCAGATGAAATGGCCGATGCGCTAGATGAGTATGCCCGGGAAGGCGGCATGGCACTGATCAGTGGTGCACACCTGGCGGAGGCGCATGGTGAGCTGGTTGGTGTTGAGCCGGCCGGCGAGCGGAGGCAGGGAACATGGCACGTCGCCACGGCGGGTGAAGCGGCCACTCTGTCCGGCCCATGGCAGCCCGTGACTGCGGTTGACGCGGACGTGTACGCGAAGGTGATGGACCAACAGCAGCCAGGCAAGGATGAGACGGACTAC
Organism: uncultured Armatimonadia bacterium; assembly: GCA_964549395.1. Classification (GTDB taxonomy): domain Bacteria; phylum Armatimonadota; class Zipacnadia; order Zipacnadales; family UBA11051; genus UBA11051. The sequence goes on along the minus strand of CAZJVY010000039.1, from coordinate 17,586 downwards.
CCCGCAGTCACGATACGCCATGTGGGCAAGGGCAAAGTGATTGGCATACACGGCGACTTCATGCGCAGCTACTATGTCAGCCACCATCCACGCATCCGCGATTTCGCGGGCAAACTACTTGCAGATGTGAACATAGAGCGTAGAGTAAGCGTCTCCGGCCCTAGCAGCCTGGAGGTAAGCCTACGCGCGCGGCAAGGCCTTCTGGCCGTGCACTTGGTCAACCGTGCGGTCAATCCCTCGCTGACCCCGCGTCTGCACATTGTCGAAGACGTATCTCCGACCGGGCCGGTGACAGTGAGGGTACGTACCGGCCAGAAGCCACGGCGCGTGAGCCTCGAGCCAGGGGAGCGGAAGGTCGAGTGGACCTACGCCGACGGCTGGGTGGAAGCGCATATCGAAACTGCTGGCATTCATGACATCCTCGCCGTGCACGAAGTGTGACGGAGGCACTCGTGGAACGACAATCGCGGCGGTGACAGGCGGTCTGGCCGTCGGAGTAACCAAGGCTTCTGCCCAGGTGACTTTGCGGCTACCATCAGGAACCGGGAGGCGACAGGCATGAAAGTAGATGTCATCTTCTACAGCATGTACGGGCACATCTGGCGCATGGCTGAGGCCATCGCCGCAGGCGCAGGCGAAGTGGCCGGCGCGGAGGTGAAGTTGCTGCAGGTGCCGGAGACGCTCTCCGACGAGATCATCGCCCAAGCGGGCGGCACCGAAACACGCCGCCAATTCGCTCACGTGCCGGTGGCAACGCTTGATGACTTGCGGGAGGCGGATGCCGTCATTTTCGGTACGCCCACGCGTTTCGGCAACATGTGCGCCCAACTGCGGGCGTTCCTCGACGCGACCGGCCCGCTATGGCAGGAGGGAGCGCTCGTCGGGAAGATCGGCGGCGTATTCACATCAACGGCCACTCAGCACGGGGGGCAGGAGACCACGATCGTCAGTACCATGCTGACGCTTCTGCACCACGGGATGATCATCGTGGGAGTCCCATACACGGAGACGCGGCTGCTGAATATGGATGAGATAAGCGGAGGCAGTCCCTACGGGGCATCTACTCTGGCCGGCGCCGACGGAAGCCGCACGCCCACGGAGAACGAACTGGCCATTGCGCGGTCCCAGGGCCGCCGTGTAGCCGAGATTGCGGCAAAGCTGGCGGGGTGACACGGCTCTTGGCAATCCGTCGGCAGAGAGAAACGGCATACGGACGCTAACGATACTGGGGAAAGGCTGGTGCACAAGAATGGCACGGTTTGGTGATGTCATAATCAGTCCGGAGCACGAAGGCAAGGAGAAGCACGTACCGCACATCGAGGCCCCCGCTTCCGTGAAGGCGGGAGAGGCGTTCGGGGTCAAGATAGTCGTCGGCAAGGAGGTACCGCACCCCAATACGACCGAGCATCACATCAAGTGGATCCAGTTGTTCGCCAAATATGCCGGCGGGCGACCGGTCGTCCATGTTGCCACATTCGACCTGGGACCGACGTTCGCGCAGCCGACGGTGACCGTACCCGTGATGCTGGAAAAGAGCGCGACACTCTACGCGGTGGAGTACTGCAACATCCACGGGCTGTGGGACAACTCGCTGGACATCGAGGTCTCATAGAACGCGCCGGCAGGCGTCGGCTACACCGCGCACTATGGCCGAAGAGAGGGAGAGGCGCGTGTGATCGAGTGGCTTGCGCAACAGCATCCGGTCTTACAGGCTCTCTTGGCGACGCTGTTCACGTGGGCCGTTACGGCACTGGGTGCGGCCACCGCCCTGTTTGGCCGTGAACTGAGTCGGCGGACGCTCGATGCGGCGCTCGGGTTCGCGGCGGGCGTGATGATAGCGGCCAGCTACTGGTCGCTGCTCGCCCCTGCCATCGAGATGTCACGGGGAGGCGCTCTGCCCGTCTGGGTGCCGGTCACCGTCGGGTTCATGGTTGGAGGGCTCTTCCTGTGGGGTGTGGACAAGCTGCTTCCACACATGCACCCGGGCATCACCTCACCCCACAGAGAGGGGATAAAGACCTCCTGGCAGCGGAGCACGCTGCTGGTAACTGCCATCACTCTCCACAACATCCCCGAAGGGCTGGCTGTCGGAGTCGCATTCGGGGCTGCAGCGGCAGGGCTGCCCTCGGCGACCGTTGCGACCGCCGTGGCTCTGGCAATCGGCATCGGCCTGCAGAACTTCCCCGAGGGCATTGCCGTAGCTCTGCCATTGCGCGGCGAGGGGCTGTCGCGTGGGAAGAGCTTCATGTACGGGCAGTTGTCCGGCATGGTGGAGCCGTTGGCGGGGGTCGCTGGGGCCGCACTGCTCCTGGTGGCGCAGCCATTGCTGCCCTACGCACTGGCCTTTGCCGCGGGCGCGATGATATACGTGGTGGCAGAAGAGTTGATCCCCGAAGCACAGCGGGGCGGCCATACCGACCTCGCCACGATGGGTGTGATGGTGGGGTTCACGGTGATGATGATACTCGATGTCGCGCTGGGTTAGGTCGCTCTGTGCTCACAACAGCGAATGAGAAATGGCCGAAACCCCGGCCGCCGCCGCATCGAGCCACCAGTGCAGTTCGCCCTCGGTAGGGCGAACGGCGGCTGCAGGACATGGGGCCGGGTCAGTGGCATCGTCCAGGGTCAGTTGTACCGGCTCAGCCTTCTCCGGCCCAGCGGCCAGGAAGTACACCACAGCCGCATTGTTGAGCACGGGCAATGTCAGAGTCACGCGCTGTTGCGGCTCGCCGGGCGTAGTGGCAGGCACCACCCAGCGCTCTGTCTCCTGCAGTGCGGGGGATTCCGGAAAGAGCGAGGCCGTGTGCCCATCGTGGCCGACACCCAGCAGGATCAGGTCGAAACGGGGAAGCTCGCCGCCGAAATGCTCGCGCAGCACGGTTTCATACGCCTCGGCGGCCATGTCCGGATGCGGGAAGTGCGTTTCTATGGGATGCACATTCGCCTCCGGCACAGGCACATGATCCAGCAGTGCCTCGCGCGCCATCCGGTAGTTGCTGGCCTCATCATCCGTTGCGACATAGCGCTCATCACCCCAGAAGAAGTGCATCTGCGCCCAGGGCGTCGCGTTCAGAAAGTCAGTGGCCAGGTGATGATAGAGAGTGCCGGGAGTGGCGCCGCCGGCAAGAGCCATGGAGAAGGCCGCTCGGGATCTTGTGACGCCGGCGACAAGCTGCGCGATAGCGGCAGCGGCCGCCCGGCTGAGTTCCTCAATATCGGCGAAGACGTGGATATTGGGCACTACCGTGTGTACCATGCCATGACCTCGGGTGCGAGGACGCCGTCGGCCTCCCTTGGGCCCCATGTGCCTGCCGCGTAGGGATGCACCTCATGCTCCATCTTGAGGAGCGGGGAATAGAGCTGCCAGGCCGCTTCGGTCTCGTCGGCGCGCACGAACAGCGTGGCATCCCCTTCCACGATGTCGAGGAGCAGGTTCTCATAGGCGTCCTGAATGCGTCCGAATGCCTCGTCGTAACGGAAGTCGAGACTCTGCGTCACCATCCTGAACGGCTCCTGCGGCGCTTTCACCTCAAAGCTTAGTCCGAAGCCCTCATCAGGCTGCAGTGTAAGTACCAGTGCGTTGGAGTGTACTTTGCAGTAAGCGAACGGCTCGAAGAAAGACAGCGGCGGGCAGCGGAAGGTAATGACGATCTGGGTAGTACGCCGAGGCAGACGTTTCCCGGTCCGCAGGTAGAACGGCACGCCCGCCCAGCGCCAATTAGCGATGTGGAGCCGCATGGCAGCAAACGTTTCGGTGCTGGAGTCGGCGGCGACCTTCGGCTCCTCACGGTAGCCGGGCACATCATGCCCATCAATGCTACCGGTCCCATACTGGCCGAACACAACGTCGTCATTGGCGATGGGGCCGATGCAGCGGAGCACCTTGGTCTTCTCATCGCGGATGGCATCAGCGTCGAAGACGGCCGGCACCTCCATGGCTGTCAGTGCCAGCAACTGGGTCAGGTGGTTCTGGACCATATCGCGTAACGCACCGGCCTGGTCGTAGAAACCGCCGCGCATGCCGATGCCGTCGCTCTCCGCTACCGTTATTTGCACGCTTTGCACCAGATGGCGGTTCCACACTGCCTCGAACACCGGGTTGGCAAAGCGGAATACCAATAGATTCTGGACGGTCTGTTTCCCGAGGTAGTGATCTATGCGGTATGTTTGCGATTCCTCGAAGTACCTGTGGATCACCGCGTTGAGTTGCCGGGCGGAGTCGAGATCGTGGCCGAATGGCTTCTCCACTACCAGTCGCGTAAAGCCGGGGCCACGATTGAGGCCGGCTTCACCCAGCGCGCTCACTGTGTTGCCTACCGACGCCGGCGGGACGCTGAGATAGAGGACGCGATTGCCGCCCAGCCCATAGTCGCGGTCGAGTTGTCTGATGCGTGCGCCCAGCGCGTTGTAGTCCGCCGGCGTGCTGTCACCGATAGAGAAGAAATGCAGGCAGCTATTGCACCAGCCCATGCGGCACTGCTCCTCCGATGCCGCGTCATCGGTAGTCGTCAGCCCGGCTTCGGCGAGTGCCTGATCGCCCCAGGCACGGAAGCTATGGTCGTCCATGTGGCGGCTGCGCGCCACGGCTAGCACTTGACACTTGTCGGCGAGGGGGCTTTCGGCAGAAAGGTGATACAGCGCCGGCAGCAGCTTGCGGCGCATCAGATCGCCGGTGCCTCCGATAACGACGAAAAGGTGCGGACGAATCTGTGTCTGGCCCATGCTCACTCCTCTGTCTTTACTCGGTGGCCGCCGAATTGGCTGCGCAGCACGGCTAACAACCGATCCGAATAGGACGCTTCATCCCGCGAACGGAGGCGCTGTAGCAGCGACATGGTCATCACCGGCGCCGCACGATCAAGCTCAATGGCCTCGGCCACGGCCCAGCGCCCCTCGCCGGAGTCGGCTACATATGGCGCAACGTTGGCCAGCGTCGGGTCTTCCCCGAGCGCCTCAGCCGCCAGGTCCAGCAGCCAGGACCGGATCACGCTCCCGGAACGCCACAGTTCGGCGACTTGATGAAGGTCGAGATCGAACTCGCGCTTGGCCTCCATCAATGAGAAGCCCTCAGCATAGGCCTGCATCATCCCGTACTCGATGCCATTGTGTATCATCTTGACGAAGTGGCCAGCGCCGACGGAGCCCACATGCGCCCAGCCGCGCTCAGGCCCCGGCGCCAGAGCCTCGAGCAGCGGCTGGATGCGTCCTACGGCCCCATCCCACCCTCCAGCCATCAGACAGTAACCTTCCTCCAGCCCCCAAACGCCGCCACTCGTGCCGACATCAACGAAGTGGAGGCCGCATCCCTCCAGCATCTCGCCCCGGCGGACCGTGTCCTTGTAGTGGGAATTGCCGCCATCCACGACCAGATCGCCCGCCGCGAGATGGGGGAGAAGCCCCTCCAGCACCTGCTCAACCGTCTGTGCCGGCACCATCAGCCATACAACACGCGGCGGCACCAGCTTGCCGGCAAGCTCTTGGGGAGAGTAGGCGCTTTCCGCCCCCTTCTCAACCATGCGGTCAACCGATTGGCGGGTACGGCTGTGAGCCACAACGCGGTGCCCGGCTCGCATCAGCCGCACGGCCATGTTGCCGCCCATGCGGCCCAGACCGATCATGCCCAGTTCCATGCGGCAGGTCCTCGCTTTCCCTGTGTCATCTACCCAGCAACTTGAGTGCCCGGCTGACAACATTCTCCACGCTGAACCCTAGCTCATCCATGACAACATTGCCGGGCGCTGAGGCGCCGAACCGGTCAATGCCAATGACATCGCCTCTGCAACCCACGAAACCGCGCCAGCCCATGGTCACACCTGCTTCCACTGCAAGCTTCGGCAACCCAGGGGGCAGGACTTGCCGCCGGTAGTCGTCTCCCTGTTCGGCAAACAATTCCCACGACGGCATAGAGACGACCCGCGCTCGAATGCCCTTGGCTTCAAGCTCATCCTTGGCCCCCAGCGCCCATTGCACCTCCGAGCCGGTGGCGATGATGATTATGTTCGGGCTGTCAGCGTCGGCGAGCGTATATGCCCCACGTGGCACACCGGCGGCGATGGGACAGGTCTGTGCATCGAGCGTCGGCAGCTTCTGCCGCGTGAGGGCAAGAGCGACCGGCCCCTTGCGCTGCAAGGCGACACGCCACGCAGCCGCCGTCTCGTTGGCATCGGCAGGTCGTATCACAATCAAGCCCGGAATGGCGCGCAGGCTCATCACCTGCTCCACAGGCTGGTGTGTGGGGCCATCCTCACCCACCCCGATGCTGTCATGGGTGAAGACGAAGATCGAGTGACACTGCATCAGTGCGGCAAGCCGCAGTGCCGGGCGCATGTAGTCGGCGAACACCAGGAAGGTGCCGCCATACGGTATCATGCCGCCGTGCAGAGCCATGCCGTTGATGATGCCGGCCATCGCGTGTTCCCTTACCCCGAAGTGGATATTGCGGCCATCGGGATGGTCGAGGTTGCAGTCATCGAATCCCTGAAGACCGGTCTTGTTGGAGGGAGCCAGGTCGGCGGACCCGCCGATAAGGTTGGGAAGCTTGGGGGCGAGGGTATTGAGCACTTTGCCTGAGCTGTTGCGGGTAGCATCGGCGCTATCGGGCGGGAAGGTGGGCAGCTGGTGCCCCATCTCCATCTTCATCTTCTCGGTGG
>CAZJVY010000039.1:0-10926 GCA_964549395.1 uncultured Armatimonadia bacterium | reverse complement strand
CTGCATCCCAGCCATCAGGCAGTTCGCCCCGAATACACCGCTCGAACGCCGCGGCCAGTTCGGGCTCCTGCGTGCGGAACTCCTGGAGGCGGCTCTCCCACTCAGACTGCAGTTGCTGTCCGCGTGAAACTGCCTCGCGCATGTGGCTGGCGGCCTTGTCGGGAACATAGAAGCTCGGTTCCTGCGGCCAGCCCAGCTCGTCCTTCGTGGCGGCCAGCGCTTCCGCGCCCAGCGGCTCTCCGTGGGCCGAGGCGTCATCCTGCCTCGGGCTGCCGTAGCCGATGTGGGTCCTGACTATGATGAGCGATGGGCGCTCGGCATTGCCCTGAGCTTGCCCAATGGCCTGGTCAATGGCGTCAAGGTCGTTACCGTCCTCAACTGACAGGATGTGCCAACCATAGGCGTCAAAGCGTGCTCCCACGTCCTCGGTGAAGGCCAGGTCCGTGCTGCCCTCGATGGATATGTCGTTATCGTCGTACAGATAGATGAGCTTGCCGAGCCCTTGGGTGCCTGCCAGCGATGCGGCTTCGGAGGCGATGCCCTCCATCAGGTCGCCGTCGGAGACTATGGCGTAGGTGTAGTGGTCCACGAGGCTACCGGCCTCAGTGTTGAACGTGGCTGCCAGGAAGCGCTCGGCCATCGCCATGCCGACACCCATGGCGAAGCCTTGCCCCAACGGGCCTGTAGTCGCCTCCACGCCGGCCGTGAGACCGTGTTCCGGATGGCCCGGAGTCCTGCTTCCCCACTGGCGAAAGCGCTTCAACTCCTCCAGCGGCAGGTCATAGCCGGTCATGTGCAGGAGGGCATAGAGCAGAGCCGAGCCGTGGCCCGCCGACAGGATGAAGCGGTCACGGTTGAACCAGCCTGGGTTCTGCGGATTGTGCCGCAGGAACCGGTCCCACAGCACGTAGGCCATCGGCGCGGCACCCAGCGGCAGCCCCGGATGGCCCGACTTGGCGGCTTCTACGGCGTCGGCGGCAAGGAACCGCAGCGTATTGATGCACAGCTCGTCATTATTCTTCATGTTGGTACAGGTATCACCTTTCCACCAGACAGGCCAGTGCCTCAGGTCGCAATGTTGGGGGCGTCAGAACAGCTCCACATCCACCGCCCTGTCCGGCGCTTGCGGCTCTGAAACAAGCAGCCCGCCCAGCCTGCGCGCCTCCGAAAGGGCGGTGGGATGCTCCATGATCGCTCCCTTCGCGTCCATTTGATTGACGAAAAAGTTATAGGAATGTTTCATCTGAAGGGCATCGAAGAAGTAGTGCATCGTCATGCGAACCGCATCGAACATCTTCTCGCTTCTTGACCCGCCGACGGCGATTGCCATGCCGCGGCGGTCCCGCTCATCCTCAGACGAGATCGGCTGCTTCAGGACGTGCGTCCGCGCCCACAGGCACTGGCAGCGGTCAATTAGCGTCTTTCCCTGGGCACACACTCCCATGAATTGTATGCCGGTGGCGAAGATGAGGCGATCAGTATCAACCAGCTTGGCGTAGAGCTCCTGGTAGTCATCCTGCCAGCGACAGGCGCCGGTCTGCCAGCAGGCGTCGCACGCACGGCAGGGGGCAAAGCTGTAATCGTGCAGGTTGACGTACTCGGTCCGGCCTCCCGCACTTGCCGCGCCCTCCAGCGCCGCACGCAGCAGCAGATCGCTGTTGCCCTCGACCCTGGGACTACTTGATATGCCCAGAACCTTTACGCTCATGCCGCAACTCCTCAGGCTGTCTGAACGTCCTCCCCCTCATTCATCGTACCTATTTTGGCCGTGTCTGTGCCAACTTCCTGCGTGAAGCCGGTTACGGCCTTCCCCCTGCCCGGCATCCCGTGGCAATGGGAGGTAGGACCGGCTGCAGCAGGGAACTCAAGCGCAGGCCGACGCGAGCAGCAGAAGAGGTCCGAATTGGCCGTTCCGCACCGGGAGGAGCCCACAAATGGTGTTCGACTGGTTGTGCCGGGAAGCGCGCGCAGTGGCAAGCAAGGCGGTGGCGATACCTCCCACTAAGAAGCAATGGGAGGCAACCTTGCAGCAGCGCCGTCAGCAGTGGCTGGAGATGCTGGGGCTGTGGCCGCTGCCCGAGAAGACGCCGCTACAGGCAACCGTCACGGGCACGCTCGACCGTGGCGATTACGTGGTGGAGAAGCTGCATTTCCAGTCGGTGCCCGGCGCCTACGTACCAGGCAACATCTACCGGCCGGCGGAGATTGCCGAGCCGCTGCCAGCCGTGCTTTACCTGTGCGGTCACACCAAAGGTAAGGTCAACATCCCGTATCAAGCTAATCCGCGCTGGTTCGGCCGGCATGGCTATGTGGCACTGGTGCTGGACCCGATTCAGCTCGGCGAATCACAGGGCATTCATCATGGCACCTACAGCCAGGGGCGCTGGGACTGGATGAGCCGGGGCTACACGCCGGCGGGAGTCGAGGTCTGGAATGCCATGCGTGCGTTGGATTACCTTAGTACGCGCGATGACGTGGATACTGAGCGCTTCGGCGTAACCGGCCTCAGCGGCGGAGGAGCAATGTCCTGGTTCCTCGGTGCGGCTGACGAACGGGTCAAGTGTGTCGTTCCGGTGTGCCAGACCGGCACCATCGAGCAGATAATCTGCGACAGGGCCATAGACGGCCACTGCGACTGCACCTTCTGGGTCAACTACTACCGGTGGTGTACTGCCGACATTGGTGCCTTGATCGCGCCGCGCCCGCTGCTGGTGGCGGCCGGCACCGATGATATGCTGTGGCGGCCCTATGCCTTCCGTGAGGCAGTCCACCGCATCCACCGGGTGTATGAGAACCTCGGGGTAGCCGACAAGTGCGATCTGGTTGAGGATTTGGCACCGCACGGTTACACCCCCAAGCTCCGCAAAGCCATCTTCTCTTGGTTTGACCTGCACCTGAAAGGCAGTGACACTCCGGTTGCCGAAGACATCACCGATTACGTCGAGCCGGAAGAGAACCTGCTTGTGTTCGGGGGCAAGCTTCCCGAAAACGACGAGATGCGACGGATTTCGGACATATTCATACCGCAGTCCCCAATTCCAGAGGTGGCCGAGGAGCAGCAATGGCGGTCGCACCAGGCCGCGACCCTGAAGCGACTGCGCGAACTAACATTCAGGTACATTCCCCCGCCATGTTCCCCTCACGTGTGCGAGGCCCGGATTGACGGTGCTTCTCGCGATAGTGGGGCCGTGTATAGCTACAAGTACGACACCGGCGACGGGATGACCGCCTGGGCGCGGCTGACGCTGCCGCTGAGCCGCCAGGATGCAGTGACGACTCTGGTGTGTGCGATGGATGATGCGAAGTCGTCGTTCGGCGGCGGGGGATCGGACCGGCCGCAGGTCGGTGATGGTCTCGGAAGAGCGGTCGTCGAGGTGCGGGGCACGGGCGCGACGCAGATGGGCGAGGGGCTGCGCTGGACGGTCCGGCGCGGCTGCCAGACCATCGGCTGCACGCTTCCCGAGCGCCAAACCTACGATCTTCTGGGCGGGTTGGCGCTGCTGCGGGAACTGGAAGCTGTCAAAGCCACCGCTGTCTATGGCAAGGGCCCAGCGGCGGTCTTGGCAATCTATGCCGCTGTGCTTGATGATGATGTGACGGAGCTAGTGCTGGAGGCGCCGCCAGAGACGCACAGTAGCCCTGATACTCCGGAGTTCCTGGGCATCTTGCGGATCGGGGATCTGCCACAGAACCTCGCGCTGGTCTTCCCTCGGCCGATTACCTTCATCGGCGAAATGCCGCCGGCCTATGAGTGGACGCGAGAGCTCTACAGCAAACTCGGCTGTAGCGATAGATTCCGCGTGGTAGAGAGTGTCAGTGACTGGCGTCCGTTCGAGTAGAGATCGCGTGATGAATCGGAGGGCCGGCACCGGAAGGACAATACCGCGCGCTCGGTGAATTGTAGAGCGCCACAGGCAGAGCAATATCAGTCAGACAGGAGAATGGGATGAGCTACAAGTGTGCGTTTCTGGGTTGTGGGCCGCGCTCTAACGGCCATGCGCAGGCGTACGAGCATATCACGCGCGGTGCCAAGGTCGCTTGCTGTGACATGAGCGAGGAGCGCCTCAACGAATACGGCGACAAGTGGGGAATCGCCAACCGCTACACCGACCTTGATGAAATGCTGGGGAAAGAGCAGCCGGATGTGGTGCATTGTGTCACCCGCCCCGATCTGCGCGTCCCCTTGCTGACCAAGCTGGCCGATGCCGGGGTTCCGGGGGTCATCGTCGAGAAGCCGGTATGTGTCGGCGCTGAAGACTACAAGGCATTGCGCGCCCTGGAGCAGGCGACGGACACGAAGATAGCGGTCAATTTCCAGTTGCGCCATCATCCCAAGGTTGTGGCGTTCCTGGAGGATGTGGCAGCAGGCAAGATAGGGCAGGTGCGCTTCCTCGACGCCTCCGCGGTGCTGCCGATGTCGGGCCAGGGGGTGCACGTGATTGACCTGATGTTCGCGTTCGCCGGCTATCCGGAGGTGGAGACGGTTTTTGGGGCTTCCTCGGGGTATGACGACATAGACGGCACGCACCCCAGCCCCAACACCGCCGAGTCGCTGATAACGTTCCGCAACGGCATGCGCGGGGCATTGCAGTCCGGCGAGGGCGCCCCGGTATTCGTCAAGGACGTACCCAACTGGGGGCACAAGCGGATCGCGGTATATGGCACCCACGGATTCATACACTGGCGGATGTTCGGCTGGGAACGGTCTCTGCCTGACGGTACCGTCGAGACCGGTGAGTACCAGTACAGAGACGATGACGTGCTGGGGCAGGCCGGCCTCACCAATGCAATGTTCGATTGGCTGGAGGACGACGGCAAGCCCAGCCCGACCAACCTGAAGACATCGCTCGACGAGTGGTTGGTCATCCTGGCCGGCTACATGAGCACGGTGGAAGCGCGGCCGGTGGATTTCCCCTTCGATCCGCCGGATGACCTGCTGGACCGCTTCAAGGCGTTCGTCGGTGCGGAATAGCGTGATTGTTGGGTGCGTATTCTGAGGCCTGTGCCAGAGATGTGCAGAGCGTTTGGCACTAAGACAGGAGGTCATGAGGAATGGCAAAGGTACAGATTGGCGTGGTCGGATTGGGTTGGGCCGCCAGTGGGCACCTGCTGGCATTCAAGGCAAATCCCGATTGCGAAGTGGTTGCTGTTTGCTCCAGCAAGGAGTTGAGCCCCGACCAGATCCGGGAGCAGTGCGGATCGGATGCGACGCTCTACCGCGAGTACGACGACTTGCTGAAACATCCCGGCTTGGACGTAGTGGACATCTGCACGCCTCACTGGCTGCATCCCGAGCAGAGCATCAAGGCTGCAGAAGCGGGCAAGCACCTGATGATCGAAAAGCCGCTCGCGCTGGACTACGAAAGCCTGCTTGCCATGCGCGATGCCATCGCCAAAGCCGGCGTCAACTCGACGGTCTATTTCGAGTTGCGGTTCATCCCGCATTTCCATCTGGTGCGCGCTTGCATGGAGCAGGGGTTGCTGGGCGACGTACACCATTTCGAGCTGGACTACTATCACGGCATCGGCCCCTGGTACGGGCAATACGAATGGAACATCAAGAAGGACAAGGGCGGCAGCGCACTGCTTACCGCCGGTTGCCACGCTCTCGACGCCATGATGGCCTTCGCGCAGCGCGAGGTGGATGAGGTGTACGCATACTCGACCCGCTCCTCCGCGCCGTTTGCCCAAGCCTACGAGTATGATACCACCTCGACAGCGCTACTCAAGTTCGCCGATGGCAGCACCGGCAAATGCACGTCCTGCATAGACTGCCGTCAGCCATACGTCTTTAACGTCAAACTGATCGGCAGTGAGGGCACGTTGTGGAACGACAAGCTGTGGTCCACTAAGCTGGCCGGTCTGCGTGCGGATGAGTGGATGGTCACACCCACCACCCAGGCCGAATCGGGAGATGTACTGGATCACCCTTATCCGCCGCAGGTGAACCACTTCATCCAGTGCGTTCTGGACGGCAAACCCAACGACGTGATCAGCTTTGAGGAAGCATTCAAGACCCACCGGGTGATGTTTGCCATAGAGAAGTCGCTGGCCGAAGCACGGCCCGTCAAGCTGTCGGAAATGGCTCTATAGCCGGAAACCAAATCAGACAATCGAAACGAGGCATCTGCTGATGATCAAGCTGGGAATGATTGCCGCGGCAACCTACCGCGCCACCTACGCGCCGGAAGACAACCCGACACTGCGGCCGGTTTCGACGCATGGCGCGTACTTCACGACTGCTTTCAATGGCTTCGATGAGGCCAGAGCGAAGCAATACGACTGCACCTTCGGTGTAGCCAGCAAGCGGGTTGAGGGGGCGAAGGTCGTCAAGCTCTGGGACCCGGAGAAGGAATGGGCGGAGCGCCTGGCCGACGTCTGCGACGTTCCGGAGGTGTGCGACACCCACGAGGAATGTTGCGAGGGGGTTGATGCGGTCGTAATCGCCGATGACGGCTCCGGCGACCAGTGCCAGTACGCCATCCACCCGCTGCGCAAGGGCGTACCGACCTACTGCGACAAGCCGCTCGCGATGACCGGCAAACGCGCGCAGGAGATTGCGGACATTGTGCGGGAAACAGGCACCCCGTTCATGTCGGCGAGTTCGTTGCGCTTCGTGCCTGACATCCTCGCCCTGAAGGCGCGAGTGTCGGAGCTGGGAGAGGTTAGTCTCGCGACCACAATCTGCGGCAATGAGCTCGTCTACTACGGCATACACGCGCTCTCGATGTACTACGGCGTATTCGGAGGCGATTCGCCGGCGGTTTCATGCCTCAACGTGGGCCAGCCCGACCGCAACATCGTCCGCGTGCGCTATGAAAACGGTCGCGACCTCGTCCTGATGGTGGCAGAGCCGGAATACGCGCGCGCCGGCTACCAGATTAACCTCTACGGCACTACGGGTTGGGAGTCGCTGGTACCGAACCTGGAAGACCTCTATGTGTACCTGATGGAACGTTTCATGAACCTGCTGCGAACGGGCGAAGAGAGCCCTCCGGTCGAGGAGGAAGTCGAAGTCATCGCGGTCCTGGAGGCCGGTAAGAGATCGCTGGCTGAGGGGCGAGAAATCACCATAGCCGAAGTCCTGCAGTAGCAACACGAGGCGGCACGCAGCGGCGTGCCGGCCGCAACGAGGAGACTGCCATGCTGAAGCTGGGCATCATATCCGCCGCAACATACGGCCCGTCATACCGGGGTGAGGAAGTGCCAAGAACCCCGGGCTCCTTCCACGGCACCGCCTTCTCCACCACCTTCAACGGATTTGATGAAGCCAAGGCAGATCAGTGGGAATGGACGTTCGTCAAGTCGGCCAAGCACATCGAGGATGCACGGATCGTCAAGGTATGGGACCCACACAAGGAGTGGGCTGAGAGGCTGGCCGAAGCGGCCCGCATTGATGAGGTCTGCGACACGCCCGAGGAGTGCAGCGACGGCGTTGATGCGGTGGTCATTGTTGACGACGGCTCGGGCGAGCAGTGCAAGTATGCCGTCCACCCCCTCCGCAACGGCGTGCCTACCTACTGCGACAAGCCGCTTGCCATGACCGCCAAACGCGCGCAGGAGATTGCGGACATCGTGCGGGAGACGGGTACGCCGTTCATGTCGGCCAGTTCGTTGCGCTTCGTGCCGGACATCGTCGCACTGAAGCAGAGACTCCCCGAACTGGGTGACATCAACCTGGCGACTGCAATCTGCGGCAACGAGCTTGTGTACTATGGGATACACGCGCTGTCAATGTACTACGGCGTCTTCGGCGGCGATTCGGCGCCGGCATCGTGCCTGAACGTGGGCAGGCCAGACCTCAGTATCGTGCGCGTGCGCTTTGAGAACGGCCGAGACCTGGTCCTGATGGTGGGAGAATCGGCGTACATACGCGCCGGGTACCAGATCAACCTTTACGGGACCAATGGCTGGGAATCATTGATGCCCAAGCTGGACGATCTGTACTACTATCTACTCGAACGCTTCATCCATCAGCTCAAGACAGGGGAAGAGGCGGTGCCGGTCGAGCAGGAAGTGGAGGTCATAGCTGTGCTGGAGGCGGGAAAGCGCTCGCTTCAGGAGGGGCGAGAGGTGGCTGTGGCAGAAGTGCTAGCCTAGGCACTGCACCCATCACTCACAGAGACAAGGGTACAGTGCAGATGCACAAGAAGAGGCAGACCCGCATAGGGTCTGCCTCTGTACCTCGAATGGATATCTCGCCGTAGGAGAAGGTTGGCTTACGCCTCACCGGGTTGGGTTTTGCTGCGTCGCCTACGGTAGATGCCGAGGCCGGACACGCCAAGCACAAGTAGCACAAGTGTTCCCGGCTCGGGTACGTCTACCCAGGCGCTGTGCGAGATGGTTCCGGCATCGTTGCGGCAGCCGCTGGCCCAACTGAGGCCGATGACGTCGCCGATATCAAGTGTCACCAGCAGTGAGCGCGGAATTGTGATTTCGACAACGTATGTCGGCCACAGCGTTTCCTCATAGCCGCCGAAGTCCAGTTGGCGGTATGCGACGGTTGCCGCGCCTGCATAAGAACCGCTGAAGCCACTCCAGTTTGGATCGAAGTTGGTCAACTCGCCGCTGCCCGGAATGGCGTTGTGCGGCGAGCCCAGATACCAGTCGGAGTTCGCGGTGCGGTACACCTCGTTCCCTACAGTCGTGCCACCGGAAGTGGCATTCCCAGAGATCGGCCGATGCTCGTGGTTGACATTGACACCGTAGTCGTAGCGGAAACCGTCGCTGTAAGGCGAGTTCAGGCCCAGGTTCAGCGCGAGATCCCCAGTGACAACCAGGGTGTTGCCCAGGCGGCTCTCGTAGAGGCCGGGCGGCGGCGGGAATGAGGTGACGATCGCGATGTACAGGTTGGCTGCGTCGTCGTCGAAATACATGGCCTCGACGTCGTAGGGCTCCCCTCCAGCAGGCTCGGTCCCATATCCGGGTGAGCTCTGGATATCCCCGATATCGTCGGTGGACCAGGAGCCGTGCCAGTCGTCCATCCACCAGTCCACCGAACAGAGGTTTTTCGTGGGCGCGAAGCTGTCGGGATCAAACGGATACGTGGTAACGCCCTGGTAAATGTCCGTGTGAGCGGCGTCGAAGTCCAACTCGAGTTGTACGCCGAAATGATCCCACAGCAGGTCGGCGGCACCCGTGCTGGCGAAGCACAACAGAACCGCCATCACAGAAAGTACTGTCATGCATTTGCCTGTGACGGCGGCTACCCGGATTGGCTCCCTCTTCGTTCTCATCCCGGTCCCCCCGAGGCCTGCTTGAGAGCTGCCAATACGGTACGGCAGCATACTGTTCATGATCCTTCCCCCCATAGACAACCTGTAGACCCTAGGCCATCGGCAGAAAGCATAGCACATCTCCAGCGCCAGCGCAAGTTTTCTTGCGCACATTTTCGCACTTTTTTCGTTTCATCTACTCGATGGGCCTAGTAATGGCCGCTACGGCCGATTCTGGCCATGTGCGGGTAAGCAAGAAATATTGCGCGATAGCCCCAAGACGGTGAAAACGCGGCGGCGTCGAGGAGTGGCGTGCTTGCCCGCGCGCACCGCCGGACGGCGAAGCAACTGACGGCCGGTCGCTCCAACGTCCCAACCGGAGATCATCGGGATAGCCGTCAATTGCTGCCGCTGAAGAGCCCCCGGGGGCCTGAGGAGGACAGCGGACTGCTGGGGAGAACCATATTCATAGACTCCTCGATGTGCAAAACCTACCGGGCTTGTCAGAACATTTTGAGGTGATGAAATTGAGCATCCCACAACTGACACTGCAATCAGGCCGCGAGATGCCGATGCTGGGCCTGGGCACTTGGCGCCTCAAGGGGGACGAGTGCACCTTGACGGTCAGGAGAGCTCTTGAGATGGGATACACCCACATTGACACCGCGGACATGTATGATAACCACGCGGCGGTCGGAAAAGCCCTGCAAGGGTTCGACAGGGCGAGCCTTTTCATCACGTCCAAAGTCGGGCCCGAGGATTTGAGGCACGATGGCCTTATTGCGGCCTGTGAGCGCAATCTGCGTGAGTTGGGGCTGGACTATCTGGACATGTATCTCATGCACTGGCCGAACCCGCACATTCCGATGGCGGAGTCGTTCGAAGCGCTTCGTGATCTGCAGGCGCAGGGCAAGATACGCAGCATCGGGGTGAGCAACTTCGTTGTGGAGCGCCTGGCCCAGGCGATTGACGTGTCGCCGTTGCCCATCTGCACCAATCAGGTCGAATTCCATCCATTGCTGTACCAGAGGGACCTTCTGGAGTTCTGCAACGGTCACGGCATTGCGGTGACAGCGTATGCGCCGCTGGCACGCACCCAGGCCCTCAATAATGATGTCATCAGGGCGGTCGCTTCGCAGTGCGGCAAGACGCCTGCCCAGGTCTGCCTCCGCTGGCTCGTGCAGAAGGGCATCATTGTCATCCCGAAGACGGCTTCGAAAGAGCGTCTGAGGGAGAACATGGCGATTTTCGACTGGGAGCTTTCGGCAGACGACGAGCGGCGGATTGACGCGATACCCGGAGAGAAGCGCCTGATCCAGGGCGAGTATGCGGAGTTCTGAGGCGAAGCCTGCCTGTAAGGCGTCAGAAGCAGAGACTAATGGCACGCCGGTTTCTGGTAAAAGAACGGGCTGATGCACGTCAGGCCCAATTGTGCTGCTTCTGCAACTCTCTCTGTGGCGCCGACCAGTAGTACTCCTCCCGGACGTAGTGACTTTGCCAGCATCTCATGTACCCGCTGCTTTGCCTCCGTTGTGAAGTAGATGATGACGTTACGGCACAGGATGATGTCACAATCACGCGGACAACGGCAGTGTGGGTCCAGCAGGTCCAGGTCAGAAAACGAGATCCTCTGTTTCAGCCTCTCAGAGATAGCGAAGCCTGCCGGCGGCGCGGGCGTGAAGTAGCGTCTCCTGCGGACCGGCGAGACATT
>CAZJVY010000038.1:0-36252 GCA_964549395.1 uncultured Armatimonadia bacterium | reverse complement strand
GGCACGCCGCCTCCCCCTTGCGGCTAGGTGCTCTGGCGGCAGCGCAAGCGTTCCTACTGGTGGTTCTGCCGCTGCGCACCGGAGAGATATCGTTCGTTGCGCTGCTGGCCCGCGAAAGAGGGGTTGGCGCCTCGTGGGCGAGCAAGATCCTGATCGCGGTGCGGCTGCTGGACTTGTCGGGAGCAAGCTTGCTGTTTGCCACAGCCGTCATCACACCGGGATCAGTGCCGCGAGCGCTGCAAGCGGCGATCCCGCTGGCTGCACTCAGCTTCGCCCTGCCGGTGGGCCTGCTGCTGTGGCCCCGGCCCGTGGTGCGCATGCTGCGAGCGCCCGTGATGTGGATGACAGGCCGTCCAGCCTTCCATAGCCTGCCCGCAACCGGCAAGCTAACCAGCTTTCTTGACAGAGCCCTGGAGATAAGCAATCTCGCATGGTTTCGGGCTACCATGCCCGCTCTGGCGTGCCTGACCCTCGTGCTGTGGACGACCAACTGCCTGCTCTCTTATGCCTGTCTGCACGCGCTGGGTTTGGCAGTTGACCCCATGGCAGCGGTCTATCTGAGCACCGTGCTGCTGCTCAGCAGTGTTCTGCCGATACACGGTCTCGGAGGCTTCGGCCCGCAGGACGCCATCGGCGCGGGCCTGCTGATGACTGTGGGTTTGCCAAAGGAAGCGGCGATATCCGGCAAGCTGGCATGGCATGTGCTGGTAGTCCTATTCTCGACAATGTCCGGTCTGGTCGGCTGGTCTGTGGTGACGTCCAGCGCTCGCCCAGACGACAGCATTGCAGATGCTGATGCCGACGTACTGCAGACACGAAAGCGGGACGGCCCACTGTAGACCGCCCCGTCACACTTACCGGAATCGACGAAACGCCGCTAGTGCTGGATCGCCGGCAGAATGGCCGTGAACGTACTGCCTTTCCCGAGTTCGCTTTCGATCTCCATCTGACCCCCGTGAGCCTCGATGACGCGCCTCGTGTACACCATGCCAAGGCCGATGCCGCCCGCCTGTCCCTTCGACACATCCGTGCGGAAGCCCGGCTCCCGGCCTATGCGTGGGATAGCATCCTCAGGAATCCCGATTCCCTCGTCTTGTACTGAGAGTGCCACCGTACCGTTCTCGGATGTCACGCGCACCGTGATGGTGGTGCCCGGGTTCGAATACTTGGCCGCGTTCTTCAGGAAATTATCAATGATGGAAATAATCTTGCCGCGGTCGCCCTCAATCGTGAAAAGGTCAGGCATCTCCGCCACAACGTTGTACCTCACCAAACGGTCATGCAACTCGAGAAACACCTGGTTGACCGCCTCGACAAGGTCGAACTCCGCGATGTCCAGTTCGAGTTCCTTGCCCACATGGATGCGTGAGAGGTTGAGTGTCTCGTCAATCATGCGATACATCCGCGTGGACTGAATCAAAGCCGTCCCGAGAAACTCGGCCACCAACTCAGTATCATCGGCCTCGATGCCACCCTCAAGCAATGCCTCGATCGTCTGCAGATTGCCCTGGATAACCGTCAGTGGGGTGCGCAGCTCATGGGCCACTTGGCCCACAAGCTCCTCAGCGTCCTGGTTGATCGCCGAACTACTGAAAGCCAGGATTATCTGTTCGTCGTGGGTGGATTGCCCGTTGGCGATGTAGTTGAGGCCGCTGGGTGATACGAAGGTCGTCTGGCCGATGCGGCCGCCGCGCAACTCATCAATGATCCGTGCCAACTGGCCCTGGTAGTCAATATCGCGAAGCAAACGGCCGGTCAGGTTGGTCTGGCCCGTTATCTGCCTGGCGGATTGGTTGGCGACTACTATGCGTTCATCCAAGCCCACCAGCATCAGACCGATGGGTACGGTAGCGAAGGCGGCCTGAATGTCCTCAAACTCGGCAAGCTGCTCCTCAACAAGCAGCGCGGCTGCCTGTGCGCTGAGAGTATCGGCCAAATTGTGGTCGTCCGCGTCGAATTCCCTGGCGCCGCGCTTCTCCCAGAGCATCATCAGGCCGACGGCCCGACGCATCGTCTCCTCGCCCTCCTCAATCGGCTCGCGGCTCCAGATGATCGGGAGGATCAGCACGGGAGGAGGCAGCTCATACCCGGAGAGTTGCAGCGGCTCGTCACTCACCTGGTGGACTTCGTGCTGGAAGGCGCGCCATACGTGCGCCGAAAAGGCACTCTCCTCCTCGATATCAATGGGGTCAATCTTCTCGAGGTCAACGCGCAACGAGCCGTTCTTGATCGTCTGCGGGTAGAGGCGGTTATCTGCTGCTGAGAGGGAGAAGATGCCTATGCCATTGGCGCGTACTATCTGCAAAACCTTGTCACTGAAACGGTCCAGCGTGGTGGAATTCATACTTCATTGGACTCCTGTGCGATTACAGATTATAGCGATGATTGATGGCTGTTATTATACAGGATACCGGCGTTCTTGGCAAATCCTGGGACCGTCGCCCTGCACCCCTCCGCAGTGCGCGCACTTCTACTGCCGCCGTGCACGACTTCACAACTCATCACTTTATCTCGAGTTCGGAAACCCACATATACTCCGGTTCGATCGGGTTGCCGGCCATCGCCGGCTGCCATATCCGCACTGCCTTTGTCGTGACGGGGCCGAACTCGTGCCGCGATGTTTGCACCGCCTTCTGGTCCTTGGCGTCCACTTGCGTAACCCAGGTCTGCCCGTCCCACGTCTGCACCTTGTAGGCGACCGACGTGCGGAAGCCCCCGTAGTACGCCCACCAGATGGCCACCTCACTAACCTTTCTCGGCTCCGGGAACTCCACACGCGCCCAGTGCGGAAGGGCATTACCCTCCGACAGCCACGTCTTGCCGGCTGTGGTGCCGCCTGAAGCGTCCATCTTCAGTCCGTCGAACATTACCCACCATTCGGCCCATCCCGAACTGGATGTGACGCTGTCCACGGAGGCCACGGCTCCGTCCGCTAGCGTATGGGGTGGCTCCACGCGGAACGATAGCGTGCAGGTGAGCGCGTCCTCATCTATGGCATAGTCGTCAATATGGATGGACACATTGTTCTCCCGCAACACGGTAGGCATCAGCGCCTTGAGATCCACCACGATTGTGCCGCTTTTCGCGGACGACCGCTCAAAGCTGATACCCGGGTGCGAGAGCCTAAACGATCTCCCATTCGCAGTCACCCGTAGCGACCTGGTTCGCAGCCAGTTCAGGTCATCCTCGACCCTGATCGCCAACTCCTCGGGTGCGCGCTCAACTCCTCCCAGCGGCAGAGAGGTGACCCGCCCGTAGCACTTGCCGTCAACGTCGAAGCACACGACCGCAGGGGGCTCCTGGTCATCGAGGTTGACCCACCGTGGCGCTCCCAACACCAGCATTGTGCGCCCGCA
Organism: uncultured Armatimonadia bacterium; assembly: GCA_964549395.1. Taxonomy (GTDB): domain Bacteria; phylum Armatimonadota; class Zipacnadia; order Zipacnadales; family UBA11051; genus UBA11051. The sequence continues at coordinate 32,896 of CAZJVY010000038.1, read as the reverse complement.
CTTTATGTCCGCGAGGTCCAAGTCCATGCGCAGCACGCCCTTCTCGATGCGTCCCGGCACGATGGTCCACTTCCCTGCCGCATTCCGGTACATGACCTGCTCAACGTCCGCATCAACCGGCAGCGATATGGTCAGAGACCCCATCGTTTGCAGGCGGTACACCTGTATGCTCGCGGCGCGACTCGCACCGGCCGCGTATGCTGCCGAAATCATTGCCACACAGCAGATGACCAAGGCGGTCGTTAGGCTCGCGTATCTCACTTCACATCTCCCTTTGCTTACCGGATTACCCAGCGCAACCGGCGTTGCCTGTGGCCCCGCTGGCAGTCGCACCCGTGCTCAGAGCACCTCGAATTCGGAAACCCACATGTACTCGGCGCGTCCCGGATGTCCCGACATTGACGGCTGCCACACCCTGACCGCAGTCGTCGTGACAGGCGGGAAGGCATGTTCCGAGCGCTGCGTTTCCGCCTGGTCTTTCACCTTGACCTGTGTCACCCACTTCTCGCCGTCCCAGGTCTGGACATCATAGGCCACGGAAGTTCTGTATGTCTCGTAGTGAGCCCACCACAGCGCCACGCCGCTCACGGTGCGGGGCTTGGGGAACTCCAGACGGATCCAGTGCGGCTGGCTGCTGGCATCCGACAGCCACGTGTAGCCGGCCGTGGTGCCGTAGCTCGTGTCCATCTTGACGCCGTCAGCGAGCACCCACCACTGCGACCATCCCGCACTGGCCGTCACGGTGTCCACGGCAATCAGGCTGCCATCTTCGAGCCGGTACGGTGGAGTGTAGCGGAACGATAGTGAGCAGTTCAGCGCGTCCTCGTCCAGCGCATAGTCGTCAATCGTGAGCGTTACGGTATTATCGCTCGTCATGCCTTCGAGAAGCTGCGGCATGTCGAGCGTGATGATGGCATGCTTCGGCGAAATGCGCTCGTAAGCAACTCCCGCATCACGCAGCGTATGCCGCTTGCCATTAACAGTCACCAGCAGCGAACGCGTTCGCAGCCAGTTGAGTTCGTCCTTGACCTCGATCTCGATCCTCCGTGGCGCCATCTCTATTCCGCCGAGCGCGACCGTCCGCGTGGATCCGTAAGCGTGGCCGTCAACATTGAACCGCACGACCTTGGGCGGCTCACTGTCATCCATATTCACGCGCTTCGGCACGTTCAGGACGATCATGGTGCGGCCGTTCTTGATCTTCTTCACTTCGATGCGCAGTCGAAGCGTGCTGTCCGTGATCTCAACCGGCAGCGTGCTCCACTGCCCGCGCACGTCGCGATAGAGTATCTCCGAGACTTCCGAGGGCGTCGGCAGCGAAAGCTGCACGTTCCCCGTTGTCTGCAGGCGGTAGGCAACAACGGTGGGCGAGTTCTCAGCCGCCGCAATGCCGCCCGCTGCAGCAACCAAGACAATCAGCGTGAGCGCCGACAATACTTGGCGCGGGAATCCCATTGTCAACATCCTCTCGCGTCTGACTTCCGGATCGCTGAGGTCAAATTATCCGCTGCTTGCGCCCTTTCCTCCTTCGCATCCGAAGTTTTTCGACTGAGTGCATATCTGCATGACGCAAGAAAAGGCTTGACAGGGCCTGGCGTCGGTGTTATGCTTCGCGGCCAAGTGAGAGCAATGCAGATTACACGCCAGACGGACAATGTGAACGTCAACTTTTGGGCTTGGTGCTGGCCATAGGCGGGCCGGCTCCAGCGTGCCTGGACTACGCAGATAAAGGCCGAGAGCTGGTTCGCCGCGAAGCTCGCGGCCTTTTTGTTTGCATCACTCGCATCACCTGAGACACAGCAGAGTATTGCAGAAGGCCGTGGGCGGAGAGCAGCCGCTCGCGGTTTTTTTGTCTGCGGCCCATCCGCCCACTGCCACAGGAGGGGAACAGCCGACATGTACACACCGACGCTTGAGGAGTTTATTGAGAAGGCCAAACACGGCAACCTGATACCGGTGTACCGTGAGCTCGTGGCCGACATTGACACGCCCGTATCGGCGTACCTGAAGCTGCGCGGCGTGGGCAACGGCTACAGCTTCCTGCTGGAGAGCGTCGAAGGCAGTGAGAAGGTGGCGCGCTACTCCTATCTCGGATGCGCCCCATACCAGAGCCTCGCGTCTTACGCCAATCACGTCATCATCACCACCGGCGGCACGCAACAGACGCGCGAGCTTAGCGACGGCCAGGACCCACTCCACATTGTCAGGGAGCTGATGTCCCGCTATCAGTTCGTACCTCCGACCACGCCGGATCGCTTCTACGGGGGTGCTGTCGGCTACCTTAGCTACGACATGGTGCGCTTTTTCGAGGACCTGCCGAGTGAGAACCCCGACGACCTCAACCTCGCCGAGTGCGAGTTCATGTTTACTGACACGCTCGTCATATTCGACCATGTCATGCACCGCATGAGGATCGTGGCCAACGCGCATGTGGACGGTGATCCGCAGGCCGCCTACTGGGAGGCCATCGGGCGCATAGACCGCCTCGTGGAGGCGCTCGAGAGCCGCCTTCCAGAACAACCGCGTCAGCCGCGAACGCCGCGCGTCCCGGACGATCCGAGTGCGATGAGATCCACGATGACCAAGAGCCAGCACCGCGAGGCGGTGCTGAAGGCCAAAGAATACATCGCTGCAGGCGACGCCATTCAAGTCGTTGTGTCGCACCGGCTGTCTGCTGATTTGCAGGTTCCTCCGTTCGACCTGTATCGCGCCCTGCGTGCCATCAACCCTTCGCCATACATGTACTACCTCAGCTTCGGCGACACCAAGATCATCGGTGCTTCCCCGGAGCTGCTGGTACGTGAGGAGAACGGCAAGGTGGTGACCAGACCCATAGCGGGCACCCGCCGGCGCGGCAAGGACCCGGCTGAGGACAGGCGCCTCGCCGACGAACTGCTCGCCGACGAGAAAGAGCGCGCCGAACACATCATGCTGGTTGATTTGCACCGCAATGACATCGGCCGCGTCTGCAAGCCCGGGACGGTGCAGGTGGACCAGCTCATGCAGGTCGAGCACTACAGTCACGTCATGCATATCGTCAGCAACGTAATCGGCGAGTTGGCCGATGGCTACGACCAGTACGACCTGCTCAGAGCGGTTTTCCCGGCCGGTACGGTCAGCGGCGCCCCCAAGATTCGTGCAATGCAGATCATAGAGGAGCTCGAGCCGGTCCGCCGCGGTCCCTATGCGGGGGTCGTCGGTTACTTCAGCTTCTCGGGCAACATGGATACCTGCATTACGCTGCGCACCATCGTGGGCAAGAACGGGACCTACTACTTCCAGGCAGGCGGCGGCATCGTGGCCGACTCGGTCCCTGAGACCGAATACCAGGAGACATTGCTGAAGATCGGCGCTCTGCTCGATGCAGCGCGTCTCGCGGAAAGGGGCTTCGCCTGATGGCAGAGCATGGTGCCACGGACTGCTCAGAGCCGATCCATGGAGGTGCGAAGATGATAATCCTGATAGATAACTATGACTCATTCACCTATAACCTGTACCAGTACCTGTCCGAGTTGGGGGCTGAGGTCCTCGTGCACCGCAATGATAAGGTGACGGTTGACGAGGTGCTTGCCGCCAAGCCGCAGGCCATAGTCATCTCACCGGGCCCCTGCACTCCCAACGAGGCGGGAATCTGCTGCGACTTGATCGAGGTTGCGGCGGGGCGGGTCCCGTTACTGGGCGTCTGCCTCGGCCACCAGTGCATCGGCCAGGTGTTCGGTGGGGACATCGTTCGTGCGCCGCGACTCATGCACGGCAAGACCTCGGAGATACTCCACGACGGCCAGGGCATCTTCGAAGACATTCCCAGCCCCTTTACCGCAGTCAGGTATCACTCGCTGGTCATCGAGCCAGACACCATGCCCGCGTGCTTGGAGCTTACCGCTCACACCGACATGGGTGAAATAATGGGTGTCAGGCACCGGGAGTTCGCAGTGGAAGGCGTCCAGTTCCATCCGGAATCGATCATGACAGAGCACGGCAAGCAGTTGCTGTCCAATTTCCTGCAGATGGCGGGAGTGGACGGAGCCCGCATCTGCACCGGCTCAGACTAGGGAGGTGCCGCGAGAATGCTCAGAGACATGCTGACAAGGCTGATCGGCGGAGATGATTTCACCACCGACGAGGCGGAGGCCGCCATGAACCACATCATGTCGGGAGAGGCCTCTGAGGCGGAGATCGGTGGATTCTTGGTGGCGATGCGGATCCGCGGTGAGAAGCCGGAACACGTCGAGGGCTTTGCGCGTTGCATGAGGGGCGCGTGTGTGCCGATTCGTGCTCGCAGCCAGGACCTCGTAGACACCTGCGGCACCGGCGGGGACATGATGCAGACCTTCAACATCTCCACTGCCGCTGCGCTTGTGGCTGCAGGTGCAGGCGTGAAGATTGCGAAACACGGCAATCGGTCGGTGTCGAGTCACTGCGGCAGCGCTGACGTGCTAGCGGAGCTGGGCGTTGATATCAATCAATCACCCGAGCAGGTGGCTGACGCGATTGATACCTACGGCCTGGGATTTCTGTTCGCCCCGAATCTGCACCCCGCGATGAAGTATGCAATCGGCCCGCGGCGGGCGCTTGGCATCCGCACCGTCTTCAATATCCTGGGCCCGCTGACGAATCCGGCGGGCGCATCCCGTCAACTGCTCGGCGTCTTCGCTCCCGAACTGACCGAGACTCTCGCCCATACTTTGGAGCGGCTGGGGTCGGTCCACGCTCTGGTAGTGCATGGCCTGGACGGCATTGACGAGCTTTCGACTATCGGCGTGACGCGCGTCTCCGAGCTGCACGAAGGCACTGTCAATACCTACGACCTGGAGCCTGAGAGCTTTGGCTTTGCCCGAGCTACGCCGGAGGACATCGCCGGTGGCACCCCACAGGACAATGCCCGCATCATCGAGCAGACACTCGACGGCGAGCCCGGGCCGCGTCGAGACATTGTGCTCTACAACGCCGGTGCGGCAATCTACGTGGGCGGTAAAGCACCCGACATCGCTTCAGGCATCATGATGGCGGCCGAAAGCCTCGATAGCGGCACCGCACGCGGCGTTCTGGAACACCTCCGCGGTGGCTGTCGTGGGTCCACGGAGGCAGGCTGAGATGTCAATACTGACTGAAATGGTTCGCAACACAGAACGGCGCCTCAGCCGACTGATAACGGCCGAGTCGGCGGCTCGCGTGCGCGCGGCGGCTGAGGATGCAGCACCGCCACGCGACTTCCTCAACGCCATCCATAGCGACACGGTGCAAGTCATCGCGGAGATCAAGAAGGCCAGCCCCTCACGCGGCTCCATCAAGGCCGATCTTGACGTTGCGGCGCTTTCCGCTGAGTATCAGAACAGCGGTGCGGCGGCCGTCAGCGTCCTGACTGACGAGGACTACTTCGCCGGCAGCCTTGAGGACCTGAGGCAGGTGCGCGCGGCAGTAAGCCTGCCGGTCCTGCGTAAGGACTTCATAATCTCACCGTACCAGATATACGAGGCCCGCGCCGCCGGCGCCGATGCCATCCTGCTGATCGTTGGGGCTCTGTATCCGTCAACCCTTGCCACCATGCTGAAGCTCACACAGGACCTGGGCATGGCAGCCCTGGTCGAGGTGCATACCCACCAGGAGCTTGATTTCGCCCTCAACAGCGGCGCCGGCATCATCGGTATCAACAACCGCGACCTCAACACCCTCGAGGTCTGTCTCGACATATTCATGGACCTGGCATACCGGGTTCCGCCCACTTGCACGCTGGTGAGCGAAAGCGGAATTCACACTCGCTCTGATGTCGAGTACGTGTCTGTAGGTGGAGCAGACGCGGTACTGGTCGGGACCAGTCTGGTCGCAGATGCGTCCCCCGGCAGGGCGCTTGCGGGGCTGCTGGGTGTTCCGGCCCATCCGCGGCAGGGGCATTTCTCCGCAGGTGCCGGGCAGCGCCTCGATACGACGGCTGGCGGATGGAGCCTGCCTTGACAGTCAGCCCCGATTACATGCCGAGTAGCATTGCATCGCTCATGGGATACAGTTCAAGTCCGTAAAATGGTGGAGGTGTAGTTGATTGTCCATTCCAACGACATTAGCAGGGCGTTTCGGGCGTTACGGCGGCCAGTATGTGCCGGAGAGCTTGATGGCTGCGGTTGACGAGTTGACGGAGGCCTTCGAGACCGCCATGGCGGACCCGCAGTTTACCGTTGAGTTCCAACGCTACCTGGAGGAGTATGCCGGCCGGCCCAGTCTGCTGTACCGCGCCGACCGTCTGTCCGAAGCAGTCGGAGCCACGGTCTACCTCAAACGCGAAGACCTCAATCACACGGGCTCGCACAAGATCAACAACACCATCGGCCAAGCACTGCTGGCGCGGCGCATGGGCAAGACGCGTCTTATCGCCGAAACGGGGGCCGGTCAGCATGGCGTTGCCACCGCAACGGTTGCGGCACTCTTCGGCATGGAATGTGCGATTTACATGGGCACCGAGGATGTGCGCCGGCAGGAGCTTAACGTGTTCCGCATGCAGCTTCTAGGCAGCGAAGTCTTTCCGGTGGCCGCCGGCAGCGGCACGCTGAAAGAGGCCATCAATGAGGCGAACCGCGACTGGATGGAGAACTGCGCGGACACTCACTACGTCCTCGGCAGCGTCTGCGGGCCGCATCCGTACCCCGCGATGGTGCGCGAATTCCAGGCCGTCATCGGCCGCGAGGCGCGGCAGCAGTGTCTGGAGCGCGAGGGCCGATTGCCCACACATATACTCGCCTGTGTAGGCGGCGGCTCCAACGCCATCGGCATATTCCACGCCTTCATCCCAGATGCCGAGGTGCAGCTTATCGGTGTCGAAGCGGGAGGCCTGGGCCTGGACACCGGCAAACACTGCGCCAGCGTCGGCAAGGGCAAGTTCGGTGTTCTCCACGGAGCCGCGAGCTTGATGTTGCAGGATGACGATGGCCAGGTGTCACCATCTCATTCGATATCGGCCGGCCTTGACTATCCTGCCGTCGGCCCCGAGCATGCTTACCTACACGACATTGGCCGCGTCCGATACGTTTCGGTGACAGACGATGAGGCCATCGAGGGATTCCTGCGCATCTCGAAGCTTGAGGGTGTGATCCCGGCGCTGGAATCGGCCCATGCGGTGGCCCAGCTTCTTGCCATGAAGGACAGTCTGGATCCGGATAGTCTCGTCATCATCAACTTGTCGGGCCGTGGCGACAAGGATTGCCAGGAAGTGCGGCAGATACTGGAGCAGCGATGCCATGAATAGGATACAGGAAGCGTTTGCAGTCGCACGCAAGCAAGAGCGCGGGGCGCTGATTATCTACTTGACCGGCGGCTTTCCCAACATTGAGGAATCAGGTGACCTGATTGTCGCCGCTTCCCAGTCGGGGGCGGACATCATCGAAGTAGGCATCCCCTTCACCGACCCGATAGCCGACGGCCCGGTCATCCAAGCGGCCAGCGAGACGGCGCTTGCGGCGGGCGCTAGTGTCAGAGGCATCCTCGGCATGATCCGCGAGATCAGTCCCCGCGTATTATCCCCGCTGGTGGTAATGAGTTGCTTCAACCCGATCTTGGCCTATGGACCGGACAGCTTCGCCCAAGACGCCGCCGACGCGGGCGTATCGGGCGTATTGGTCGCTGACATGCCCCCGGCCGAGAGCGAGCAATGGTGCCAGGCCGCAGCCGCCAATGGGCTGGCGACCGTATTCCTGCTGGCGCCTACGACGAAGGAAGAGCGGTTTGCAGAGATCATCAGACGGACGACCGGCTTCGTCTATGTCGTCTCGCGCCAGGGCGTGACCGGCGTGCGCGACCAGCTTCCAACCGACTTGCCGGAACTCGTCAATAGCGTCAAGCAGCATACCGACACCCCGGTCGCCGTCGGATTCGGCATCAGCAACGCCGAACAGGTCGCCTCCGTGTGCGCGGTTGCTGATGGTGCGATCGTGGGCAGCGCTTTGGTGCGCGCTGTAGCAGAGCAAGAGAGCCCCGATGCTCGCCTGCAAGTGGTGACGAGCTTGACCGCAGAGCTGGCAGCCGGGTGCCGAAAATAGTCTTGCGCGACCGCCGTACCGGCTGCTCCGCAGCTCAGGTGGTTGCGCGAACCGCGAATCTCGGGTATAATGCATCCCGAACTGCCATGCATGATATGACCTCGCAGCATGCCACATTCTGGGCGCGCCACGCAGAGCGCCAGAGGAGGGGGCGAACCGGCCCCATCCCTACTTGCGCCGTGGCCCATGCGGACGCCTAGCGTCCGTTGGGGTTTGGGGCTCACGGCGATACCTCAGTGTGTGTAAATCCCTGAAGTCTCTGTCGTTGCTTCATCCGGACAACCGCATAACCAACCTTCCCGCCTGTCGGCGAGATGGGGTGATATTCGACATGCCGAGAATAGAATTCGTGGACGTGACAAACCGCGATGGAGAGCAGACGGCCCGCATATCGCTCTCTAAGCTTCAGAAGACGATCGTTAACTGGCTCTTGGACCAAATGGGGGTCTATCAGAGCGAGATGGGCTTCCCCCTGTCTCCCCACGAGGCCAGCTACATCAATGCCAACGTGGCCCTCACCAAGGAGAACTGCTGCGACGACGGTCCGCTCATCAAGCGCATGCAGCTCTCAGGCTGGTCGCGTGCACTGGCCTCCGACGTAAAGATCGCCCAGGACCGCACCGCAGTGGAGCATTTCAACCTCTCCATTTCCACGTCGGAGCAGATGTTGCAGTGGAAATTCCGGGGCAAGTTCTCGCGCGAGGACATCATCCGCATGATGGTGGACTCTGTGGTCGCTGCCAAGCAGGGCGGCGCGATTACTGCCGGCATCAACGCCGAGGACGCCTCGCGGACGGACCTGGACTTCCTGATTGACTTCGCTCAGGCCGGCAAAGAGGCGGGCGCCGACCGCTTTCGCTATTGTGACACTCTGGGCTATGACGATCCCGAATCCATCGCCGAGCGGGTCGGGACTATGGCTACGGAGGTGCAAATGCCCATCGAGCTACACTGCCACAACGATCTCGGGCTCGGCGTGGCCAACTCCTGTGCGGGTGCCGTAGCCTGCTGTAGGGCAGGGCAGGACGCCTACATTAACACCACCGTCAATGGCGTAGGGGAGAGGGCCGGTAACGCCGACCTGGTCTCATGTATGCTCGCGCTCAAGTACTCCGCAAAGTGGGGATACGACAACTGGGTGACCGATGCCATTGACCTGAGCAAGGCATGGAGGCTTGCCACCTACGTGTCCGGCGCCTTCAATGTGCCCATCCCGATAAACCAGCCGGGCGTCGGCGAAAACGCCTTCGCCCACGAGAGCGGCATTCACGCCGATGGCGCGCTTAAAGACCGCCACAACTACGAGCTGTACGACTTCGAGACACTCGGCCGCGGCGAGATACTGCACACGCAGACGGGACGCGTCATCACCGCCGGCGCCCACAGCGGGACCTCGGGCCTGGAGTACGTGTACAACCAGCTCGACCTGGGCTTCCGCGATGAGGAGCACAAGCGCCAGGTTCTCAAGCTGGCGCAACTGGCCAACCTGCACAATCAGGCGCCGCTCACGAAAGAGGAGTTGTGGTTCATCTATCACTGCCCGGAAATCGCCGGACAGTTGATGACTGTTTCGCTATAGTCGGGAGCACCCGCGAGCTACTGCCCACGTCCGGAAAGACAATGGGAACCTGCACGTGCCCGACTGGGGCCGACAGGTTCCCATCTGTTTCATGTGGTCGTCGGCAGACTCTCCCTGCGCCGCCTACGTATCCGCAAGGCCAAAGAGCCTTGCCGCGTTGTCGTGTAGGGCCATGCGCTGTTGCTGCTCCGTCAGCCCGGCGCCGGCAAACATCCCCAGCGTGAAGGCTGGGTCCAGCAGGTCGCCGTCGGAGCCGAAAACGATTTTCTCCACGCCACATATGCCGATGGCCCGCTCGATCTTGCCCGCACCGGGCCATTCGCAGCAAAAGTCCAGATACACGTTGGGACGGTCTTTGGCAACTTGCGCCGCCGCATCGGAGTCGGTGTGCCCTGAATGGCCCAATATGATGTTGAGACCGGGGTACTGCTCGGCATACCGCCCCATTTGTCGTGCCGCGTTCTGATCCACAGTGTGCATCAGAAGCACCGACGACCGCTTTGCCACCTCGGCAACCAGCTCCTGCATCCGCCGCGCGTTTTCAGCCACGCCGCTGAGACGTGGATGGATCTTCACACCTACGAAGTAGTCAAGCGGCAAGTAACGCTCCATCTCGGCCACGGATTCGGCCAAAAAGTTCGCGTTGACGTACACATACCCCAGAAGAGGGTTGTGATCGGCGAACGCCTCTGCCAACTCCGCATTGCCCTCTTCCATGTTGTACAGGAGCGCAAGGGCCGAGGAGCAGGCCATGTAGTCTACTTCCTCGCGTTCGCACAGCCGTAGCAGCCGCTCGGTCGGGTCAGCGAGCGGGATCGGGTACGACCAGAAGCCGTGGTGGCCGTGCACGTCAATCTTCTTCATCACGCGCCCCCCAAACCGAAGCAGCGACGGGCATTGCCACCCAGTATCTCGAGCTTGTCCTCATCACTCAGGCGCGCCGCCTCGACCAGACCGTGCGCAGATTCGAAGTATGACTCCGGACTATTCGAGCCGAACAGGACCTTGTTTGCCCCGACTTCATTCACGAACCCCTCGATGGTCTCCACCATGTGCAGCGCGCTTGTTTCACAATAGAAGTTGTCCCAAGCGGCCGCCACGGCAATGCTCTCGGCAGCGACCGTGAATGTGGAACCTAGGGCCACGAGAGGCACGCCGAGGGGGCAGATCAGGTCCGCCATGCGGCTCTGCCGGCCCCAGCCGCCTGCCGGCAACATGATCGCCGCGCCGCATTCCGCTATCGCCTCGCAGATGTGCACAAAGGGCAAGCTGTCCACGGCCCAGCCCTGCTCGTCCGGAAAGAAGCGGAACGCACTGCAGCCCAAATCGGCACATCGCTCCACCTCTTCCAGGCAGCCGAAGTGCCGTCGTGGGTCAATGGTGGCTACGGGCACAAGCTGAGGATGCTTCTTCGCGGCTCGCACAGTCTCGTCATTGCCTGTAACGAAGTCATACAGCTTCCCGCGGAGGCTGTAGGTAAGCGCCCGATCAACACAACGCTCATCAAGAATGCGCAGGAGATTGTCCAGCGACCAATCAACGTCTTGGGTGGTCGGCGTCGGCGGACCCGGTTCATCGAACATCCGCGCGGCCGTGACCGCGTCGGCATACCGCACGCGTCGCTTGGGAGAAACGCCGAAGCATGTGTTTATGTCAACCAGCATGTTCGCCTCATCGCTATCGGCCAGGTCGCCGTCGCGTCGGCGACATTGGGCGGCACTCAGGGAGTGAGCGTTTTCTGCACGGTCGTATATTCCAGAATGCTCTCGCGTCCACGTGCCAGAGGCACAACCCACTCGGCAGTGTCGGCATCAATCCGGCTGCATTTGTGGGAGCTCTTCTCAACGCGCCAATCCCCCTCGCCGTGTGCGCGGTATACCAGCTCAATGTCCAGCGAGCCGCGGTTAAGGAACGAATACTCGTACTCCTCATGCAGGTCGTATAGCGCCAGCTTCTTGTAAACATCCGTTTTCACAGACTGCTGTTCGCTCTTCGTCATGCCACCGCTCACGGCTATGTCGGGCAGCGTGCAAACACGCAGCTCGACCGGCTCATCGCCCCGATTCACGGACATCGTCGCTTTCCCCAACATCTTCCCGGCTTCACTCTCAGCACTGTAGAACGCGACCGCCCCAGCGCCCAAAGCCCGGCAGCGTGACGGAACGGCAAGTTCAACCAGATGGACCACCTGCTTGCCGTATGCCTTCTCGTCATAGACGTGGCGGCTGCAATATGGGATGTCCCGTAAGGCGAAGAGGTCCTGTGTCGTAGATGCACCGCTGGTCAGGTTTGTCACGAGAGTGTCGCCCGAAGGAAGTCTCGCCGACACGTCGTGCATGTCGCTGTAGCCGGTGAACTGGATCGTCACGCGCGCCAGCAGGTCCAGCATACCTTCGGCCGGCCGGAGGCGCGCATCATACGACACCCCGACGGAGACGTTTTTGGGACAGCAGCGCACCTGCAGCACCGCATGTTGCGGGCTTGTGGCGATGAGCTTCCAGAACAGCTTACCGGTGGCCTCCGGCCTGCGGTAGCGTTCTGCGATGGACACACCTTCTTCAGGCTCCATCACGCGCAGGCGCACGCTCTGCTCGTCGGCTTCGGCAACCGGGCATTCCAGTGCCAACTCGCTCTCACCGGCCGGTACATCTGCCTCCACCGTCTGGCGCAGATAGAGTCTGCCGGATGGCAGTACGACGATTTCCGGCGGTGACAGCCGGACCTGCGAGGATACCTCCAGCCCAACTGCCGCCGTCGGTATGATGAGCAAGCACATCAGTGCTGATATAGTCGGACTGCCCTTCACTGCTCTCAACCTTTCGGCTCGCTATTGCATCGCCCGCGTCATTCTTCGTCCACTTGGCTCCAGGCACCTGCATCCGCCGCTCTGTTGCAAATCTGCCTTCGCGCAGGTATAATCCTTGCCACGAAGAAGTATCCGCCGGCAAACAACGTTAGGCCCGGCCGCGTCAATAGCTTGGGCCGTTTCCTGTGACGGGCAGCGGGACAAGGAGGATCGCATAACGTGATCGCGACAAAGGCGAAGGACTTCGACGAGCTGCTCAAGTCCCTGGCAGAGGCACAGCGGATCTACATCGTCGGCTGCGGCGACTGCGCAACCGTGTTGCAGACCGGAGGCGAGTATGAGGTCGCCGAGATGAAGAAGAGGCTCGAGGAGGCGGGGAAGACGGTTACGGGCACGGTTGTTCCCGACGTTACCTGCCAGGTCCTCGATATAAAGCGACTGCTGCGTGGCGACAAGGAAGCCATCGAGAGCGCAGACGTCATCCTCGTCATGGCCTGCGGCTGCGGCATTCAGGCCGTTGCTGAGGCCCTTGACAACAAGCCGGTTGCGGCGGCTCTGGACACGATTTTCGCGGCTGATAAGTTCCGCGCCGGCGAGTTCTATGAATGGTGTTCCTGCTGTGGAGAGTGCATCGTGGATGAGTACGGCGGCGTGTGTCCGGTCACGCGCTGTCCCAAGGGTCAGCTCAATGGGCCCTGCGGCGGCGCCGACAAGGGTAAGTGTGAAGTTGATCCCGAAAAAGACTGTGTATGGACGCTCATCTACAAGCGAATGGAGAAGGTCGGCGGCAAGCAGGAGATTGAGGAGCGCATCGCCGATCCGAAGGACTACGAAAAGGCGGTCAAACCTCGGCAGTACGTCTTCGAAGCGCGGCGAAACTAATGCTCGATTGAGCACATACAGGCGATAGTGATTGCGCGGAGGCCAGCCATCCTTGCCTATCCGCGCTGCGTCGTTTCGCAGGAGTGCATCATTTGATGATCCCCAAGGTGGATTTCTGTGGCCTTCAGGTATCCCGCCTGATCATTGGCGGCAATCCGTTCAGCGGCTTCAGCCATCAAGGCTCTGAACGCGACGAGGAGATGCTCAACTACTACACCGTCGAGCGCCTCAAGGCGGCCCTGCACCGCGCCGAGGCGGCAGGCATCAACACCTCCGTCATGCGCTCGGATATGCACATCCAGCGCTTGCTGCGGGAATACTATAACGAGGGCGGAGCGATCCAGTGGATCGCGCAGGTCGGCTTCGACAGCGAAGCCGTCACTCTCGAAAGCGGCTTCACCCGTGTCGTAGCGTGTGGGGCAAAGGCAGCCTACCTCCACGGCGGGCTGCTTGACCGTTTCTATGCCGAGCGTGACGCCGCCCGTATCTCTGCTGTGACCGCGCACATGCACGACTTGGGCATCCCCGCCGGCGTAGCCGGTCATGCGCCGGAGGCGCACCTGTGGGCACATGAGTTGGACCTCGGAATTGATTTCCACGTCGTCTGCTTCTACAACTGCGGCAGCCTCCATGACGGCAAGGGCGACAAGTTCAAGGCTGGCGATCCGGAGAAGGCGTGCGCGGCGATTCGCGCAATAGACAAGCCATGCATCGGCTATAAGATTATGGGGGCGGGCCGCGTTGATGCACGCCAGGCCTTTGAGTTCGCTTTCGCAAACATCAAGCCCACCGATTGCGTGAACGTCGGCATGTATCTCGGCGACAATGAAAACATGGTCGAAGACAACGCGTCCATGGTCGGCCAAATCCTCCAGTAACAACAGAACCGAGGCATTTCCGGCCGCATGCGCCCCGTAACGCAAGAGTGACTGCAAATGAGCGCAACCTCGGGCAAGCAGATCCTCAAATCCACCCTCGCGGGCCGGCGAAGCGATGCCGTCCCCTCCGCTCCTCTGTATATGAGCCTCTATTGCGAACCGATCCGCAGACGCAAGCTTGCAGAAGTGTACCGCGAGATGGCCGGCGGAGGACGCGAGATCCGCCTGACCCACGAGGAAGACACCGAGGCACGTCTGGAGGCCTGGAGCCGTACCTGGAACACGTTCGACTCGCCGCCCGACTGGATGCCCTGCATGTGGGGCACCTCCCATAAACAGTCTGAAGGCTGTCGAGTGGACATCTCCGCGACCTCCTGCCTCTGGCACAGCGCAGACAGGCGCAGCGTAGCGGACTTCGGCGCCGAGCACGTCGCCACCGCAGCATCGTCGGTGGATGTATGGGACAGAGAACTCACCGTCGCCGACGATGACGATATCCAGCGGCTGGTGCCGTTGCAGGCGTGGGAAAGCTGGCTGCAGGACGGTCAGGACGGGATGGTACGGCGCGCACAGGCACGTTGGGGCGACCGCTTCCTCTTGTACGGTAGTACCGGCACGCCCTTCTGGGGTGGCTACAATCTGTGCGGCTTCGCCGGCCTGATGCGGATGGTTCGTCAGGCACCCGGTGTGCTGGAGAAGCTGTTTGCTCGTTTGCTGGCAAACAGGCTGGCTTACATCCGGGCGCTGCATGAGGTCGGGCTGCGCTGCCTGTTTGTCGAGGAGTGCCTGACCGGCGCCGATATGATATCCGAAAGTGACTTCGAGCGACTGGTGTGGCCGTTTCTGCGAGATATGTTGGCAGCGGCGGCGGACATGGGGCTGCTGGTGATCTTCTATTTCACGGGACAGATCGAGGGGCGCCTGCCATACCTGGCCGAATGTGCAGCGCACGCGCTGGCGTTCGAGGAGAACAAGAAGAACATTGTCATTGACCTGGCCGCGATACGGAAACAGATCGGCCCGGAAAAGGCTCTTTTTGGCAATCTGGATGCAGTCATGCTACGTGACGCGCCGAAGCAAGCGATATTTGCCGAAATCAATGCCGAGGCAACCGCGGCGGGACCGCCCTTCGTGGCAAGCATCGGCAGCCCCGTCACTCTCGATACACAGCCGGAGAGAGTGTCATGGATTACGCAGGCCGCCCGCGCTCTTTGAATCTGAGCGGACCGCACCCTCTGCTTCAGTCATCCTCCGCGAGGCGCGCCAGACTCTCCTGATAGGGCGCCCCTACGACCCCCCGATCCGTGATGATGGCCGTTACCAGTTCATGGGGCGTGACATCAAACGCTGGGTTGTGCACGGCGACCCCGACGGGCACGACGGGATGGTCGCTGTGCCCTGCCAGGTGCGTGATCTCCGCCGCCGCGCGCTCTTCAATCGGGATATCCGCCCCCGAGCTCAGTGCGTAGTCCACGGTTGACAGCGGCGCGGCCACATAGAAGGGAATGTTGTGGTGCCTGGCGAGGACGGCCAGCCCGTAGGTGCCGATCTTGTTAGCTACGTCGCCGTTGCAGGTTATTCGGTCGGCCCCCACAATCACCGCATCAACCAGCCCTCGTCCCATCACCGATGCCGCCATGCTGTCGGTTATCACACGGCACGCAATCCCTTCCTGAGCCAACTCCCACGCCGTCAGGCGCGCGCCCTGTAAGAGTGGGCGCGTTTCATCAACCCACACCAGCCGCACATGGCCGGCTTCAGCCGCCGCCCGTATGACCCCCAGAGCCGTGCCATAGCCCGCCGTGGCGAGCGCGCCGGCGTTGCAGTGGGTGAGGATCCGCGGAGATGCCTCGATCAGCCGCGCACCGTATCTGCCGATGGCGTGGCACCGGGCCACGTCGTCGGCGATGATCTTGTTCGCCTCCAGCGCCAGGGCGTCTATCAACTCGGAACGTGGCGACGTTGAATGCCTGGCAATCGCCTTCTTCATCCGCTCCAGCGCCCAGAACAGATTCACCGCAGTGGGACGCGTGGCGGCGAGCTGTTCGATCGCGTCCTCAAGCTGCCCCATAAAGGCCCGCTCACCCATGGCAGGCGCGCGGCTGGCAGCGAGGGCGACCCCTGCCGCGGCGGCACATCCTATCGCCGGTGCGCCACGCACCCGCAGCGACCTTATCGCCTCGCACACATCAGCCACGGACTGCAACTGCACTATCTCCAACTGGTTCGGCAGCAGCGTCTGATCAATAATCTCTATGACCAGTCCGCCGACATGGCGCTTAATGGCGATGGTCGGAGGCAGCTTCGAGGCACGCATCGAGCACCCCGGGACGCGTTTCTGGTTTCTTTCTGACAATCTGATGCTGTCTTCTATCCGTACGCCTACGCGACCTGTAACAGCGCTACGACGGTGCACTGCGCACCCGAAGCAACGCCACTACTGCTCGCAGGTCAGCCTTGTCTGACACGCCTTCAGGCAGGGCTCTAGAATGCATGTGAAGTGCTTCTGTATCGGGTCCTTTTGCTGATAAGCGAAGGCCAGCAATTCCGGCGTGATCTGGCCCTCGGGTGGCGCGAGGTCGGTCGTCTGTCCGCCCCATCTAGGACCCTCATCACCGACCAGGGCGTACCGCTTGGCCCACTCGCACCGCAAGCGGTCCCATTCTGCCATCTCCTCGCAGTAACCGTCAGCGCAGACTGAAATCGTCTCATCGGCTAGCGCGCCTACGGGACATGCGGCAACGCACCCGCCGTCGCAGAACGCGCACGGACCCTCAATCGGTATGGGAGCGTCGGCCGGCAATTCCGCGTCTGTGACTACTGCAATGAACCTCTGTGTGACCCCGAACTGGGGTGTGATGACCGCACCGTGCCTCCCGATGTGGCCAAGGCCTGCCGCGACGGCTGCGAAGCGGTTCGCCAGGGCATCCGGCTGCGGCCCGCGCGGATTCGCCACCACCGTGCCGCTGTCGCACAAATCTTGCGTAACCACCGCTCTGAAACCAAAACGTTCTAGCGCCCTCGCCATTGACAGCCCCACATAGCGCAGCCACCGGTTGGTCTGATAGACCGCATAGCTGTACGGGCCGACGGCGTCAGTGGGTGGCTCCGCCGCCAGCAACAGATTGTTGAAGGGGAAGTGGTACCCGATGACAATGACCGAGCGGGCGCCCGGCAGCACCTCATCCACCCCCCGAACGTGCCTCTGCTCATCGCGCTCGATGACCGGAAGCACCGGCCCGTGATAGCCGCCCGTGTCGCGCACCGACCACTTCATGGCCTCCTCGTCAACCTGCTCGGCGTATCTGGCGGCCAACTCGGAAACCAGGTCTGGGTCCGCTACGCCAAAGAGGTCAACTCCCCAAGTCAAGGTGTGATCCTCCAATACCCCACGTAGGTCATCGGGCGCCCACGGCTCATCAAACGACTTGATCGGATAGATGTGTGTTCCCGGCTGCAACTGCGCGCTGGTAAGCACGCAGCCGAACGTCACGCGACCGCCGAAATCGGGAGTAACGGCCGCTCCCTCTGAGTTAAGTTCCGCCAATCCGGACGCGGGCACAAATCCCTTTGCCGGTAGATGCAGCCCCGGCAGCGCCGAGTAACCCAGGCTCTCCAGGTACTGGCACAACTCCAACTGGGCAAACCCCGACCAGTCGCTGAGGGTGGCGGCCACCGCCGCCTGCGGCCTGGGCGCATCGTCGGTACTCCCGGGCTCTTGCAGCGTCTCCGCATACTCGAAGCCGAAGCCGATGAGTGTTTCGGCGTCCGGCAGTTCGCGGCGCATGTCGAAGCCCCGCTGCAGGCACGTCTCGCGATCCACGATCGCGATCAGGTCCACTTGCCGGTCTGTCAGCACGGCAGTTGATGTCAGTGTCGCCGGACGGTCGTATGCCGTGACCTGCGCGTCCTCCAGTTGCTCTGCCAGGGGACGCTCGTCCATGAAACGGCGACGGCGGCGGTACGTTGTGGAGTAGTCAGGATCATTGAGACGCAGCGATGCTGGCAGGCAGTATCTCAGGCACGAGCCCATCGCCCCGCCGCGTCGCCCCATGCTGTCAAGCGCCCCCAGAATGGTGTCTTCATTCACGCACTCCGGCAACTGCACATCCAGGTCCAGCCCGAAGTGCTCGGCCCACGAGCAGCGCCACTTGTTCTTGTTGCAGTAGGAGAACTGCTTGCCGCCGATATGGATGACGTGCTTGCCAGACGTCTCCTTCGTGAATGCATCGGTGGGGCAGTGCCGTACACATTCACCGCACATATCACACAGGGGCGGCCCATCGTAGAGCGGGTCCGGAGCCAGCGGGGCATCCGTTACCAGGCAGCAGAACCGTTGCCTCGGGCCGTACTCCGGTGTCAGGAGCAGCCCACTGTACCCGATTTCACCCAGGCCCGCCGCCGCTGCGGCATGGATGTCCGACAGGTCCGGGGCAAAGCTCTCCGTCACGTTCTTGTAGGGGCGGAACCGCCACACGTTGGTTGCCGGGATCGCGACCACGCTATGGCCTGCATCCTCCAGGCGTCGCGCAAGCTGGAACGAAATGCACTCAAGCTTCGTGTTCATGGTGCCCTGAATGGCATAGGGACCACAGTCCTGAGGGTGCTGATTGCCCCCGATCTCAATCGCCGCGTCCGGATGGTGTATGGCTACGACCACTACACACGTCGCACCCGGCAGATGCCCTTCAGGTGACATCTCCACCGGCGCCTCGGCGTACCGCTCCGAGGGCGCAATGCCAACTAAGTCAGCCCCCAGTTGTATGGCCCATGACTTGATCTCGTCGGTCAACCACTGATCGTACATGTCTGCACCTTTCCATGTGATACGGAGAAGAGGGTAATACTTGTTGGTCTGAATGGCTCTGCCATATTCGGCTGCACTGGCACCGTCACCTTCCGAATTGCAGGTTGCCGGACGCAGTGCTGCGAACTATAGCGCCTGTGCAGACTGCACGACGATGGTGCCGTTGAGGAAGGGAGAAGCACATGCTGCCCAAGGAACGCGTCGCCGCAGCTTTCCGCCATGAGGAAACCGACAAGGTCCCCATATATCAGGCCGGATTCAGCTCATGCGTCGGCTCCTATGTGCTTGGGCGCGAGGCCTATGTCGGCGGTGGCATCCAGCAGTACCGCGAGGCATGTGCGCTATGGGAAGGTGAGGCAGCCCATCAGGAGTTCGTCGAGCGCAGCTTCGCCGATGCTTGCGAGATATGTGAGAAGCTGGACCTGGATTTGGTGCGCACCATCTACTGGCGCAAGCCGCAGAAGCCCTCGGAGCGGATTGATGAGAACACGTTCATCTACGGCGACCCCGACAAGCAGCAGTACTGGGAGGTGTGGCGCTTCGACCCCCCCACGGAGACATACGGCGAAGTCGCCCGCCAACCCTTGCCGGAACCGACGCCTGAGCAGATGCGCGAGGCCGCGGAGAGGGGCGTTGAGGCGGCAGAAGCCTACCAGCCGACGCCTGAGACCTTTTCCGACCACCTACGTGCTCTGGAGCGCTTCGGCGGCACGCGCGCGATTCCCGGGACGGGAGTGGGCATAGCAGTGCCGCGCGAACGGGTCTGGCTGGAGGCAACGGTGCTATATCCGGACACCGTCGCCACCTATCTCGATGCCGCCGCAATCCGTGGCCCCAAGAACGCGCGAGTGATGGCGCAGATCGGGTTGCCGTATTGCTTCGGCGGAGGCGACTTCTGTGGAACGCGTGGCCCGTTCTATTCGCCACGGACTTTCCACGAACTCATGCTGCCCCGCCTGCAGGCCATATCTTGCGGGTGTGAAGCGGCCGGCGCATACCACCTGTTCGCCAGTGACGGCGACCTTTGGCCGATAGCGGATGACCTCTTCGGCAGGTCGGGCGTCCATGGCTTCTATGAGATTGACCGCAACTTCATGGACATGCACGATCTACGCGAGCACTATCCGCACCTGGTGCTATTGGGCGGCGTCCGCAGCGAAGTCCTCCACATCGGAACCGTGGAGGAGGTCATAGAGGAGACGCGGACTGCTCTGGAGACCGCGCAGGAGTTACGTGGCTGCATCATCGGCTGCAGCAACCAAATTGTCGCTGGCACGCCCGAAGAGAACTTCTGGGCCATGATGGAAACGCTGGAGGAGTACCGATAGACGGATGCCCAAGTGGCGTTTGTCACACTGGTTTGCTGCACGGTGGCCCCTTCCGTCGCCAGGGCACGGAAGCTCGGAAGCAAGCAGGGGCGCGGTCTAGTGGCGTCGAATAGGGACGGCACAGCATACGTTAGCGAGCAGGAAGAGGGAGCAACATGGCAAATGGTATGAAGCTGGTGGCGCCGGCAGTGACGCCGCCGCTGGATGAAGGTTTCCGGCCCGCAGTATTGGCCAATCACGCGTTCCTGGAAGAGGTGGCGGCATCGGGCACCGGCGTGCCCCTGGCGATTGCGCTGGAACGAAATGATGGTATAACCAGTGTATATCGCACGCAGGTCTTCGGTCCGGGCGCAGGTCGGGATGCGGCCAATAGCATGTACGTCGAACGTCTCGTCAAGTTCCTCCTGTGGCAGCGGGGCGGCTGGAAGATCACGATCGGGGGGAACCCGCAGATCGCAGCAGAACTGCAGACGGCCTACGCCCCCGGCGGGGTGAAAGCCTTCGACGCCAATCTGATGGGCGTTGACGTGTACGAGCAGCCGTTCACCGTCCAGAGCGCCGATATTGACAAGATGCCGGAGGAGGCCGAGCAGACCATGTCCATCGGCGGCCATCTGCAAGGCTGCCGTGTCGGCTTCGACCTCGGCGCCAGCGACCGCAAGGCCAGTGCCGTAATGGACGGAGAAGTGGTCTTCAGCGAAGAGGTCGAGTGGGACCCCAAAGGGCAGTCTGACCCGCAATACCACTGGGATGGCGTGATGGACTCGATCAAACGCGCTGCCGAGCACCTGCCGAGGCTGGATGGCATCGGCGGCAGTGCAGCCGGCATCTACATTGACAACCGCGCCAAGGTCGCCTCGCTTTTCCGTGGCATCTCCAAGGAAGACTTCAACGCCAGAATCAAGGACATGTTCATCAACATCGGCAAAGCGCTAGGGGCGCCGCTGGTGGTGGTTAATGACGGGGATGTGACCGCTCTTGCCGGGGGCATGGAGTTGGAGGATGTCGGCATTCTGGGTATTGCGATGGGCTCAAGCGAAGCCGGCGGCTATCTGGACACGTCCGGACACATTAACGGCTGGCTGAACGAGTTGGCCTTCTGCCCGATTGACTACAACCCGCAGGCGGCGGTTGATGAATGGTCGGAAGACTACGGCTGCGGCGCAAAGTACTTCAGCCAGCAGGCGGTTGCCCGACTTGTGGGTCCGGCCGGTATCGGGGCAGCGGATGGCACAGAAGAGGGGATGGGGGAGCCGGAGATACTGAAAGTTGTCCAGGAGCTGCACACCAAGGGCGACGAGCGGGCGGTGAAGATACTCGAGACGATAGGCGTGTGGCTGGGCTATGCCATCGCGCACTACGCTGATTTCTACGAGATCAAACACGTACTGGTGCTGGGACGTGTAACCTCCGGTGAGGGCGGCCCGACTATGCTCCGCGAGGCGCAGAAAGTGCTGAAGCAGGATTTCCCGACGCTGGCCCAACAGATTTCCCTTCATCTACCTGATGAGGCCAATCGCAGGGTGGGGCAGGCCATCGCAGCCGCCAGCCTGCCGGAGTTGAGTGAAAGGACTGGATGAGATGAATTTCCACGAGAAGGGCGCAGAGCTATTCGTTCCCGACGGTACGGAGGAAAGGGCCGCTCTCGCGCGGACGACGCACATGGGCATCGGTGCGCATCAGGACGACCTGGAAATCATGGCTTACCATGGCATCCTGCAGTGCTTCGGGAGAAGCGACAGGTGGTTCTGCGGGGTCACCGTCACCAACGGCAGCGGCAGTCCTCGCGATGACCTCTACGCGGACTACACGGATGAGCAGATGCGGGATGTGCGCAGGGCCGAGCAGAAGAAGGCGGCTTACGTGGGCGAGTACGGCGCGCAGATACTCCTGGATCACCCCAGTGCATCAGTAAAGGACCCGGCGAATGAGACCGTCGTGGCCGACCTGAAGACCATCGTCCAGGCTGCCAAACCGGGCATCATCTACACCCACAACTTTGCGGATAAGCACGATACACACGTGGGAGTGGCGCTGCGGGTCGTAAGGGCTCTGCGGGAGCTTCCCGCTGAAGACAGGCCCAATGAGCTCTATGCTTGCGAAGTGTGGCGCGACCTGGACTGGATGATTGACGACGATAAGGTGGCATTCGACGTACAGGCCCACGAGAATCTGGCGACGTCCCTGCTGGGCCTGTTTGACTCCCA
Source organism: uncultured Armatimonadia bacterium (assembly GCA_964549395.1). Lineage (GTDB taxonomy): Bacteria > Armatimonadota > Zipacnadia > Zipacnadales > UBA11051 > UBA11051. The sequence goes on along the minus strand of CAZJVY010000038.1, from coordinate 10,385 downwards.
GGACTGCGGCGGAAAGCGGTATGACCTGGCCAGTATGGGCAGGCGCGTTGCTCATGCTACGTACCACGCGACGCACGAAGTGGACGTGACCTCCGCCATCATCTTTGCCATGGATATCAGCCCGCTTGTCGAGGACGAGAGCCTGGACATCACGGCATTTGTGGACGAACACATTCAGCGCTTCGCAGCGGAAGTCGCGCAGCGAATCGGGAAGCTGACCTGAGACAATTGGCTGAGACGACGCTCACATTCATAGGCACAGGCGGCTTCCAGCCGAAAGCCGACAACGACACGGCCTGCCTCCTGGTGAACGGCCACTGCCTGATTGACTGCGGTTGGAACGCCGCCATCAACATGACCCGTTTCGCCCATACGGTGCTGGACGTGGACCACGTCATCATCACCCACTGCCATCACGACCACTACCTCGGTTTGGCAGGGGTGATCTTCCTGCGGCGATTGCGCCAGGGTGACGCCGCCGACGCCGAGCCATTGCGGATCATCGGTCCCCAAGCGGACATTGCACGCGTCGTCAAATTGGCGCGCGATTACATGCAGATGGATGATTTCGAGCGACTTTGTGGCGTACATCCAGAAGTCGTCGAGGTTGGGCCGGGCGACGGTACTACCATCGGGGAGTTGACACTGCGCACCGCGCCCACAATGCACTCAGTTGAAGGCCTCGCGTGCCGCCTGCGCGACGAGCGGACCGGCATCGAGATCGGCTTCTCGGGCGATACGGCCTACTCACCGTCGCTGGCCGAGCACTTCCACGGCGTTGACGTGCTGGTGTATGAGGCCAGTTGGGGTCTTACGGAACCGGAGCCGGAAGCCGACCAGGGCCATTCGGCGGTACGCCAATCAGCGGCAGTCGCCCGGGATGCACGAGTAGGGAAGCTGTATCTCGTCCACACCGATATGGACTGCGGAGACCAAGTGCTGGCCGCAGCGCGCGAAGTATTCCCCGAAACCTACTGGCCCGAGCCGGGCATGACGTTGCACTTAGCGTAGGGGAGAGCGTCGGCGGATACTGCGCCGGGTGCCCCAGCATGCCCTAAATCCCCAATACGCGCTGCGCGTTCTGGTGCGATATCTTGTCGTACGCCGCCTGCGATATCTTCCCGTCGGCCAGTGCCTTGTTCATGAGGTTCAGCAAGTTAACCAGCACGTTTTCCCGGTTCGGTGGTGCGCAGACGTCGGTACCGAAGCATAGCTGGTCCTCGAACTCGTTCATGAACCAATAGCCGAATTCGGGGTCGCGGCTGACCGCATTGAATCCGCTGCCGGCCGAAAGGTCCCCGATGACGTTCGGGTACTTGCGCATGAGTTCCACACACCGGCCACCCTCCACAATCGGCCCCTTCGGATAGCCGGCCCAGGTCTCGTCGCTCACATCGCCGCTGATGTGCGACCACCACGCCTGCGAGTGGCACAGCCAGACCAGGTCGGGATGCTTCTTGATCTGTTCCTCAAAGCGGGGCAGACCCCTGTCATCTATCAACCCGTACGTCCCACGGTCGCGCGTGGCTACATGGAAGGTGAGGGGAAAGCCGACCTTCTCCACATGGTCAAAGAGGTTCTCGACACGCGGATCATCGAAATGCAGATTGCAGCAGACCTCGCCGATGCCTCGACAGCCATAGTTCTTGTAGTACGAAAGCATGTAGCCCAGGTCCGCATCGGGCGTGTTATGGCACTGGCGGGGGTCAACGTTACAGAAGGGGATAAACCGGTCCGGATAGCGCTCCCAAACGCCGATGACCTCTTCATTTGACTGTATTACAGGCACGTTTTCCGGATTGGTGCATGGCAGCAGCACGGCCTTGCTGATGCCGACAGCATCATACATCTCTATGAGCTCCCAGGGCGTCGCAAAGCAATCCTTCCGTCCCGGCCACGGCATGGTGCGCTGCGGCGTAGTGTGAACGTGAATGTCTATGAACATGCTATCGCCTCCGTCGTGCTATAGACCCAGTACGCGGCGGGCGTTGCCGCCCGCAACCTTGTCGAAAACCTGCTGCGAGATATTGCCTTTTGCCAGCGCCACTTTGAGGAACCCGGCGAGATTGACCAGTACGCTCTCACGGCCCCCTGGCGAACAGATATCCGTGCCGAAGCAGAGCTGATCTTGGAACTCGTTGAGGAACCAGTACCCGAACTCGGGATCGCGGCTGACGGCGTTGTAGCCGCTTCCAGCCGACAGATCGCCCATGACGTTGGGGTACTTGCGCATCAACTCCACGATGCGCCCCCCTTCGATGACCGGCCCCTTCGGATAGCCGCCCCGATTCTCGTCGCTGACATCGCCGCTGATGTGCGACCACCACGCCTGCGAGTGGCACAGCCACACTAGATTCGGGAATGTCTGAATGGCCTTCTCGAAGCGGGGAAGACCTCTGTCATCTATCAGGCCATAGGTCTTGCCATCGCGCGTCGCGACGTGGAAGCACAGCGGCATTCCGCATTTCTCCGCGTGCCCGAACAGGTTCATCGCGCGCGGATCGTCGAAAGACAGGTTGCAGCACACCTCACCGATGCCTCTGCAGCCTTGATCCTTGTACCACCCGATGTAGTATGAGAGGTCCTCATCGGGGTTGTTCATCCACATCCTCGGGTCAACGTTACAGAACGGGATGAACCGGTCGGGGTAGTGCTCGACGATGCCGAGAATCTCCTCATTGGATTGCACGCACCAGATACCTTCGGGATTCACATTCGGCAGCAGAACCGCCTGCGTGATGCCGACCGTATCATACATCTCGATGAGTTGCTCCGGCGTCGCCAGTGTCTGATCGCCGCCCGGAATATTGATGCCAGGCAGCGCCGTCGTGTGCACATGAATGTCTATGAACATAGCCCGCTAATCTCCCTGTCAAAGCCCCAGCAGGCGCTGGGCGTTCTTGTACGCCACCTTGTCGAAAACGTCCTGCGTGATCTTCCCGTTTGCTAGGGCATCCTCCAGGAAGTTTTTCAGATAGATGAGCACATCCTCGCGGTTCTTCGGGGCGCAGACGTCAGTGCCGAAGCAGAGCTTGTCCTGGAACTCGGTGAGAAAGGCATAGCCGAACTCCGGGTCGCGACTGACAGAGTTGTAGCCGCTGCCGGCGGATAGATCGCCATAGACATTGGGATAGCGCAGTAACTCAGGCACCTTGCCGCCCTCGATTACCGGGCCTTTGGGGTAGCCGCCACGGGTCTCGTCAGTGACGTCGCCGCTGATTTCCGACCAGAAGGTCTGCGAGTGGCACAGGAACCTAAGTTCCGGGAAGGTCTCGACAGTCTTCTGGAAGCGCGGCAGATTCAGATCGTCAACGATGCCATAGATGCCGCCCTGGTGAGTAGCCACATGGAAGGTCAGCAACATGCCGGTTTTCTCGGCGTGGCGGAAAAGGTTCTGCATCAGCGGATCGTCGAAATACAGGTTGGCGCACACTTCGCCGATCCCCGGACAGCCCTGGTCGCGGTAGTACTCCATCAGATAGCCCAGGTCGGCATCGGGCGAATTGGCGATCATTCTCGGATCAATGTTGCAGAAGGGAACGAATCGCCCCGGGTAACTCTCCGCGATCTCGATGGCACTTTCGTTGGACTGCACGACATGGGCGCACTCCGGGTTTACCCCCGGCAGGATCACCGCCTTGGCGATGCCTACCTCATCATACATCTCGATAAGCTCTTCGGGTGTTGCATAGCTTTGGTCGGTCCCGTACCTGTTGGGGCCAGGCTTGTTCCTCGTGTGCACGTGGATGTCTATGTACATCATCGTCCTCCTTGCTGCGTCCGGTTACGGCTTCAGTATTCGTGCGGCATTCTTGTGTGCTATCTTGTCGAAAACCTCCTGGCTGATCTTGCCAGCGGCAAGCCCCTCATTGAGGAAGTCGGCCAGGTAGCGCAGGATGCTATCGCGACAACTGACGACGAAGGCATCCGTGCCGAAGCAGAGCTGATCCTGGAACTCGTTGAGGAACCAGTAGCCGAACTCGGGGTCGCGGCTGACCGCGTTGTACCCGCTGCCGGCCGACAGGTCGCCATACACGGTCGGGTACTTGGTCATCAGCTCGACGACACGCCCGCCCTCGATGACCGGCCCGTCCGGGTAGCCGTTGCGGTTCTCCTGGGTGACGTCGCCGCTTATCTCGGACCACCACGCCCCCGAATGGCACAGGAATATCAAATCCGGGTGGGCTTGTACCTGCTTCTCGAAGCGGGGCAGATGCAGATCGTCAATCAGGCCGTAGGTGTTCCCCTCCTGCGGCGCGATGTGGAACAGCAGCGGCATCTCGCACTTCTCGGCGTGGTCGAACAGGTTGACCACGCGCGGATCGTCAAAGTAGAGGTTCGGAGTTACCTCCCCAATGCCTCGGCAGCCCAGGTCCTTGTAATGGCTAATGGCATAGGATAGGTCGGCCTGGGGGGTGTTGCGCATCAGGCGTGGGTCAATGTTGCAGAACGGAATGAAGTGGTCCGGGTACTTCTGCGCGATCATCAGGATGTCTTCGTTGCTTTGCGTCAGGATGTTGCACTCGGGCGTCACGAAGGGAAGCATGACCGCCTTCTCGATGCCCACCTCCGCGTGCATTTCCAGGAGCTGCTCCGGCGTGGCCGGTGCCTCGCCACCCTCGCGCCACGGCAAGTCTGAGTGCATTGCGACATGAACGTGGATGTCTATGAACATCGTCCGCCTCCGCGACTATAGTCCGAGCACACGCTCTGCATTCTCGTGCGTCACCTTGTCGAATACTTCCTGGGAGATCTTGCCCTCTGCCAGTCCATCCTCAAGGAACCCCTTGAGCTGCACGAGCAGACCGTCCTTCTGCTCCATCTGATAGCAGTCCGTCCCGAATAGCAGTCGGTCCTGGAACTCGGTAAGGAACGCATAGCCGAATTCGGGGTCGCGACTGACGGCATTGAAGCCGCTGCCCGCCGACAGGTCGCCGTGCAGTCCGGGGTACCGCCGCAGAAGTTCCGGCACCCGCCCCCCCTCCACGACCGGCCCGTTCGGGTAGCCGGCCCAGTTCTCCGCATTCACGTCTCCGCTAATGTGAGACCAGAATGGCTGGGAATGGGCCAGCAGAATCAGGTCCGGGAACTGCTGCAGCGTCTTCTCGAGGCGGGGGAGACCCAACTCGTCTATGAACCCGTAAACGCCGCCCTCCCTCGGACCGACATGGAATGTCAGCGGCATTTGGCACTTCTCCGCGTGCCGGAAGAGATTCCATACCCGAGGGTCGTCGAAATAGAGGTTGGCCGTGATCTCGCCGATGCCCCTGCAACCCTTGTCCTTGTAGTGGTTGATGACAAATGAGAGGTCCAAGTCGGGCGAATTCGACTGCAGCCGTGGGTCTATGCCGCAGAATGGGATGAGACGGTCCGGATAGAGCTCCGCACAGCGCAGAATGTCCTCATTCGACTGCACGCACGCGCGCGGCTCGGGCTGGGTGGCCGGGAGGATAACGCCTCTAGATATCCCTGCCAACTCGTACATCGCCACAAGCTCATCCGGCGTCCCAATTCCCTTGTCGGAAAGTGGTCGTAGCTCCCGCGGATAGATCGTCGTATGCGCATGTATATCTATGAACATTGGCTTCCTCCGTGTCACATAGCACGCTTCTGATACTGCACCAGGCTCACAATTTGAGAATCCGTTCTGCATTCTTGGAGGCAATTTTGTCGAAGACTTCCTGACTGATTTTGTCTCTGGCCAGCGCATCCTTCATGAAGTTGATGAGTTGCGCCATAGCGTCATCTTCGGTCTTGCGGACCACGCTGTTGGCTCCGGACCCGGTGCAAACATCGGTGCCGAAGCAGAGCTGGTCCTGGAACTCGTTCATGAACCAGTAGCCGAATTCCGGATCGCGACTTACGGCATTGAAGCCGCTGCCGGCGGACAAATCACCGTAAATGTTCGGATACTTGCGCATCAGCTCAACCACACGGCCACCTTCCACTACTGGGCCCTTCGGGTAGCCGCCCCATTCGTCCTCGCCGACATCGCCGCTCATGAAAGCCCACCAGGACTGTGAATGCGCCAGCCACACGAGGTCCGGGAACTGCTGGACGGACTTCTCGAACCGGGGCAGACCGAAATCGTCTATCAGACCGTAGATGTTGCCATCTCGGCAGGCGACGTGAAAAGTCAGCGGCATCTGGCACTTCTCAGCATGACTGAATAGATTCCACACGCGTGGGTCGTCGAAGGGCAGGTTGGCTGTCATCTCCCCGATGCCCTTGCAGCCCTTGTCCTTGTAGTGGTTGATCACAAACGACAGGTCAATGTCCGTGGAGTTGTTCGAGAGGCGGGGGTCTATGTTGCAGAAAGGGATGAAGCGGTCCGGGTACTTCTCGTAGATCATCAGGATATCCTCATTGCTCTGCGTTAGGATGTTGCACTCCGGTATGACAAAGGGCAGCATGACGGCCCTCTCAATGCCCACCTCGTCAAACATCGCGACCAGTTGCTCCGGGGTGGCCGGCGCCTCCTGGCCCTCGCTCCAGGGCAAGTCTGAAATGGCGGCGACGTGCACGTGAATGTCTATGAACATGCTCCTACCTCCAAAGGTGTTTGAGAGTGCTTGACGGCCCACACGGCTCCACATAGATTACACGACAGGGCAGTATTCCAAGTCGCCACCTAAATCCCTTCGTGAAAAAGCGAGGCCCGCCTGGCAGAGGCGAGGCGGGCCGAGACCGTCAGCAGGTTGCGGACATTGCCTAGTAGATGTGGTCGGCCTTGCCGAACATGGTGGGCAGGTGCCAATACTCACCGTCATTGATGACCCACTTGGCGGCGGCCTCGATCAGCTCATCAACGCCGTCGCGGTACGGGCCGAAGCGCTCGACGCAGAATGCGTCATTGGCGATCAGGGCGGTGTCCGCCCTGTCGCCCACCAGCTTCGGCTCCTTCCCGATGTAACCGGCGAGCTTGTTGCATATCTCCTCAACATCCGTGACGGGGCCGGCGACGTTGAGAATGGTCGGGGGATTGCCCGCTACCTCAAATCCTCGCAAGGCCCGGTCAATCGCGTCCCTTTGCGAGATCAGGTTCACGTAAGGCATCTCCAGCGAAATGTTCTCACCTGTGGCGATCATTCGGGCCAGGTCCACCAGCACGCCGTAGCCGAGGTGCTGTGCATACATCAAGCGGTAGTGCGTGATGCCCTGCTGCTTGTGGCCGCTGGCACTGGTGTTGAAGGCGGTCTCGCGTGCCATGATGGAGTAGCCGTAGATGCCCACTGGCGACAGCACGGTCTGCTCGGTCGCCCCGCCGAGAGCCGGGTCGGTGTGCGGATACGGGTTGCCCGACGAGAAGTTGACGATCTTGGATTCCGCGTACTTGATGGCGACCTTCGCTGGGACGATCGAGTTGAGCAGGATGGACTTGCCCGGGTCGCCGGAGGAGCCGAACTTGAAGCCCAGCATGTAGACCATATTCTCGGTAACAGGCAGGGCGGCCAGTTCCTCCTCGTCGCTGAGGTCGCCGGCGAAACACTTGCAGCCCCAACTCTCGAAATGCTCCTGGGCATGCTTGGCGTAGTCGGTAACGAACAGGCCCGACACCATAATCTGCCGGCCCTTGACGCCGGCTCGCTCATCGGCCTTCACCAGCGTCTGCACCAGTTCCGGGCCGACCTTCCCGTCACCGCCGATGACCATGATGTCGCCCTGCAGATCGGCCATCATCGCCACCAGACCGTCGGTCGGCTCGGTCATGAATTCTCTCAGCTCATGAGGGTCTTTCACGTCAACAATGCTGCCCATTCTCGTGTCCTTTCATCGTGGACCTGTACTTCTGGTCCAATCGCCGTAATACCAAGGTCAATTGGACGTACAGTATAACGCTTGTGTCTGGAGATATCAAGGGCGGCCCGTGCCACGTTCTTGGGAACGCTACTGCGGCGGCTTGCAGGCCCGGCAGGGCCGGTAGCCGGCCGCACGGGCCTCGGCGGCGCTGTCGAACCATACTGCATTGGCCTCGCTGATGCGCGCGGCCCACTTGCACTCCGGACGGTGGTAGATGTTGGAGTGGACGCTGCCCACATACTTGCCGCGCGGGTGCGATGCAGTGTTCTCGTCAGAAGATGCTTGGCCCCACAGCCCCTTGCCGGCCTCGCGCGCCTGCTGCTGCAGATAAGAGAAAAGCTGCTGATAGCGCACGTTAGGCGGATACGTCAGTACCTGTGCATACCCTCCCGCCACCAGGTCGGCGTTGACAAACGCGTCCCCCACATGGACATAGGCAAGCAGGCGCCCGTACCTGTCGCGGCGGCCAACGTCATACTCCAGCGCTATCTGCCTGCCCGCCACCAGGCGGGTGTTGAATGCGCTCGCCTCGGGGCCAAAGTACTGCACGGGCTTGGTGGGGTGCTTGGTCTCCGGAGTGTCAACACCTATGTACCGCACGGTCTCGCCGCTGCTTACCTTGATCGTGTCGCCATCAACTGCGCTGACGCATCCAGTTGTCGTCGTCTGCGGGCGGAAACTCGTAAGCGCAACAATGGCCGCCTCTCGCCAGAATGTCAGGTTGGAGAGGGCGTGCAGCTCGATCTCGCGGCCTTGCCATCGGAAGTCCATGGTGCGCGTCTCGGAGTGCCAGGTGAGCTGCGCGCCATTCGACACCGCAAGATGGCGCACCGGCACCAGCCTGAGCCCCTCTATCTCGACGACGGGCGTATGCTCCGTGACCTTGGCTTGAAGTCCCTGTGGCAGCAAGATCACCGGCACGAACGACACGCCGCTCACCAGCAGGCATGGGGTCGTGTCCGCCGCTGCCGATGCGCCTATCGCCAGCGCCAGGCCCAGCCAGATCAGCAGTGGAACCAGCCGCTTTGAACCCGCTGTCGTTGCGCGCACAGACTTCGCTTTCACCATCTTCATCCCAGGCCATGTTAGCACATTCTGCGCGAACCCCACAACCAATGCAGGAGAACACCTGCGCCACGGCCAACCTACCGAGCAAAGAGGTGACGCTCGTGCGAATCGGCTATGGTGAAGTTGATATAACGCCCCAACTTGGTATTCCTTGTGCGCTGGGAGTTGATGACGAGTGTGAGGAGATATTCGACCCGATCTCGGTTATCGCCGTCGCCATCGGTTCCGGGGACGAGACGCTGATCCTGACCGCGGCAGACTTGATAGGCCTGGGCCGGCCCGAGACCCTCGAGTTGCGAGGTCTTGTATCCGAGGCGACGGGCGTCCCCGCCGACCGTGTAGTCATCCACTGCACCCACACCCACGAAGCGCCCTCCACGCGCATTAAGTACGGTGAATACCTGCTTGAAAGGGGATTGATTGCCTACGATCCGGCCTACTGGGAGCGGCTGCAGCAAGCCTGGGTGGAGGCGGCGCGGACTGCGATCGCCGACATGTCGTCCGCAACCGCAGCGTGGGGCGTGGCGAAGGTGGATAGGGTCGCCTCCAACCGCCGCGTGACAGAGCCTGACGGCCAGATTACGCTGCGCTCCAGCCGCGCCGCCGGCACTGCAGGCCGCTATCCTGAGGGTAACATAGACCCCTTCGTGCGGGTTCTGCGATTCGATAGGGAAGAGGCGGCGCCCGTCGCCCTGATCACCTATTGCTGTCACCCCTCCGTGGCCGGCGGGGATGAGGGCCCGTACATCACTGCCGACATCTGCGGAGTAGCTCGGGCCGTACTGCACGATGCGAACGGCTGTTCGAGCATCTATATGACGGGCGCCTGTGGCAACACCAATCCCGGCAAGTACGCCGGCCTCAAGAGCCGCAAGCAGGACGTCATGACTTTGGGCTACCGTTTGGCCGACGCCGCTCAGAAGGCCTACGAGACCGCCGAGCCGCTTGACAGCAGCCGAGTATCTTGGGGCTACCGGACAGTCCAACTGGAGCTGCGCGAGGGCTTCGAAACCGCACAGGAGCTTCAGGCAGAAGTGGAGCAACTCGTTGCGGAACATAAAGAGCTTAACGCTCGCGGCGAGAAGGATCCGGGCGGCAAGTTCCGTCGGCCGCTCAATCGGTACTTGGCGGCCACCTATGCCGACGCCGGCAAGCTGACCACTGAAGTCTGCGCGCTGCGGCTCGGCGACAAGGGTCTGATTTTCTATCCGGCCGAGTGCTTTCTGGAGCTGGCGTACTGTCTCTACGCGCAGTACGGCCAGGAGAACATCGCGGTCATCGAGAACTGCGATAACACGCCTGCGTACATACTGCCGCCGGAGGCGTATGCGGGCGGCTACGAGGCCTCTGCATGCCACACTGCGCCGACAGCTTTTGGCACTTTGGTGGGTGCTGCACTGGATTTACTTGCTGAAGCGGGGTTGCAGTAAGGGCAGAGGTCGAGCGCCCGATCCGGTGCGGCTTGTGTCCTAGGGGCTGAAGTGGCATCTATTATTATAACGCCAATTATGTTAACT
>CAZJVY010000037.1:0-36313 GCA_964549395.1 uncultured Armatimonadia bacterium | reverse complement strand
CGGAGCGGGTACCCCCTCTCCCGAGGGGAGAGGGGGGAACGGCAAAGGCCTCAGCCCCGGTTACGTGACTCGGGCTGGAAGCTGCGAACGCGACGGGCGTCGCGTTCGCACCTGAGCTTTGCAGCAGCGCAAAGCTCAGGCCGAGCCACGCGACAAGAAGGGGGATGCGGAACGAGAGAATCCGCAGGCGAGACGCCTGCGCCACGCGAGGATAGGATGTGTGGCTTCGGAGGATGCGGGCGCACGCAGTGCGCCCATACCCGAGGCAACGGCAAACGGCAACAGCTCACCTATCCCCCTTTGATTCCCGCTTCCCTGGAGGGAAGGTGGCTAGGGGATTAGGATGGTCAGGGACGGGCAGGCAGGGATGCCTGCCCTCCGCGAAACATTTTCCGGTAGGGGCGCACGCAGTGCGCCCCTACCGGAGACAATTGCAGACGGCAACGCCCACCTATCCCCCTTCCCTGAAGGGCTAGGAGGTTAGGAGGGTCGGGGACGGGCAGGCAGGGATGCCTGCCCTCCGCGTAAGTTTGCTTCCGCGTGCTGGGCGGCGTCATTCTTCCAGCTCGATGCGGTAGCGGTAGTAGTCGGCCTGCTGCCACTGAGGTCTCCCCAACTCGCCCAGGCGGCTGAGATACAGCACCACGTCGCCGGTGAACCGGTCCTGGTAGCAGCGGAAGTTCGATAGCATCAGATCCGGCGAATCGTTGCTGCTCTTCTCGTCAATCACCCATCTGGTCTCGGGCATGAAAGCGAACGGCTCCTCCCGTACCTGCAGGATGCTCAGCGAGGAGCGGGGCATGTTCCCGTTGGCGCGCTCGCCAGGCAGGCACAGGTTGCCAATCCAGTACAGCTTGCCGGTCTTTTCGGAGCGCAGCAGCCGCGAGCCGTTGGAGCCGGATTCTATCGTCTGGCCGTCGGTAAAGGCCACCGGCTCGGGATCGGACCAGGTGTCGCCCCGGTCGTCGGAGAAGCTCACCCACTTGTAGCCGGGCTTGTCGGGGAACATGCTGTTGTCGCCGCGCAGGACCATGACCAGGCGACCGCCGGGAAGCTCGGCCAGGGTCGGCTCGTAATGGCCCCGTGAGGTCCTCTCGAGGTCCGGTATCACGGGGCGGCTGAGGCTCCACGTTATGGTGCCGTCTTCCCCGTAGTCGCCCAGCAGGTTCACGATGGTTCCGGCCGGCGACCAGCAACCCCGATAATGCAGCGGCTGTCCGTTCTCGTCCAACATGCTACACTGCCCGGGGACGATCAGGCGGCCGGAGGAAGTCTTGAAGGGGACGCAGAAGCTGACCGAGGGGATCCGGCCTTCCGGCACGGTCACGACCTGGCGCGGGCTCCAGGAGTTGCTGCAAGGGTCATAGGTCTCGATCACCAGCTCGCCGTGATGGTCCACATCGAGCTTGTCGTCGGGATAGAGGCGGCGGTTGGTGAAGGTCAGCAGCTTCTCGGTGTCGGGGTCGAAGAAGGCCGCCGGCTCGATGTACCGGAGCTTGCCCCGGTCGGCGGTCTGGCTCTCCCAGTGCAGATACGGTTCGGACCAGGTGCGGCCGTTGTCGCGGCTGATGGTAATGACATAATCGTCATAGGCGTCGGAGTAGTCCTGCCAGCCGTAGCAGTGCATCAGCACCGGGTCGCGGCGGCTGACGTAGGTAACGAATCCGGGCACCACGTCGCGCCCGCACTGGTAGCGAAGCACCAATTCTTTCGCCAGAAGCTTCATTCCTAATCTCCCTCGTTAATGTGCTTGGGTGTACAATTGCGGAAGGCCGTAGCCAACGTCTCGCGCGCTGCGTGGACAATCGGGCCCCACTGCGTTGGTGACTGTGACGCCGGCCGGAGCGTCCTCACACATCACGCAACAGGCGGCGCCCCCCTAGCCACAGACCCAGGACCTACAATCAGACGGGGACGCGGCGGCCTGAGGCACCCCGGCGCCATCTGCCGAATGCCGTCTCCGGCCCGAACTGGGCCAACGAGAGGACGGGGCCGTCCACACATATCCGGTAGCCGTCCAGAGCGCACTTGCCGCATAGGCCAATAGCGCACTCCGTGTGTCGGTCAATGCTGAAGTAGATCCGTTCCGGAGGTGCGACTGCTCGCTGCATATCGGCGCATGCGACCAGCATCGGCTCCGGGCCGACGTTGCAGAAAGCGGCGTCGCTGTAGTCTCCCTCCGCCAGCAGGTCGCGGAGGGCGTCGAGCACCGTACCTCGGCGTCCCGTGCTGCCGTCCTCCGTAACGGCGATCAGCTCGCCGCAGCGTGATAGGTCATCACGGAAGAGCAGGTTGTCGGCTGTGTCGGCCCCGAGGATGATCGCGGGATCGGCGGCGCGCTGGGCCAGCATCAGGATGGCGGCGGCCCCACAGCCGCCTGCCACAATGACCACACGGCCCTCGGTAGGAAATGACTTGCCGAAAGGCCCCCGAATCATCACCTGGTCGCCCACCTCAAGCCCGTATAGCGCAGTGCTGACCTTGCCGGCCTTTGCGATGCCCAGTCGCAAAGGAGTAGAGCCGGCTACGCAGAACGGCTTTTCGCCGGTGCCAGGGAGCCATGCCATGCAGAACTGCCCCGGGTCGGCGGGCAGGTCAATGTCGAAGGTCAGTTCGATCTGGTTGCCGTGGCGATAGGCTTCGGTAACTCGCGCCGGCTGGAAATCGAGGATGCGCCTGTTGAGTGCCAGTTCGCTTGCCTCGTCGGTGCCATTGTCCAAGTCGCGCATGAGGAGGTCGAAGTAGTTTGCCACCTGCGGCGTGCTGAGTCCGCCAAGCGCGGTACCGACAGCGAATATGTCGCCGCCGGCGTCGCGGTAGGCACGCACGTCGTTGGCGCCACGGATGCCGCCGCCGGCGATGATCGGCACATCCACATTGCGGCGTATCTCAGCAACGCACTCAAGGCCTCGCTGCAGGATTGCGCCGCCGGACAAGCCGCCGGAGCCATAGCTGAGTATCGGCGCGTTGGTGTGCGGGTCCAGCACGGTGACCGCCTTGGTTGGCCCGATGGCCGCGACAGCGTCCGCGCCGGCATTGACCAGGCTGCGGGCCCAAGCGCCGATTGGGGGGCCATCGGGCGTCAGCTTGGCCACCAGTGTACTCGCAACAGCCTGCCGGACGGCCCTGGTGATCTGGACCGTTAGCTCCTCCTGGCGCGCCAGCGCCGCCCCATAGTCCAGGGAATGCGGGCAGCAGAAGTTGAGCTCCAGGCCGTCGGCACACTCCGAAGCGGCTTTGGCAACGGTCACGAAGTCATCAACATTCGATGCGAAGATCGAGGCCAGGAGGAATTTTCCGTCGAGGGGATGAACCCCGCGCATCTCCTCGGCCCAGGCGTGCACACCAGGATGAGAGAGGCCGACGGCAGTGGATAGTGAGTCTTCTGAGTACTGGCTGAATATCGGCTCGGGGTAGCCCTCGAACTCATGCAGACCGACGCTCTTGGCAGTAATCAGGCCGATGCCGACCTCCGTGGCCACGCGCTTGATGATATCGGCACTGACGGTGATGATGCCGGATGGTATCGTGAACGGCGGCCAGATTTGCTTTCCGCCCAGTGTGGGCTTTCGCATCTTCCCGCGCCCTCCGCAGCCTATGGCAGCATCTGCCGGAGCCGGTCAATAGTCACTTCAGCGAGGCTGTCCATGATGAGGTCGGCACCGTGTAGCTTGTCGGCGCTCACGGAACCGGTCACCGCCACGCAGAGCATACCTGCAGCCTTCGCCGCTGTGACGCCGGCCGGAGCGTCCTCGAAGACGACGCAGCGGGGCGGGTCAACTCCGAGGCGCTCGGCGGTCACCAGGTAGATTTGCGGGTCGGGCTTCTTCCGGGTGACGTCCTCGCCGGTGATGACCGCGTCGAACCACTCCAGCCTCAGCCCCGTACCCTCGATGACGGGGAACTGCTTGTCTTCGTTGCCGGATGTGGCGATGGCGAGCTTGCAGTCTTCAGCCTCGCGACCGGTCTGCACCAGCTCGAGAACGCCGCTCATGGCCGGCAGCGGCTCGTCGCGCAGCAGCTTGAAGAAGTTTTCCTTGCGCCGCTGCACCGCCGCCTCGGTATCAATCGTCACGCCGTACTTCTCCGCCACGCCCTCGACATAGCGCTCGTCACCGGTGCCGACGAACTCACGGAAGTCGTCCGCCTGCACGTGGGTATCGTAGAGCTCGGCGAACATCATCACGCTGGCTCCGGCGTTGAGCACCTCGGTATCCGCGACGACTCCGTCCACGTCGAATATCATCGCCCAGTACATCTGTCTGCCACCTCAGGCCTGAATTGAACTGGCGGGGGTTCGAGGAGCGGCATGCAGGGACAATCGGGACATTCGCTGCGTGGGTGGTGCGGACCTGCCCTCCGCGTACGTTTGCTTTCAGAGGGTGCGGGCGCACGCAGTGCGCCCCTACCGGAGACAGACGACGATAGCGGCGCCGGGCAGTGCATGCCGGCAGACCCGGCACCTGGATTGCAGCCCTCGCTTCGTGAAAGTGGTTGTGGAGAAGCTGGATACGGGTCATGGGATCAGTGAGGTGCAGGTGACGGCGACGCTGAAAGGATAGGGCTGAGGCGGTCGGTTCCATCTGCAGGCGGCAGAGCGGTGCAGCGGCTTGATTGCCAGAGGCGTCTGTGTTAGAATAGGCTTTGAGCAGCCCTGCGTTGTGCGTGACGTCTTAGTTGTTTCGAGCCAACACCCAAATTGAGGGAGCTTTGACTTCGCCAATGGCGCGATGGCCTGCTTCGGCGGGCGGACGTAAAGTTGGCGGGATGGCACCCACTTGATTGTTCTGGGTTCGAAAACTCCAAGACGCACGGCTTCTGCGGGGCTCTCATATTCTTGTCACACCGGCCAACTGCGGCGGTCGGCGCAGGGGCGCAGGCAGTTTGCCGAAGGGGACCGGCAATGGGTGACACACCGCAACGGGGCGGCCTTTTCGCCAACGCCAGCGAGGGGGCTGCACCTCTGGCGGCCCGCATGCGGCCCCGCTGTTTCGATGAGATGGTGGGGCAGGCGCATCTCATCGGCCCCGGCTCCATGTTGCGGGAGGCCATTGAGCAGGACCGGATGCCCTCGATACTGCTCTGCGGCCCGGCCGGCACCGGCAAGAGCACCCTCGCTCGCATCATCGCGGCCGCGACCAAGAAGATCTTCGTCGAGATGTCGGCGGTGGACTCCGGCGTTGCGGACATCCGCAAGGTAGCCAAGGAGGCGGAGGAGAGCCGGCATTTGCACGACCGGGCCACCATACTCTTCATTGACGAGATTCATCGGCTGGCCAAGAACCAACAGGACGGGCTGCTGCCGCACGTTGAAAGGGGCACGTTCGTTCTGATCGGGGCCACGACGGAGAACCCGTACTACACCGTCATCTCACCTCTGCGCTCGCGCTGCCAGCTCTACGTGCTGGAGCCGCTGAGGCCGGAGGAAGTGGAGACGCTGGTGCGGCGGGCGTTGGATGATGCCGAGGGCGGGCTGGGCGGACTGGATGTAAGCATAACCGACGAGGCGCTGGAACATCTGATCATGGGCAGTCGTGGGGATGCGCGGACTGCGCTGAATGCGCTGGAGCTGGCGGCTCATACGCAGGTGCACCGGGGGCTAGAGCAGATAGAGCTTGCGCAGATAGAGGATGCGCTGCAGCAGCCGGTGCTGAAGTACGACCGGGCCGGTGATGAGCACTACGACACGATATCGGCGTTCATCAAGAGCATGCGGGGGTCGGACCCGGATGCGACGATCTACTGGCTGGCGAAGATGTTGGAGTCCGGGGAGGATCCTGAATTCATCGCGCGGCGGATTATGATCCAGGCCGCTGAGGATATCGGGCTGGCGGATCCGAGTGCGCTGCGCGTTGCGGTGGCCGCCGCCGATGCTGTAAAATATGTTGGCATGCCGGAGGCGCAACTGCCTCTGGCGATGGCGGCGCTACATCTGGCTTTGGCGCCGAAGAGCAACTCGGCGTACGAGGCGATCAGCCAGGCACGTACCGACGTGCGCGCGGAGGGTGGGGGACGGGTGCCGTCACATTTGGCGGGCGGCCCGCGCGCGGATGACCAGGACAGCAAGGAATACCTGTACCCGCACGGGTACAGAGGGGGCTGGGTACGGCAGAGCTACCTGCCTGCAGGGCTGCAGGACAGGACATACTATCATCCAAAGGACAATCCGAGGGAACAGCGGATCGCACAATATCTCAGGCAGCTATGGGGGCCCGAGCGAGAGCAGAGCGAAGAAGGGCACCCGCGTGAGGACGGCGAGAAATGAATCCTGAACTGAAGATCTCCGAAGGGGTGGCAGTGCTTGCGGTGAGCGGGGAGATGGACGCCTACACAGCGCCGCAGGTACGCGACGAACTGGCCGAGGCGCTGCAAGGCGATGTGCGCTGGGTGCTGGCGGACCTGACTCAGACCGAGTTCATTGACAGCCTGTTTCTGGGCATCCTGGTCGGTGTCGGGAAGCGGGCGGGGGAGAAGGACGGGGACATCGTGATAGTCTGCGACCGGGCGCATTTACTTCGGGTCTTCGATGTGTCGGGGACGAGGGAGCTGCTCAATGTGGTGGCGACGAGAGAGCAGGCTGAGGAGCTAATCGCAGGCTGGAAGCGAGGGTGTCAGGGCGAGGGCGGAGCAGGCCGGGAGGAAGAACCGTGATGAACAACCGTGGGGAGCGCGTGACACTGACTGTGCCGGTTGATGCGAAGTACATTTCGCTGGCGCGGCTGGTGGCGGCCGGCGTGGCCGCACGGGCGAATCTGAGCATTGATGCGGTCGAGGATTTGAAGATCGCCGTTTCGGAGGCCTGCACCAACGTCACAGAGCACGCATTTGGCGGTGAGGAAGAGGTCGCCGCCAAGACGATGGAACTCGCCTTCTACATTGCGGACGGGCGATTGACGGTGGAAGTGGAAGACGAGGGCTGCGGTTTCGATCCCAAGCACCTGCCGACCATGAAGGAGAAGCCGGCTGCGGAGGACACCGGCCTGGGTCTGTACCTCATCAGCGAGCTGATGGACGAGGTGCAGATTCAGAGCGCTCCCGGCAGCGGGACGAAAATAATCATGACGAAACGTTCCGCGAGGTGAGCTTCTGATGCCATCTCGCTGGGACGACATGACGAGCCAGGAGCTCTTCGAGGAACTGCGTGCGTCGGGGAATCCCGAATTGCGGGAGTACCTGGTGAAGATGCACGAGGGCCTGGTGCGGCATGTAGCCAGGGAGTACGCCGATTCGGGTGAGGCCTACGAGGACATCGTAGGTGTCGGCCACGTCGGGTTGATCAATGCGGTTGACCGCTTCGACCCCTCGCGGGGGACGAAATTCGCGACCTTCGCCGTGCCCACCATCAAGGGCGAAATCCGGCGCTACTTCCGGGATCAGACATGGTCCATGCGGGTGCCCCGGCGGATGCAGGAGCTTTCCACCAAGGCGCGCAGTGCCCAGCAGCGGCTGACGCAACACCTGGGGCGGTCGCCGACCTACGTGGAGGTGGCCGCAGAGCTGGGAGTGAGCGAGGAGCAGATCATCGAGGCGATGGAGGTGGGGCGGCAGTACGAACTGATCAGCATCGAGGACGGAGCCAACCAGGACGACAACGGTGCCACGCACATGGACAGGGCCGGCGGGGAAGACCCCGCCCTGGACGGGTTGTTGATGCGGCAGGAGACGGCCGAGTACCTGGATCGGCTGCCCACGCGGGAGCGAGTGATACTGGTGATGCGCTTCTATCTGGACATGTCGCAGGAGGCGGTGGGCAGCAGGTTGGGGATTTCGCAGATGCACGTATCGCGCCTGCAGCACCGGGCTCTGCAGCGGCTGCGGAAACTGATGAAGAAGTCATGAGTGAGGGAGAGCGACCGAGGGCGAACCAGGACTGTGAGCGTGTTGGGGACAGCCCCGCACTGGGACAGCGGCCGGGACCCTCATGGGGCCATCTGGTGTCGGCGGTGTTCGTGGGGGGGCTGGCGCTTGTGGTTGCTTGTTACCTGCTGTACAGGCTGCGGCAGGCGATATTGATTTTTGCCGCCGGCTATTTTGTTGCGTACCTTTTCGAGCCGCTGATCAAGCTGCTGCACCGGGGTGGGCTGTCGCGGGGTCAGGCCGTATGGCTGGTATTTGCGGCGATAGTGGTGATGGTGGGCCTCGCGGGTGCGATTTTGGTGCCGATGTTGGTGGGTCAGGCGCAGGACGCCGCGAGGAACTGGCCGATGTACAGCGAGCGGACGGAGGATGTGTACTTCGTGTGGCGGGGGCATGCCGAGGCATGGCTGAGCGAGCGGTATCCGGGCACCAATATCGCGGCGCTGCTGGATGCGCGGATCGAGTACGCGGGGCAATGGTTGAGCGCGCGAGTGCCGGCCGTGCTGCAATGGATCAGCAGGCAACTGGTTAGTTCGCTGGGGCTGCTGGGGCTGGCTCTCATCGTTGTCATCATCAGCTTCCAGTTCATGATGCTGAAGGGGCGCGTTGATGCGGCGATCATGCGGCTGGTGCCGAGGGAGCACACGGACGAGGTATCGGAGGTCGGGCACGAGATCGCGTTCATGCTGGGCAACTACGTGCGCGGCATGGTAGTGGTGGCGGCGCTGCTGGGCGCGGCGACGTGGCTGGTGATGGGGATAATCGGGCTGGCGAGCGGGAGCAAGTACGCGCTGACGGTGGGTGTGATTGCCTGCTTCGCGCCGTTCGTACCGTACGCGGGAAGCCTGGCGACGATGACGAGCGCCGGTTTCCTGACATACATGACGGCCAGCCGCGGGCCGCACTGGAGTGCGGTGGCGGCGGTCATCTGCGTGTTGGTGGTGGATCAGGTATTCGACCTGGTGGTCCGTCCGCGGCTGATCGGCCGGCGGATTGATCTTCACCCGATCCTGGCGATGTTCGCGGTGTTTGCCGGCTATAGTCTGTTCGGCTTCACCGGCATTATCATCGGGATGCCGCTGGCGGCGAGCATCAAGATCATACTTGCCAAGTGGATTCCCGTCATCGGGCCCAGCCCCGGTGTGCGAGCGCCGCAGGAGCCGCTGCTTCTGGACATCGCCGAGGCCGCCACGGCGGTGTGGATGCGGCTCAGGTGTGTGGGCGAGCGGGTCGTCAATGGCGGTAGAGACATTCGGGAGACTGACGAGAAACCGTGAAGAAGGACGAGAGTCGGCGGGAGGACAGCACGGCGACCGAAGCGCAGTGCGCAGCAGGCGGCGAGACAGGGGACTTGTACCGCTGGGGCGGGACGGTTCTGGCGGTGTTCTTCGGCGGCGTGTTGATTCTGGTGGCATACCACCTGTTCCTGAAGCTGGGGCGGGTGCTGCTGCTGTTCGCGGTGGGCTTTCTGGTCGCATACTTTCTCGAGCCGGTCATCCAGAGACTGCAGCAGCGTGGCTGGTCGCGGACCGCGTCGGTATGGGTAGTGCTGGCGTCGGTCATCCTGGTGATGGTGCTGGCGGGCTGGGCGGTTGTTCCGGCGCTGATCAATCAGGCGCAGGAAGTGGCGGAGAACTGGACGGACTACCGGACACAGGCCACGGCCACGTACGAAGGCCTGCGCCAGAACCTTGATTTCTGGCTCGGCCATTCCTTCACCCATCGGGGTGTGGCGGAATTCATCGGGAACAAGATTCCGGAGGCGGGGGAGTGGCTTGATGAGAACGTGCCGGTGATGCTGGAGTGGGCGAGTCGGCAGTTGGTCGCGTCTCTGGGCTTGCTGGGGCTGACGGTAGTGGTGCTGATTCTTGGCTTCCATTTCATGATGCTGGCCGAGACGCTTCGCAGCACGGTGCAGAAGCTAATCCCGCAGCATAGCGCAGATGTCGAGGCAGTCGGCAGTGAAATAGGGGCGATGCTGGGGCAGTATCTGCGTGCCGTAATCGTGCTGTTCTTTGCCAACGGCATCGGAGCTTTTGCGATAATGTACATTCTGGGGCTGTTTTTCGGGGGCAAGTACGCGCTGGTGGTGGGCGGTCTGACTGCGTTGACAAACATGGTGCCGTATGTGGGTCCGGTGGTGAGTGCGGGCAGCGCCGGCTACCTGACATACGTGACGGCCAGTCCGGAGTTCGCCGGCCTGGCCAGCGCCCTGGCGATAATCCTGCTGTTCCTGATGAGCCAGTACTTTGCCATGGTCGTGCAGCCGAAGCTGATCGGTCGCCGGATCAATCTGCATCCGCTGGTGATTCTCTTTGCCATGTTCGCCGGCTACGAGCTGTTCGGCCTGTTGGGTGTGATCATCGGGATGCCGATGGCTGCAGTCATCAAGATCGTGCTGGCGAAGTGGATACCCGTCATCGGTCCGGGTCCGGAGGTGCGGGCGCCTACCGAGCCGCTGCTTCTGGATGTATCTCAGGGCACGAGGAACCTGTGGCACTACCTGCAGCGACTGCACAGCCGCTATGCCGCGACCGACGAGGGTCGGGTCTGCGTTGAGTCGGTGGAGAGCACAACGGGCGAGGCAGACACGGGGGCAGGGGAGCGGCCGTCCGAACCGGACGCAGACGCAGGACAGGAGCAGCATACCGACGAGGAAGAATGATTTCATGACTACGCAGGAGCTTCGCCGACTTTTCCTTGACTATTTCGCGGAGCGGGGGCATCTGGTGCAGCCCAGTGCCCCGTTGGTGCTGTATGACGATCCGACGAGCCTGTTTACGAGCGCGGGGATGCAGCCGTACATGGCGGCTTTTCGGGGGCAGGAGGAGCCGCCGGGGCCGCGGGCGGTCAGCATCCAGAAGTGCCTGCGGACCAACGACATCGAGGGGGTGGGCTTCCACAACCGCTATGCCACGTTCTTCGAGATGCTGGGGAACTTCTCGTTCGGCGATTATTTCAAGGAGGGTGCCATCGAGCTGGCGTGGGATCTGGTGACCGAGGTGCTGGGGCTGCCGAAGGACGATCTTTACATCACGGTGTACACCGACGATGACGAGGCGGAGGAGATTTGGCATAAGAAGATAGGCGTGCCGTTAGAGCGCATCAGCCGGTTCGGGCGGTCGGACAACTGGTGGCCGAAGGAGCACTGGGAGGGGCCGTGCGGGCCGTGCAGCGAGATTCATATTGACCTGGGGCCCGAGTTCGGTTGCGACCGGGAGGATTGCACGGTCGGCTGCGAGTGCGACCGGTATCTGGAGCTATGGAATCTGGTTTTCCAGATGTACACGGAGGCGGAGGACGGTACTCTGACGCCATTGCCGAAGCCGGGTATTGACACGGGCATGGGATTGGAGCGGCTGGCGCTGGTAATGCAGAACGTCCGTCACCTGGGCGAGACCGATGAAATGGCGCACATCATGCGTCGCGTGGTGCAGGTGATCAACGAGCAGACCGGGCGCAGGTACGCTTACGGAGACGACGGGCGCGAGGACCTGGCCCTGCGGATCATCACCGACCACCTACGCTCGGCGGCGTTCACTCAAGCGGGCGGGGTGGTGCCATCCAACGAGGGAGCGGGGTATGTATTGCGCCGCTTCATCCGGCGGGCATTTCGTTACGGGCGGCAACTCGGCGCGACCGAGCCGTTTCTGTACAAGGCCATCCCCGCCGTCACGGAGGCGATGGGGCAACACTACCCGGAGTTGGCGGAGAAGGAGGAGTTCTCGGCCCAACTGGTGCGCCGCGAGGAGGAGCGCTTCGCCTCAACGCTGCGCCAGGGGATGAACCTGCTGGAACAGGTCGCCGTGGAGCTTCAGCAGGCCGATGAGGACACCATCGCCGGCGAGAAGGCATTCACGCTGTATGATACCTACGGGTTCCCAATTGAGCTAACAGTGGAGCTTGCCGAGGAGCGGGGGCTGCAGGTGGACATGGCCGGGTTCCGGGAAGCGATGGAGGCCCAGCGGATCAGGTCGGGACAGGGCAGCGGTCTGGCCGAATCGGCACGCCTGGTCTCTCTGGCACACCTGCCGCCGACCGAGTTTGTCGGGTATGAGGCCCATAGCGCGGAGGCCAAGGTCCTCGCGATACTGGATGATGGGGAACAGATTGACCTAGGGAAGGCGGAGCAAGAGCTGACGGTGATACTCGACCGCACGCCGTTCTATGCGGAGCAGGGAGGGCAGGTGGGGGATCAGGGGATTATCCACAATTCCGAATTCGAGTTTGCGGTTGCCAACACGCTGCGACAGGGGGACCGGGTTCTGCACGTCGGGACGCTCAAGCGCGGGGCGATGCAGGTGGGCGCGGAGGTCTCGGCCGGGGTTGACACCGCCCGCCGCCATGGCATCATGCGCAATCACACCGGCACGCACCTGCTACATGCGGCGCTGCGGAAGGTGCTGGGGGAGCACGTGTCGCAGTCCGGCTCGCTGGTAGCGCCCGACCGCTTGCGCTTCGACTTCACACACCATGAGGCGGTCAGCGCGGAGCAACTGAAGGAAGTCGAGCGCATCTGCAACCAGTGGATCCTGGAGAGCCGCGATGTCTCTGTCTGCGAGATGGACTACAACGATGCGGTCAAGCAGGGCGCGATAGCAATCTTCACCGAGAAATACGATCAGCAGGTGCGGGCGGTGCGGACCGAGGGTGTCAGCATGGAGCTGTGCGGCGGCACGCACGTTGGCAGCACGGGAGAGATCGGGAGCCTGCACGTTCTCAGCGAGAGCAGCGTTGCGGCGGGGATCCGGCGGATCGAGGCCGTCACCGGCATGGGGGCGGTGGAGCATCACCGGCAGGTGGCCGAGATGGTACACGAGATGGCGGTTGAGTTGAACTGCCCGCCTGATGATGTTGTCGCGCGGATCGGCCAGGTCAAGCAGCAGGTGAGCGACCTGGGCAGACAGCTCGAGCAGGCGCGCAGTGCGAAGGCGTCGGTGAACGTGGATGAGTTGGTTGAGGCGGCGGTGTCGGTGGAGGGAGTGCAGCTCGTGAGTGCCGAGGTGCCCGGGGGGGACCGGAAGCTGTTGGGGCGGCTCGCGGATGAGTTGGCGGCGAAGCTGGAGGGGGCGGTCGTGCTGCTCGGCTCGGAGGATGATGGAAAGGTGGCGCTGGTGTGCAAGGTCGGGCCGGAAGCGGTTGCCGCGGGCGCCAATGCAGGGGGGCTGATCAACGAAGTAGCCTGCGTTTGCGGCGGCGGCGGTGGTGGCAGGCCGGATTACGCCGAGGGGGCGGGCAAGGATCCGGCAAGACTGGAAGAAGCGCTGGCGGCCGCGAAGGCAGCGCTCGGACGGCAGATAGGCGGCAAGTCGTCCTGAGGCGTGGCGCAACTGCAGCGTCGAGAGCCATTGCGCATGAGATATCTCGGTGTTGACCCAGGTGAAGCGAGAGTGGGGCTTGCCATTTCGGATGCGGATGGCAAGCTGGCCATGCCATTGAGCGTACTGCACCAGAGCGGCGAGCGGGCGCAGGTCGAAGCCATTCTGCAGGTTGCGCGAGAGCAGGGGGCCGAGGCGATCGTGGTCGGCATGCCGTACACATTGCGCGGAGAGGTCGGCCCCTCGGCACAGAGCGTGCAGGCGCATGTGCGGCGGCTGGAGGAGGCCGGCGACCTGCCGGTGCAGGTGTGGGACGAGCGGTTCAGCAGCGGCATTGCGGAGAACGTGTTGCTGGAGGCGGATGTGAGCCGTGCAGAGCGCAAACGGCACATTGACAAGCTGGCGGCGACCGTGATGCTTCAGTCGTTCTTGGATAGACAGGCGGCTTGCCTGTCGGTTGAGGCGACGGATGAGGGAGAGGCGACGGAGGAGTGGCCGCCAGGCCGATGAAACGCTTGCTGTCCGTCATCATCGTGCTCGCGGTGGCGTTGGGGGTCGCCTGCCTGTACTATGGCTGGGGGTTGCGTCCCGCCGACCCGAGGGGAGAGGCGCGTCTGATCTATCTGCCCCCGGGACAGGGCGTGTGGGCGATGGCGTCAGTCCTGCGACGAGAGGGAGTGGTGCGCAGCGCACCGGCTTTCTACATCGCATACCGGCTGCAGATGCGTAAAGGGCAGGGGGGCAAGCTGCCGGGGTCGTACTTCGACATCTCTCCTGCCGATTCGGTTCCCACAATCATCTCCACGCGCCTTCAGGAACCGGCAGTGCGGCGGGTGACGTTCCCCGAAGGTTTCAGCATGCGCCAGATGGCCGAGCGGATCGGGAGCAGCGACTTGCTGATTTCCGAGCAGGCGTTCGTGCAGGCCGCCCGACCGGACACGGTGAAGGGCGCAGTCGCTTTCCGGCTGCCGAAGTCAAGCCTGGAGGGGTACCTGTTTCCGGACACCTACGAATTTCCGGTAGGTACGCAAGCGGGTGATGTCATTCGCGAGATGGTCAAGACGTTCCAGGCCAAGTTCTATCACGCCAACGAGCAGCGGATCGGGAGAAGCGCGCAGTCGCTACACGAACTGGTCACCATCGCTTCCCTCATCGAGCGCGAGGCGAAGCTGGACAAGGACCGGCGGCTGATCTCGTCGGTCATCCACAACCGATTGCGCAAGGGGATGCGGCTGCAGATTGACGCGACCGTCCAATACGCTTTGCCCCGGCACAAGCAGCGGCTCCTACATTCGGACCTGCGGATCGATTCTCCGTACAACACCTATCTGCATGCGGGCCTGCCACCGGGGCCGATCTGCAATCCGGGCTTGGCTTGCCTGGAAGCGGCCCTGAATCCGGCGCAAAGCGATTACCTCTACTACGTTGCGCGGCCGGACGGGTCGCACATATTCAGCACGACGTATGCCGAACACCTGGCGGCCATAAAGAGGGCGAGGGCGGGCGGCCGCTAGCGCCGACTCGCGCCAGTCCGTGGAAAAGTCCCCTCGGCGCGGGCAGGCAGGGATGCCTGCCCTCCGCGGAGTCATTGTTGCGCGTAGTCGCTCGAGTGAGCATAAGTCCAGGCGGGTGGTGAGGGTTTGTGTTTGAGATGTGCCGGCCCGATCTATGCGTGGCCGCGTTGGAAGACATTGACCTGGATGCGCTGGCCGAAGCGGGGATACGCGGGTTGCTCCTAGACCGCGACAAGACCCTGACTTCGTGGCGCAGTCGGGAGATTTCACACGCGAAGCGGGAGTGGATCGAGGCAGCGCGCGGACGGTTCCGGCTGTGCATCGTCTCCAACACGATCTTCAAGGGTGGCGTGCGGGCGATTGCGGCGGGGTTGGGGATCCCCGCCGTGTGCCGGTGGGGCCTGGGACGCAAGCCGCTGCCGGGCGGCATCAGGGCGGCATTGCGGGAGATAGAGGTGGGGCCGCAGGAGGCGGCGATCATCGGCGACCAGCTCTTCACCGATGTGCTCGGCGGTAATCTGGTGGGCCTGCACACGATACTGGTAGAGCCGGTGCCGGGCAGGGAGTTTCTCGGCAC
The DNA here is from genome assembly GCA_964549395.1 of uncultured Armatimonadia bacterium. Taxonomy (GTDB): domain Bacteria; phylum Armatimonadota; class Zipacnadia; order Zipacnadales; family UBA11051; genus UBA11051. The sequence goes on along the minus strand of CAZJVY010000037.1, from coordinate 21,047 downwards.
GAGGCTGACGCGCGTTCTGGAGGCGGCGGTCGCCAAACGGCTGGGACTGAAACCACGGCCCGGCGCGAACGAGGGATGATGACAGTGAGCATGGAGATTGACTGGCAGAGCTGGTGCGCCGGCATCAGTGGGAGGACGGTGGTTACGGGTGTCCTGGCCTGGCCGGTAGAGCACAGCCTGTCTGCGCCGATGCAGAACGCGGCTTTCGCGTCTTTGGGGTTGAACTGGGTTTACGTGCCGTTTGCGGTGCGGCCCGAGGAGTTGGGGACGGCCATTGCCGGTTTGCGGGTCATGGGCATCAGGGGGGCCAATGTCACCATACCGCACAAGAGCGCGGTCATCGAGTTCCTGGACGAGGTTGATGAGACCGCCGCGATGCTGGGGGCGGCCAACACCATTGACGTTTGTGAGGGGAGACTGACCGGGTACAATACGGATGGTCCGGGGTTCATCGCGTCAATCGCCGAAACGGGCCGGGAGGTTGCCGGGAAGGCAATCACGATAATCGGGGCAGGCGGTGCGGCGCGGGCCATTGCCGCCGCCGTACTGCGCGGTGCGGCCCGACGCCTCAGCATTATCAACCGGACGCCGGAGAAGGCGGAGATGCTGGTCGGACTGGTGGCCGACGTTCGGGGCGCGGCGGAGGTGAGCGCCGTTGGGCTTGGCGGTGCTGCAGCCGAGGAGGCCGTGCGCGAGGCGGAGATCGTCGTGGACTGCACGTCGGTGGGGATGTACCCGCACACGGACGTGCCGCCGGTAGTGCCGGCAGAGTGGCTTCACGACGGTCAGCTTGTGTGCGACTTGACGTACAACCCACGGAGGACGGTGCTGCTGAAGGCGGCGGAGAGCCGGGGTGCAGCTACGCTGGATGGGACGGGGATGCTGGTGCATCAGGGGGCAATAGCGTTCGAGCAATGGACTGGCATGCCGGGTCCGGTTGGGGCCATGCGTGCGGCGCTGCTTGGGGCGCTGCAGCGACGGTCGCCTGCGTGATGGGGGAAGGCGTTGCGGGAACGTCGCCATGAGCATTAGGGAGCAGCGCGGGGAGGCAGATGCCCAAGTGGGGCCCAAGGCACAGGTGATTGACGCCCCTATGGTGAATACAATAGAATATGAGTCTTAGGAATCGGAATGGTGCCCATCCCGAACGGGTTCGGGGGATAAACGGCTGCTGAGGTGCGACGTTAATGCGAAGACGCGGCGGACATAAGATGATAGGGCAGATGCTCATCGAGAGAGGCCTGATCAGCCAGCAGCAGTTGGATCAGGCGCTCGAGGCCCAGACGCAGACGACAGAGCGTATCGGCCAGGTGCTGGTTGACCTGGGGCACATCGAGAGCAAGCCGCTGTACGAGACGCTTTCGGAACAGCTTGCCGTGCCCTACATAGACCTGTCGGCCACTCCTCCGGAGAGCAAGACGGCGCTGTTGCTTGACCGGAAGAGCGCGGAGGAGCACCGGGCGGTTGCAGTGGGCCGCGGCGACGGGACGATTCGGGTGGCGATGGCCGAGCCGGACGATGTGATGGCGATTGACGCTCTGAAGATGATGCTGCAGGTCACGATCGAGCCGCTACTGGCCGAGCCGAAGGCGATAGAGCAGGCGATCCGGAAGGTGTACCGGGATAGCGAGGGCGCTCGGCCGGTGAAGGCGACGACTCCGCAGCCGTCAGCGGTGGGCGGGGACATGCTCGACATGCAGGAGCTGGCCGACGAGATTCGGGGGGCCGACACTCTCGGCGTCAGCGCGGATGAGGACGAGGTGGACGAGAGCAGAGTGGAGGCCGACCGGATCGCCGACATCACGGACGAGGCGCCGGTCATCCGCCTGACCAAGATCGTGATCTCGCGGGCGATTACGGAGCGGGCCAGCGACATTCATGTGGAGCCGTATCAGGACCGGGTGCGGATTCGCTACCGGATTGACGGTGTTCTGCACGAGATCATGCCGCTGCCGAAATTCGTACACGCCCCGCTGATTTCCCGTCTCAAGATCATGTCGGGGATGAACATCGCCGAGCGGCGCGTGCCGCAGGACGGGCGGATTCACGTTCGGCACTCGGGCAGGGACTACGACTTGCGGGCCTCGATCATTCCGACCACTCTGGGTGAGAAGTTCGTCATGCGGATTTTGGACAAGGGTTCCATCCAGATCGGGATGGAGAACCTGGGGCTAAGCGGGCACATGCACGCGAAGGTGGAGAAGTTGATTCACCAGCCGAACGGGATGTTGCTGTCCACAGGGCCGACGGGGTCGGGTAAGACGACGACGCAGTACTGCATTCTCAACCGCATCAATACGGTTGACCGCAATATCATCACGATCGAGGACCCGGTCGAGTACGAGCTTGACGGGTTGGGTCAGGTGCACGTGAACCGGAAGGCGGGTCTGACGTTCGCCATCGCTTTGAAGTACTTTTTGCGGCAGGACCCGGACATCATCCTGGTGGGTGAGATCCGCGACCTGGAAACGTCGGAAATCGCCATTCAGGCGGCGCTGACGGGGCACCTTGTGCTTTCCACGCTGCACACCAATGATGCTCCGTCCACGGTTACTCGTCTGGTGGACATGGGTGTGGAGCCGTTCCTGATAGCTTCATCGGTCATCGGTTCGCTGTCGCAGCGGCTGGCGCGCACGATCTGCGAGGAGTGTCGTGAGGAGTACCAGCCGCCCCGGGACATGCTGCTGACGTTCGGGTTCGACCCGGACGACTCGGGCAACGACGGAGTGAAGTTCTACCACGGTGCCGGCTGCGGGGCGTGCCGCGAGACGGGATACAAGGGTCGCATCGGGATCTTCGAGCTGATGGAGATGAACCGGGAGATCAGCGAGCTGATCGTGAAGCGGGCGTCGGCGGGGCAGATCAAGGAGGCGGCGCTTGCGGCCGGCATGACAACTCTGGGCATGGATGGGTTCGATAAGGTCCGTGCCGGGATGACAACAGTGGAGGAACTTGCGCGCGTCGTGTTTACCGCAGGCGCAGGGTAGCCGCTGCTGCGCCTCCATGGGACAGCCGGTCTAGCGGCTTGCCGTTGAAGCGGCTCTTGGAAAGGGAGGTACGCACATGCCAGAGGATACCAACACAGCTCAACCTCAGCAAGCGGCGGCGAAGAAGCCGGCCAAGCCGAAGGTGCAGCCGATTGTAGATATTCACATTGACGAACTGCTGGAGCTCGTGGTCCAGTACGATGCTTCGGACCTGCACCTGTGCTCGGGTCTGCCGCCGGTGCTGCGGATTGACGGCGAGCTGAAGCAGACACGATATGAGGCACTGGACCCCACCATCTCGCAGCGAATGATGTACGACATCCTGGCAGACGAGCAGATCCAGCGTTTTGAGACGGAGCTGGAACTGGACTGCTCGTACGCTTTGCGCAACGTCGCGCGGTTCCGTGTGAATGTCTATCGCGACCGCGGCACGGTGGCGGGTGCCTTGCGACTGATCCCGCGCAAGATCCCGAGCATCCGCGATTTAGGTCTGCCTGCGGTATTCGAGAGGATCGCCTCGCGCCCGCGCGGCCTGTTCCTGGTGACGGGGCCGACCGGTTCGGGGAAATCAACCACGCTGGCGTCGGTCATCAACGACATTAACATTAAGAGGGCCGAGCACATCATCACCATCGAGGACCCGATCGAGTATCTGCACGATCACAAGAAGTCGGTCATCAACCAGCGCGAGCTGGGGCAGGACACGCACGGTTTCAACAACGCGCTGCGGTCGGCGCTGCGCGAGGACCCCGATGTACTGCTGGTAGGTGAGATGCGCGACCTGGAGACGATCAAGCTGGCCATCACTTGTGCGGAGACGGGGCACCTGGTGATGGGCACGCTGCACACCAACAGCGCCGCCGAGTCGGTTGACCGGATGATTGACGTTTTCCCGGCCGACGAGCAGGAGCAGATCCGGGTGCAGTTGGCCAACAACCTGGTTGCGATCGCCTCCCAGCAGCTTCTGCCGCGCGCCGGTCAGCCTGGGCGCGTGGCCGCCATCGAGGTAATGGTCGCCACCTCGGCCATCCGCAACCTCGTCCGCGAGAACAAGGCTCACCAGATAACCTCGATCATCCAGACCAGCGGCGGGGAGGGGATGCAGACGATGGACCAGGCGTTGCGGGACCTATATCAGCAGAGCATCATAACGTACGAGGTGGGCCTGCAGCGGAGCCAGAACCCGAAGGAGTTTGAGAAGCTCTGCGCGGGGGAAGGATAAGCGTAAACAGAAGCATATCGGGGAACACCGGACTGCGCCGGTAGGAGAGGAGCGAGGCGCATGGCGACTTTTGCCTATACGGCCCGTGACGGCACGGGCAAGGTAATAAAGGAGACAGCAGATGCCAATAGCAAGGACGCTCTGCTGAAGACGCTGCGCAGCCGCGGCCTCAACGTTGATTCGGTGGAGGAGCAGAAGGCGAAGACGACCGCCAAGCGGAAGGTGGGCGGCTTCAAGCTGTTCGGGGGGAAGGTCAGTCTCAAGGATTTTTCGATGTTCTGCCGCCAGTTTGCGACGATGATCAACGCCGGTGTTTCTCTGGTTCGGTGTCTGGACGTTCTCGAGCAGCAGACCAGCTCGGCGCGTCTGAAGGAGATACTGCGCGACATCCAGATGGAGATCCAGGGGGGTGCAACGCTGTCTCGCTCGATGGCGAAGTTCCCGAGGGTGTTCACGAACCTGGCCGTCGGTTTGGTACGCGCCGGTGAGGTCGGCGGCGTGCTGGATGAGACGCTGGACCGTCTGGCGCAGTTCTCCGAGAAGGACATGGAGTTGCGCCGGAAGATCAAGTCGGCCATGACCTATCCGGTCATGGTGATGATTGTGGCGATAGGGATCGTTGTGTTCCTGGTTACCTTCATTCTGCCCAAGTTCATGGACCTGTTCCTCGAACTGGGGATGACCGAGGACAAGTTCCCCCTGATGACGCTGATGCTGATGCGGGCGAGCCATTTCATGACCAGCAAGTGGTGGCTGATGGCGATTATCGTCGGTGGCATGGTTGTGGGCATCAACCGCCTCAGGGCAACCAAGACAGGCAAGCGATACTGGGACATGGCGATGCTGAAGGTGCCTGTTTTCGGCCCCCTCAACCACAAGATTTCCATTGCACGGTTTGCGCGCACGCTGGCCACGTTGCTGTCCAGCGGGGTGCCCATTTTGCAGGCGTTGGAGACGGTAGCGGGCACGGTGGGCAATGACATCATCGCCGACGCCATTTTGATGTCCCGGGCCAGCATCCGAGAGGGCGACACCATCTCGGACCCTCTGGGGGACTCGAAGATGTTCCCGCCGATGGTGGTGCAGATGGTGGCGATCGGTGAGGAGACCGGTCAGTTGGACACGATGTTGACGAAGGTGGCCGACTTCTATGAGGGTGAAGTGGACGCGGCGCTGGAGAGTCTCACGGCCGCTCTGGAGCCGGTTCTGATCGTGTTCCTGGGAGTTGTGGTCGGCTTCATCGTCATCGCAATGTTCCTGCCTCTAATCGGGATCATCGGCGAGTTGTCGTCGTAGAGCAGCACTACCGATGGGAAAGGGGGGCTGGTGGAACCGCCGGCCTCCCGTTTGCTTGATAAATGTCGCCGGCTCTTCCCCTGTAGCCGCCGGGAACGTGCAGCGGGGGTGAAGCGGCGGCTCTGTCATGTTGGTGACGGGAGTCGGCCTTCATGCCAAGCAGTTGGGGCCTGACAATCATGGTGCTGCTCTTCGGCATGGCCGTGGGCAGCTTCCTGAACGTGGTAGTATTCCGCCTGCCGCTGCGCGAGTCAGTCATACGCCCCGGCTCGAGATGTCTGAGCTGCGGCGCGGCCCTCACGGCACTCGACCTGGTGCCCGTTTTCTCCTACATCTTCCTGGGCGGCAAGTGCCGCCACTGCGGCCGCCGCTTCAGCGCTCGCTACATGATAGTCGAACTCGTCACCGGCCTTGTCGCGGTGGCGTGTCTGATTGTCATCGGGCCGAACCTCTACGCCGTCGCGGTCTTCGCGATGATCTGCGTGCTCACCGCAATCTTCTTCATTGACCTGGACTGGATGATAATCCCCGACGAGATGGTCATTGCGCTGGCCGGCTTCGGACTGGTCATCAATGCACTGGGCATCTGGCGCGGAGAAGTCGGGGAGTTGGTCCATTTCAGCGAACGAACGGGGCCTGCCACCTATGCGGTGAGCTTGCCCACGAGCATCGTGGGGATGCTGGTGGGGGCGGCGGTGTTTTTCTTCATCGGCTGGGTGTCGGAGAGGATCATCAAGCGCCCAACGATGGGTGGCGGGGACGTGAAGCTGGCGGGGGCGATGGGTGCGCTGCTGGGCCCGGGCTACCAGTTCCTGGCGTTCTTCCTGTATGCCATCTTCGTGGGGGCTGCGATCGGGCTGGTGATCATGGCATTGGGGAAGCACAAGGGGCGGGGATACATACCTTTCGGTCCGATGCTGGCGCTCTCGGGGGCGGCCATGCTGCTGTTTCCGGCCGAACTGACGGCGTTGTTGATGCAGGTTTACACGTAAGCCCGGGACGGCCGAGTATCCGCGCCAGGGAAGCGGTGCAAACCGCTGCAGTCATGCTCTCGGGAAGGCCGGATACCGGCGACAATCCATGCCTTGGTTCAAGGCCCGTTGGGCGCTTGATTCACCGGCACCAAGGGCCTTTGCCGTGTGTGCCGAGAGCGTCTGAATGACGGCCCGTGAATCAGTGCTCAAAAAGGTTTGAGAGTTTTGCAATGGGGGTAGAAATTGAACGTCAGCAGCGGACGCGAGCGTATGACAGGCCGTAGGTTTTGAATGCCGCGACCGGCCTTCTGCCCCAACCACCTGAGGGGGTCATTGTCCTATGCGTTGTTTCTCTAGTAGGCGTGGCTTTACGTTGGTCGAAATGCTGGTCGTCATCGCCATAATCGTGGTGTTGGTGGCCATCCTTTTTCCCGTGTTCGGCACTGCGCGCGAGCAGGCCAGGCAGACGAAATGCATAGGCCATCTGTCGCAACTGGGCATAGCACTGAAGGCCTTCCGCACGGATCACGGCAGGTTTCCTGTTGCTCCGTACTACGATGCTGTAGCGCAGAGGTACCGCGGGGGTTTTTCTGAATTGTATCCGGACTATGTGGATGACAAGGCGCTGTTTCTCTGTCCGGATGACCGGACGATTGACGGAGTGAAGAAGGAAGCCCTCGCACGCAACTACTGCAGCTACAACGGGAAGGTAGTGCTGAAGTTCGACTCCTCAAACGAGGTTGAGGAGGACAGTTGGGCCATCGCCCTGGGCGATTACGAGAACATCGAGACCGGCAACAGCATGTATGACACGCCGACGCGGTACTACAACTACGGAGGGTATGAGAACACGGGCGTTGACCCGCACGATACAGCGAACTACGACCCGGACAGTCCCGAGGACGATGACCCGCCGTACATGACGGGCACGCCGGCGTGGCTGAGCGGCGAGGGGCTGCGGTTAAGGCACTATCCACGGTTGATGAACCGGCACGCGCCGGACAACACGATAGTGACGCACTGTCCGCACCATCGCAGCTTTTACGACAATGCGAGCCAGGCACTGGACATAGCACTGCGGCTGAGCGGTGCGTGCGACAAGATCAATGTGACGCAATGGCAGGAAGAGACGAGCGACGGGGTCTCGCGCTTCGTGACACAACGCGAGTAGCCCCCCGCCAACAATATCAAGCGGCGCCGGGGCTGCTATAGCGTGAGGTTGCTATACAGCCCCGTTTTTCTAAATCGGAAACGGTAGTGCAGCAGGTGCGACGCAAGCACGGAGGACGTAAGTGATAGGCCGAAAAGGACTGACAAGCCGGCAGAGGTTCGGCTCACGGGGCATGACGCTGCTGGAACTGATGGTGGCCATGCTGATCCTGCTGGTCGGCATCTGGACGATTGCGGCGGGGTTCCCGACTTTGCTGGCCAGCATCACTTCGGAGGGCCAGCGGACGCAGATGGCGCGGCTTGCCGAGCGGAACATGGAGCGGCTGAAGGACACCGAGGGTGCACTGCCGTGGGCAATCAGCGGGGATCCGACCATCAGCCCGTACTCGGAGCCGGAGGACCTCACCGACCCGTCGCGGCCGGCCAACGGGCAGGAGAGCTTGCGGACCGTGACAGGTGAATCGTTCCAGATCCCGGGCGCACAGCCGTCCGGGGGCAGTGCACTGGGTTCCTCCGCCTATGTGCTGCAGCAAGGGCCGGCGGAGTGTGCGGACTTCAGCGACCCCGACGAGCCGCCGTTTGTGTATGTGCTTGTCCCGCTTACCGAGCAGCGCATTGATCCGGCCCAGATCGGCGGGGCCGTGCTGGCGAACAGCTTCTACGTGGACCCGGGAACCGGCGAAATCACGGTGCCGAACGCAGTTTACACGTATGACGGGCCGGAGCCGGAGCCTCGGGCCTGGACGTTCGAGCCGGACGACGCCTCCGAGTTCCACAGCGGGCTGCTGGTCAACTACGCCTGGGCGGAGACGGCCACCAGTGGGACGTACCGGGCTACACACTACGTGCAGGACGAACGGATAGTAGATCGGGTCGGTACGGGGAGCACCAGGACCTTCGCAGCACGTGCCACATCGCGCGACAGCGGAGATAACCAGTTCGCATGTCTGCTGGAGGGTGCGACCTCGGTGCAGGCCATCTTCTATTTCTACCGCGACACGGGTGGCAATGCCGAACCCACAACCCGGCGCAACTACGTGCTCAACGGTGACTACGGGGTGGAGCTGCGCTTCCATCCGTACGACGCGGGGATGACGGCGTATGTGGACTATGTGCTGCGCGATGTGGAGAGCACGAACGGGATAGCCGAAGAAGCCGAGCTGCGCAAGCTGATGATGATCGAGGATCACGTCATCAACAGCGAGGCAGTGCGCACCGACGAGGACGGCAACAGGTACACCGACATCAAGCTTACGGCGGGCAACATACACGACGAGCGGCCGCTGTTCGAGAATGATCTGGAGGGCGGCGATCTGGATGATCCGGTGTATGTACTGGCGATAGACCTGACCGACGGGCAGATATACCGGGACGGCGTCAACATGACGCTGTCCGATGACGGGCTGTCGCCGGAACTGGAGAACGGCTTTACGGACGGCCTGGTGGCGGTGCGGATCGGTGATGATACGAGCCAGGAGGCATACGTCGGGCACACGTGGCGGTTCTACTACTCGACGCTGGATTGCCATAACGTTCAGTTGCAGAAGCCGGCGCGCAGCTTCGTGGACATCTACACCGCGGAGACCTACAACGGGTCGGCCGCCGAGCGGGCACAGGTGGACTACCGCACGTACCAGGTGAATACGACGAGTAGCGACGTGACGGACATGGACCATGTTTCCATCGAATTCGTGGCGTATATTGACGAAACGACGGTTGTCGATTCGAGGACTGCAGATGGCCACACGATATCGGTGGATTACGTTTGGTACGACGACTCCAATACGCCGCATCCGGTTTACGGCGAGATGCACACGGTAGTGCCGGGGTCGAGTGAGATCGCGCTGCAGAATCTGTCCTATCACTCGACCACCGACTATGCGCCGCCGGTGATCATGGCCGTTCGGGGAGTATCGGCGCGGACGCTGGTCTGGTGGCTGACGCGCAAGGGCAGGCAGCAGCACGTGGCTTTGGATTCATTCACACTGAAAGGCCCGCTGGGGTTCACTCATCGCGTGCGATGAGGGGCGGATACTGAATGGGAAGGAATGTCGGTAGGAAACAGGGCTTCACAGTGGTGGAACTGCTGGTGGTCATCGGGATAGCGGTGGTGCTGCTGGCCATCGTGGTGCCGGTGGGCAAGGGCCTGCGCGAGAGCAATGCGGCGATGAGCTGCCAGGCGCGATTGCAGCACATCGGCAGCGCTCTGAAGGCCTATTACATTGATGAGCGGGGTTTTCCGCCTCTGGCAGTTGCGGTGGATGGTGACGGGAACCCGGAGAGCAGCGCAGAGATTGACACGGATCTGTGGCCGGGGCTGATGGTGCTGTACGATACGGGGTATATTAGGAGCAAGGACAGTTTTCATTGCCCGCGCGATGTCGAGGTGGCGAAGGGCAGCGACGAGTACTACCAGAGCTATAGCGACAAGGACCCGAATGCCAAGGCGATGTTTGATAACGGCACGGAGCAGGTTGAGATTGAGGTCAACAGGTACAAGTACATGCCGTACCGCTGGATGAGTGAAGGCGATGAGGGGTACGACAGCTATGGGCGGCGGCAACTCGACCGGGAAGCGAAAGCGGTGGAGATTGACGGCGACAACTACAAGATCGTCGGCGGCGACGTGTTCAACCCGCCTGACGACACGACGATTGTGACGTGGTGTGAGGCGCACTACAACTCATATACCCGCGAGGGTGAAGGGCAGTACATGGTTCTATTCTGGGACGGCACGGTCAAGTCCATGGACGGGGCGCTGTTCAGGGATGATGACTGGGACCCGGATGCCGCGTGGCAGGTCGGCCCCGACGACAGGGCTCACTAGCGGGCGTGATGGAAGCGACGGGCGGCACAACGCAGGACTGATTATACGTCAAGGCCATAGAGGAATGTCATTGGATAGACTCGCACAACGAATTGGGGATCGTCCCGGTAGGGCGGCTTTGATGGCGAGAGCCGGCGGTCGGCGGGGTTTCACGCTGGTTGAAGTGCTGGTGGTTCTGGCGATTCTCGTGCTGCTGTTCGCCCTGCTGTTTGCGCCGATGATAGTGGGGCTGGATATGGTCACCGACGGGCGCGTGCGGACGAACATGCAGGACGCCCTGCGGGGGGCGATGGAGCAGGTGCGCCGCGACCTGTCGGATGCGGTGCACGTGTATCCCATGCCCACGATGCGTCTGGCCGGAGAGGACGGCACGCTGGGCAACGCGGATGATGAGCCGGTCACGGACTTCTCGCAGATCGTGATATTGAAGGCGGCTCGTGACGAGAACAGCCAACTGATCACGCCGATACGGCCCAGTGTTGACAGCGACGGGGACATGGAAGCCGTCCGATATGTGGTGAAGCTGGTGGACCCGGAGGAGACGTGGAGTTCGGACAACCCGTTCGCCCTTTACCGCCAGCAAGGCTACTACCGGTGGGATGCCGCGACGGAGCAGTACGAGTTCGGCGGCAAGGGCGGTGCGGCGTTCGAGGCCGAGAACATTCTCACGCCGAGAACGGGGGCCGACATTCCGCCGACGAGCACGATATGTCGCACCTGTGGTACTGCTGCGGTCGGATATGTGACGTCGTGTCCGGGTGACTGCAGCAAGGATACCCAGGATCTGGTGTATCTGCACAGCGGCATCAGATTCGTTCCGGAGCGGATCGAGGGCGAGACGCTGACGGCCTCGGAACACAATACGCTTTACACGGCCAAGCACGGTGCGTGGTTCGGCTACGTGTCGGATCCGGACATATCCAGCGAGGGAGCGATTGCGCTGCCGGATGCGGGACTGGACCTGCTGGCGTCGCAACTGCAGCCGCGCATCATCGCGTATCGCATGTACAAGTACGACGAGCCGGGACGGAGCTTCAGCAGGACGGCACGGGACAGTTACGCGAGCGATAGTCGGCTCTATGACAGCGATGAGACCCCTTCCTTCATGAGGCTGCGCTGGAATCCGCACACTGGGATAGTGCGGGTCGGCGAGTACGAGAGTGTGAAGATAGCGGTGCATGCGGACGATGCCGAGACGCCTCCCGTGCGGGGGGCCGGAAGCGTTTGCCGGCTGACCATAACCGATGACCAGGGCACGACAACGGACGCTACGGACGACAAGGTTGACGAGTACGACGCTTCGGGGGACCGCAGCGGAGGGAGCCGGCTCACGAGCATAGAGCCGATATGGGGCAACAGGCCGCCCAGCGGCTGGCAGGACCCGATAATGCCGGTTGGGTTCATCATCCATCCGCAGGACGCGGATGGCAGCGATGCGGCTTCGGCGGCGGTGCCCGCAAAGGTCGTGCCCAACGGCGTGCACGTGAGAATCACGATGACGCTGAATGACGCAGATAGCACGGTACGCCGGGCGGAGTATACGCTGACCGACGTGATTGACCAGGAGCAGATCGGGCGGTACCAGTTCGCCCAGTACCAGTCGCCGGATGACCGTCAATGCGAGGTTCGGTTCAACCGCTGGGAGCCGCCGAGCCCGGATCAGTCTACGGCGGGATCTCTGGCGGGCTATGAAATCGAGATACTGTACTATTACCGACGCAATTTCGACTCCGAGGCGGATTCCAACAGCAACATTGACGACATCATAGTGGTGGACTACTCGACGGCAGAGCTGATCAACGTGACGCTGACTCTGAACCAGTTCGTGGACCCGGAGCCGTTGGAGGAGGACGGTGACATTCTGGTTGTGCCGTCCGACATGAGAGTGAGCAAGGTGGTCATGCACGACCAGGTGCAAGTGCGCAATGTGAGATGATGCGCGATCATCGGGTGGAGCATGGTTTGATGGTGTAGCAGCCGGTTGGAGGTTCACAGATGCGGGCAGGAGGGACAATCGAGCTAGCGGCAGGCGGCGGAGCGAAGCCGTTGCGCATGGTCGGCTCGCGACGCGGCCAGGTGCTGCTGATCGCGGTGCTGCTGATGATGGTGGTGCTGCTCGTCGGCATCCTGTTCGTTGCGTTGGTTACGCGCAACCAGCAGCAGTCCGCGCGCCACCTCGACGTTGTCACCGCGCAGGCGCTGGCGGAGGCGGGCATCCGCTACGCCGACACGATGCTGCAGACCAGCCCGCAGGGGGCAGACTGGCGGCCGCGTTTCGTGGCACACGATCCGGCGACGTATGATGCCGACGATCCCTCGACATGGCCCAGCCCGCCGGCGATGTATGAAGACGGCAGCGTGGACCCGAGATTCTACGGGGCGGACGGCGTCCCGGATACGGAAGACGATTACTATAGTGACTTCGACATCATCCGGGGTTGGTGCCCGCTGCGTACGAAGGACACCGACGGCGACCCGTACGAGTTCGTGCGGCACGGATATCATCGCTACCCGGATCCCTATCCGGGCGCTGCGGCAGGGGCGGGTCAGAACAGCGTCACCTGGGGGCGGGGATACGTGCTGCTGCGGGTGACCTACGATCCCGACCCGCCGTTCGAGCCGGGTGACGGTACGGAACAGGTCAACCTGAGCAACTGCATCCGCATCGAGTCGATCGGCCGGGTCAGTGACGAGAGCACCGTGTTCCGCAGACTGGTGGCCTACAAGCCGATCGGCCTGACCGATCACCTGCGGTGGATCACGAATAGGAGCAAGACCGGGAAGCCGGCGTATTTGGGCGTGCGGCCGGAGATTGACTTTGACGGCGACGGCACCGCCGGAGCCAACGAGGCACTGGTGAGCGTATTGGGCGGCCCGGTGCGCTCCGACACCGGATTGCGACTGGTCGCCAAGCCGGTCAGCGATGGCAGCAGCACGTGGCGTTCCGTTGTCTTCGACCTGCAGACCGAACCGAGCAGCGAAGGGTACCTGCGCGATGACGCGCTGCAGGCTACCGAGGGCCTGTACACCATGGACTATGTTGCTGACGGCGTCGGGGTAATCACTGACGGCGGGGCTGAAGAGCTGTTGGAGACACAGCTTGCTCCGGCCGATACCAGCGCGATAGCGCGTGTTATGACGGGACACCGGGATGTTCCGCCGCTGGAAGCGCCGGACATCGCGGCTACCGATCCGACTACGGGCCTTGACCGGTACCGCGCGCTGACGCGGGACTCGGGCAGCCTCGTGTGCAATGACAGCACCGCCGGAACGGTAGTCAACACCGGCAAGTACGGGCACGGTGCGGGGGTCTACATTGACAACTTTGCCGACGTGCAGTTCATGGAGTCGGACGGCACCTGCGACCTGAGTTTGCTGGCGCAGGACTGGCGGAAGGAACCGCGTTCGCTGGGCGTGCTGACCGGTGACAGCGGCTGGAACGCGCTGGGTACGACCTACACGCCGCCGGCGGTCGAGATTGAGTTGTTCCCGAGCCAGGCGGCCGTGCTGGCCACCTGTAGCTCCGGCACATCGTCGGACACGGCGCCAACCGACCCCGGCGTGCTGTGGTGGCCGAATCATGTCGCGGGCGAACCGGGGATCAAGATTACGCGGCACGACCGGCGTTGGGGATTGGGCGATCCCGGCAGCCCCGGCACGGTCGGAGACGATTCGGGCGAGAACGTGATGGTGATTGATTACCCGCAGTACCCGAGCCAGGTCATCTTCGCCGAGGGGAATGTGCGAGTGAAGGGCGTGCTGCCCGCCGGAGTGCGCAACGCCAGTGACATGCTGGTTCGCGACTACAACATGACAATCGTGTCCAGTGCCACGATCTACATTGACGGGCAGATACTGTCGCCACAGGACGTTGACGACAGCGTCAGCGACGAGAACAATACCGGCGTGGCACTTTTGGCCAAGGACTACGTGTGCCTGAACCCGACGCAGTTGGTGCCGCAGTTGACTTCGGGTCTCGTTCCTGCCGCGCCTGACGATGAGATGGCGCCCGAACTTGGGCAGCACTGGGAACTCGACTCCGACACGGGCGGTAGCGCCTACAGCTACTGGTATCTGGGACAGGACCTGCCTGACACGGACAGCGACGGCACGCCGGACACCAATCTGTATCTGACCGTGGTGCAGGCGGGCGGCAGTCCCGGCCCCTCCGGCGTCGGCTTGTCTCTGAGCGAGGCCGGCACCATCAGCGCCCATAGCTTCGGGAATCCGGTATCCCCGTCCACGTTCATCTTTGCGCCGGAGGGCGCGCTACTGTGGGGTTCGGTGACTGTCCCGAACAGCTACACTTCGACCGCCATCGCTCCGCAGTGGCAGCCGACGCCGTGGGATTTCGCCGGCCCTCGGGTGCTGTGGGACATCACCGGCTCCGTCTCCGACAGTTGCGGCGTGAGATCCGCTCTGGGGCTGTATCATCGCGACCCGCAGTTGGGCACTCCGGCCAGCGAGTACTGGGTGAAGAAGTGGAAGATCGAGGAGCTGGAGACCTTCACGGACAGCGGCACGGACTATGGGTGCCCGCGCGGGGCCATCAAAGGCAAGGTCAACGCCCTGATCTATGCCCAGCGCGGCAGTTGGTTCGTCATCCCCGGGGACTACTTCGATCCCAACGCCCGCGCCCAGGACTTCAATGGAGACGGCAGCATAAGCATTGCCGAGCGGTTGTGGGGCGTGCGCATGCGCCGGTACAACTACAATATCACCGTGTGTGGCTGCATCACGGAAGACCACACCGCCGAGATCGAGGACGCGCAGGACTGGTCGAACAAGTGGGCATACCCGAGGTACGGCAGTGCCACGACGCTGGACTGGGGGACGGTCGAATACCAGTTCGACGAACGGCTGCGGGTAGCCCGAGACCAGGGCACGACCTCACTCAGCGGCGGCGTGCGGTCTTCGTCGGTGCGGCCGTACACCCCCCAGGCCAACCTGCCGAAGCTGCCGTTATTGCCTGTGAGCCCGACCTTGCTCTACTACGGCGAGGCGTTCTGACGTATTCGGGCAAAGTGCGCCTCGTTTCCTGACCTGTTCATGCCCGATACTGTGGAGGTTGATGGCATTATGCGGGTATCCAGGAAATACCTGCTTGCGATAATCGCAATCATGACTCTCGGTTGCCTGAGCATCGCCGAGGCGGCACAGGTTGCGCTCGAGTATGTAGGCACGCCGCGGACGTTCAAGGTGTGCGCGCTCTACGTGTCGCCGGCGAGCGCCAACGCACACCCGCTCATCTTCGAGGGCTTGCGGCGCTGCCCGGACAAGCCGGCAGGCTGGGACTTCGAGAATCCGCTGGCGGGGCTAAGCGGGAGCATGCTGCCCAACAAGGCAACGGCGGCGTACTGGGCCGTTGACCTGACCGACGAGAATGCTTCGCGGCTCATCGGCCTGGACCTCATCTACATCTGTCAGGCGGACATTGCCATCACCAGCCAGCGGCAGCGCGAGGCGCTCATCAAGGCGGCCCGGACCGGCACCATCATCTGGGTGGACCAGTACAATGTTGACGGCCCGGATACCAGCGGTGCGGCGGGAACCGTCGTGACGGCATTTGCGCCGCCGGGAGATGCAGATGCCACCGACACGGCCTTCACTTTCTCAAGCAACGGCGCCGGTAATGTCCGGACCTCGTACGGCGGAAACAGTCATGCCTGGCTGCTGCAGAATCCGTGCAAGATTTCCAGCAGCGAAATCGGCTACATAGGCAGATATCCGCGGCCCGGCGGCACCGAGCCATCTTGTGACGGGGTGGAAGTTGCGGGCGGGGGCTCTCCGTTCCTGGGCTGTCAGCCGGTTCTGGTTGACGACGATGGGACGGCGTACTACAGCGCCACAATCACCCCGTACGGCGCGGGCGCAATCGTCATCACCGCCGGTGAGGTGGGCTATGACCTGGAGGACTGGTGGGCGAATACCGGCAACTGGTGGAATGCCGATCAGCTCCGGCGGCCGTCACGGTACCAGCTAGCTGACTTCAAGTTCGCCTACAACATTTTCGGCGCAACAAGCCGCTGGTCGCAGACGCGTCGCAGCCCATCGGGGGCGGCCAAGAGCCTGCTCGAGGTGCGGCCGCCGCTGGAGATCGCCTGGCAGTTTCCGGGCCGGTTCCAGTCGCTGGCCGACAACAAGATAGGCCCGGTGGTGGGCGGCCCCGTCTGTGCCGACGGCAGGGTCTTTGCGGTGACGTTGGCATCGCCGGACATCGCCGGCGAGGGCGCCATCAACTCTTACCTGCTGTGCTTTGATGCGGACCCCGCGCAGGACCTCGACGGCGACGGCACGGTGGACGATGGGATTCTGGACTACTCGGCAGGTGCGCCTTACGACATGGTGTGGGCCGTTGACCTGGGTGACGACAGGAGTCCGCGCGCCTCGTCGCCGTGTGTGGCCGACGTATATGGGGTCAGTGGCGCTGGCGGATGGGCGCCGCAGCAGGTGGTTCTGGTCAGCCTCGTGGACCCCACAGGCAGCGACGATGCTGAAGTGCATTGCTACAGCGCAAATACCGGCGCGGACCTGTGGAGCTACACCGTGGCCGGCTACAACGACGATGCCGAGGTCGTGGCGCTGTCAACGCCGGTGGTATATCAGGATTATGTCTATGTGCTGGCCAGCGAGTTTGATGATGGATTGGACGGCGACAGCGTCAAGAGCACGTACGGCCGGGCGCACTGCTTCAAGCTCAGTTACGACTGGAACGCGGACCAGGACGGTCCGCAGTGGGTATTCCCCAGCTTTCCGGCGATGGCGAACAGAGACGCGGAGTTGCAGGGGGTGCTGCCGCCATTCCACGAGCCGGAATGGGTAGCGGGGATTGACCCGTACGATCCGCGGCCG
Source organism: uncultured Armatimonadia bacterium (assembly GCA_964549395.1). Lineage (GTDB taxonomy): Bacteria > Armatimonadota > Zipacnadia > Zipacnadales > UBA11051 > UBA11051. The sequence continues at coordinate 3,719 of CAZJVY010000037.1, read as the reverse complement.
CTGCTGCCGCCTGCGCCGGGGGCGGTTCCGGTGCTGTCAGGGCAGGACGTGCTGGGGCCCAATGAGCGGGAATACGATACGGTGCTGAACTTCGGCACTCCGGTGAGTACGGAATTCACAGGGCCCACCATGAGCATCCTGGGTTTCGGCGGCCTGTTGGACCGCAGCGGCGGCTGCTTCTTCGGCTTGATCCCGACGCCGAATGAGGTAGGCTCCACGGATGACCAGTTGAATGCCACGTACTTCCGGATGCGCCTGGCTGCCGGGCGTGCGGGCTTCTCATCGGGCACGACGCGGCGCACCAGCATCAGCAGCATCGAGCGCGTGGATGACAGCGGCATCAGCATAGCGCCCGGCAGCGTGCAGTGGGCGGACGTTGACACCAACAATGACGGCGATGTCAATGATGCCTGCGATGCCGTGTACATCTGGCTCACGGGGACACAGGCCAGGCAGTTGCTGTTGCCTTCCACGTCATATAGTGGTGGGGCGGATACGCTGCCCCACAATATCGCTCTGGGCGCGACCATCGAGTTGACGTACTCGGTGGACACAGATGATGACGGCGCTGCCGATGACATAGTGGATTACAAGGATCAGCAGTTCCTGGGCGGGCCGGTGCTGTATCGCTTTGAGGAGAGCCAGCGGAATCGGCGCTGCATGACCTCGCCGGTCATCGTCGGGCCCGACAGCATGATCGTCGCCTCCGACGCGGCTGAGGACCCGGCGGATCGCACGGTGGACGCGGCAGGCGGGTCGGTGAGGTCGTTGAACCGAACATCGGGGAAGATTCAGGACTGGGAGTTCCGTCCGAAGACGACGCTGTCGAACCTGGCAGCGCTGCCCGATCCCGATGACTACGCGGCATTGTGCACGTCGGCTGCTGCGGTTGATGCGGCCACCGAGACGGCCTACGTGGCGGCAAATCACGCGCAAACGGACGCCGCCATTGCAGAGGTGCTGGGGATCGGGACCGAGGCCGACATCAGCATCAAGCTGCGACCGGAAGTCGGGAGCACGAAGTATCCGGAGGCACGGATCGTGCCGGGCAGCGTCGCGATCACAACTCTCAACGCCGACTACACGGCGGCGGTCTCGATAGCGGCATCCACCGGCGCGTACGAGATTGACTACGAGAGCCCGACCATCACGTTCCGGCGCAGCCTGGCCGGTTGGGTCAATGGTAGCATCGGGTCGCTGTACGGCAAGCCCGTGTGGGTCAGCTATCAGTTCCGCGATCCGGCTGACCCGGACGACATCCTGACCCCCGACACCGACCCGGAGCTGCACATATTGCCGGATTTGGTGCGGTTCCAGTACCTGCCGGGCTTCATCCGGCTGCGGCACAACTTCGTCAACCCGGACAGCATCAGCGTCAGCTTGCCGAACGGCCGGAGCGTGGTAGCTGCGAGTTGGGGTGACGGCGAGGAGCAGTTCGCAGGCGGAGGCGGGACGCCACTTCCGAGCGGTTGGAGCGGCATGCTGCCGCGAGGCCTGATGGATGTCAGCGCATTGGCCCTTACCACCGAGCAAGCCGCGAACATGCCTCTGCAGCCCGGCTGCAACATTCAGGTGAGTTACAGCTACTATGACGAGGGCACGGGTGCGGTTGAGACGGTGGCCGGCGAAATCCACCAGATTCCATGCAATTTCGGAGAGTCGGTATCCTCGCCGGCTGTAGGAGGACGAGTGCTGCACATCGGCACCGAAGGCCTGGATGCCAATCGCAACGGCGCTCTGGAGTCTCCCGAGATTGATAATTCGGCTCACGCGCAGAAGCCGTTCCTGGTCGCCGGCCGCATGAGAGAGACGCTGCTGTCGCTGTTCTGGGACCCGATAAGGGACCTGCTGCGGGGATACATGGCGCAACCTGCGATCCCCGAGGCCAGCTCGTACGCGGGGCTGGGCATTCCGGCGGTGTCATCGTCACCGGCAATCGGCGACGGTCGCGTGTACGTAGGCTCGAACATGACGACGGCAATCGCGACCTCCGAGAACGTGGGTTTCGTCAGCGCGCTGAAGCCGCAGTCAACGTTCATCTGCGACGACACGCGGATAGTGGAGGTGGTCGGGGATACGCCTGTGTGGGTGTGCCACGGGACGCTCTCGACGCAGTTCAATGAGCGGCTCAATGCAAGCCGGGGGACCGATGAACGGCTGGCCATTCCTTTCAATCGGCCTGCGAAGGCGGCGGCGTTGTCCAACGGCAATCTGCTGGTCGTGGACACGGGCAACAACCGGGTGGTGGAGATTGACCGCCAGGGAGTGGTGAAGTGGCCGCTGAACGCCTACGGCGCGGACTTCTACACCAGCCCGACGGGCAGCGCGGTGGATGAGAACAACAACCGGCTGCTGCAACTGGATTCGCCGTCCGATGCGTTCCGGTACTACACGATAACGGACAGCGGAACGGCCTACAACTCGACCAACGGCGCGCTACTGGGCAGCACCACGATGCACACTGTCATAGCGGACGCAGGCAACGGCCGGGTGATTGATGTTGTCACGTGGCTGGATGCGGGGCAACAGCGGCACGAGGTGTTCGTGAGGACGCCGACACACGTGAAGGCGGCAGGCGGCACGGCACCGCTGCAGAGCGTCGCTTACACTGCCGTAAGGCCGATATTCGATCCCTCCAACACCGCGGTCGGCGGGGTCGTTCATCCCGTCATCGGGTACCTGTGCGCGGCGTCCAATCTGCACCAGCTCGTGATGGTCACGACGAATGCGGCGGGGGTGCCGATCATCAATCCGGCATCGGACAATGAACCGGTCGGCGGTACGGGCGGCAGCACCTGGGCTTGGCTGGCGTGGTTGTGGGACGCTGACCTGGCAGACGGCGTTTACGGTCCGGCGAATCCTTTGATCTTCAGGAACATCCGAGATGTGCAGACATCGTATGAGGGGGACTATTTCTACATCACCGTGACCTGCGGTCAGTACATGGGACGGCTGAGCGACGTGCAGGCGAACAACCCGCATCGGCTGGCGGGGCAGGGCGACGGTGTATTCGAGTTTTGCTGCCACATTCCGCCCGCCACTCCGGCGTCGTGGGCGCTCGACCCTGCGATCAACGAAGCGGGTAACGATGATCCTGACACACCGATCTGGTACATGATCCGCGCCGACTACACTTACTGCTATCTCAGCATCGGCTCGGTGCGCGAGTACGATGGCAGTCCGGGCCAGGTGTTCCGCGACCTGAGCAGCATCTATTACCAGGATGTTGATGGGACCTACTACCGGCAGACGCTGCCGTGGTTCCCGGTGTCGGCGAAGCGGCTGCCTTGCGACAGCCGGCCGCTGGGCGAAGCGCGGTACTGGCGCCACCTGATCTGCAACCATGCGGGACTGGTGCCGAACCTGACGCGGGACAATGTCGTGGATTTGGACATTTCGGCTCCGGCGTCGCTGTACAGCAGCGTGATGGTGATTCAGACGGACGACAGGAATGATAACTATCCGGTCAACGATCGGCTGGACATTGACCAGCGGCTGGTGATTCCGAATCCGTACGAGCCGGACTGGACGGACCCGCTGGCACAGCCGACCCATGCCAGCCGCTAGACAAGAGCCGCTCTGCTGTCGGCAGCAGTGCAGAATGATGAATATCGGGCGATAATCATGAGATATCGGAGTGACGCATTGAGAGCAGAGAGCAAGGGAGCGAATCGGCGATTCGTGAATGGGGTGCTGACCGCCGCGCTTGTGGCGATGGT
>CAZJVY010000036.1:0-37407 GCA_964549395.1 uncultured Armatimonadia bacterium | reverse complement strand
ATGATGGCAATTACCACGAGCAATTCGATCAGCGTGAAGCCCTTCCTCACTTCTGACACCTCCAAGGCCAATCAGGTATTGATGGGCACGTCTGCACTTAACATGCCAAACAGACTGTTTGCAGCGTCGGTGCTTGCTCAGCAAGTGTGTTCACGCCGATGGTCACTAGGCAGTCAGCGCATTACGGCACGCCTCCCGAATATGTGCGCGCATCGCCGCTTCCGCCCGCTCGGGATCGCCGTCGGCCAAGGCCTCCACGATAGGCCGGTGACCGGTCTCCAAGGCGCGGTCCACGTCCCCAAAGGACGATGGCCGGACTATGCTCCGAACAAGTATATTAGGGGCCAAAAGGCACTTTGGCAGAAAAGCGTTGCCACACCATTCCGCCACCAGCCGATGGAATTGCATATCTGCGTTGATTGCCGATGATGTGCCGCCCTGGTTCGATTCGCTGGCCGCATCGCGTTCACAAGCGAGAGCATCAAGCTCAGAGAGTTGTGCTCTGCTGATACGGCCAGCCAGCAGCCGTGCGGCCATGCCCTCTAAGGCCTCGCGAATCTGATATAGCGCCACCAGTTCATCCGCTTTTACCTCGGGCAGCCGGTAACCCCGATTCGTAGCATATTCCAGCAGCCCTTGTGCAGCCAGGGAGCGCATCGCCTCACGCAGGGGGGTATAGGTGAAGCCGTATTGCGCACACAAGGCCTCCACCCGTAGCGGCTGGCCGGGATGAAGAACACCTTGGGCGACGAGACTGAGCAAATGCTCTTCGGCCTGTTGAGTGACCGTTTTGCGTACGGCCATCATCTGCTCCATGCGACCCCATCCACCTCAGTATCTTAACGTGAAAGCCACTCACACAGAAATTTCTGGACTGGTTCCCGTGCCATCTTGAGACAGCGCGTGGAATTCCATATGCTATACAATATTCTATATTTGATTTGCGTGTCAATATCATTTTCTGTAGAAGCACCATCACTGGTGCTTCACTCAACTCACAGTGAAAGCTGAACAGAAGATGGGGAGACCAACGCGAGGCAACCGATAACATTCGCTTACTAGGCGGCAGCAACGACGCGGTTTTTGCCCATTGTCTGTCGGTTAACAGCAATGGGCGTTTTCCTTTACGAGCCACAGGCGATGTGACCTCTGGCCCTTTACCAGACCAAAAACATCTCCACACAGATGCGTTGAAGCAGCATCTAGAACGGCTCGTTTGTCCATCCTGCCTGGTATTGCTGGCGGCCGACTGACTTCACATGGCCGTCGCCGTAGAGTACGTTCCACCGCTTGCCCTCATAACCCTTCCCGCCATGCCAGGTACCGTGGCCGTCGAAAAAGATGTTGGTGTTGACCGGGTCCTTAAGAGCTTCGAGCATGCCCTGGCGGAAGGTGATGATCGTCTGGTACATGTAGCTGTTGCCGAAGGCGTCGAATGCGGTGGGGCGGCCATTCAGGGGCACGCCGGAGTCTTCGAGAGTGTCATATCCGATATCGCTGGGACAGTGCCAGATCTCTGCATTCTTGATGTAGGGGTCGAGAACGTCCTTGTGCCGGGGCATGTACGGAATCCACGCCTGGTACTGCGGGAAGTCCGCCCAGATGACGGGAGCATTCTGGTCGGCGCAGTCCACGGCCCAGGGGAAGAGACCGTCGTAATCGTCAATATACATAAACAGCGCATTGCCGATCTGCTTCAGGTTGGCCACGCAGCGGGCGGAACGGGCATGGGCGCGAGCCCTGGCGAAGACGGGGAAGAGGATGGCGGCAAGAACGGCGATGATGCCGATAACGACGAGCATCTCGATGAGGGTGAAGCCCCGGCAATGCGAATGACTCCCGTGTCGCAAGCCCATCGTCCTCACGGACAACACCTAACGTCTCTTTCCAGTCTGAACGAGCGGGATATATTGGTCAATGTATACCCACTATTGGTCCTCGAAATCAAGACTTTCTTGCAGGTAAGCGACGATGGGGGCAAAGCTCCGGCGATGGATGGGGCAGGGGCCATGCTCCGCGATGGCCTGCAAGTGTTGCCGCGTGCCATATCCCTTGTGCCTGCGAAAACCATAAGCGGGGTAGACGTCATCCATCTCGATCATGAGTGCATCGCGGACGACCTTGGCGACAATTGAGGCCGCAGCGACAATGCGGCATTTCCTGTCGCCGCCAACCACTGCCTCACAAGGGATGGCGAGGCGGGGTGTGACATGTCCGTCAATGACGACGAACTGCGGCGCAAGAGACAGGGCCTCGACTGCCAGACGCATGGCACGGAGCCGAGCGTGGTAGATGTTCATTGTGTCAATCAGGTCGGGAGGGGAGAGCGCAGCGGCCCAAGCGGCGCACTTGCTCTGTATCTGCTCGCACAGGCGCTCGCGGTCGGCGGAGGTCAGGAGCTTGGAATCGGTGACGTGAGGAATGCGAACATCGGGGCGCATTATGACTGCTGCGGCGACCACTGGGCCGGCCAGGGCACCGCAGCCGGCCTCGTCAACGCCTGCCACGGTCTCATAACCGGCCTCCGTGATGTGGCGCTCGTATGCGGTGGAGGCGGCTGGTGGTAGCTTTCTTCGCTTGCTTGAGTTTGATTTCATGGATCCGGTGGGGGAACGGTGCGCTGGATACGTGGCCGGGCAGCTAGTAAACGATGCGGATGCGTCCGGGTGGCCAGAAGATAACCATGGCTTTACCCAGGACGTTTTCGCGCGGGAGGAAAGGTCGGGCTTCCCACTCGTGGCCGGCGGTCATTGCCTGCCACTGGTGGCTGTCGTTGGAGTGGTTGCGGTTGTCGCCGAAGACGAGCAGGTAGTCGTCGGGGACGTTAACCGTGGCGCCGGTGACATCCGGCCACATGTAGTCGGGCGTCTCCTTGATGTATGGTTCGTCCGCGCGCCGGCCGTTGCGATAGAGACCGTCAAAGGGCAGTACGGCAATCCGGTCGCCGGGAGTGCCAACGACCCGCTTTATGAAATCGCGGTCCAAATGGTCGGCGGCAGGCGGCGCCCTGAAGACGATGATGTCGCTCACATACGGCTCGCGGAAATGGTAGACGAACTTGTTGACGAGGATGCGGTCGTTAACCTGCAGTGTCGGCTCCATGCTGCCTGATGGAATCCAGAAGGCTTGCACGACGAATGGCCGCAAGATGCAGAATACAAGCAGCAGCGCGATGAGGGCCGAGTCGAGGAATTCCACCACGGCGGCGCGAGCGTTATGCAGAACGGGGGAAAGCTCGAACACCTGCGTATAGGCGCTCCAGAGACGCAGAGCGACTGCCAGGCCGATGAGCGCGGCGATATGCCACGGGTTGTCGAATGCGAGAACGGTCCCTGAGCCCGGCTCGTGCATCTGTGGCTACTCGTTCCCGGCTTCCTGAGCTTCCTCCGACGCCTCTTCGGATACCGCAGGAGCCTCTTCGTTGTGCTCGGCAGGAACGTCTGTCGCCGGTTGGGTAGTCTCGGAGCGCTGGTCGGTTGTGACCTTCAGGCCCTTGATGCGACTGGCGCGGCCACTGAGACCGCGCAGGTAGTAGAGACGCGCGCGGCGGACCTGGCCGCGACGCACTACCTCGATGCGATCCACCACGGGGGCGTGCAGCGGGAAGCTGCGCTCGACGCCTATGCCGTAGGTAACACGTCGGACAGTGACCGTCTCGTTGATGCCGCCGCCGGCACGCCTGATGACAACGCCCTCGAACGGCTGCACGCGAGTGCGCTCTTCGTTTCGCGATTTCTCAGTTATCCGAACGTGCACCCGAACGGTGTCACCGGGCCGGAAGTCGGGGACGTCGGACTTAAGCTGCTTCGCTTCGACTTGCGCGATCAATGGTGTCTTCATTTCAGTTTGCTCCTGCTTGGTTCGTGAGACCGTCGGGTCTTGCCCACGCCCGCTCGGCTCAGAGTTCTCCCAGTATCTGCCAGTCTTCGTCAGTCAACTCGGCGCTGCTCAGCAGGTCGGGCCTGCGCTGCAGTGTTCGTCTCAGAGCCTCGGCGCGCCGCCAGCGGCGGATCTCCTCATGATCGCCGCGAACGAGTATCTCAGGCACCGCCAGGCCCTGGTAGAGCGGAGGGCGCGTGTACTGCGGATATTCGAGCAGCCCCTGGGAGTGAGATTCATCTCCGACTGACTCCTCGTTGCCCAGTACTCCCTCAATAAGCCGGCTCACGGTGTCCATCACGACCAGTGCCGCAAATTCGCCGCCGCTGAGGACATAATCGCCGATGGACAGCTCCTCGTCCGCAAGGGCTTCGCGCACGCGCTCATCCACGCCTTCGTAGCGAGCGCACAGCAGGGCGATGCGGCTGCGCTCCCCGAGCTCGTGTGCCTTCGGTTGGGTGAGCAGCTCGCCCTGCGGGCTGAGCAGAACGATGTGGGGGCAATCCCCGCCATCGGCTTGTAGTCCCGCTACGGCCTCGAAAAACGGCTCCGGCTTCATGACCATGCCTGCGCCGCCACCGTAGGGCGTGTCATCCACCTGGCAGTGGCGATCGTGACAGTAATCGCGCAGGTCATGAACGGCAACCTTGACAAGGTTCTTCTCGATGGCGCGTCGCAGGATGCCGTACTGAACGGCATTGGCGATCAGGTCAGGGAATATGCTGACAACGTCAAAGTGCATGCTTACCCGACCAATGCTATGCAGATGGCACTACTCCAACATGCCCGGGAGCGGCTTGATGACGAGCTTGCCGGCCTCAATGTCAATGCTGACCACTACCTCCGCAGTCGCCGGCACAAGCACGCCGCTATCAATGGCATAGACGTCATTTGCGCCCGTACGCAGCACTTCTACGACCGTCCCGAGGGGCTCACCCTCGTCAGTGACCACCTGCAGCCCGACGATGTCGTCAACGTAGTAGGTGCCGTCCGCCAATGGCGGGGACTGGCCTGGCTGGACCGTGATCTCGGCCCCCACAAGCGTCTCCGCCGCATCGCGGTCCGTTACGCCCTCGAGTTGCAGGATGTAGAGCGGCTTGTTCGGTATCTGGCGCGCCCACATCACGCGAGCTAGGAACGGTTCGCCCTCGCGCGGCCTGATACAGACAGTATCCAGAAGCTGCATCCGCCCCGGTGTGTCACTGTAGCAGTACGCTTTGAGTTCGCCGCGGACACCGTGTGCTGCATTGAGACGGCCGACGTACACCGAGTAGTCGTCAAGGTTTGGCATTGCTCAAGTCTGTGTCGATGGTCAGCGCCGCGTCTTCTCCGTCCAAGGGTTGGCGCTGGCGGATCTCAACGATGATATCGTCCTTGGTGACGATCTCCGTTCCGCCGAGGAAGATGCTCAGGTCGTCGCCTTCGTCAACCTCGACGAAACTCTCGATGGTGCCGCGTATGACCTCGGTGTCGTTGTCGAGCACCTCGACCTGCTGCTTGCGCTCCATGAGCGCATCGTGCAACTCCTGCTGGCGCTTCTTCTCGGCCTCAACGCGCTTGCGGACGCTCATTGCCTGCTGCAGGTCCATGCGCTGCAGGTCGCTTATGTAAGCCTTCGTATTGAAGTCAATCTGCTGGATGTTCTGCGCGACTTCGTCGGCGGCGCGTTGGAGCTCCGCGGCAAGCTGCTCCTTGAGTTGGTCTGTGACAATGGAGCGCAGAATGACTTCGCGCTTGATAGTGACGGACATAGAGGAATTTCCCCCTGTGTAGTCCACGCGGCTACGGTGGACAATCCTGCAATCAGCAGTATGGTGTGAGTAACAGCTACGAAAGGATCTCCACGGTGGCTTTCTTGTCCCGCTTCATGGCCGCAGCCTTGACGATGGTGCGCAGTGCATTGGCGATGCGGCCGCTCTTCCCGATAACCTTGCCCAGATCGGACTCGGCCACCGACACTTCATAGACTAAGACCGTCTCTCCTTCTATCTCGTTTATGTGTACCTGATCAGGATTGTCAACAAGAGCTCGTACCATGTACTCCACCAGTTCCTGCATTGTGGGCCTCCCGTAGGTGTTGGAGTTGTGGATAATGCCTGCGCGCATGGCGGGGGCCCCGCCTCATGCGTGTCAGGCAACGCCCTGCCATCTAGGCCTGTTGGTCGGCAGTGGTAGACACGGTTTGGTCGGTTTCATCCTCGACCGGCTCCGAGGCTGCCGCCTCGGGGGCGACCGGCGCGTCCTGCTGCATCTCGCCGGGCTTGATGCCCTTGCGGAATGCGTCCATGACGCCCTTCTTGGCGAGCAGAGAGCGCACGGTATCCGTCGGCTGAGCTCCGACGCACAGCCAGTGCAGTGCCCGGTTCACGTCTATGTTGATGGTCGCCGGATCGGTCGTCGGGCAATAGTACCCCAGTTCCTCTATGGTGTGACCGTCCCGAGGCTTACGGGAATCCATGACCACGAGACGGTAGTTCGCGTTCCCCCGTGCTCCGGTGCGCTTGAGTCGAATCTTGGCTGCCAATCTACTTGCTCCCTTCGAACCGCAATGTGGTTTCGCACGCGGCCTCAGCCGCGCTATCCGAGACGCAGCCCGCCGATGTTGAGCGGGCCACCCTTGGCGATTGTCTTCATCATCTTTGAGAGTTGATTGTACTGGTTGACCACGATGTTCACGTCCTGCACGGTCGTACCGCTTCCGGCTGCGATGCGTCGCCGCCGGCTTCCGTTGAGAATGGAGGGGTCGGCGCGCTCCTGCTTTGTCATGGAGAAGATGACGGCCTCCACGCGGTCGAGCTCTTTCTCATCGAGGTCCGCCGGGCCGAGCGCTCCGAGCTTGGCAGCGCCGGGAATCATCTTGAATACCTGATCCAGCGGCCCCATCTTGCGCACACTGCGCAACTGCTCCAGGAAGTCCTCCATGTCAAACTGCGCCGTGAGCAGACGCCGCTGCATCTGCAGTGCCTTCTCTTCGTCAACAGCCTGCCGGGCCTTCTCGACAAGCGTGAGGACGTCACCCATGCCCAGGATGCGCTGGGCCATACGGTCCGGGTGGAAGACATCCAATGCCTCGATCTTCTCGCCAACGCCCACGAACAGCACCGGCTTGCCGGTAACGGCGCGCGCCGACAGGGCAGCACCGCCGCGGGCATCGCCATCCAGCTTGGTCAGGATCAACCCATCCAGGTGCAGGCGGTCTCCGAACTCCTTGGCGACGTTGACCGCCTCCTGGCCGGTCATGGCGTCTATGACCAGGAGCGTCGTGGGATCGCCCAACTGCTTCTCCATAGCGGCGATCTCGTCCATCATCTGCTGGTCAATCTGGAGGCGGCCGGCGGTGTCCACAATCACGACGTCGCAGCCCTTGCTGTGGGCCTGGTTCACTGCTGCTGCGGCTATCCGGACCGGATCTGCGCTGTCATCGGTGTACACATCCACATCGGCCTGCTCGCCTATCTGCTGCAACTGCTGGATTGCGGCGGGCCGATAGACGTCCGCAGCGCACAGCAGCGGCGTGTGGCCGTCCTGGCGCACGCGTATGGCCAACTTACCGGCGGTGGTCGTCTTGCCACTGCCCTGCAGGCCGGCGAGCAGGATAGTGTGCGGCCCGGCGCCGGTGAGACGCAGGGGCACTGTCTGGCCCCCCAGCAATCCTACGAGCTTGTGGTGGACAATATCAACGATCTGCTGCGTCGGGTTGAGGCCGGAGAGGATCTCCTCCCCGAGCGCCTCCTGCTGGATATCCTGCACGAAATCCTTGACGACCTGGTAGTTGACATCGGCCTCGAGCAGTGCGAGACGGACTTCCTTGAGGCCTTCACGCACGTCGGCGGGCCGGAGCTTGCCACTGCCGCTCAGGCGCTTGAACACTTTCTGCAGCTTGTCGGTGAGTGTCTCAAACACGGGTCAAGGCACACCTGCCGGGGCACAGTTCTGCTGGCAGAAAAAAACTTGGAGCCGGAATGCCGCCGGCCCCACTGCTGGGCACGCATTGTCCGCGGACTTCGCGGTTAACATAGTATAGTCAGATCATGGTCGTTTGTCAACAAATCACGCCACATGCGCCGCGCGACGGACGGAGAACGCGACAGGCGCGCTATTCGGGCCGGTTCTGGCGGTTCCCGCCGGGCGAGCCCGAGGCGTGCCCGCTCAAGAGAGTGCGGACCTCCTCAATGTCACGGGCGATCCTGGCTGTGAGGGCAGCGGTGTCCGGGAAGCGTTCTACAAAGCGCAGACGCCGCACGAAGCTCAGGTCCACCTGAGAGCCCATGAGGTCAAGGGGGCGGTCAGTGATCATGTGGGCCTCGACAGCGCTCTGGGACCTGCCGAAAGTGGGCTGCGGCCCGACATTGACGGCTGCCGGACATGGCACCGAATCGGCACCGAGTTGGCTGCGTAAAGCCGGCCCGTCGGCCAGAGCCGCATAGACGGCCGACGCGGGTATCAGCTTGTTCGCGGGCACCTGGAGATTGGCGGTAGGAAAGCCAAGCTCCCGTCCTACGGCGGCACCGGGGACGACTTTGCCTCTAACGCTGTAGTGACGTGCGAGTAGCGCGGCGGCCTCTTCGGCGTGCGCCTCGCGCAGGTACCTGCGGACCTGAGTACTACTGACCGGCTCACCATCGAGCTTGAGCAGTGGGAGGACAACTAGTGCAAAGCCGTATTGCTGCCCGAGGCGGGCGATGGCATCTATGCCGGCTTCGGCGCCGCGACCAAAGCTGTGGTTTTCGGCTGCTATGAGTACCTTGGCGTTGAGCTGTCCGACGAGAACATCGCGGGCGAAGGCCTCTGCCGTCAGCGCGCGGAGTTGGTCGTTGAAGTCCGCGATGACCACATGGTCCACGCAGAGCGCGCGGAGCAGGTCCAGCCGCTCATCCGCAACGGTGAGGCGCATCCCCGGAGTGTCGGGTGGCGCAAAGAACTCAACAGGCGTGGGTTCGAAGGTGAGAACGGTAGCCTCCACACCCGCACTCGCCGCCTCCGCGCAGGTACGGCGTATGAGGTACTGGTGGCCGATGTGCAGCCCGTCGAATGCGCCTACGACAACGGCGCGCGCGGCCGGCTCGATCTCATCTGCAGGCCATCTGCTTGCGATCATGCTGCTCCACCTGCGCCCCTCAAGGGGCAAGTACGGTACGCGGCTGCAGTGCGTTGCCTTGGGCGTCTGCGACAATTTCCGCAACAGCCGCGAGTTGTCCAGCAGTGTCCAATATGCGCACCAGTGTGCCCGGTTGATGCTCGGTGCAGCCGGCTAGGCGATTGCCGTGGCGCACGCTCACGATCTGGCCGTTGGTCAATGTGACGGCCGGATAGGCGCCCAATCCCTCGGCACAGGAGATGAGCTGCGGCCGGACGCCGGAGCGCTCAAGCTCCTGTAACGCCATGGCATTTTCCAGGCGATGGTCTCCGACCGCCGTTCGCACCAGCGCCGAAAGATGCGCGCCGCACCCGAGGCTGTCGCCGAGCATGGTTGCCAGTGCGCGCACATAAGTTCCTTTCGAGCACTCGACATCAAGAACAACCTGCGGAAAGTCACCGTCAGTGAACCCGAGCATGTCAATGGCGTAAACGTGCACCTTGCGCGGACGGACTGCGACAGATTTGCCCTCACGGGCCAGATCATATGCCCGCTTGCCGGCGATCCGTGCTGCGGAGTAGGCCGGTGGGAGCATGTCAATTTCGCCGGCCAGGGCTCTTAGGGCGGCCTCAGCAGTCTCGGCGGTAACGGCGGCCACCGGAGTGCTTCGGGTTACAGTGCCCTCGGCGTCTGCCGTGTCGGTCACGATGCCGAGAACAACAACCGCACGATATGATTTGCGCAGAGCCAGCACGTACTGCGATAGGCGTGTGGCGGCACCGACGGCAAGCACCAGAACACCGGCAGCAGCCGGATCGAGTGTGCCCGTGTGCCCGACTCTAGCGCCACCGGCGAGCTTGCGCACCCTCGCCACCACGTCGTGCGAGGTCAGCGCCGGCGGCTTGAGCACGTTCAGGAAGCCATCATTCATCAGCGCGATCCGGTAGTAGCCCGGCCAATACGTCGAGCAGAGATTTGCGTGCTTCCGCCAGAGGCCCGGTGAAGGAAAAGCCGGCCGCTTCCGCGTGGCCGCCGCCACTGAAGCCGCGTGCGACCTGCGCGCAATCAATGACACTGGAGCGGAGGCTGACATCCCAGCGTTCACCGGTCCCCGAGGCCTTGAACAACACATACACGTCCGGGCCCGGCGCGCGCCTGATGTCATCAATGATCTGGTCGGTGTGGGTCCGGTCGGCTCCGGCAGCGGCGAAATCCTGCATGGTGACCGCAGAGAGCAGCACGCGGCCGTTGAGATACTCTTTCAGTGCGGCGAGAGCGCGTCCCTTGAGAACGAGGTGGGGCAGTGGCTGTATGCCCACCGCAGCGTTGGCAATGGCGGCCGGGTCAGCACCGGCATGCACACACTCGGCACAAACGGACAATGCCTCCGCGTCAGTATTGCCGAAACGGAAAAAGCCCGTGTCGGTGGCGACGGCCCAGTAAATGCATGTGGCGATCGCGGGCGTCAAGGGGCGGCCGAGGGCCCTCAATATGCGGTGTATGAGAATGCCGACGGCGCTTGCCTGTGGGTCAACATAGCGGATGTCGCAGGTGCGTTCCGTGGCGGTATGATGGTCCAGCTCGGCGCATTTGGCGGCCCCTGCGACCAACGGGGCAAGATGCTCCAACCTGTTGATATCGTCACAGTCAAGGATGATAGGGACGGCGGCAGATGAAGGGGGCTGCGTGGCGATCATGTCCGCTCCCGGCATTGTTCTGCACGATTCGGGCGGCGGCGATGGGAAAACCACGGCTACCTGCTTGCCCATGTCCGTGAGGAGGTGTGCCAGGGCCAGTGCGCTGCCGACAGCGTCGCCGTCGGGATTGACGTGGCCGATCAGGAGAAACGCCGTCTCTTCGCGGAGAAGGGCCAGCAATTCAGGAGGAGGCGGCAGCAGCGCTTCGGCAGTGCCGGGGGTGCTACTCAAGGCCCGGTTCCGGCTCTTGGTCGGCCTCTGTTTCCGCAGGTAGCTGTTCATGGATTTCCCGAAGGGCTTTCTCGATGCGTTGCGCACGCTGGGCGGTTTCATCGAGCACGAAACGCAGTTGTGGCGTGTACTTGGTCTCGATCTGCTCGCCCAGCCGGACATTGATGAACTTGCGGGCGCGGGCAAGCCCCTGTCTGGTCGCCTCAATCTGCTCTGGAGGGCCGAGTACTGAGTAGTAGACCGTGGCATTGCGCAGGTCCGCGGAGACCTCGACATCGGTGATGGTCAAGAAGCCGATGGACCGGTCATCAACCTCGTCACGAATGACGTCAGCCACAATCTGCTGCACCAGCTTGGCTACACGCCGTTGTCTCTGTGTGCTCTGCCTAATCGTGCTTCACCCGCCGGACATTGGGCTCCAGTTCTAGACTATCTCAGTGAGAACACTCTCGACCACCACGTGCCGTTCGCGGGCCACGGCAGCCTCAATGCGGCTGAGAACGCGTTCCACCTGGGCGCGCTCGTTGGCTACATAGGCGATGGCCAGCGTGGCACAGGAGCAGTTGTCGAGCTGATCCACCTCGGCCACGGAGACGTTATACTTATCGGACAGACGCTCGATGAGGCTCTTGACGACGCGTCTCTTGTCCTTGAGCGTGACGGCGTCGGGAACGTACATGTCGAGCGTCAGAAGACCCACGATGACCGCCATGGATGCTACCCTTGCCCGTTGGCGCGGGACTCCTCGGCACTGAACGAGAGGTGGCGCTCCACCTCGACCTCGACGCTGGCCTCGATGATATCTCCGACTTGCCACTGGCGGAAGTTCTGTGTGGCGACGCCGCACTCGCCGGGGGCCTGGATCTCGGACACATCCTGATCGAAGTGGCGCAGCGAGCCGAGCGAGCCGGTGTAAACGACCTCCCCGTTGCGAGTGACGGTCATTTTTGCATTGGGCTGCAGCCTGCCCTCGATGACGCGGCATCCGGCCACCACACCCGCACGAGAACTGCGGAATGTCTGGAGCACCTCGGCCTTGCCGATGGTGTGCTCCTCGATGACCGGCTGGAGGAGGCCGGAGGCAGCCGCAATGATGTCGTCAATGACTTCATAGATGACCTGGTAGGTACGGATCTCAACGCCCTCAGTTTCGGCCGTCTGCTCCACGCCCTGCGCGGCATCGACTCGGAAGCCGATGATGATGGCGTTCGAGGCGCGTGCAAGCATGACGTCGGATTCGGTAACGGGGCCGACGCCGGCGTAGATGACGTCAATATCAACTTCGTCAAGACGCCTGTCCAGTTCCATGAGCTTGGCTTCCAGAGCCTGGGCGGAACCGTAGACATCGGACTTCATGATGACACACAGCTCTTCGACCTCGCCGGTGCGCATGCCGGCGAACAGCTCACGCAAGGCTGCGTTGCGCGATGCCTGCATATCGTGCTCGCGTGCCTGCTCCCCGCTCGCGACGGCCATTTCCCGCGCCTCTTTGGGGCCCGCGGCTTTCGTCACAATCTCTCCGGCGTCGAACGTGGCGGACAGCCCCACGACCTCAACGGGGCGGCCCGGTCCCATCTCCTTGACCGACTTACCACGCCAATCCCGCAGCCTGCGGACGCGTCCGTGGCAGGTGCCGGCAACCACCGAATCGCCAACGCGCAGCGTGCCGTTGCGGATGAGCACAGTGGCCACAGCGCCCTGGGTGGTACCCATGCCGGACTCGATGACGACTCCGACAAAATCAGCGTCCGGGTCGGCCCACAGCTCCTGGACCTCGGCGACCAGCAGCAGCATGTCCACCAACTCGTCCAGGCCCTGCTTGGCGATGGCCGATATCTCCACTACTATTGTGTCGCCACCCCACGCCTCCGGCACCAGCTCATGTTCCAGCAACTGCTGCTTGACGCGCTCGGGGTTTGCCGTTGGCAGATCGCACTTGTTGATGGCCACGACAATGGGCACATCGGCGGCCTTGGCATGGTTAATGGCCTCGACTGTCTGAGGCATGATGCCGTCGTCGGCGGCGACAATCAATACGGCGATATCGTTGATTTGTGCGCCGCGAGCGCGCATGGCGGTGAATGCCTCATGGCCGGGAGTGTCTATGAAGACGATTCGCTTGTCTCCGACCTCGAACTCGGAGGCGCCAATATGCTGCGTGATGCCGCCGCTCTCCTGGCTCACCACATCGGTTGAGCGGAGGGCATCGAGGAAAGTGGTCTTCCCGTGGTCAACGTGGCCGAGGACCGTCACGACGGGCGGGACATCAACGGCAGTTTCAGGCCGGGGCCCGGCGGGACGCCTGGCCAGTTCGGGAAAAGCCTTGACGCCCATGTCCTCGCGCTCATCGCGTCCCTCGGCCTCAGCGGCAGCCATCTGCTTCTCGATTTCCTCGATGCTGATGTACGCACCGGGATGTCGCGGCCCAAAGCCGTGACCGCCCATCTTCTTCTCGAGTACCTCAAGCTCTTCGTCGCGCTGCTTGATCTCTTCTTCGACGTCGGTCTCGTCGACTTCGTCAGGCTTGGCAGTCTCGATTTCGCTAGGCGCAGCCACCGGCTGTTCCTGGCGGGCGGCTTCCTCTGCTTCCTTGGCGCGCTCGCGGGCTTTCTGTATCTGTTCGGCCAGCAAGTCACGGACGGCCGTTGCCGTCTCCTCGTCAATAGCCGAGGCGGGTGTGAGGTCCGGCACGCCCATGTGTGCGAGGGCCTTGATGAGCGAGCTGCTCTTCAGGCCCAGCTCCTTCGCCAGAGAAAAAACGCGGACTTTCGCCAAAATTCGACACCTCCGCGGGCATCTGTCGGGCCCGCTTACGTTGTTCTGTCGGTCACAACGGCGCCATCTATCTCGGGTCAGCCACCGATGCGGCGTGGCTGAGGCGGTGCGCTATTCCAGTTCCAGGCCCTCAAGATCCTCAACGTCGAGCTCCAGTTCGGCCGCATCCAACTCCTCCAGTGTGCCCTCGCCGCCGGTGAGAAGCGCTCCGACCATGTCGGCCTCTTCCTGCGATACAGTGCTGGCGTGGCTGGTGACCTCGACGCCTTCTTCCTGCAGTATCTCGATAAGGTCCTTATTCTCGACCCCCAGTTTCCTGGCAAGTTCGTAGATTCTGATGCGCTCTTCCTTCGGTGCGGCGGTCGGCGCGGCCCCCGCTGTGGCAGCTCCGGTCGTCTCCATCCACTCGCTCTCGCTTCTAATGTCGACGCGCCAGCCTGTGAGCTGTGCGGCAAGGCGAACATTCTGGCCCCTGCGCCCAATCGCCAGAGAGAGCTGGTCGTCGGGTGAGACTACCAAGGCCGACATGTTTTGCTCGTCGAGCACGACTCTGTTGACTCTAGCCGGCGAGAGTGCGCTCTTCAGGTATTCGGCCATTTCATCGCTGTAGCGGACGATGTCCACTTTCTCGCCGCGTAACTCGTCAACGATGGCCTGCACGCGCGTTCCACGGTGCCCTACACACGCGCCGACTGGGTCCACCTGCGGATCGTGCGAGAGAACCGCCACTTTCGAGCGTGCCCCGGGTTCACGTGCGACGGCCTTGATTTCAACGATGCCGTCATACACTTCGGGCACCTCAAGCTCGAACAGCTTCGTCACTAGAGCGGGATGGGTACGCGACACGATGATCTGCGGGTTCTTGGTCGTCTTGCGCACATCGAGTATGTAGAGCTTGAGGCGGTCGCCGAAGCGGTACGGCTCGCCAGGTATCTGCTCGTAAGAGGGGAGCAGTGTCTCGATCTTGCCCAGGGTGATGAAGACGCTACGGGCATCACGACGCTGCACCTCGCCGGTGACGACCTCGCCGACGCGGTGGCTGAACTCGTGATACACAATCTCGCGCTCGGCCTCGCGTATGCGCTGCATCACGACCTGCTTGGCAGTTTGAGCGGCGATGCGCCCGAACTCCTCGGTGTCCAGTTCGTGCTCCTCGAATTGGACGGTGCCGCTGGCCTTCAGCTCTTCCAGTTCCGCCGCGTCGAGTTCTTTTGCCGTATCTGGCAGAACCGGCCGCCGCGCAAACATGCGCACGGTCTTGGCGACTGTGTCAATTTCGACGCGGATCTCTTCTTCCACGCCGAAATGCTTGCGATAGGCCGAGGCCATCGCGGCCTCCACGGTATTGACGAGGGCCTCGAGTGGGATGTCCTTCTCCTTTTGCAGCTGCTGCAGCGCGTCAATGAATTCGCCGTTCATCGCCGTGTCAACTCCTGATACACTGCATATCAGCGCGTCTACGCGCCGCCGTCATAATCGTAAAGCAGGTGCGCCTTCTCTATGTCGTCAATAGCTATGTGGAGCAACTCCTGGTTTGTCTCAAGCAGCACTTCCTGCCCGTCCAGTCCTAGCAGAACGCCCTCGCGGGTGCGCTTGGTCTCCTGCGAGTAATACGTGACCGCAGCGGGCCTGCCAGCGAAACGCTGGAAATCGGCCTCGCGCAGCAGGGGCCGCTCGACCCCCGGCGATGAGACGACCAGGTTGTAGGCATCGGGAACGGGGTCAAGAACATCGAGCAGCAGCGACAGCCGCTCCGCCATCTGCTGGCAATCGGCTGCCGTGACCCCTGCCGGCTTGTCCATGTACACGGACAGCAGCTGGTTGCGTCCGCGCCCGCCGAAGGTGATCTGGACCAGCTCGTAGCCGAAATCATTCAGCGTTCGCTCTATCTCTTCCTCAACCTTGCATACTATCGGGTGCTTCTCGTGAGGCCGCTTCATAGCTTCCCTCAGCATTGCGACGCCCACAAACCGCGGCCATAACGGCTATGGTTCAAACAATAGGGAGTGGGAATTACATCACCCACTCCCAGTGAATGGCGACTGAGATGGAACTGCAGCTTGATTATACACCTGCGGAACCATTATTGCAAGGCATTTGTGGAGGGCTGCAGCCGCCTGCAAGCAAGGTTACACCAAAGCAGGAGAAGCAGCCTTCAGGACGAAACTACTATTGAGTTCGACACTGCTTCGACAATCAGGTTAGGGGCAACCCACGGACCTCCCGGGAGGGATGGAGAATGGCCGATGACGATGGTTTGGACGGAGAGATGTCCATTGAGCGCAAGGCCGCCGAGCTGGCATTCGCCAAGGCGAGGGAAGAGCTTCAGCGCGGACACACCCCGCAGGCCATCGACTTGGCACGCGATGCGCTGATGGAAGACCCAACGCACCTTGATGTGCGCCGATGGCTGGCGCAGTTGTACGAGGGCATGGAGGAGACGACGCGGGCATCCCGGGAGCTGCAGGAGCTCATTCATGCAAACCGGGAGGACGAAGAGGCGTGGGAAGCATTGCGGCGGGTTGACCAGGCCGCCGCCGCGCGGCTCGAACGGCTTCACGACATAGCTCCCGACCCATTCGTTGCCACGCGCAAGCCCGTTACAGACGACATCTTTGGCGACATGGGCACCGACGAGGAAGAGGAGGAGGAAGAGGAACTCGCCACTGGCGACACAGAGGGGATGGAAGTGGAGGCCGTCGGGGTGGAGTCCGAGCAGGCCGAGGATGAAGGGGTCGAGGTGTCGGAGGTCGCTGAGGAGGCCGTGCCCGAAGCGGCGGAAGAAGCGCCTCCAGCGCCGACCGAGGCGCAGGTCCCGTGGGCGTTCGAGCAGGACTACGAATTCCGGCGGCGTCTCATGGCGCGTGGCGGCGTGGCCAGCATCGTCGAGAAACTCAATGACATGGCCGACGACTACGACGCGTGGGAAACGGCCCTGGTGGGATGTGCGCACCTGGACAAGGAGAGGTGGGGGCACGTTCACGAACTGGCTGAGGAGTTGTCCGGGTTCTTCGGCGTTCAGCCGCCGGTGCTGTTCATGGCGCCGGAGCGACGGATGATGCCGGCGGTAATCGGTGGCGACCCGGTGATGATGGCGCTGACGACGGGGATGATTAATGCGTTGAGTGAGGTGGGGCTGCGGTTCATGATGGGACGGCTGATGGCGTACATTGCCCTGTCCGACATCGTTTACCATCACATCACGACCATCGTCTTGCAGCGCACGCCAACGAGCATGACGGACGTCGAGGAGGCGCTGACCGACCTGCTGGTGCGCACGACATTGGGATGGGATGTGGGAGTTTCGCGGGAAGATGCGATCAAGACGGGCAAGATCGCGCATGCATGGCAGCAGCGGGCGGTTCTGTCGGCCGACCGGGCGGGGCTGCTTGCCTGCAAGGACTTGGACGCCGCGTGTCTGGTCATCGCGCAGGGCACCGCTAGAGATTCGGACAAGGCCGCCCAGATGAAGTTGGCAGACTTCGTGGCCGAGTACAAGGGTCAGGACCCGAGGCAATTGGCAGCCACTAGCGAGAAAGAGGACCCGCTTCGCAGCAGCCGCTATGGTGCGTACCGGATACTTATGCTAAGATGGTGGGCGGCGACGGATCAGTACGGCCAGCTAGTCAACGCATGACCGCTGTGTCACGAGGCGGTGTGAGTCGTAGTGTCACAACCTGACGATAGCATTCTTCAACGGCGGCAGAGCACGATGCGAGCTTCGGCCGCCGTCCTCTTTCTTGCTGCCGGTAGCTATGTGGCGCTACTGCTCGGCGTCATCCGCGGCGTTCTCATCATGCGCATGGTCGGGGTCATCGGTCGCGGACTGATGCAGTATGTGTTTCTCATCAACCGTTACACCAGTAACGCTCATCTCGGCATTCTCCATGGACTGAGCAAGCAGCTCCCTCTGAAGATAGGGGCCCACGATGGCGAGCGAGCTGAAGCCGTCGAGGCCGCGGGGATGACGTGGGTAGTGACATTGACGGCCGTTGCGGCCTTCGGGATGTGCGTGTGGGGTCTGTCCGAGCCGACGGACCAGCGCCCGACTGCCATCGCCATAGTGATCGGCGGAGGCTGGCTGCTCACCAACCAGACCTACATGCTGTACCGGTGCGTGCTTCGGTCATGGGGCGACTTCCGGCTATTGGCGTACCTCACCGTCATAGAGGCAGTTGCGGGGTTCGCGCTTGCCATTCTAGGCGCGTGGCTGTGGAGCTTCCTGGGCGCGATGTTGGGCATCCTCGCCAGTTGGCTGATCGTGCTGCTCATCCTTCACTTCTACTCCGGCATCCGCATTCGACCGAACTGGGAGGCGAGGATGGGGCTGGAGCTCTTGAGGGTCGGCCTGCTGGTTCTGCTGATCACTCTATCGGACACGCTGCTGAGGACTGTTGATGGGGCTGTCATTGGCGCGTACTACGACGCGTACCGCTTCGGCCTGTACAGCGTGGGGATGCAGATGGCCGGCTACATGTTCGCCTTGCCCGAATCTGCGGGCTTCGTGATCTGGCCGAAGATCATTGAGGCGTGGGGGACATGGGGCGACCCCAACAAGATGAGGCGTCACATCGAGCTGCCGACCGTAGCAGCGGCCACGGTGATGCCGTTCCTGGCGGGTGTCGCGCACATCCTGTTGCCGCTCACAATCGTGATGATCGTGCCCGAGTTTACCGCGTCCATCGAGCCGGCCCAGATCCTCACGTGGGGCGGGATATTCCTGGCGCTGCCACTGGCCGCCAACAGCTTGTTGGTCGCCAGCAACCGGGAGCCCATCGTGATCATCGTGCGGGGTGCCTCCGGCCTCGCACTTGCCGGCGCAACCTACTGGCTGGTCAAGCACGAGGCGCCCATCGTGGACCTGGCGTACTGCGCGGCGGCGGCCTACGCCCTCGCCTCGGCCGCGAGCCTGCTGGTGGTGCTGCCCAGCTACTTCAAGGGATGGCGGCTGCTGGGCGAGTTCGCCGCGTGTTACCTGCCTACTGTCTGGGCCATCACGTCACTGAAGATGGCCGCCATGATAGCATCCAACTTCGTGATCCCAAACGAAGCGGGCTTCCTGTGGGCAACGCTTTACCTGGTGTTCTTCCTCGCGTTCTACACGCCCGGTATGATCTATGGCAATTACCATACATCGCTGGTGCCAGAACTGCTGGAACTCGTTCGCGCTCGCCGACTGGCGCGGCAACGCGCAACTACCTCTGCCGGTCAAGGTGATGAGAAATGAAGTTATCTGGAGCAGACCTGCTGTGCGAACTCAGCAACATCAACGGCCCGTCGGGATATGAAGCCGATGTTGCGGGCTTTGTGGCTGAGCAGCTTGGCGACATCAGCGACGTGTCATTTGACAACCTGGGCAGCGTAATCTGCGCGCAGGCGGGCGGTGCCGAGCGTCCTCGGGTGATGCTTGCGGCTCACACTGACGAAATAGGTTTCATGGTGAAGCAGGTGACGGCTGAGGGCTACCTGCGGATGTCGCCTCTGGGAGGCTGGTGGGACCAGGTGCTGCTGGCCCAGCAGATGACGGTGCTTGGCAGCAAAGGGCCTGTGCTGGGGATCATCGCCTCGAAGGCGCCGCACCTGCTCGATGACGAGGAGCGCAACAAGCTGGTCAAGAAACAAGACATGTTCCTGGATATTGGCGCGCGCAATAGGGAACAGGCGATGGAGAAGTTCGGCGTCGTGCCGGGTGATGCCGTGGTGCCGACGACGAAGGCGCAGCGGATGGCCGACCCCGACATGCTGATGGGCAAGGCGTGGGACGACCGCGCGGGAGTGGCGGCAATGATCGAGGCACTGCGCGAGCTGGCGCAGCTGGAGCATCCGAACACGGTCTACGGTGTAGGCACGGCTCAGGAAGAAGTCGGTCTGCGAGGGGCGCAGACTGCGGCGCAGACAATCGCTCCGGATGTCGCGCTGGTGCTGGAGGTGGCCATCTGCGGCGATGTGCCAGGGGTGAAGGAGTCCGAGTCAGAGGTGAAACTCGGTGGCGGGCCGACTATCTACATATTCGAGGGCAGTGCCATCCCGAACCTGCGGCTGCGCGATCTGGCGAAAGAAACCTGCAAGGAGTTGGGGTTCGAGTGCCAGTTTTCCGCTCTCGAACGGGGAGGCACTGACGCGGGGAAGATACACGTTCATGCCGGCGGCGTGCCCAGCATCGTCCTGGCCGTACCAGCCCGGCACATTCACGCCCACACAGGTATCATCGAGCTGAATGACTACACACAGACGGTGCAGTTGACGGTCGAGCTCACACGCAAGCTCGACGCCGCCACCGTTGATTCGCTCAGGCCCCACTGACCGGCACAAAACAGCAGCACGGTTGGATACTCGCCATGTCATCCCACTTCAAGGGCCTTGCGTACGGACTTGCGGCCAGTGTGCTATGGGGGACCATCTATGTTGTCGCCCGCTACCTGGTGGAAGTGCGCGGCCTGGACCCCTACTATACGGCGGCTATACGTTTCTCCCTTGGGGGCATCTTGATTGCGGCGTACGGGCTGGCAACCGCCGGTGCTCGCAAGATGCTTGCAGCAGGCGAGGCGACGTGGCAGATCGTGGCGCTATCGGCCGCTGGTACCTTTGGGCTGGGTGCGCTGGTCTTCGTCTCAGCCCAGTACACCACGTCCATCAACAGCTCCCTGATCGTCAATTCCAATGCGATATTCATAGCCGCGTTCGCGGTTACAATCGGTGAGCGTGTCACGCGAGTGCGATTCGCGGGCCTGTTCGTGGGACTGGCGGGCTGCAGCATCGTGATGCTTGCCTCGGCTCCTCCGCAGCCGCTGCCTCCGAGCAACAACCTGCTAGGAGGACTGGCCGCGCTGGGAGCCGCGCTAGGCTGGGCGGCGTACACCGCGTTCGGGAAGCCGGTTGTGCGCAGGTTCGGTGGAGTGGTGACCTCGGCATGGACGATCGTGTGCGGCGGCGTAATGCTGGCCGTGGTCGCCGTTTCGCGGGGCGCTATCCGGCCCCTGACGGGATACGAGCTGCTGGCTGTTGCGTACACGGCCGTGGGCCCGACCGCAATCGCGATGGGCCTGTGGTACAAGGCTCTCGAGCACGTCGAAAGCTCGGTGCTCGGTCCGTCGCAGTACATCGCTCCACTGGTGAGTGTCGTGCTGGGGTGGCTGTTGCTGGGCGAGCCGATCGGTGTGGCGTTCGCCATCGGCGGCGTTCTGACGATGGTCGGCGTTTACATGGCCACCAAGCCAGAGCCAGAGGCCGACTCAAACGCGGGGACAGCTTCCAGTTAGCACGCCGGTCAGCTTGCGGAATTGGCAGGAGTCTTCGTGGTGGTCACATAATGTAGCATTGCCGGTGGGGACTGAATACCGCATCCCGATTGAGGTGAGGCGCATGAGAGTTAACGTGCAGGCCAGTGCAGGGACCCAGTTCGGTGTGCTGTCGCGACAGGACACAGAACGCATATATCTGGCGGCACTGCGAATACTGTCCGAGGTGGGGGTCCTCACCCACGAGCCCGACGCTTGCCAGGTACTGGCTGACGGCGGTGCGACGGTTGTCGGGGAGCGAGTGCTCATTCCGGAGGGTATGGTCAGGCGGGCCGTGGCATCTGCACCTGAGCGCTTCACCGTACACGCCAGGGCTGCCGAGAAGTCGCTGCATATCGAGCCGAATCGGGTGTACTACGGGCCGGGCCCCACTTGCCCGTACTTCCTCGACCCGCAGAGCGGAGAGCGCAGGCCGTACGTATTGGATGATGCAGCAGCCGTCGCCAGGACGTGCGATGCACTCGAAAACATTGACTTCGTGCAGTCGCTCGGCTCCATTACGGATGCTCCGGGCGAACAGATGGATGTCTACGAATTTGCTCTCATGGCCGAGAATACCGTTAAGCCGATTGTCGCGTGGTCGTTCAGCGAGCAGACGTGTGCCGACATCCATCGCATGGCGGTGCTGATGGCCGGCGGGGAAGATGCCTTCGTCCAGAGACCGAACTACATCTTCTATGCAGAGCCGATGTCGCCGCTCAATGCGGGCGGAGAGGCGCTCCAGAAGCTGATGTACTGCGCCCGGCACCGCATTCCGCTTGTTTATACGCCATGTCCCATCGCAGGGGCGACGGCACCGGCGACATTCGCCGGCGTGCTGGCGCAGGCCGCTGCCGAATCGCTTCACGGACTGGTCCTGGCGCAACTCATCTCGCCGGGCACGCCGTTTATCGTGGGCGGCGTTGTCTCCGTCATGGACATGCGCGACATGGTGCTGGCCTACGGTGCGCCCGAGCTATCGCTGCTGAGCGCGGGCCTTACGCAGGTGGCCCGCGTGTTGGGCTTGCCGATGTGGTCAACCGGTGGGTGCACCGATGCGAAGGTTGTTGATCAACAGGCAGCCGCCGAGGCCTCGATCTCCATCGCGATGGCCGGGCTGTCGGGCGCCAATCTCGTGCATGATGTCGGTTACACGGATTCGGGGATGACCGGCTCGCTGCAGATGTTGGTGATGTGCGACGAGATCATCGCGATGGTCAAGCGCGTGCTAAGCGGGATAGAGGTAACTGCGGAGGCACTGGCCGTGGATGTGATTGACGCGGTGGGACCGGGAGGCAACTTCATCGGGGAAGAACACACAGTGCGTCGCTATCGCAAGGAATGCTTCTTCCCGGAGTTGGCCGACCGCAGCAACATCGAGAACTGGCGGGCGGGCGGTGCTACGACGATGGGCGAACGCATCGAGCAGAGGGTCAAGGAGATACTCGCCACCCATGAGCCGGCGCCGCTGCCGGAAGAGGTGGTCGCAGGTTTCCGGGATGTGCTTGCATCGGCAGTAGCGCGCGGGGAAAGGGTGAGTTAGGTGCTGACCAACCAGATGTCCAATGCGACGACCAGTTTCCAGGTGCTCAGCGACGACCAGTGCGAGCTGATCTATCGGGCGGCACTGGAGATACTCGCAAGGACCGGAGTAGTAGTGCACCACGCTGAGGGGCTGCGATTGCTGGAGGCAGCGGGCGCGGAAGTGGCGGACGGCGGCCGGGCCCGAATCCCGGCGTCCGCGGTCGAACAAGCTTTGGCCGTGACGCCGTCCACGGTCCGCCTGGTGGGTCGAGACCCGGAGCGGATCTGCATCCTGGAGCGAGACCGCATCTACTTCGGTACAGGCTCGGACTGCCCATTCATCCATGACTCGGGAACCGGACAGCGCCGCGCGCCCACGTACTCCGACATCCGCGACGTGGCCCGTGTAGCCGATGCGCTCGACAACATCGAGTTCCACATGTCCGTCGGCCTCACCCACGACGTTCCGCAGATGACGTATGACCGCCACCAGTTCCTTGCGATGTTGGAGGGCACGAGCAAGCCACTGGTGCAGACGGCGGTGGACCGGCAAGGCCTCGCCGACCAGTACGAGATGGCCTGCGTGATCCGCGGCAGCGCGCGAGCTTTCGAGTTGGCGCCCTTGCTGACGCTATACGCGGAGCCGAGCAGCCCGCTGGCCCATACGAAAGAGGCTGTGGAGAAGGTTCTATTCGCGGCTGAGAAACGCATTCCGTGCATCTATACGCCCGGCTCGATGGCCGGTGCGACGGCACCTATTACCGCTGCCGGTGCCATGGCATGCGGCCTGGCAGAGACGCTGAGCGGCATAGTGATGGCCCAGCAGAAAGCGCCGGGCGCACCTATCATCGGGGGCGGCGTTGTCTCGATCATGGACATGCGCGACCTGACTTTCAGTTATGGAGCGCCAGAACTGCATCTACATATGGCTGCATTCACCGAGGTGAGCAAGTGGCTGCACCTGCCGGTCTTCTCCATCGCCGGCTGCAGCGACTCCAAGGTACTGGACCAGCAGGCCGCTATCGAGTCGGCGCTGTCAGTGCTGTTTGCCGCGCTCTCCGGAGGCAACCTGATCCATGATGTCGGCTACCTCGAATCGGGGCTTGTCGGGTCATACGAGATGCTCACCATGTCGGACGAGATCATCAGCATGGTCAAGCAGATCATCCGCGGGATTCGTGTGGATGATGAGGCCCTGGCTATGGATGCAATAGCTGAGGTCGGCCCGGCTGGCCAATTCATCACCACAGAGCACACGGTGGAGCACTTTCGGGATTTCTGGCAGCCGGTGACGATGGTGCGACAGGAATTCGACAAGTGGGCCGCGCAGGGGGCGGCAACGATGGGCGAACGCATCAGGGCACGAGTCGCCGACATCCGCGCAACGCACGAGCCGCTTCCCATTGCCGACGACCAGATGGCGGAGTTGCGTGGGATCGTTGCAGCGGCCGACGCAGCTCATTCGTAACGCCTGCGTCCTTCACGCGACCGGTTCTCGAGCCGACGCAGACGCGCATAGGTCGGCTTGACAGGGCACGGGATCGTGGCTATAAGGTATGTCCATTGAACCCGAGGACGTGAAGTCGCGTCTCTTTGTTGTGTCCGTGGCGAATTCCAGAAGCTCTGCACCGGATCGATTCCGGCACGTTGTTCTGCCCACTGCCCATGCTCTCAATGGCGGCGTTGGGCAGAACCGTGTGTTGGTGCCCCAGTAGAGCGAAGCCGCGTAGAAAAGGTGATGCTGTTGGAACAGAGAATCGCACAACTTACCGAGCGGATAGAGCAAGCCTCAGCGTTCCTTGATGACATCAGGCGGGAAATCGGGAAGCTGATAGTGGGCCAACACGAGCTGATCGATCGCCTCCTGATGGCAGTGCTGGCGGACGGCCATGTGCTTCTGGAAGGAGTTCCGGGCCTCGCAAAGACCATGACTGCACGGACCCTGACGCAGGCTGTCAGCGGGCAGTTCCAGCGCATTCAGTTCACGCCCGACATGCTTCCGGCCGACATCGTCGGCACCATGATATACGACGAAAGGGAGCACGACTTCTTCCCCAAACACGGGCCGATCTTCGCCAACTTCATTCTTGCCGACGAAATCAACCGCGCTCCGGCGAAGGTGCAGAGCGCATTGCTCGAAGGGATGCAGGAGCGTCAGGTGACGATAGGGGAGCAGACCTTCCCGCTGCCCAGGCCGTTCCTCGTGCTGGCCACCCAGAACCCCATCGAGCAAGAAGGCACTTATCCGCTCCCCGAGGCGCAGGTGGACCGTTTCATGTTCAAGGTGAAGATCATCTACCCCAGCAAGGCAGAGGAGCTTAGCATTTTGCAGCGCTGGACGACCGGCGAGGAGATCGTGGCGGAGCCGGTGTCCAGCTTGGAACAGGTTCTGGAGGCGCGCAAGCTCGTCAACGCCATCTATGTGGATGAGAAGGTGCAGCGCTACATTGTTGACCTGGTGTTCGCTACGCGCCAGCCACAGGACTACGGGCTCGGCGCGCTGGCACCCCTGATCGAGTATGGTGCCTCGCCTCGTGCCAGCATATACCTGGCCATCGGCGCAAAGGCGCGGGCCTTTACTCAGCACCGGGGCTATGTGACGCCTGACGATGTGCTGGCCATCGGCATGGATGTGCTGCGGCACCGGGTCATCTGTTCGTATGAGGCCGAGGCGCAGGAGACGGCCAGCGACGACATCGTGGAGAAGATCTTCCGCAGCGTGGAGATTCCCTGAGCGCACAATTCGCAGGCGACGTGAATGGGTAGCATGGGAGTGCGAGGGAAGCGGCAGTGCTCACAACCGACGAGCTCCTCAGGAAAATCCGGCAAATCGAGATATACACGGACCATCTTGCCGACGACATGTTCGCCGGGCAGTACGAGAGCGCTTTTCGCGGCCAGGGTGTGGAGTTTGCAGAGGTGCGTGAGTACTGCCACGGGGATGACATCCGCACGATTGATTGGCGCGTATCGGCGCGCGCGGGCCGCCTCCACGTAAAGAAGTACATCGAGGAACGCGAACTGACGGTGATGGTGGTCGTGGACGCGTCGGGCAGCGTTGACTTCGGCACCGGCACGCAGTCAAAGGCGGAGACGATGGCAGAGACGGCGGCCACGCTGGCCTTCTCGGCGATCCGCAACAACGACAAGGTCGGCGCCGTGATGTTTACCGACACGGCAGAGCTATATCTGGCCCCCAAGAAGGGCCGGCGGCAGGTGCTGCGGGTGATTCGGGATATTCTGTACTTTCAGCCCCGCGCAGCGAGAACCGACATCGCCGGCGTGCTGGATTTCACCGCCCGCATTCTTAACCGGCAGGCGATAATCTTCGTCATCTCCGACTTTCAGGACAGCGACTACCTGCGCTCGTTGACTACGGTCGCGCGCCGCCATGATGTCGTGGCGATAGACATTCACGACCCCCGAGAGCGCATGTTGCCGACGGTGGGTTTGATCGAGATGGAGGACGCGGAGACAGGCCGGCGCGCCGTGGTGGACCTGGGCAGCAGCGGTGTTGCAGAGCAGTTCGCGCGGACTCAAGATGCCGCCGCACAGAGGCGCCGAGCAGAGATCAATGCGGCCGGTGCCGATTACATATCCATCTGCAGCGGGACCTCGCCGATCCGCCCTCTGATGGAGTTCTTCGACAGACGATCGCGGAGGCGACGATGAGCGCGCGCCTCACGACAACCCACATGACGTTAGCCGTGATGCTGTTGTATGGCCTTGCGCCGACGTGTGCAGACACCGCGGGCAACATAGACGCCGCGATTGATGCCCAGCAACTGACTGTCGGGGATCCGTTCTGGTACACGGTCAAGCTGGTGATGCCGGGGGACAGCAAGGCCGAGTTGCCTGGGAACGATGTGAAGCTCGGGCAGTTCGAGATCCGCGATTTCGATCAGGACACTTCGTCGCTTCCGGACGGCAGACAGCAGATAACGTTGCGCTATCAATTGGTCGGCTTCAAGGTGGGGGAGAGCGAGATCGCCGGCTTCGAGGTGAAGGCGAGGCGTACCAAGGACGGCAAGGAGAAGATTGACAGGTACGTCGCGCCGCCGGTAAAGGTCACGATAGCGAGCGTGCTGCCGCCGCAGGGCGGCGAAATGAAGCCGATCTACGGGCCGATATTCCTGATGCCCTGGTGGCACGCGTGGATCAAACCGGCGCTAATCGCGCTGGCGGCGCTGGCGGTGCTGGTGCTCGGCGTATGGATCTGGAGCCGGAAGCGGAGCAGGGTGACGACTGAGACCGCGGTGCAGGTGACGTTCCAGGAGGCGGCGTACGGGGCATTGGTGGCGTTGCGGGACAGCAAGCTGATTGCCGCCGGCAGGTTCAAGCAGTTCTATTCGGAGCTGGGCGACATACTGCGGCGGTGGCTGGAATACCGGGCGAATATCCCGGCCATGGAGGAAACCACGGGGATTATCCGCTACGATCTGCGAAGATCGGACCTCCCTGATGACTGGCAGAGGGATTTCATTGCGCTGCTGGGTAGGGGGGATTTGGTCAAGTTCGCGAAATGGACGCCGGAGGATAGCATCGCATACTCCGACCTTGAGAAGGCCATTGAACTCCTGACGCGGGGAGCGATTCGCGAGGGGATGGAGGAAGCAGAAACGGCTCCCGTAGGAAGGGGGGCGATGGCGTGAGCTTCGCCTTCCCCTGGGCATTTGCCGGTCTCCTGGGCGTGGCATATCTGGCGTTGCGGCAGGTGCGGCCCGGTGGCCCCGGCAGCGGTCGCATCCTCTACTCGGACCTGCGCCTCGTACAGCCAAGGGCGACAACTGCGCGGGCAAGACTGACCCGGGCATTGCCGCCCCTGCGCATTGCGGCGCTGGTGCTGTTGGTATTCGGTCTGGCTCGGCCGCAGGTGCCACTGGGTGTGAAGCGAGTTGCCGGCGCGGGGATAGATATGATCCTCACCCTGGATATATCCGGGAGCATGCAGGCCGACGACTTCCGGCCCAAGAGCCGCTTCCACGTTGCGAGGGAAGTGTTGAAGGAGTTCATTGCCCAGGCCGGACAGAACCGGCTCGGGCTCGTCGTCTTCGCCCAACAGGCCTTCACGCAAGCGCCGCTAACTTCGGACCATCGGATGGTGAGTGCGCTGCTGGATGAGGTGTATATCGGGATGCTTCCTGAGGGGACGGCCATCGGCATGGCGATTGCGACAGCAGCTAATCGCCTGCGCGCATCGGATGCCCGCAGCAAGGTCATCATCCTGCTAACCGACGGTGCGAACAACGCGGGAGAGATTGATCCGGTGACGGCGGCACGGGCTGCGGCGGCGCTGGGGATAAAGGTCTACGCCATCGGCGCAGGCAAGCCCCGCAGCCTTGCGATGATACCGCCAGGCATGGGAGCCCAGGCGGGAAATGGCCTGGACGAGGAGACGCTTAACAAGATAGCGGGCGAAGCAGGGCAGTACTTCCGCGCAACGGATGCCGATGCGTTGCGGCAGATATACGCGCAGATCAACAAAATGGAGAAGTCGGAGTACCTGGGCGCGAGGCAGATTGAGTACCGCCAGCTCTTCGGCCGCTTCGTGTGGCCTGCTCTTGTCATCCTGGTGTTGGAATTCGCGCTCGGTTGCACGTTGCTGAGAAAGGCGCCGTAGCAGAGATGGTTGACTTCTTCAAATGGGGCAGTCCGCAAGCTCTCGGGTACCTGTGGCTGGTGCCGGCGCTGTTGCTGCTGCACTTGTGGGCAATGCGTCGGCGGCGCGAGGCGTTGGAGAAGTTCTGTCCCGACCATACGGCGGCAAGGACGGGACTTGTTTCGATGCTGCGACGACGCGACCTCAAATCCCTGCTATTCATCGGCGCGGCGGCGCTACTGGTAGTGGTGCTGGCGGATCCGATGGTGGGAGTGAAGAAGGAGAAGGCGCGGCGCCGTGGAGCGGAGGTCGTGATCGCCATTGACACCAGCCGCAGCATGGGTGTAAACGACGTGCAGCCGTATCGGCTCGAGGCGGCGAAGCAGGCCGCCACGAGTATCATCAGTCGGCTGACCAATGAGCGCATCGCGCTGGTGGTGTTCGCGGGAAATACGTACAAGTACTGCCCGCTGACCATAGACCACGACGCGGCGCTAATGTTCTTGGATTCGATAGGTCTCGATTCCAGTCCGCAGCCGGGGACGGCAGTGGCTGAAGCGATACGGATTGCTGGTGAGGTACTTGGGGAAGCCGAGGGGAAGCATCGGGCGCTGCTGCTGATCAGCGACGGTGAGGACCACGGTTCAGGGGTGCTGGAGGCCGCTAATACCGTCAACCGCGAAACCGGGGCCGTGATAGTGGCCCTGGGTGTCGGCACGCCGGAAGGCGCTCCCATACCGCAAATGGACCAGAGCGGGAATGTGGTGGACTTCAAGCGGGATGAGACGGGCGAGGTGATCGTCAGCAAGCTGCACGAAGGCGAGTTACAGCAGCTTGCCAAAGCGGGAAACGGCCTGTACAAGCGACTATCGGACCCGGGCGCGACTGCCCAGATATCGGCACGTCTGGAGAGCCTGGAAGGCATTCAGGTCGGGACCTATGTCTACACCGATTACGGGCACCGGTTCCAGTGGCCGCTCGTCTTGGCGATACTGCTGCTGGCTATCGAGGCTCTGGTGGCCGAACAACGACTCGCGGCCGGAAGGCGGGGGAAGATTGCATAGGCTGAAGCGCGGCATCATGGGGCTTGTGCCGGGGCTTCTCGTGCTTTCTTTCACGGGCTGCACGGGCGTCAACCCCTGGATGCAGGCAGACATGCTCTTCAAAGAGAAGAAGTACCCGGAGGCTGCGGACGCTTACGCGAAGGCGGCGGAGAAGTATCCCCAGCGGCGAGAGCCAGTCTTCAATCGTGGGGCCTCCCTGCACATGAGCCAGGACTATGACCGGGCGATAAAGACCTTCCAGACGCTGGCGCGAGAGGCAAGTGACGAGCTCCAGCAGAGGAGCGAGTACAACACGGGCAACGGCTATCTGTGCAAAGGTGAGGCCAAGGACGCCATTGAGCACTACAAGCGGGCACTGTACCTGAAGTCGGATGACATGAACGCGAAGTGGAATCTGGAACTGGCGCAACGCAAACAGCAGCAACAGCAGCAGAAGCAGAACCAGCAACAGGGGAAGCAGAAAGACCAACAGCAGCAGAAGAGCAAGCAAGACAAGAAGCAATCCCAGAAAGATCAGCAACAGGCCAAACCGAGGCAGCAGCAGGTTCCCAAGCAGAACGGCCAACTCTCGAAGAAGGAGGCCGAGCGCCTCCTGAGTGCGTTGGCAGGGCAGGACAAGGAGCTCCAGAAGCAGCTCAGGCAGCCTCACGCACCGATTCAGCGGCCGGCCTACGGCAAGGACTGGTAGTGTGCCGACACGATGTGTGGCGACAGCGATAGTTGCGTTCTGCGTGCTGACGGCAACGGCAGAGGCAGCGGATGTGCGTGTCGTCGCATCGGCAGAGCCGTCGTCGGTGGCAGTCGGCGGAACGGTGACGTATGAGATATCGGTTACGATAGTGGGCCCGCTTGCGTTGACCTTGCAGCCGGAGCCATCACTGCCCGACCTGAGCGCCTTTGAGATCGTCAGTACGGGCACGCGGCAGGACCTGCGGATGGGGTCGGGCGGCACCCAGTCCACGCGCACCTACACCTATACACTCCGCGCTACGCGTGCCGGTGGCTCTACGGTTCAGCCCGCCACCGTCGAGGTCGCAGGGCAGGTCTACAGGAGCGGAACCGTCCAGATCAACGTCACGGGCGGGAGCACGCCGGCGGCCCCACCCGTAGCACCTCCGTCCCCGCAGCCCGGTCCGCCGCCAAGCGTCGGCGAGAATTACACGCCTAGAAAAGCCGTTGACCTGCGTCTCACGGCCGAACCTCGCAATCCATACGTCGGCCAGCAGGTCATCCTTACGTTCACTTTCTACCAGTCGCAGAACCTCGGGGATACGCGCTACGAGCCGCCGCAGGTGGAGAACTGCGTGAGTAAGGAGCTGCCACACCCGGACAGCACAACGCAGGTGTTTGGTGGGACCGATTACCTGGTTCAGGAGCGCCGCTGGGCGGTGTTTCCCGCTACGT
The DNA here is from genome assembly GCA_964549395.1 of uncultured Armatimonadia bacterium. Classification (GTDB taxonomy): domain Bacteria; phylum Armatimonadota; class Zipacnadia; order Zipacnadales; family UBA11051; genus UBA11051. The sequence continues at coordinate 6,880 of CAZJVY010000036.1, read as the reverse complement.
CGGGGCGCCTGCCGATCGAGCCGGTAAAGGTTACGACGGCGACGCTTCCGCTGGCGCCCCCTGAGGAGTTGCAGACAAACCCTATTGAGTTGAGTGTGCGGCAGCTGCCTCCGGCCCCGGCAGGCAAGCAGTTCGAGGGGGCGGTGGGTAACTTCACCGCCCAACTCGCGACCGACCGCACCTCCGTCAAGGCAGGGGAGAGCTTTACCATCACGCTAACGATTCGGGGCGCAGGCAATCTGCACTCGCTGGGTGCGCTGACCCCGAAGGTGCCTGATTGGGTCAACCTCTACAAGTCGCGGGAAGACCGCTCCTCCGCTCCGGGATATGGGGGTAACCCCGATTTGGTCGGGGGGGAGGGGCGATTCGAGTTCCTGGCATTGGCTAAACGACAGGGCACCGTGAGTGTGCCGCCGATGGAGTTTGTCTATTTCGAGCCGACCAGGGGAAGGTATGAGATAGCCAGAACCAACGGCGTCACCATCGAGGTAACGAAAGGGGCTGTTGCCGAGCCATCGCCCACTGAAGAAGCCGAACAGATGCGACATATCGTCACAGGCGGGCCGGGGAGGCCGGCTCGCGTTCAGCTTGTTGGCATGCCGCTATTCTGGGGTCTGCACGTGCTGCCGCTGCTGGTGTTGGCGGTCCTCGGGTACATGTCACACCGCACTAATGCACTGCGAGCCAACCCGCGACTGGCCCGCTCACTTAGTGCGCCTCGGGTTGCGCAGGCGCACCTGCGGGCAGCGCATGATGCGCTGAAGAGAAATGAGGCCGAGCGTTTCTGCACATGCGTGTCACACGCTATTACGGACTTCATCGCGCATCGCGCCGGTCTGCAGGCGGCGGACATAACGAGAGAAGACGCTGTCGCGAGGCTGCGCGAGGCCGGGATTGATGCGGACCTCGTAGCGCGTGTCGCAGCGCTATTGCAGCGTTGCGACTACGGGCGCTTCGCGCGCGCGGAACAGGCCGAATGCGACGAGATGCTGCGAACTGCCAGAGCGCTGATTGCGGAACTCCATGCGGTCAAGCTGGAGGGGCGTTGAAATGCGCACGGTCGCTGCTACTGTCCCCGCCCTCTGTAGCTTGATGCTGGTTGTGTGCGTGGCGCTGGGGGAGGATGATGCGGGCGAGAAGGCTTCTATGGGCGCCGGTCAGAGCTTCGCGCAGGGCAACACGTTGTATGCTGAGGGTGATTACCGGGCGGCGGCGAGCGCATATGAGGCTTTGCTGAAAACAGGCTTCCAGAGTCGGGCCGTGTACTACAATCTGGGCAACGCCTACCTGCAACTCGACGACCCGGGACGGGCGGTGCTTTGCTACCGGCGGGCCCTGTTGATTGCCCCTCGCGATGCGGATACCTTGCACAACCTGAACTACGCTGAGAGCCAGTTGGCGTACCAGTCATCGGCGAGTGTGGACACCTGGATGCACGCCCTGCTGGCCTGGACGTGGTCGAGAATCACGCTGAACGAATTGCTGGTATTGACGATGATCCTGTACTGGATTGCGGCCGGCGTTGGCGTCGTGCGCCTGTCTAGTCGCAGGCGAAGGGTGACAGTGGCGCTCTGGGCGCTGATAGCGCTGCTGTGCCTCGCTGCGGCCCTGACGTATGGTAAGTGGCACCGGGACTACGGGAGCGGGGCGGCGATTGTGGTCGCGGAGGCCGACATGCTGAGCGGGCCGGGGCCGAGCTTCGACGTGCTCGCCAGACTGCGTTCCGGCGCCGAGGTGCGCATTCTGCAGACGCAGGGGCAGTACTGCGAGGTTCGCACCGATGCCGGCGGGCGCGGGTGGATGCTCAAGCAGCATCTGGAGCTGATCGGGCCGCGCGAGGATCCTGCATTCGCGGCACGATAGGGAAGGAAACCGGGGCACTGGTGAGAAGTCGCAGCCATTTCACGCCCTACTATTTCCTGGTCGCAGGCGTGCTTCTGCAGGGGCTTTCCCCGGTCCTGACCAAGCTGCTGCTGGGCAATCTCTCCTACGCCACGGTTGTGGCGTCGCGCTACCTGCTCGCGGCAGCGTTTCTGTTTCCCTTCGGCTACCGTCACGAGGTCAATGAAGCACTTGCGGGCAAGCCCAGGCGGCGCGACTGGATTGCGCTTTTCCTAGTCGGGGCATTGGGCTCGGGCTTTGGCGCACTGCTGTTCACCGCCGCCATTGACCACTCCCATGCGGGTATCGCGAACGCAATATCGAAGACGGCCCCGATATTCGTCGCTTTCTTCGCATACTTCACCCTCCGGGAACGCATCACATGGGCGCGGTTTTCGCTGGTACTGATGATGGTGGCTGCGGCGGTACTCATCGGGGCCGGCGAACTCTCATTCGGCATGGCCACCGCCAGGCAGCACCTGATCGGCGACGCGATGGCTCTCGGCGCGGGCATCCTGCGGGCGGTGGCCGAGATTCTTGGGAAGGGCGCACTCAGGAGGTTCCGCCCGTCCACAGTTGCCATGTGGCGCTTCGGAGTGGGATTCCTGATTACGGGCGTCATATCCGTGGGCGGCGGGCAGTACATGGGCGTTCTGAACCTGGACACCGGCGGCTGGACTATCCTGCTGATGCTGGCCGGCGTGAGCACGAGTCTGTCAATGTTCCTGTACTACCGTGGCCTGGCGGAGATACCGGCTCACGTCGCAGTGACGCTGAAACTGGTCGGCGCGATCGTCACGGTGGTCGTGTCGTGGATAGTGCTGAATGAAGCACTGAACGCCTACCACATAGCCGGGATTGCGGTGCTCGTCTTCGGCGCCTATCTGATTGTGATGCGTACCGCGCGGCAGCAAGTGGCGGATATCGCCGTTCAGGCCGCTCCCGCTGCCGCCACATGCACCACGCGACCGTGGGCCGCGAGCCTGAAGAACAAGATCGCGCTGCTGGTGGCGGCCTCCATCGCGATAACGATGATGTCCGGGACGTATCTGGCGATCCGACACACCAACAACGTCATCAATGAGCAGGTGCGGTTCGCCATGGGGGAGACGGCGTACATGATGCTGCAGTACCAGACGCTGGGCCGCCAGCCGGATCCAGGCAACTACCAGCAACTGGTGCGCAGGTTGGTTCACCACAAGATGCAGGGGCGCGTATACTCGGTGGAAATACTCTACGTGATGCTGCTGGATGAGCACGGCAGGATCATTGCCTACGCGGCGGATCCGGCCATCAGCGAGTTGACCGCGGAGGGCAGGCGGGCCAGCCCCAACTACGACACGCTCGGCTTGCAGCTTCTTGAGCAGATCAGCGCTCCCGACTTCAAGGCCAAGCAGGATGTAGTGCCACTGACGGCAGAGCTGGAGGGCTATTCGCAGGTCATGAAAATGGGCTGCCGCAAGAGCATAGCGCGGCGCACGGCCTCTGAGATAACAGTCCGCTACTTCAGCCTGGCGGTGTTGCTGATCATTCTGGGAATACTGGTGACCACGTACCTTGTGGGGCATCTGACGCGGCCCCTGGAGCGTCTCAGTGCGGCGGCCGAACGGATTGCGGCCGGAGACCTGAGCGTGCCGCTGGTGACGCGCGGTGACGACGAGGTTCACGACCTTAGCGATGCAATGGCGGCCATGGTGGCGGAACTGCAGACGGCGGCCGTACTGAGGCGTGGCATCCTGGGGGCTGCAGGTAACGGAACGGCCGATGAAAGCGTCAGCGGTCGTCGGGCACCCCCGGTAGTGCTTGTGATCAGCCTGCCGTCAGAGAGTTCCGAGCCGGCCAACACAGAGCAATTGAGCGCGCTTCTGAACGCCTGGGTTGTCGCCATCTGCGAGCATGAAGGTGAGATTCACGAGCATGGCCAGGGGCGGATAGTGGTCGGCTGGGGTACGACGGAGCCGGAACGCGACGATCTGCTGCGGGCCGTACTAGCGGGGCTGGACATTTGTGCGCGGTCCAACGAGCTTTGTGGAGACACTGGAACACTGGGCTGTCCACGTCTCCTGGTGGATTACATGCCGACCGGGACGGCAGCCGACGTGGTGCACCAGCTAGCAGAGCACGTGGCGGACGGCCGGCAGTCGCTTCTGTATTTGACCGGCCGTGCCTACATGGAGGTTAGCGCGTACGTTGACGCGAAACCTATCGCCGGCGGGGACTTCTACATGGTCAACGGACTGCGCGAGGACGAGGCGATGCGGCAGATCGCGCGGTCGCCTGATGAGTGATGATGAGTAGCAGCAGTGGCGTCAGACTAAGGGAATTATGCGGGCCATTGGCTATGGTATCGGCCGCACTTGCAGCGGCGGTCCTGACAGGCTGCCCGCACGCCCCAGGCAACGACGAGATCGTCATCACCATTACGGACGAGAACGGCCCACAAGGCCCGCAGGCTGGCACTCCCGACGAGATAGCCACGGCGGCGTGCAGTGAGGGTGAACTCAATTGGTACACGTCGGTGCCTGAAACACAGGCCACTGCCTTTGCGGAGATGTTCGAGCAGGTATGTCCGTTCGTGAAGGTGCGCATCACGCGAGAGAGCACGTTCGACATTATCAATCGCGTCGAGGATGAGATCAAGTCCGGCCGGACGCGAGCGGACGTGATGCACGTACTGGACCCGGCCATCTATATCGCATTGCGCAAGCGAGGGGAGCTGTACCGCTACGAGCCGACGGAGAGCAAAGCGATAGCACCGGAATACAAGGACCCCGGGTACTGGACGGGGGCGCGGCTGGTGACCGTTTGCCTGGCCTACAACACCAAGACGCTGTCGCCGGAGGAAGTGCCCAAGACGTGGCGCGACCTGCTGGACAAGAAGTGGGCGCACAAGATAGCGATGAAGGATGCTCAAACCGGCGGTTCGGCCTACGCGCAGTATCACTTCCTGCGCGAGAAATACGGCATCGCTTATTGGGAGCAACTTGCGGCCCAGCACCCGGTTATGTACAAGTCAGAAGACCGGATTCTGCAAGCACTGTTGCGCAATGAGGTCCTCATCGGCGGCGGCGTTCTGGGCTACAAGACGTACCAGTACGAGCGCGTGATGAAAGAGCCGATTCGCGCAGTATGGCCGGAAGATGGTGTTCCCGTGTGCCTCGGGCCCGTCGCGATCCTGCGTACGTGCCCGCACCCGAACGCCAGCAAGCTGTTTGTCGAGTATATGCTCTCCGAGGACGGTCAGGCCGCTCTGTCGGAGTTGCTGGGCTCGTACTCAACGCGCTCTGACGTGCGTCCGCCCGAAGGGTGGGTGTCGCTCTCAGAGCTGAACCTGCTACGTGCCGAGGATGGATGGGAGGACTATCTGAACAAGCAGGGAGCGCTCCGCGCAGAATACGGACGTCTGTTCAATCCGGAGAGCGAGTAGTAGCGAATGCCGAGCATAACAGCAGCAAGGAAGGTGTGACGGAAATGCCGGTGCTGAAAGCACTTGGACACGCGTGCTTTACGCTTTCGACGGACCAACACAGCATCATATTTGATCCGTGGCTTGCGGACAATCCGGAGGCGGCTTGCGGCCCTGATGACGTCACGGTTGACGCAATCCTGGTGAGCCACGGCCATTCGGACCATCTGGGAGACGCAATAGCAATCGCCAATCGTCTGGGGGTGCCGATTGTCGCGCCCTACGAGCTCTGCACGTACTGCGGCCGCTTCGGTTGCGAGACCAAGCCGCTGCACATCGGCGGGGGCACTACCCTCGACTTCGGAAGGGTGAAGCTGACACAGGCTCTGCACGGCTCTGCGGTGATTACCGATGACCTTATCGAGTACACCGGCCCCCCATGCGGATTTGTGGTCACCATGGACGGCAAGACGCTGTACTATGCCGGGGACACCGGGCTGTTCTCTGACATGGAGCTTATCGGAGAGCTTAACGATCTGGCGGCGGCCGTTGTGCCGATAGGTGACAACTTTACGATGGGGCCCGAGGATGCGCTTGTTGCGGCCGAGATGCTGGATGCGGATGTGATAGTGCCCATGCACTACAGCGCATTCGACGTCATCCAACAGGACGGGAAAGCGTTCGCCAGTGCGCTGGCTCAGGCCGGGATCAAGTGCAGGCTGCTGAAGCCGGGCGAGGAGATAGAAATATAGCATGATAAACCTGGGTTACCACCCCGCGACATACGTGCGCCAGGAAGTGCCGGTGGCAGAGGCGCTCCAGGACATATCAGACACTGGCTGGGACGGCTTCGAGTGGTCTCCGACGCCGCTGGTCGAGGCGTACGACGACCCGTCCAAGTACCGGGGCTACTTGGCGGAGTTGGACCTCGAGATATCGGGGATCTACTGCCCGTGCGGGTTCGATTGCGACGAGAAGATATTGACGTGGCAGAGAACTATAGACGCGACGATCCAGTTTGCGACAGCCGTTGGGACAAGATATATAATGCTGGACGGCGGGAGCTGTGATTTACCGCGAAACGGTCAGGTAATTGATAGTATTGCGAAACATGCCAATGAAGTGGGGCAGAGGATCGGCAAGGCAGGGCTGATCTGCACGTGGCACCAGCATTGGGGAACCATATTCGAGTATCCGGCTGAATTTGATGCGCTGATGGCCGCCACTGACCCCGATCTGGTGAAATGCACCCCGGATACCGCGCAGCTGGCGCTGGGGGGCTTTGACATACCGGCAACGTTCGAGAAGCACGTGGGACGGATGAAATACGTCCATTTCAAGGATCTGGACACTGACAGACGGTTCATCGAGCTTGGGCGCGGAGTGGTTGATTTCGAGCCACTGGCGGACATATTGAGATCAGGCGGTTTCTCCGGGTGGATCGTGACAGACCTCGACTATACGTCGCTAGACCCGAGGGAAAGCTCGCGCCACAACTTGCGGTATCTGCGCGATACGCTGGGCTTCCAGGGGCGGCGAGGCGGGGCCTGAGACTGCACAGCAATAGGCTGTATGGGCGGCTGGGGGCAGGAG
>CAZJVY010000035.1:0-38205 GCA_964549395.1 uncultured Armatimonadia bacterium | reverse complement strand
CTGCCTTCAGCTTTGCTGCGCAAAGCCTCGGAAGCCAACCTATGCGGCCCCTCCGAGAGGCAACGGCAACGACAAGGCGAACGGCAACGGCATGCGGGCGGACGCAGCAGAAGCCTAGGGATGCAGCCAGTAGGGGGATTCGGGAGCGAGGGTGAGCTGGGCGGCCGGATGCCATTCGGGAGCGGCGCGAGTGACCGTCAGGAGGTACACTGCGCCTGCTCCGGCGGCCTTCAGCGCCCGCGCGGCATCGTTGGCGGTCGCACCCGTGGTGTACACGTCGTCCACCAGCAGCAGGCTTGTTCCCCGCACCGCCCCCGCATCAGGCACCGTGAAGGCGTTCTTCACGTTCTCGCGGCGTTGCTGAGGATTGAGGCCGATCTGCGGCAGTGTCGGCCGGTGACGCCGCAGGCAATCCTCCCAAACCGGCTTCCCCACGGCGGGAGCAAGCCGGCGGGTTAGCAGCGTGGCCTGGTCGAAGCCGCGCCATCGCAGGCGTTCGGGATGAAGCGGCACGGGTATGAGGGCATCCACGTCGGACAGCGGCAGAGGCCAAGATGATTCGCCCTCGGCCGCCCAGCGCTGGGCGAGCAGCCGCGACAGGAACGGCACGACACAGGTGCGGCCACGGAACTTGAGGCTGATGACAACCTCGCGCAGGGGCCCGAGATGCAGACCGTAGGCCCGCGCACCATCGAAATGCGGCGCGGCGGACCGGCACGAGGCACAGAGCTGGGGGGCGCGGGCGACGTTGGGATCGAACGGCCGGCCGCACTGGGCGCAGTACGGCTCCTGCAGCGGCAGCACGCCCTCCATGCAGCGCGAGCACAGGCCCGCTTCCCCGACAGCGCCACATGCCTCGCACGCGGGCGGGAATATGAGGTCCAGAAGCTGGCGAACCGTGCCGGCGATGTTCATGGTGGAGCGTACACCTTCACAGCCCGGAAGGCGGAATCCTGCACGAAGGCGTTTTGGATATTGCCAGACATCGCGCAAGGCCGTATCATTAGGGCGAGGCCAACGGTCAAACGAGGCTGGAGGTATGAACTGATGCGGGAGCTACGGGCGGCGACTATCGCCGCATTTGTGTTCATTGCCGGGGGCGCGGCTTTCGCGGCACAAGTCGAGGTGCTTCCCAACGGGATGACCATTGCGGTGGAGGAGAATCACAGCGCCCCTGTGGCCGCCGTGCGCTTCTATGCGAAGGTCGGCAGCGTTTATGAGGGCGAGTACCTGGGTGCGGGCATCAGCCACTTCGTCGAGCACTGCGTGGGAGAGGGCACGCCGACTCGCACCAAGCAGCAGATTGATGACACCGTAGAGAGCCTCGGCAACAACGCGAATGCCTACACGACATCGAGCGAGACCTGCTACTACATCACGACGGCCTCGAAGTACGTCAAGCAGGCGGCAGAGCTGGTTGCGGATTACGTGTTCCATGCCTCGTTCCCGGTGGATGCGGTGAAGAACCAGCGGGGGATAATCGGGCGGGAAATCACCATGGGCGATGACGACCCGGGGAGGCGGATATGGAACCTGTTCAGCGAGACCGTCTTCAAGGTGCACCCGAGCAGATACCGGATCATCGGCTACGAGCAGCAGTTTTCGTCGCTGCAGCGTGCCGATTTGGTGGCGTTCCACGGCGCGAACTACGTGCCTGAGAACGTCGTGGCGGTGGTTGTGGGGGACTTTGACGGCAACGAGGTTATGGGGTATCTGAAGGAGCTGCTGGGCAAGGAGCCCAAGGCGGCGTTGCGGCGACCGACACTGCCGGCGGAGCCGGTGCAGATCGCCCCACGACGCAATGTGGAGGTCAGAGAGGGGCTGAACCGGGCGTATCTGCTTGTCGGCTGGCCGACAGTGAGCCTCTTCAGCCCGGATTTGTACGCACTGGATGTGGCGGCCTACGTGCTGGGCAACGGCGAGAGCAGCCGGCTGGTGCTGAAGCTGCGGGATGAACTGGGGCTGGTGGATGGGATCGGCGCGTTCTCGTACACGCCGCCGTACGACGCGGGCATTTTCGGGATCAGGGCGGCGCTGGCCCCGGCCAACCTGAAGGCGGCTGAGGCCGCCATCGCCGCCGAGGTGCAGAGACTGATAGCGGAGGATGCGACGGCCGATGAGCTGGAGAAGACGATCAACCAGAAGGCGGCCGAGGTCATCTACGCGCAGGAGACAATCGAGGGCAGGGCCACGGTCCTGGGCACGGATCTTGTGAGCACTGGTGATGCGGATTTCAGCCGCCTGTATGTCGCCAATATCCGCAAAGTCACGGCGGCGGAGGTGAGGCGTGTTGCGGCCAAGTACCTGCGGCCGGAGACGCTGGATACGGCCATTCTGGGACCGGCGGCAGTTGCCGAGGCCGAGGTAACAGCAGCCGACCAGACGGCGGGGAGTTCCGGGAGAATTGTCAGTCACCGGCTGGACAATGGGCTGCTGGTGCTGGTGCAGGAGGCCCATCACAGCCCGACGGTCTCGATGCTGGCCGGTTTCAAGGGGGGCGTGCGATATGAAACGGAGGCAACCAACGGCCTGTGTCACCTCACGGCGGCGATGCTGACGCGGGGCACTGAGAAGCGAACATATCAGGAGATCGCGACATCAATAGACAGAATGGCTGCGATGCTGGCGCCTTTTTCGGGGCGCAATACGTTCGGGCTGCAGGCGCAATGCACCAGCGACACGTTCGAGCAGGTACTGGCGATATTCGCGGACTGCATCAGGAACTGCAGCTTCCCTGTGCAGGAGCTGGAGCGAGAGCGGCAATTGGCGCTGGCGGCCATCAGCGCGCGCAATGATGATGTGGATGCTGTGGCGCAGGACCTGCTGGCCGCAAACCTGTACAGGAAGCACCCTTACCGGATGTCGGAGTTGGGCAGCGCGAGCAGTGTCAGCGCCCTCAAGCGCGAGCAGTTGGTGGAGTTCTACAGGCGCTACGCGCGGCCGAACGGGATGGTGCTGGCGATACTGGGAGATGTCAAGGCCGGCGAGGCGATTGAGCGGGTGCAGGCGCTGTTCGGCGATTTCGAGATCGGCGAGATTATGCCGCCGCCGATTGCGCAGGAGCCTGCGGCGACAACGGGCGTCGTGAAGCAGATCGGACGCAAGCAGCAACAGGCGATAGTGATATACGGCTTTCCGGGCGTGAGGATCACCGACGAGGGGCGATATGCGCGGGATGTGATGACGGCGGTGCTGGCGGGGATGCCGCTGCCCGGGGGACGGCTGCACGAGGTCCTGCGGGGGTCCGAGTTGGTCTATGCGACCTGGGCGTACGCGATGCCGGGCATCGAGACGGGGCACTTCGAGATCTATGCCGCGACGCATCCGCAGAAGGTGGCGGAAGTGCGGGCGAAGACCGAGGAGGTCGTGAGAGGTCTGGCGGCCGGCGGGCCGGGAACCGGGGAATTGGAGCGCGGGAAGAGCATGGCGATCGCGGCGCACGAGCTGGCGCTGCAGAGCAACCTTGACCGCGCCCAGACCATCGTGCTGGATGAGCTGTACAAATTGGGGTTTGACAACTACCTGAAGTATGCGGAGAATATCGAGTCCGTGACGGCGGAGCAGGTGCGGCGGCAAGCAGTTGAGTTGCTGAACCTGTCGCAGGCGACCGTCGTGATAACCGAACCGAAGTGATGCTAGCAGGAGGGTGACGTGGAAGTGGAACAGAACGTGTCCGACGGCAAGTATCTCCGTTCCGTGGTACCGGGGCAGATTGCGGCAGTGACCGCCCGCATCAAGAATGCGGAGGTCGAAGCGTTGCTGGATGCGATACTGGAGGCCGATACAATATTCATCTCGGGAGCGGGTCGCAGTCTTTACATGCTACAGGCGTTCGCGATGCGGCTGGTGCACATCGGCCTGAAGGCGTTCGTGGTTGGCGAGACGAGCACTCCCGCCATCGGCCCGAATGACCTGCTGATCGCCGGCAGCGGCTCCGGGGTGACGAGGACGACTCTGGCAATCGTCGAGGCGGCCAGGGATCGTGGGGCACTAGTGTGCACGATTACGGCGAACCCAGGCGGGCCGATTCCGCAGGCGAGTAACATGGTAATCGAGATTCCCTGGCCGCTGACGAAGATCAGCAACGGCGAACTGTCGCCGCAGCCGCCCGGCTCGCTTTTCGAGCAGTGTCTGCTGGTGCTGGGTGATGACATGATCATGCGGCTGATGGAGAGGCTGGGCACGACGCCCGCAGAGATGCGGGCGCGGCATACGAAGCTGGAGTAGCCGATTGAGGTCATGGCGCGGCCGCGACGCGGGCGATGCGCCGAGGTGATGAAGTTGCTGTGCAGACAGATATGGTCAGACGTGCAGGCGGCCAGGGAGCGCGACCCGGCGGCGCGTAGCACTCTCGAGATCTTGCTGTGCTACTCGGGGCTGCACGCCATCGTGGCGCACCGGATCAACCACCGGTTGTGGCGAAGCGGGCTGCGGCTGCTGGCGCGCCTCAACTCGCAGGTGATGAAGTTCCTGACCGGCATAGAGATACATCCGGGTGCCAAGATCGGCAACCGCTTCTTCATAGACCACGGGGCCGGCACCGTCATCGGGGAGACGGCAGAGATCGGCGACGGCTGCACGCTGTTCCAGGGCGTGACGCTGGGCGGCACGGGGAAGGAGACCGGCAAGCGGCATCCGACGCTGTGCAACGACGTGACGGTGGGCGCCCACGCGCAGGTGCTGGGCTCTTTCACCATCGGTCGCGGGGCTGTCATCGGCGCAGGGGCGGTGGTGGTTGAGCCGGTGCCGGAGTACAGCACCGTGGTCGGGCACAAAGCCTTCTTGGTTCGCAGCAAGGGGAAGCGCGTGTACGATTTCCGCCACGACAGGATAGCCGGCGGCGTGGACCCGATAGACAAGCTAGAACAGCGCCTGGAAGAGCTGGAGAAGCTGATGGGCGTTCCGAGGCAGGAATCCGGAGTCGCTGCCGAGACAAAGAAACAGGTCGAGACGGAATCTGTCACAAGTGCAGACGAGACTGATGAACGGGTACTGATAGAGCAATGGATGCAGCAAAGAAGAAGAGACTAACGAGGATACTGCTGGTCGTTGTCATCGCGCTGGCCGTGTTGATTGTGGCCGGCGGGCTGTTCATCGTGATGGCGGTCCAGTCCACCTCGCAAAGCGAGCGGATCGTCGAAGGCGTTACCATTGCGGGTGTTGATGTCGGCGGCCTGTCACAGGCCGAGGCGGTGGAGAAGCTGCACACGCAATGGGTGCCGGCACTCCCCGAGGAGATCAAGCTCAGCTACGGAACCGTGGGAGCGGATGAGAAGGTGCCCGTGGCGACCCCAGACGCCGCCGAGGAGGGCAAGGGCCCGGATGCGGCCGACACCGCTACTGCGACCGAGAAGGGCGAGAGCATATCCCTGCCGCCGGAGGAGCTAGGGGCGACGCTGCAGCTTGAGAAGGCGGCGGCTGAGGCGTACCGCATCGGCCGGGAAGGCGGCCTGTGGCAGCAGATCGCGACCCAGATCCGGCTGCGCAGGTATGGCGTTGACGCGCCCGTGCGGTGCCATGTTGACGAGACTGTCCTGCGCAGTGCCCTGGTGAGCTTGACGGAGAAGGTTGACCGCAAGCCGAAGGATGCGGTAGTCGAGGTAGAGGGTGACGAGGTGCACGTGGTGCCCGGCGAGGTCGGCCGGGTGCTTGACGTGGATGAGAGTCAGAAGGCGTTGGCCGAGCAGTTGCAGAACCCGCTGCTGAAGGAAGCGCAGCTTGTGGTCAGTACCCAGCAGCCGGCGATAACCCGCGACATGCTGGAGAACTTCGAGACGGTGCTGTCCAGCTACAGCACGCCGTTCAATCCCGGAAAGGTTCAGCGCACGCACAATCTGCGGCTTGCCATCAGCATCGTGAATAAGACGGTGGTGCGTCCGGGCGAGGAGTTCTCGCTGAACAAGATCGTCGGCCCTCGGCTGACCGAGCGCGGATACAGGGATGCGCCGATCTTCATGGAGGGCGAGGTCGTCCCGTCGACCGGGGGTGGGGTGTGCCAGGTGGCAACGACGATCTACAATGCGGCGCTGCTGGCGAATCTGAAGGTGACCGAGCGACATCACCACTCGCGGCCGGTTGACTATGCGCCGTCAGGTCGGGACGCCACGGTGTACTACGGGCAACTAGACCTGAAATTCATCAATACGCTGAAGCACCCGCTGCTGCTCATCGGGTATGCCGCCGACGCGCGGCTGCACGTCAAGATCATCGGGAAGCGGTCGGACAAGTACGAGGTGGAGTTGGTCCGCAGCGGGGTTTCGTCCATCGGCTTCTCGATCAAGGAGCAGCCGGACCCCGAGTTGGAGGAAGGCAAGAAAGAGGTTGAGAAGCCGGGGCGTTCCGGCGCGCGCGTGACGCTGACGCAGGTGGTCAAGAAGGACGGTAAGGAGATTTCGCGGCAGGTGCTGCACAGCGATGGGTATCCGCCACAGACCAAGGTGGTGCGAGTGGGCACCAAGAAGCCGGAGGAGAAACCTGAGGAAACCGGGGTGGAAGCCGGTGGTGTGACGCCGCCGGCTGAAAAGCCGGGTTCCGAGAAGCCGTCGTCGCTGCAGCCCGCACCGGCCAAGCCGGGCCCAGCCAAGCCGACGCCGACCAAGCCGGTGGAGCCTGGGCCAGGCGGTGGTGGGTAACGATGAAAGCAGCTTTCACGTTCGGGCTGGATGACATGCGCGTAATCGAGACCGAGACGCCGAGGCCGGGGAGCGGCGAGGTGCTGCTGGCAGTGCGGGCGGTCGCCATCTGCGCGTCGGACATCCACATCTTCCATGACGGTCACAGCAGCGGCACGTATCCATCGGGACCGCTGATCCTGGGGCACGAGTTCTCCGCCGATGTAGCGGAGTTGGGGCCGGATGTGAGCGGCTTGTGCGTCGGCGACCGCGTTGCCTGCGAGCCGAGTTGGCACTGCGGCAAGTGCGACATGTGCCGGCGAGGGCTGACGAACCTGTGCCGCCATGTCATCTTCCCGAGCTTCCCCGATAATCCGGGCGCCATGGCCGAGTACATCGCGGCGCCAGCCTGGTCGCTGTGCGAGCTGCCGGGTAATGTGAGCTACAACGCCGGAGCGCTGGTGGAGCCACTGGGCGTAGGCCTTCATGCGGTGAGGCTTTCAGGGCTGCAGGAGGGCGAGGATGTCGCCATCCTGGGTGCAGGGGCCATCGGTGTTGCGACGCTGGACGTGTGCAGGCTCTTCGGCGCTCGGAACATCTTCGTGGCCGAGCCGCTGCCGGGCAGGCAGGCGTATCCTGCGAAGCTGGGAGCAGAGGTGCGAGGGTCGGCCGCCGAACTGGAGGAGCTATTCGAGGCCGACAACAGCCACCCGCCGGTGGTCTTCGAAGCGTCGGGCGGCCCGACCGCGTTCGCCGAGTGTCTGCCGCTGGTAGCTCCAGGCGGCAGGGCGCTCATCCTGGGGATACCGGAGCCTGACGAGCAGTGCTACTCGGCGCGCGTGCCGCGTCGCAAAGAACTGACCGTGCAGTTCTGCCGCCGATCGCGCAACACGCTGGAGGAGTGCGTGGCGCTGGTGGCCGAGGGCAAGCTACATGCCGAGGAGTACCCGGTGCGCGAGTTCCCGCTGGAGGAAGCACCGCAGGCGATGCAGGCGGCGATGGACAAGCAAGACGACATCATGCGCGCCATCGTGAAGCCGCAATGAGAAGAGGCGGCGCGGGCAGGCAGGGATGCCTGCCCTCCGCGAAATCACGATTGCGCGTAGTTGTCCAGGTGAATACTAAGGCGCCTGCCGGCGAAGGCTGAGGGCCAGTTCCGCAGTCTGGGTGGCGAGGTAGCTGATTGAGTTGACATTGTAGCCGTCCAGAGCGCTGTGCAGTGTATCATTCAGCGGTGCGACCCACTTATCAGGCAGGCGCTCGGCTCCGAGAAGTGCCCCCATGACCGATCCCGCCGTGGCCCCGTTGCAGTCGGTGTCCCAGCCTCCCATCACCGCGATGCAGATCGCGCGGCCGAAGTCGCCTTCACTATGCAGCAGCCCCATCAGCACCAGCGCGGCGTTGTTGATGGTGTGAACCGGGTGGTAGCGGCCATAGGTCTCCCCTATCTGCTCGAAGGTCTCTTCCCAGGTGGAGTTCTCGCTGCAGCAGGCCCGAACCGTGCGCACCATTTCGGCGAAGCGGGATTCCGGCGGCACCGCACGCAGCGCTCGCTCAATGACCGTGTCAATGCGGCCGAAGTCGCTGACGAGGCTTTCGGCGAGCATGGCGGCGAAGAAGATTTCCCCGTAGATGCCGTTGTTGACGTGAGAGATGGCGGCATCCTGATAGGCGAGGCGCGCGGCCTGATATGCCCAGCCAGGGCAGGCATATCCGAAGGCGTCCGCCCTGATCTGGGCGCCGATCCATTCGCGATAGGGATTCAGGACGATTGCCGCGCGTTCGGGCGGGACCTCCAGAATCAGGTTGCGATAGGCAACACGCTCGGCGGTGTAGGTCTTGTGGTAGGGCAGCCGGGCGAGCCACTCGGCAGCGACATGGGCTGTAGCGAGGTCCAGGCCGTGCGTCTTGAGCAGGTGGAGGCTCAGGACGGTATAGTCGGTATCGTCGTCGCGGGCGGAGTAGCGGATGTTGCTGCGCAAGGTGGGAGCGGAAGGGAGCGCGTAGGGGATTTCGCCGGCATCCGCGATGGCCGGGAAGTAGTCGTTCAGCGGGTACTCGCCTGCGATGTTGAGCAGAGCCGCGATCTCGTCCCGCGAGCGGCCTTCCACAGGCTTGCCCAACATGCAGCCGGCACACCTGCCCAGCCACGCACCATGTATGCGGTCATGCAATGACGGTCCGCCAGGGAGCGGAGCGGGCAGGGCGTCCAGCTCGGGGCAGGCCGCCAGCAACTCATCCCATGCCGTCGGCTCGGTGTAAGGGAAGTCCGCGCGCATTGGGGCAGCGGGAGCCAGTCGCCAGAACTCCTGCATCGCACGTTCGGCGGCAGCTTCGGCAGCCGAGCAGGCTTCGTCATAGAGCGCCTGCAGAGGCCCGATCTCGCGGCCCTCTTCAGCCAGTTGAACCAGCTCGCCTGCGGCAAGGTGCAGAAGCGTTGCGGAGGGGAATTCAACCATGGCCGGGCCGCCTTTCGGGTATGCGATTACGCAGCGAATCAGTCATTGCGCGTCGCCGAGGAACGCGATGCGCGCGGGTGCGATTCATCGTAGATCTGCTTCTTGTGCAGGTCCGACACGTGCGTATAGACCTCCGTCACCGAGAGGCTGGAATGGCCCAGCATCTCCTGAATGGCCCGCAGGTCGGCCCCGCCGTGGAGCAGATGGGTGGCGAAGCTGTGCCGGAGGGTGTGGGGAGATAGCGTTTTGGGCAAGCCGGCAGCGGCGGCGTGTTGCTTGAGCATCTTCCAGAAGCCGACCCTTGTGAAAGGCCGGCCCAGCCGGGTGAGGAAGACGGCCGTGGTGTCGGCGTGCCTGTCGAACTGCGCGCGGGCGGTGGTGAGATACTGCTGCACCAGTTGCAGAGCGGCGGGAGCTACCGGCACCAGGCGCTCCTTGCCACCCTTGCCCCGCACGCGCACCAGCTCCTCCTCGATGTTGAGGGCGTGAATGTCGAGGCCGACTAGCTCGGAGACGCGCAGTCCGGTGGCATAGAGAAGCGTGATCATCGCCGCATCGCGCAGGCCTTCCGGGGTGCCCGTGTCCGGAGCCTGCAGCAGGCGCATGCACTGCTCTTCCGAGAGCACGTCGGGCAGGCGCTTGGTAAGGCGAGGGCCATCAACGTTGGCGGTCGGGTCGGTATCGGTGAGGCCGTCGCGGAGCAGGAACTTGTAGAGCTGGCGGACGGCGGTGAGCTTGCGGGCGACGGTGCTGCGCTGCAGGCCGAGCTTGCGCAGGTGGCCGAGGTAGTCAATGACCTGCTGGCGGGCGGCCGTACGGAAGCTGTCATGCCCGGCTCCGCGCAGGAAACTGCTATAGTCGCGCAGGTCACGGCGATACGCGGTGACCGTGTTGTCGGCCAGCCCGGCGTCGGCGACCAGGTATCTGAGAAAGGCATCAATGTCCTGCTGCACCGTGGTGCTCCCTAACGACGGCTTCGGATGCGGGCTGCAGGCGTCAGGCGTTGAGGGCCTGCTGCAGAGATGTCTGCTCGTTGGGCAAGAGCGGGTGCTGCGGCTTGCCGGCGATGATGCCACGGATGAATACGCGGGTCCCGCGCAGGTCGGTGATGGCCGTGACGATCATGCCGTGGTTGTGCGAGTCCAGCAGCGTGAGAGCGAAGCTGAGCTCGCCGCCGATCTCGTCGCTGCTGTTGAAGCGCGTGAGGCCGACGCGTTGTATCGCGGTATCGAGGCGGCTGTTGATGCGGCGGGTGAAGTCGTCGAGGCCCTCAACCTGGCGGCTCAGCTCCGCCAACTGGGCCTCCTGCCGCGTCAGTCGCTCCGAGGGAGCCTGCTGGGTGATGAGCACCTCCAGTTGGTCCATGCGTTCGGGATTGGCGATCCTCCTGGCCTGCCAGGCCAGCACAAGGGCGCCGATGCCGGCGAGCAGGGCGACTGCGGATAGGACGAGGGCGGTCACGTCCACTTCAATCCGCCTCCTCTGACTGCCGCCTGCGCACCGCTCTGCGATCCACGGTCATGACCATTCCCTCGGCGACCTTGAGCTGGATGGTCTTGTCATGAACGCGGACGACCGTGCCGTAGATGCCACCGGCGGTGATCACCTTGTCACCGTTCTCCAGCGACTTGATAAGGGCCGTGTGGCGGTCCTGACGCTGCTTGGCGGGTCGCATGATGACGAACCAGAAGAAGAGCAGCATCACGGCCATGAAGATCAGGGCGGGCAGCATTTCGCGCCAATTGGCACTGTCCATAGTGTGCATCTTCTCCCCGCAGGTACGCGCTCGTTGCGTGTTGCGATTCTACCACATATCGGGCGGTTTGTGCAGGCGGGGTTGAGATGGGGATCGTTACGTGCAGGCATGGATAGCGAGGCCACGCGGTAATGGAGGCACGCCGGAAGCCGGAGCTACGCGACAGTTGGCTGAGTGGGCGAGAAGACGACAGGCAAGGATGCCTGTCGTGCGCGGGCGACCAAAGGAGGGGCGGGTCAGCGGCGGCCGCAGACGAGGCCCCAGACCTTTCTGCCAGTGTCCATCATGGTGTGCATGTTGGGCGGCTTCGCCTCGCGGGGCACACACTCGCCGCTGTTGAGAATCATGCCGCCATTGGCCATCAGCCGCACGAGCCGGTCAGTCTCGCCGGCGACCTGTGATGCAGTGCCGTCGGTGAGCAGGCCGATGGGGTCCACATTGCCCATGAGCGCGATCTTGCCGCCGAGTTCCCTCTGCGCAATCGCCATGTCGAGACCGGGCCCGACACTCAGCACACTGGGCTCGGTCAATGCCTGCAGGCGCAGGCCCGCCACCCGCTCCTCGGAATTGTGCAGGAAGACGAAAGCGCCGGCCTCCTTGAGAGCATCGGAGACGCGCTTGCACGGCTCCAGAGCCCATTGCTCGAACTGTGCGGGGGATATCATGTGGGTGGAGGCGTTGCAGTCACCGTACCAGATGGCGTGGGCGCCGGCGTCTATCTGGGCGAGACCCCACGAGATGGCAAGCTCTTCGCCGAACTTGATGGCATCTCTCGCCAGGTCGGGATCGTCAATCATCTTGTACATCGAGGCCTCGATGCCGAACAGGAGCCCCATGATCGAGAAGGGAGCTGCGACGCGACCGGTGATGCACTTGCTGTCGCCACACGCTTCGCGCAGCCCGGCTATGGCATCCAGCAAGAGCGGCATGCGGGCAGCAGTCTGCGGATTGGGGATGTCCAGGCCGGAGAGCGTCTCACAGTCGAAGGGCAGATAGTCACACGTCGCCGGGACGATGTTGGTGTCGGCCTTCACTCCCACGCCGAGGGCCTCAAACTCCAGTGTGTCGTCAATATGCAGCCACGCCCAATCCCAACCGAAGCTGTCCATGACCTCCAACTGGCAGCGGATGATGCTCTCGGGAGTCGCGATGTAGTCGGCATATGTGAGGCCGCAGTACTTGGCATCGAACTCCTGGCTGAGGCAGAATACCGGCAACTGCTCCGGAATCTGCAAATCAACGCACTTCTGGATGTCCTGCATCAAGCCCATCGCATTGTGTCCCTTCCTGCACACTCCCGTGGTTTGAGGAATGTCAAATTCGTCAAACCCATGCCGGAGTCCTTCATCGGGCGTCCAATATGCAAGCGAGGCACGTAGAGGCAGATAAGGCGGGGCCGATTGCGGCAGAATCGGGGCAATGGAGTCGGCTTATCTGTGGAAGGCGCTGGTGAGGATCTCCAACACAATCTCCGCATAGCTCATGCCTGCTGCCTCGGCTTCGTGCGGAACATCGGAGGTCTCGGTCAATCCGGGCATACTGTTGATGTCGTGAACCCAGACGCGTCCGTCGCGGTCCAGATGCATGTCGCAGCGGCTGATGCCGTGGCACTGGGTCAGCTTGTGGGCGCTGAGGGCGACCTGCTGAGCGAGGGCGGCGTGTGCGGGCGCTATACGTGCTGGGCAGATGAGGTCGGTCATGCCCTTGGTGTACTTGGCTTCGTAGTCGTAGAACTCGTTGTGAGGGACTATCTCCAGGACCGGCAGCGGGCGGGTGCGCTCGCCCCATCCCAGCACGCCGACGGTAATCTCGGTGCCGTCAATGAACTTCTCCAGCAGACTGCGGCCATACTGCCGGATCGTGGCACGGGCCGTCTCGAAAGCGTCCTGTTCGCTCCTGCAGATGCTGACTCCGAGGCTGGAGCCCTCGCAGGCGGGCTTGACGACCAGGGGTATGCCGAGGCGCTCGACGGCGGCTCGCAGGTCCTCATCGGTTGTGTCGGCCGACATCGGCAAGAACTCGGGGACCGGCAGGCCGTTGTCGCGCAGTACGGCCTGGGTGAGCAGCTTGTCCATGGTCAAGGCGCTGGCGAGGACCCCGCAGCCGGTGTAGGGGATGCCGAGCATTTCGAGCACGCCCTGGACGGCGCCGTTCTCGCCGGCTCCGCCGTGGAGCGCATTGAAGGCCACGTCCGCGTCGGCGTCAGTGAGCTGTGCGGCGAGATTGGGCTGCGGATCGAGCAGGACCGCCTCGATACCGGCACTCTCGAGCACTCCCAGCACGCCAGCGCCGGAGCGGAATGAGACTTCCCTTTCGCCTGACTGGCCGCCGGCCAGCACGGCTACGCGTTTACCCTTGACCCGTTCGAGAAATTCCATTGCCGTGACGCTCCGGGCAGATGGTGCGCATGCGCACGGAGCTTAACCTCCGCTGCTATTGGATTGATGCGGGCTTGAACTTGAGAAACAACGTCCCCATGGTGCGTCCGACGGCCAGGTGGTTGGCAAGCATGGCTTCGGGATCGGCCGCACCGGCGGCCAACTCAATGTGGCCGGCGCCTACAGTGTGCCTGCCCCATGACGGGTCCATCGCCACCCACTGCCCCACGTACAACTCGTTCCATTCATGATACGCATAGGTGCCGTCGGTGTAAACCAGCCCGATGACGACGCGGGGCGGGATGCCCGCCGCCTTGGCCAATGCGGCGAGGAGTAGTGCGTGCTCGCTGCAGTCGCCCTCGCCCTGCTGCAGGACTTCCAGAGCCGAGACGGGCCGCGGCTCGCTGTTGACCTTGCGCAGGTGCTTGTGCACCCAGTCGAGCAGCAGCCTGGCACAGGTCCACGCGTTGCGTTCATCACCGATGATGCTGCGGGCCAGTGAGGCTATTGCTTCGCTGTCGGACTGCGTCATCTCATTGGGCTGCAGATATGCGGCGAACTCGGGGTCGGCGAGGGGCAACTGGCCCACCTGTGTCGGCTCGGGCTCGATGCCGACGATGACCTCGGCGCCGCCCTCGGGCAAGGCCACGACCCGCTGCCTGCGGGTAGTAGGGATGAGTTCGGTGACGTTGCCGCCGGCCGCCGAGGCGAGCAGGGCGATGCGGTCGGCCTTGTGAGGATCGCGGGGGGGCCTACCGACGCTAATACCGCTAGCGAATGCGGGTCCGCTAATCTCAGTCAGCGCATCGTCCTCGGTGGTCCTGACAAGCTCCAGCCCCATGATTTCATTGAGGCTTTGCCTGACGATGATACCGTCAGCGTCGAGCCAGGTCTTGATGGTCATGCCGAGCTTCTCGACGCGGGTATGGAGAAGCGTCAATTCGCCCTGCGGCGACGGCTCTTTCCCCTCAAAGGTCACAACATATTCGGTTACAAGGCCGATGTAGGGGTCGAAGGCGCTGAGCTGTTTGCGCCAGCCGGGGCCGATGTCACCGGCCGCGGCAGCCAGCGTAACCGCGACTTCGGAGCCGAAGTCGTCCGGGATGGGTGCTTCCCTGGTGTGGGTGCCGTCGGGCTGGGTGACAGTAATGCGGAGCTTGTCGGTCCCCACCTCAACGGTGGTTTCCGATAGTCTGCCCATGAGATTCTGCCAGAGCTCGATCCTGCGAGGGCGCAGGCCGGGATCATAGTCGGTGGTCTGGCGGCTGGCTATCTGCTGAGGGCCGGCGTCGAGGACGAAGGCGACTTTGGAGTACTCCTCGATGCGGATATGCGCGCCGGTGCCATCATCAATGCAGAGTGCCTGCCAGCGCATGTAGCCGGCCTTTTGGCCCTGGAGGTGGACGGCGTACCAATAGGGGCCGCCGAAGCGCTGGACAAAGTCGGCGGCATCGAGATCCGCCGCGCCTGCCGTGGCTCCCGAGCAGAGCAGCAGCCCGATGGCAAGCCAGGTGGGCCTATTCATCGGCCCGTGTGTCGGCGCTGTCGGCAGCCGGGGAGGGCTGGGCGGTGATTGCAGGCTCTTCGCCGGCGGGGCCATCGGCGGCAGTGTCCTGGGCTCCGAGCATCATCCTGTGGAACTTGCCGACAATCTCGGGGTCGAACTCGGTGCCGGCGCGCGATACTATGTCGAGCAGGGCATCTCTGGTGGAGATGCCGGAGCCGGCGGATCCGGAGGGCTTCTGGGCGCGATCAAAGGCGTCCGCGACGGCGACCAGTCGTGCGATGAAGGGAATGTCCTTCCCCGCGAGGCCCTCGGGGAAGCCGCTGCCGTCCCAGCGCTCGTGGTGGTACTTGACGATGGGGAGGGCCGGCTCGAGGAAGCCGATGGGCTGCAGGATGCTGGTGCCGATGAGGGGGTGCATGCGGTAGAATACCTGGTCGGTCGGGATGCCGTCTCTTGCATCCAGCGCCTCATCGTGCACGCCGATCTTGCCGATGTCATGGAGGATGCAGCCGAAACGCAGCATCTCGCGTTCGTTCTGGCTCATCCCGATGCTCTCGGCGAGGCGGTCGGCCAGTTCGGTGACGCGCTCGGAGTGCTTATAGGTGGCGGCGTCCTTCGCCTCGACGGCGGTGGTCAGCGCCCTGACGGTCTCATAGTAGTTGCGGCGGATGTCCTCGTACAGTTCCGCATTCTCGATGGCTACGGCGGCCTGGTCGGCGAAGGTGCTGAGCAGCTCGATTTCGGCCGGGGTGAAGCGGCGCTTGCGTTTGGCATAGATGCGGATTACCCCGCGCGTGCCGCTCTTGGCGCGCAGCGGCACGGTCAGCACGGAGGTGATGCCCTCCATCCTGGCGGCTTCGGGATACTGGAAGCCTTCTTCCTGTGTGACATCCATGATCTGGACGGCCTCGCCCGTGAGAGCGCGCCCGTTGACCGGGCTTGCCGCTCCGACCACCTTGCCTTTCTGCCAGTACTCGTGGCTGAGGCCGGACATCGCGGCAGCCACCAGCTCGTCGGTCTCCTCGTCGAGCAGCCTGATAACGGAACCCTTGGCGTCCATGACCTTCATGGCGCTCTCGGTGATGAGGTCAAGCACCTCGTTGAGCCGAAGCGTGCTGGTGATGCTGCGCGCGACCTCATAGAGGCGATGAGATTCGCTGGCTCTGCGCTTGAGCTCCAGGGAGGCCCGTGAGGCCGCGAGGCCCACCACATAGAAGGTGCACATGCGGACCAGCATGTCGGCGGGGGTCTGCGGAATGGCTTTGTCCAACTCGTAGCGTGCCGCCATCCACGGGCCACACAGCAGCGTGCTGAACAGGGAGACGAAGATGGCGCCGTAGTCGCCGAAGCAATAGCCGGCATACATGATGGGGAGGTAGTAGAGGTGGACGGCGATGCTGTCGGTTCCCGCATAGCGGACCAGTATGGTGATGCCGGCGACTGCGACGGCAGTCACCGTCATCTGCCAGAAGATCCTGGGCTGTTTCGTCGTGTGCACGGATTGTCTCACATCCATCATCAGCATGGCGAATGATTGCGACGTGCGAACTAGCGGACTTTCTCGCCGGGAGCGACGTCGGCGTCAGTGGTGATAAGCGCCAGTGGCTCTTCCTCGCCAGCAGCAAGTATCATGCCGTTGGACTCGGTGCCGTGAATGGTGGCGGGCTGCAGGTTTGCGACCACCACAACCGTCTTACCGAGCAGTTGTCGCGGGTTGAAATGCTCCGCCAGGCCGGCGACGAGCTGTCGCGGCTGGTCTTCCCCTACGTCAACTTTCAGTACTAGCAGCTTGTCGGCGCCCGGGAGGCGACTGGCCTCCAGCACCCGGCCGGTGCGCAGATCGAGCTTCTTGAATTCGTCGAACGATATTCGCTGCACTTTGTCGGCATCCTGTTCGCCCTGGGACGGCGCGCTTTGCTCGCCCTGTGCCGGGTTCTCCTGGGCCGCCAACTGCGCCGCTACCCGGTCCATGTCCATCCTGGGGAAGATGGGAGCGCCGCGCATGATTGCCGTATTCGCCTGCAGGCGTTGCGGACGGACATCGAGCCAAGTCCGACGCACGCCGGTCTCGCTCAGCCCAAGCTGCTCCCATATCTCCTCGGCGACCTCGGGCATGAAGGGATCAATCATGATCGAGATGACCCGGATACAGTCCAGCACATCGTAGAGCACCGCGTCCAACTCGACCCGCTTGCCCTGCTTGTGAAGGCTCCACGGCTCGCGTTCGTCAATGAACTTGTTGCAGCGCGCGATCAGCTCCCAGATCGCCACCAGCGCGTCTCGGAAGTTGATGTCGGCCAGACGGGTTTCCACAGCCGCGACGGTCCTGCTGATGTCGTCGGCCAGTGCACCGGCGCCGGGCCCGGCATCAGGCACGCGGCCCTCGACATAGCGCTCTACCAGCGGCAGGCTGCGATTGAGCAGGTTGCCCAAGTCGTTGGCCAGGTCGGCGTTGAAGCGGTTGAAAAGCCCGTTGACGGAGAAGTTCCCGTCCGCACCGAAAGGGACCTCCCGCAGCAGGTAGTAGCGGAGGGTGTCCACAGCGAACGTGGTACGCACGCCGGAGTACTCGACCAAACTGTCTATCACCTCGAAGGGATCAATGACATTGGCTTTGGACTTGCTCATCTTCTGGCCGATTTCATCATTCCACCAGCCGTGAGCGAACAGCCGCCGGGGAAGCGGCACGCGCAGGGCCATCAGCATCGCCGGCCAGAAAGTGGCGTGGAAGCGGGTGAGTATGTCCTTGCCCATGAGCTGGACGTCGGGCGGCCAGACGCGGGCGAACTCTTCGTCGTCTTCCATGTACCGGGCGACGGTGAGGTAGTTGGTCAGAGCGTCCAGCCACACGTAGATGGACTGGTCGGGGTCGTCGGGCACGGGGATGTCCCAGTCGGTGCGGCTGCGGCTGATGCAGGCGTCGTGGAGGCCGCCTCTGATGAAGGCGAGGACCTCGTTGCGGCGACTCTCGGGGCTGATGAAGTCTTCGTTCTCCTCGATGTAACAGACCAAGTCGTCGGCATACTTGCTGGTGCGGAAGAAGTATGCTTGCTCGGAGACGCGTTCGACGGGACGGTCGCAGTCAGGGCAACTGCCTCCCTGGAGGTCGGATTCGAGGAAGTATGTTTCACACGGGACGCAGTACCAGCCGGAGTACTCGGCCCTGTAGATGTCGTCCTGGTCGCGAAGCCGGCGGAATGCTTTCTGGACGGTGGTGACGTGCTGCTGCTCGGTGGTGCGGATGAAGCGGGTGTACTCGATGTGAAGTCGCTCCCATGCCCGCTTGTATTCACCAACGAGGCCGTCGGTGAAATCCTGAGGTGACTTGCCGGCGTCGGCAGCGCCACGCACAACCTTCTGTCCGTGCTCATCGGTGCCGGTGGCGAAGACTACGGTCTCGTCGCGCAGCGCATGATACCTTGCCAGTACGTCGGACGCGATGTTAGTGTAGGCGCTGCCGATGTGCGGCTTGCCACTGACGTAGTAGATCGGAGTGGTGATGTAGAAGGCCTTGCCGCTGTTGTTGGCGACTGCCATGCTTCCTACCTGCCTTTGAATCTACCAGCTTCGCTGCCTGATTATACTACACTTTTGGTTAGTTTTGAGGACCCCTGTGCGGATGCAAGATACGGACGCGGGCTGGAAGCCCGAGCTACGCGACGTTGACCTAGGCGACGATTGGCCATGTGACGACGAGCTACGCGGCGATGATTGACGCCGCTGCCGACAAGGTCAAGATATGCCGAGACAATGCCGTGCGGAGCATGGATGCCTGTTGCCGGCGGAATGATCGCTGTGTGAGTGAGTGTTAGCGCTTCTCTTTGCGTTCCGAAGATGCTCGCCGCTTCAGCTTGGAGACCGGCACGGTGATCTGGGTCTGGTCTTCGAGTTGCACGACAACCTCGCCGGCCAGCAGATGCCGGCCGACCACGTCGCCGGGGCCCTGGGGGGTAACCACGGTCTCGCCCTCGGACGGCATTTCGCCGCGCAGTTGCTGGTAGAGCTCATGCTCGTAGCGCAAGCAGCACATCAGCCTGTCGCAGATGCCGCTGATCTTGCTTGGGTTCAGCGACAGTCCCTGGTCTTTGGCGACCTTGATGCCGACCGGGTCGAAGTTGCGCAGGAAGGTCTGACAGCAGAGCGGCCGGCCGCAGGATCCCAGCCCGCCGATCATCTTCGCCTCGTCGCGCACCCCGATCTGCCGCAACTCGATCCGCGTCTTGAAGGCCCTGGCCAGGTCGCGAACCAGCTCGCGGAAGTCAACGCGACCCTCCGAGCTGAAGAAGAATACCAGACACCGGCAGTCGAAGGTGTAGTCGGCGTCAATCAGCTTCATCGGGAGGCCGTAGGCGGCAATCTTCTGCTCGCAGGTGCGCATGGCGGCGCGTTCTCTTCGCCGCAACTGTTCCTCATACTCGAGGTCGTCCTGGCTGGCCTTGCGCACGATGGGCTTCAGGGCGTCGCCGCCGTTGAGCTCCGCCGGATTGAACACAAGCCTGACCACCTGAGCGATGTCCACGCCTTTATCAGTGCGCACCAGCACGTGGTCGCCCGGCTTGACATCCACGCCATTGGGGTCGAAGTAGTAAACCTTGCCGCCGCGACGGAACGATACGCCGACTGCGGGGCGGCGGCGGTCCGGCTGTTCCTCCTCGTGTTCCTGCTCCTGCAGGTCTTCCTGTATGTCGTCAGTCATGGGCGGCTCTCGAACCCAGCTTCTTTCTCAAGACCCGGTTCTTGTCCCGGGCTGCATTGCGGCGGTCCATGAGGCGGGCGAGCATGTCATCGAGCACCGGCACGACGGCTTCGGGATTGTGCTTGTCATATCCCAAGCTAATCTGCTGCTCTCGAAAGACGATGCGAGGCAGCGCCGCTTTCACGCCCCTGCGTGCCTGCCTGCGGTCGGGGACGTAGAGACCCTCCATGACCCCGCGCTCGACGGCAGTGAGGCGATGCTCTGAGGCGAGGCGGACCGTCACCTCGCCCTTCGCGGTCGCGATATCCACGACCCATGCCTGCTTACACTTTAACTTAATCCTGGCCACGGTTACAAGGTTTCGCACCGGTCCGGGCAGCGGGCCATACCGATCACGGGTCTCCTTCACCAGCTCATCCAGCTCCGCTTCGTCGGCGACATTGGCCAGTTGGCGGTACAGTTCGATGCGCTGGCGCTCCCCCGGCACGTATACGGGGGGTATGACGGTTTCGAGAGGCAGGTCCACGGCGGCACCGCCTTCGGCCGATTGGCCGTTCTCCCCCTTAAGGCCGCTGACTGCATCCGCGAGCATGCGGCAGTAGAGGTCCAGGCCGACGGCCGACATGTAGCCGCTTTGCTCTGAGCCGAGGATGTCGCCGGCGCCACGGATTTCGAGGTCGCGCAGCGCGATCTTGAAGCCGCTGCCCAACTCGCTAAACTCCTCGATGGCTTTGAGGCGTTCTTCCGCTACCTCGCTCATGCGCTCCGGGTAGCGATACAATAGGTAAGCGTACGCCTGGCGTGTGGAGCGCCCGACCCGGCCGCGCAACTGGTAGAGCTGCGCCAGGCCCAGCCGGTCCGCGTCGTCCACGATGAGTGTGTTGGCGTTGGCGACGTCCAGGCCGTTCTCGATGATGGTGGTGCAGACCAGCACGTCGAATTCCTCGGCGTAGAAGGCGAGCATGACCTGCTCCAGATCGCCCTCGTCCATCTGGCCGTGGGCGACGGCCACCCGTGCTTCCGGCACCAGCTTCTGGACCCGTGCGGCGGCGTGTGCTATTGACTGCACGCGATTGTGCACGTAGTAAACCTGGCCGCCGCGCTCGATCTCGCGCCGTACCGCCTCCGCAATCAAGGCGTCGTCCTGCTCGCGCACGAAGGTCCGCACGGCCCTGCGGCCCTGGGGCGGATCGTTGATGAGGGAGATTTCCCTGATGCCGGACAGGGCCATGTTAAGGGTGCGTGGGATCGGCGTGGCCGTCATCGTCAGGCAGTCCACCGAGGCCTTCAGCTTCTTGAGGCGCTCCTTCTGGCGGACGCCGAAGCGCTGCTCTTCATCAATGATGAGCAGGCCGAGGTCAGCGAATTCCACGTCAGAGCCGAGCAGACGGTGGGTACCGATGACGATGTCGGTAGCGCCCTCCTTGAGCCTGCTGACGATGTGGTGCTGCTCCCTGGTGGAACGGAAGCGGCTGAGCATTTCCACCTCAACGGGATAGCGCGAGAGGCGCTCGCGGAAGGTGTTGAAGTGCTGGTGGGCCAGAACCGTGGTCGGCACGAGGATGGCGACCTGCTTGCCGGCGAGGACGGCCTTGAAGGCGGCGCGGATCGCCACCTCGGTCTTACCGAACCCGACGTCGCCGCAGATGAGCCTGTCGGCGGGCGTGGGCCGCTCCATGTCCGTCTTCACGTCCACGATGGCGCGGAGCTGGTCGTGCGTTTCCTCGAACTGGAAGGATGTTTCCAACTCCTTCAGCCAGGCGGTGTCTTCACCGAAGGCAAATCCCTTGGTCTGCTCGCGCTGGCGATAGAGCTTGAGCAGCTCCCGCGCGAGAATCTGCGTGGACTTCTTGGCCTTGCGCTTGGTGGTCTGCCATGAGGTGCCGTTGAGGGCGCTGACGGTGACCTGTCCGCCCTCCGGGCCGATGTACTTCTGGATGCGGTCGAGCTGGGTAACGGGCACGTAGAGCTTGTCCTCGCCCGCGTAGGCGATGACCAGGTAATCGCGCTCCAGGCCGTCCACTGTCTGCTTGGTTAGCCCCTGATAGACGCCGATGCCGTGGTTGATGTGGACCACGTAGTCGCCCTCTTCGATCTCCCGCAGGGAGGCCAGAGAGAAGCCCCGGCGATAGGCGCCGGCTTCAGGGCGGTGCAGCTTGCGCCAGCCGTAGATCTCCCTGGCGGTGAGGGCTACCAGCTTCGCTTCCGGCATCGAGAATCCGCTGGCGAGATCCTGGCCGATGACGTTGACAGCGCCCGTCTGCAAGTCGTCGAGGCTTTCGGCGATGCGGACATTGCTCAGGCCCCGCGAGCCGAGCACCTCGACGGTCTTGTCAACGTCCTGCCCGCAGACCAGCGCGCAAAAGCCGTCACGCTGCCACTGTGCCAGGCCTTCGACGAGGAGTTCGAAGCGGCCGCCAAAGGTGTCGGTCGGCGGCGTTGACAGGGCCGCAGTGGGAACCTGCTCGTCCCAGGGCACCTGGCGCTGCAACATGCTCAGGTAGATGAGGGGTCTGCGGGCGGTGAGGTACTTGCCGAGGAACGCGGCGAAGTTCAGACACGCCGTCTGCGGCAGGCGCAGGTGACGTCCCAGCTTGACGCCACGGCGATGGGCGTCAAGCACGTCACGCTCAAACTGCTCGGCGGCCGCCTTGATGCGAACCGGCTCATCAATGATGACCGGCGCCTGTTTGGGCAGGTAATCGAGGAACGTTTCGCGCTGTTCATAGAGATAGGGCAGATAGTGCACCAGGGTCGGAGTGGGGCGCAACTGCTCCAGGTCAGAGAGGTCCTGTTCCATGCGCTCTGTGAGGTGCCTGGCCTCTCGCGCCTTGCCGGCCTCATCAAGGAGGTCAAGTTCGTGGCGGAACGCCAGCTTAATCTGCGGCAGTGCCTGCTGGACTGCCTTACGGCTCAGGATCACCTCGCCCGCCGGGCCGATGCCGACCTTCTCGATGCTCTGCATGGAGCGCTGGGTGGTGGGCTCGAACAAGCGGATGCTGTCAATCTCATCTCCCATGAACTCGATGCGCACCGGGAACTCCAGCGCCGGCGGGGACACGTCTATGATGCCGCCGCGCACGGAGTACTGACCCACGTCATCAATCAGGTCAACGCGTTCGTAGCCGAGGTCTGCGATCTGATAGGCCAGCAGGTCGCGGTCGCACTCGGAGTTGAGCTCCACCTGGACGCGGTTGGCGACGAAGTCGGCCCCCGGTATGGTAAGGGTGATGGCCGACATGACACTCGCGACAATGACCACCGGATCGCCGGCGCACAGCCGCTCCAGAGCCAACATGCGGTCGGCCACGGTTTCGGGGTCGGGAGTCACGCCGTCATAGAGCGCCGATGCGGTCGAGGGGAAATAGAGGACGCGGCGGGTGAGGCGGTCCCGGTTGCCGTCGTCAAGCAGGCCGCAGAGGTCATCGGCGAGCTGGCGCGCGCGTTCTTCATTGAAGGTGATGATGACGGCGGGGCCGTCGAGGTCCTGCAGCCAGGCAGCACAAACCACGGATTTCCCGCCGCCGCTGAGGCCCTGCAGACACAACGCTGAACTGCTCTGTAAGGCCTCTTTGGCGCGTGAAAACCCCTGGGTGTGCTCCAGCAGTTGCAGTAGGGAACAACTGCCGGTTAGGCTGGTGGTGCCACTTTGTGCATCTGGCATTGTAGGAATATGGCAACCTGTTACGTCACACGCTGCAGGCATTGCCGATGCATTGCGCGTGCTACTGCTGTCCCTGGCGGCGCTCCCAGACGAGCGCGGCGGCGCCCACCGCCCCGGCCTTGCTGCCGAGCTGACAGGGCAGGATGTTGGCCGGGTCGAAGCCGCTCAAGGGAGCACGCTCTTTGACGGTGCGGCGGACGCGGTCGAGCAGGACATCGCCGGCCCCCGCGATGCCGCCGCCGATGAGAATGACATCCGGATCGCACAATATGATGGCATTGCAGAGGCCCTGCCCGATGTAGAGACCGATATCCGACATTACGCTCAGACAGAGCTCATCGCCCTGCTTGGCGAGATCGGCGATCAGCTTCGGTGTGACGCCGGCGCGGTCTTCTGCCACGTACTGGGCCAGAGCGGATTCGGGATAGGCCGCCAACCTGGTGACGGCACGGTCTATGATCGCCTGCTTGCCGGCAAACGCCTCCAGACAGCCCACGGTGCCACAGTTGCAGGGCGGGCCGTTGAGGTCGAGGATGATGTGGCCGACTTCGCCCATAATCTGGCGCGGCCCCCGGCGCACCTTGTTGTCGAGCGCGATGCCGCCGCCGATGCCGGTGCCGAGAGTGAGGAGCAGCACGTTCTCGTGATTGCGCCCGGCTCCGTAGCGCAGCTCGCCGAGAGTGGCGCAATATGCGTCGTTCTGCATCCATGCGGGGATGCCGAGGCGCTGCTCGAAGAACTCGGGTGCCGGCAAGTCGTTCAGGATGGTGAGGTTCGGGCAGTCGCCGACGATTCGCTCGTCGGGGCTTACCGTGCCGGGTACGCCGATTCCGAGGCCTACCGGGACATATCCGCAGGCTTGCTCAATGAGCTTCTCGGCGGTCTCGGCGAATGCCGTGAGGAGAACCTGGCCGGTGCCGATCCTGGGGGTCAAGTGCGAGGCCTCGGCAATGACATTGCCTTCGGTATCAATCAGGCACACCGTGTAGGTTGTGCCGCCGACATCAATGCCAACGGCTACTTCCTGATCCGCTGCAGGCATGGTCTCTCTCGCGTCTTACTGGTCGCCGAAGGGGTCGCTGTCTTCCTCAATATCACCGAACGGCTCAGGCGGCGGAGCGGCCTGTTGCTGAGGCGCCGGCTCCGCCTGTTGCTGGGGGGCCTGCCGGGCCGGCTGCGAGCTGCGGCGGCGTTCGGCTTCCTGACGGCTCTCCAGCGCCTGCACGCTGTTGGCCGCTATCTCAGTCCACCACTGCCGCTTGCCGTCCTGGCCATCGAAGCTGCTTGTCTGGATCCGTCCCTCGATCCCAACCAGCGACCCCTTGTCCAGGTACTGGGCGACAAACTCTGCGGTCTTCCCGAAGCATACGACATTCAGCCAATCGGTCTGCTCTTCGTCGCTGCCGGCCCTCGGCGGCCGACTGACAGCAATCCTGAACTTGGTGATCTGCGTCCCGCTGGAGGAATAGCGCATCTCCGGATCGTTGGCGAGACGGCCTACCAAGACGACGCTGTTAATCATCTCGTGTTCCACCCTTCCGCATTAAGGCAGCCCTGCCCGCAGCCCCGGTACATGGGGAGCGGCCCGCGTTGCCGGTGTGGTAGAACTCCATACGCCGCATGCCCGCTACTCGGCTGTTTCCTCGTCTTCGGCTGCCTCGTCGTCTTCGGTTGTCTCTCCGCTCTCTTCAGCCGACGGCTCGTCCGCCTCGGGCTCTTCGGTCGCGGTTTCCTCCAAGACCTGCTCTGCAACTGCAGCGGCCGGCTCTTCGTCTGAGACGGCCTCAGCGTCAGAGGTCTGTTCTTCAGCGACCTCGACGCCGGTGGCAGCTTCTTCGACGGGCACTTCCGCTGCTTCAACGGCTTGCGCGGTGCCCTTGAAGAGCGCATCCGGGTTGGCCACGACGACCATACCGCGGACTATCGCCTCGATCATGCGGAACTCGTTGGTGAGGGTGCGGACGATGTCGCCCTCGCCTCTGAAGTAGGTGATCATGTAGAGGCCCTCGGTATGGCCGTTGATCTCATAGGCGAGGCGTCGGCGTCCGTACTCAAGCGTGTTCTCGACTGCGGCGCCGTTTTCGACAATCGCGGCCTCAACGGCCGCTATCGCTTCCTGTTGCTGCTGTTCCTCGAGGGTTGCGTCGAGGATGTACATTGCTTCGTAGAGGGTAGCTTCTTCTGACAATTCGTGTGTCCCCTTCCTGTGGTCAAAATGGCTTCGCGGACTGTGAACGCGAAGCAGGAATAACAACACCCCACCAACCATGCGCCGCGCGTTGGGGGCGCAAGTCCGTGGTGCCATACTGTCATTAACGGCAGCCGCTGCCGGCTGCCGATTTAGCAAGGGCATTATAGCACAGTCGGCCTGTTGAGGCAACTTCCCCGCTGGATTCGGCATTGGCGGAAGATTCGCCGAAACGCCGGCGGCGGTCCGGGCGATAGGTAACGCCAGCCGAGCCGGGGAGTGTTGACTGTGCCACCGTTATCAGCTATGATGATTTCCAGGAAGTCACTACCTGCCTGCAGGAGTGGGGGCGCGTCGTGTTGTGCTCGGCAGGGGGCGGTATTGTCGGCGATGGTGCCCAAAGTCACAGAGAATAACCTGCGAGGAGTGTCTGCCATGTCACACCGCCAGGGCTTGATAACTGCGGTCGTCGTCGCTCTGCTGTTGGCCGTCTGCCTGCCCCTGCTGGCCCAGGACAGCGCCGAGATCTGCATCGCCAATGGAATCGTTGCTCGCATTCGCGACAAGGGGCCGTATGAGAGCGTGGAGGCGCGAGCGGCGGTTATTGACAAGGCTATCGTCGAGGTCATATCCAGATACGACACCGAGCATCCGCAGGTGTCACTGAAGCAGAAGGACGGGATCTGGACGGTGTATTGCTGGGACATGGCCGTCATCGGCGTGTACCCCGTGGAGGCCGAGGCGAACAACCTGCCGGCCAAGCAGTTGGGGCAACTGTGGGTTCAGAACTTCCGCGTGCGCCTGCCGCTGGCCACGCCTGTAAGCAAGATGAAGGATCCTTTCGGGGGCAAGACCGCCACGCCGACACCACCGGCAGGTACGTCAACGCCGATCCCGTCCACGGCGCTCACGACCGTGCCGGACCGCACGAACACCCCAACCACGCCGCCTGCGGTGGAACCCGCCACGACCGAGATTCCGGAGAGCGCTGCGCTGCTACTGATCATAGACGCGCTGCGGATCGGTCGCTCGCTGAACGAGGATGAATGGATTGACCAGCGGGAGCAGATAGCGCGGAACCTGCTGCACAACCTGTCGCGGTTCATCGCTGGCAAGCCGATCACGGTGGGCGAGCCGACCACCGCGGCTGCAACGACTTCGACGGTAGCGCCCAGTCTGGACATCACGCCGGTCACGCCGCCGACCAGCGTAGTGACGTTGGAGCCGACGACGGAGCCCTCAACCGGCGCTCCTGCGACCGCACCGGCGACTCGGCCGGCTACCAAGCCAGCCGTCTCGACTGGCCCTCATGCCGGGGACCCCTCGTATGCCAAGGTGCCGCAGAAGCAGCGGATCGGGCGCAAGTTCGATGCCGTGAAGGAGCCGTTCTACAAGCTGCAGGCCAGCGACCCGGGCAGCAGCGAGGCGGTCAACGAGATGCTCAAGGCGTCGCGGAAACATTTCGCCGCCGGAGAGTTCGACCTGTCCGAGCAGTATGTGGACCAGGCGCTGCAGGCCCTGGGCGTCAACCCGGCGACCATCAAGTAGCTGCAGGCGCAGTGAGTGAGCTTTGTACCGGCCGGAGGCGCCGCCTCCGGCTGTTTGTTGCGCGGTGATTCCTACGTCGCATGAGCCGGAGATCATGCTGAAAGCGCTGCTGTTCGATTTGGATGAGACCCTCTATCACCCGGATACGGGCATGCTGGATGCCGGGGACCGCGCCATCACGCAGTACGTGTGCGACCAACTCGGGATGACGTGGGCAGCGGCGAACCAGTTGCGGGTGGTTTTCACGAAGAAGTACGGAACGACGGCGATGGGACTGGCGGCCGAATTCGGTATTCCTCAAGCAGAGCTTTACGCGCGCAGTGTGGAGCGGGTGGACCCCTGCCAGTACATCAGTTCGGATGCAGAGCTGGACGCCATGCTTGCCGCCATTGCGGCGGATCTGCACGTATTCACAAACGCGACGCGGTTGTATGCCGAGGGAGTGCTGAATGCGCTGGGGGTCGAGGGCCGGTTCTGCAATGTCTTCGACATCGGGTTCTTCGGCTGGCGTCCCAAGCCGGCGCGGGAGCCATACGAGGCCGTCATCACGTTCCTGGGGCTACCTGCGGGACGGATAGGCCTAATCGAGGATAATCCGGCCAATATCGTGCCCGCACGCGAACTGGGCATGACCACCTTCTTGCTCCGTCAGAGCCACGAGGCGGCGGACTATTCCCTGGAGGACATTTTGGACCTCCGCGAGTTGCTGTGCAGAGAGGGACTGTGCGCGCCGGCCGATGAGTAGGAGTCGGCAAGCGGTACGGAGAAACCTCATCAAGCGGTTGGCCGCCGGCAGGTGGTGGATGGCAATGACACAGACAATTGCGCAGTGAGGAGCCGACTTGATGCCCAGGATGATTGACACCCCGCCGAACGTCTGGTCTGCAACGCCGACCCCCTTCACGGACAGCATGAAGGTGGACAAGGTCGCCGTCAGGCGGATGGTCGAGCACCACGTGAAGCTCGGGATAACCGGCCTGTTCCTGCTCGGCACCTGCGGCGAAGGCGCCTGGATGACCGACGTTCAGCGGCGGGAGTTGGTTGAGACGGTTGCGGAGCGCAGTGAGGGCCGCCTGCGCCTGGCGGTGCAGGTCACGGACAACTCCGCCGCGCGGATACTGGATAACATGGCGATGGCGAGGAAGGCGGGGGCCGACATCGCCGTTATCGCGCCGCCGTACTTCCTGATGAACCCGAAATCGGAGCGGATCCGGGACCTGTACGTGGAAGCGATCCGCAATTGCCCGCTGCCGGTGGGCATCTATGACCGCGGGAACTTCGGGCCGGTGGCGGTGCCGGATGCGGTCATCAAGACGCTTTACATGGAAGAGAACGTGGTGCTGGTAAAGGACAGCTCCACGGTTCCGGCACGGCGGGACATCGCGCTTGCGGCCCGCAAGAAGCGGCCGGGTCTGCTGCTGCTGAACGGCTGGGAGTTCAACTGCGTGCCGTACCTGCAGGCGGGCTACGACGGGCTGCTGCTGGGTGGCGGGATATTCAACGGGTACCTGGCCGGAGAGATAATGAACGCCGTCGCCGAGGGGGACATCACCCGAGCGAACAAGCTGCAGGCGCGCATGAACCGCATCATGTGGGACGTGTACGGCGGCAAGCAGATCTCGTGCTGGCTGTCGGGCGAGAAGAAGCTGTTGGTGGAGATGGGCGTCTTCCGCACGTGGAGAAGCTACCTGGAGTATCCACTGACCAAGGGCTGCGAGAAGGCCATCGCGCGGGTACTGGGAAGGGACAGCGACATTCTGTTCCCGTGGAGGGCCAGGGGACATGCCTAAGGAGGTAATGCGGCGGACGGCAGCCGACAATCCCTACCTGCACAAGGACTTCCACGGCGCGATGAGCACGGGGATTGCGTACCTGCACGAGAGATACGGCGAGGAGGCCGTCAGGAAGTACCTGCGGCAGTTCGTCGAGGCTTACCATGCGCCCCTCAAGGAGGCCATCAGGCGGCGGGGGCTGGCGGCGCTGCAAGAGTATCTCGAGCGGACATATGGGATTGAGGGGGGCGACATCGAGATTGCGTGTTCCGAGGACGAGCTGGTGCTGAAGGTGGCGGCCTGTCCGGCGGTGACGCACATGAGAGAGCATGGATATCCCGTAGCCGACCTGTGGGTGGAGACCGACGGGACCGTGAACAAACAGCTTTGCGAGGGCACAGCGTTTGCGTTCGAGCTGCTGGAATATGACAGCGAAACCGGGCGCAGCGTTCAGCGGTTCTACAGGAGGGCATCATGATCTCCTGCACCGAGTTCATCCCGGCCTATAGCGAGCTTTTCAAGTTCCTGGAAGCCCAGGGCGGCAAGCAAGCGGTGGTGGACTACTGGGAGTACATCTCCGACAACTTCCTGGACAACCTGCGAGAGCTGGTGAAGGAGCACGGCCTGCGCGGGTGTTGGCTGTACTGGAGCCACACGCTGAACGAGGAAGCTGCGGATTTCACGATGGAGATAGACGACGAGGCGGGCGAATTCAGGATAGTAATGCACCACTGCCCCTCGAAGGGCCGCCTGAACGAGCTAGAGCACATCGAGCCGTATCGCGACTACTGCGGGCACTGTGACGTGCTGTACCGGCGGGTGCTGGAGCCGCTGGGCCTGGAGTGCATCGCGGACCTGTCGGAGTGCGAGCAGGCGAAGTGCTCGTTTCTGGTCAGAGACGCGGCAAAGCGGGGGGACTCCAACTGAGCACGCCGGGGCTGTTGCCGGCCGGCGGCTGATTGCGCTGTGACATATTCGTGAGCAGTTGTTGCGTCAACCCTATCTCAGCGCGCGCCGATGTATAGATGGAAGCGGTCAGAACTGGCGCGAGGCGGATCAGTTGAGATGGGGTAAGAGCCGTGCACGCGGGCTTCGGCCGGCTGGAGGGAGAGGCACTGGGGACTTCCAGCTCACAACGGTCGCCTTCGACACCTGAGTGGGAACGAGTTCGGGAGCTGTACCGTCAGCCCAATCCCGATCCCGCCCAAGTGCTTTCGCGCATCACCGCGGCACTGAGTCCCGAGACTCGGACCGGGCTGGGGGATGCGGCGGTTGTGTGCTGCCTGGACCATCTGCTTGACGGCGCAGTGGTTGCGGCGACGGGCGACCTGTCGGCTGTGTATGGCGCGGCAACGTTGCTGGAGCACGCGCCGGCGGTGGGGCTGGCGGCGGGCTTGCGCAGGGCGGCCGAGGACGACATCGCCACTCGCCGGATTTCTTCGCGCTACGGAGACCTGGCGCTGGATGCCTTGGGGGCGACGGTGTTGGATGCGGCCGAGAGCGTGCGGGGGGGGGGCGGCGTTCTGCGCGTGCCCTATCCCAGCCTCCAGAGCTACTTCGCCGACTTCTACAATGAGCCGCGCCTCCACGATCTGACCGGGTCGTTCCTCTCCCATGACTTCGATCACGTCTTCCGCTACTTCGTTGCCCGCGACATCTCGGATTTCGTGGGCACGGAGGCCCTGCCCACGGTCAGCAGCAGCGCGCTGCTGCAGGACCGCATCGCTCATACCTGTCAGACGACTGCGCGGGCGATTGATCTGAGCGATACGGAGCAGATCATTCGGGAAGCTCTGGGACAAACGGAAGCGGCGAAACGCCATCACATACTTCATGGGGTGTTCGGTGAGGCGGTCGCATTGGGGCTCAACGCCCTGTCTGCGGGGGACTAGGCTGCAATGACCCGCATCCTGGTAGCAACCGGCATGGCCCCCAACCTGTTGGACCGGCGACGGTCCGGCGCTGAGTGGTGCCTGTACTGGGGCGGGAAGGGCTACAACGCGCTGGTCAACCTCTCGGAGCTGCGAGATGCCATCACCGCCGAACCCCCGCAACTTGTTTGCGACATTCTCGATATCGCGATTGGTGTGTTCCTGGCGGACATCGCCGTACTGCGCGGCAGTAACGAGGCATGGACGCGAGACCTGCACCTGCTGATGCCGGTACGCGACCCGGAGTTCTGGGAGCGAAACGGCGGGCGCTTGGTAAGCATCTTACATGCGCTCACCAAGGACAACTTCAGCATGGAGTTCTGCGCGCGAGAGCCTACCTGTCCCGAGCTGCTGTCGCCGGAGGCAGGAGGTGACGTAGGGGCAGCGGCGAGGCGGAAGCGGGGTGAGGTTCGGCGCGTGGACTGCGTATCCGCGCTCTCGGGCGGCATCGACTCGCTGGCGGGTGCGGCAATGACTCTGCGTGCCGACCGCAAGTCGTTGTTCGTGACCCATTGCTCGGGCAATCCGGAGCTGCGCAAGTCACAAGGGGCGGTCATTGGTGCGCTGAACGACCTGCGCCCGGGGGTCGGCGTGTATGCGAACCTGATGGTGCAGCCCCGCAGCGGTCCGGGCGCGCGCTTTGCCTTTCCCGGGCAAGCCAAGCGCGAGACGTCGCGCCGGTCGCGCTCGTTCCTGTTCATGTCCCTGCTGGCTGCGGCCGCGTGCGGGGCGCAGGTCGAGGAAGCATACCTGTGCGAGAACGGTGTATTGACCGTGGCGCTGCCGCTGAGTGCGGGCCGCGTAGGGAGCCTCTCCACGCGCAGCACGCATCCGGCAGTGGTGCATGAGTTCAACGGACTGCTGCGGGCCGCGGGTGTCAATGTGACGGTTCTGAACCCGTTCCTGTACCAGACGAAGGCGGAACTGATGCGGGACATGCTGCGGCCGGTGCTGACCCCGCAGCAGATACAGAGCAGCATGAGCTGCTGGATGGCCGGCCGCCGCCACCGCCAGTGCGGGGGCTGCGTCCCATGCCTGCTACGGCGCATCGCGATGCTGGCCTCGGGGCTGCCGGATGAAGCCTACGAGATGGATATACTGACCGATCCGGAGGCGTACCGGGGCACAGATGCCTACGGTAACCTGATTGACCTGCTGACACAGGCCGTGACAATCCGGCAGCACAGCGACGCGGAACTGCTGATGGAATGGCCGCAGTTGCTCGACCTGGCGACGGTGGGCGTGTCGGTCACGGACATCCTGGCGATGTACCGCCGTCATGCCGAGGAGCTGTGGCGGGTCGTCCACGAGCATTTCCCCGCTGCAGCGCGG
Source organism: uncultured Armatimonadia bacterium (assembly GCA_964549395.1). Taxonomy (GTDB): domain Bacteria; phylum Armatimonadota; class Zipacnadia; order Zipacnadales; family UBA11051; genus UBA11051. The sequence goes on along the minus strand of CAZJVY010000035.1, from coordinate 6,363 downwards.
CTGATGGCGTCGGTTGAGTAGCATCTGCCTGCCCGAAGCCCGAGATAGCGCTATCGGCGCGGACAGGCAGGGATGCCTGTCCTCCGCGAAATCGTTGTTGTGCGTAGTTGTGCCAGTGAGTAGTGAAATGGGAGCCGGCTACAGCTTCTGCGAGTACATGCGATACTCCAGCAACGGTTCGAAGCCGCACTTCTCATAGACGCGGCGTGCGGCGGCATGGCCCTCGTTCATGCCGGTACCAACACAGGCGTACTCCATCTCCGCTTCGCGGAATATCTCCAGCACCTTCTGCACTTGCAGCGTGCCTACTCCCTTGCCTCTGCCCTGCCGGGCGACACCGTTGTAGTGCACGGTTCCGACCTTGCGGCTGCCGGACATCATGTAGGTGATGAAGCCGATGATTTCGCCGTCATCCTCGGTGACCAGCAGGCTGTCAATCTCGTCCCAGATGCGACTCATCACCTTGGGCACCAGCCAGCGGTCCCAGCGCTGATCCCCAACAGCGCCGTACTTCTCCTCCATGACGAAATCGGCGCCGATGGCCCAGATCTCCTCGACGATTTCCTGGATGCGGGCCATGTCGGCCGGGGTGCCGGCTCTGATTGCGATGCTCATGCTTCCACTCTCCTGACGGCGCGGCGCGTGATGGAAGAACGCTGCGGTGAGCTGAAGACTTCGCTGACGGACGACCAGAGTCCTGCGAAGCGCAAACGAGGCAGCGCATCCGCTAGTTGAGCAAGAGTTCCCCCTGTGATATATTGACGTGAACAGGGCGCTGCGGCGGCACGTCACCATTGTGTGATGATGCAACAGGATGCGGACATGTCAACGACCGTTGAGATGGTAATTCAGCGCGTATCGGGGTACTGGCCGGGAGTGGATCGCGAGCTCCTGACGGGTGCGTATGAGTTTGCGGCAAAGGCACACAGGAGGCAGAAGCGGCTGAGCGGTGAGCCGTACATCGTGCACCCGGTTGAGGTCGGCGGCGTGCTGGCCGATGTCGAGAGCGACGAGTTCTCTGTGGCGGGCGGATTCCTACACGATACCATCGAGGACACCGATACGACGGCGGACGAAATCCGGGAACGCTTCGGGGATACGGTGGCGGGTCTGGTTGACGGCGTTACCAAGCTGCGCAAGTTGGACTTCGCCTCGCGGCAGGAGGAGCAGGCCCGCAACCTGCGCAAGATGTTCCTGGCGATGGCCGAGGACATCCGGGTGATCCTGATCAAGCTGGCCGACCGGCTGCACAACATGCGGACACTGCAGTTCCTGCCGCCGGAGAAGCAGAGGAGCAACGCGGAGGAGACGTTGCACATATTCGCGCCGCTGTGCCATCGGCTGGGGATACAGAGGATTCGGGCGGAGATGGAGGACCTGGCTCTGCGGTATCTGGAGCCGGAGAGCTATGAGCAGATAGTGCGCCGCATCGGCTGGAACCGCGAGGAGCGGGAAGGCGTCATTCAGACGGCCCGCGCCGAGATACAGGAGCAGTTGGCGAGAGCCGGAATCGATGCCACCGTGCAGGGCCGGGCCAAGCACCTCTACAGCATCCACCAGAAGATGAAGAGCCAGAACATTGACTTCAGCCAGATTCAGGATATCAACGCCCTGCGTGTCATCGTGTCCACGGTCCCTGAATGTTACGGGGTGCTGGGGATAGTCCACGACCTGTGGGTACCGGTACCCGACACTTTTTCGGACTATATCGCGGTGCCCAAATCGAATAACTACCAATCGCTGCACACCAAGGTGCTCGGCCCGGACCGCTCGCCGATGGAGGTGCAGATACGAACCCACGACATGCACCGGACGGCCGAATACGGCGTGGCCTCGCACTGGCGGTACAAGGAGGGCGACAGCGACCGGCAGCTAGACGAGCAGGTGGCGTGGCTGCGGAACCTGCTGGACCTGGAGACCGACCTGTCGGAGAGTCACGAGTTCCTGGAATTGCTGCAGGTGGACCTGTTCAAGGAGCAGGTGTTCGTATTCACACCTGACGGTGACGTGATAGACCTGCCGGCGGGCGCGGGGCCGCTGGACTTCGCCTACCGCATCCATACCGAAGTGGGTCATCAGTGCGTGGGCGCGGTCGTCAACGGGGATCAGGTGGGGCTGGACTACCGCTTCAAGAACGGGGACATCGCCAAGATCATCACCTCCGCCAGCGGTCAGCCGCGACACGACTGGCTGCGAATGGTACAAAGCTCTCACGCGAAGGCCAAGGTGCGCCGGTACTTGCGTGAGAAGAGCCGGCAGGAGAACATCAGCATCGGCGGCGAGAGGCTGAGCCGGGCCATCGCGCGTCTGACCGCGCGACAGCGAACGCAGATAAGAGAGATCAGGCGGCAGGAGGTCGCGGCGCACTTCGACTATCAGGACGAGGCCGCGCTGCTGGCCGGCATCGGCTATGGCGTCATCGAGGCCCAGACGGTCGTTGACTACATGCTGGACCAGGCCGCCAAACCCGACAGCCTTGTGGAAGAGGCGCAGATGCTGCTGCCCACCGACCTGTCGCCCGAGCAGGCGGCGCGCACAAAGAAGCCGCTGCCGGTCTCCGCGGACGGTGTGAACGGTTTCCACTCGCGTCTGTCCAAGTGCTGCAATCCGCTCCCCGGAGACACCATACAGGGCTACATCACACGGGGGTCCGGGCTGGCGATCCATCGCAGTGACTGCAAGAACCTGAGCTACCGCGCCCAGTTGGAGCCGGAGCGGATAGTGGAATTGACCTGGTCGGCGGAGGACCAAGGCGCCGTGTTCCGCCAGGACATAGAGGTGGTGGCGGTTGACCGCGTGGGGCTGCTGTCTCACATCACCGCGATCATCAGCGACTCGAACATCAACATCGCGGTGGCGAGAGCGGAGAAGGCCGGCTCACATCTCGCCCGCCTGCAGCTTACCCTGGAGATAAGCCGCCGCCAGGACCTCGACCGGGTCATCGAGCGTCTCCAGCAGCTCATTGATGTGGTCAATATTCGCCTCTTCAGCAGCAGTTCCGCAGCATCCGAGTGATGCACCGGCGTATCCTTCTGATCTACCCACCACCATGTCTTGAGACGGTCGGTCAGGAAAGGCCGCCAAGCTCGAAGACGCACTTCCTGTAACCTGACCACCGTTGGTTGGCCAGGTCCAGGCAGTACTCGTTGATGACCAGACGCTCGTCGGTAAGCTCGTGCAGATAGAAGGCGAAGGGCGACTCGATGAACGACCTGGCGGTGAAGTATGGGGCGTTGTTGACGACATCCACGCGGCCGGCGTGGTAGTGGCCGTCGAGAACAGGCACGCGGCGGCCATAGCTCTTGATTATTTCTATCGCCTCATGAGCAGCGCGGTAGCTGTAGCCTTCAAGGTCCGAGGGGTAGAGATAGAAGTGCAAGATGACTGCGGCGGGCGCGCCGTCGGCACTTGCGAGCATGTCCCGTAGCTCCTGCAGGCCGGCATCAAAGATCTCCGGCGGGTCAATGCCCTGCTCCTCATTCATCAAGCCGCTATCGAGGACTGCGAAGTGACAGCCGTTGCAGGCAAAGCTGTAAGTGCTTGTGCCGTACAGCTCAAGGAAGCGCTCGCGCGGGCGGTCATGGTTGCCGAAGGTGCAATAGACCGGCGCGCCATCGGAGTCACACTCGGCCAGCAGCGCCTGGAAGCCCTGCTGATTGGCAAGGCCCGCCTCGTCCCAGCCCGCGTTGACCTGATCGCCGGTATAGATGATGAAATCGGGCTGCAAGTCAGCATGAATCTGCGCCAGCGCCAGCGGGAGCATCGTGTCAATCATCTCCGTCACCCGCACTTGCTGCGGCAGTCTCTCGGCCAGTTGCGGCCAGTCAAGGCGCGGATGCGGAGGCATGACATAATGGACGTCTGCGATCTGCACAAAGCGGCAGCAGGGCGCCTGTTTCGCCATATTCTCCCCTAATCGAGCTTCCAGTAGGTGATGCCACTTTCCACCGGCTCCGGCCATCGCGACTTCGGATGGCTCGTAACCTGAAGGCCGCCCTCGGCGGTGCGCTCGTCCAGGACGGTGTTGACGATGGTGAACCTGCATTCGCCACGGATGCCCCAGCCCGGGAAGTAGTGCAGCTTAGTAAGCTTGCCGTTGTCCTCGATGGTGATGCCGGCGTCCTCCTGCAGCACGATCAGCGAGCCGCCCTGGGGGAGCGCCTGGATGTGGTCCATGAAGAAGCTTTGAACCAACTCGTCGCCATACTGGAGGATGACCGGCGCGCCGTTGAGGCTGCCGTCGGCCGGCAGTTGCGCAGCCGTATAGAGGGCATCCAGCGCGTCGCCGGTCTCCTTGCGCTGGGTGCGGGTTACGACGCCTGTGTAGGCCGCGGTGCCGTCGGCGATCTTGATGTCGCCTACCTGCAGGGTGGACAGGCCCACTCCGAAGGCGCGCGCCACGGCACCGTTGGGCGCGAGGCGGATATGCACCGCCCTACCCCGCATTTCGATGGGCAAGCCGGCACCCACGCACAGGGCGGATGTCTCAGCATCGGGTTCGAAGCGGCTCACGAACAGGTCCTTGGTCCCGTCGGCCAGGTCAATCTGCACGCCGGCGTCCATGACATCGGCCATAACCATCTGCATCGGCTGGACGGAAGCGATGCGGGGCTGCTCGCCTCCGGACCAGAATTCATGCACGGCGACAAACAGGGAGCTATGGGCGCTGTGGCGGACGAAGGTGAAGGGATTGTAGCCCAGGCGGCGCATGGCAGGCCCGCGCCCGACGTAGAGGCGGCTGCCGTCGGGCATGAGCAGCCAGTGACGGCTCTGCTTGCCGTCCTCATAGACGAACCTGAAGTTGGCTACCTCCGGCAAGTCGGCGACCCTCAACTGGTCAATGTATCTGTGAGCATTACCTTCTATTGCGGCAAGCGGAAGCTCCGTCGCGACGGTGTAGGGCAGCTCCAGGCAGCCGTGCAGCATCCAGTCGTGCATCTGCCCGCCTCTGACGCGGAACACGTCCACCAAGTAGGCATGTTGCGGGTCAACTTCGACCATCACCAGCGTGCGGCGGTAGAGGTCGGCGAGGCCGTGGTAGGCTTCTTCGCCCTGGGCTTCGGCCATCTGCACGGGTGCCCACTGTGCGGCAAAGAGACGCAGCTTGCCGTCGGTGAGCGAGTCGCCGTGACCGTAAGCCCGGTAGCGGGGATCGGGAAAGGGAAATGCGTCAATCTCGGTGATCTTGCGGCGGTGGCTGCTGAGGCGGCTCAACTGACTGGTCTCATCAATGACCACCGTGTTCTGGCCGGCGGTCATGCCGTGCCACTCGCGAGTGGATACGTCATCGGGCAGCGGGCGGTAGCGGGTGGAGCTGATCATCTCCTGGCCCTGGCTCCAGGCCATGATGTGCAGGGAGTCGAGGTGCTCGTGGCCGTGCATGCCGGAGAAGTGGAGATGGGCCTGCTGCTGGTCCGGTCCTTCCCCCTTGGCCAGAATCACGTGGCCCATGCAGCCGAGGAGCTTGGGGCTGGAGTGGGTCATCGCCGGCATCCACCAGGCCTGCTGCACAAAGGAGGTGTCGTGTATCACCGCGCAGTTCCTGTTGGGCAGTGTGACCTTGCCCAGCGAGTCCCACATGCGCCGGAACTGGGTGTAGTACCGCTGCGTCAGGTTCAGGTTGTCGTAGCGAGTGCCGGCGAGCTTGCTTGTGAAGCCCGGTGGGTCGGAGTAGCCGTTGAGGAGCGCGGGAACGCTGCGGGTCAGACCTACAGTGATGTCCTTGTGATAAGAGGGGCTTCCCTCGTGCCAGAAGCCGCTTACATAGAAGCCGTAGTGCAGAAGATTGTCGAGCCACTGCACGACCTCGTGGATGTACTCCGGCTCGGGCAGCAGCAGGCCGTATTCCGAGTAGCCGATGAGGTCATAGTGGTCGAGGTTGCCGTATTCATGAGAGAAGGTGCTGCTGAACTCGATGTGATAGCGGATGACGCTCTCCGCGCTCTTGCGGACGCCGAGCTCTTCCATCACACCGCTATCGTAAATCAAGTCGAAGGCGTAGAGGAGCGGGAAGCCGCGCCTGACGAAGCCCGGTATCCAGCCGCCGTAGAGGCCGGTGGCGTCCCAGCGGTCCTTGAAGCGCTGGTCGTCCTGTGAATAGCGCTTGTCGCCCTCACGCTCTTTAAGCGGCCACTTGCGGATCACGGCGTTGTAGCGGTCGAGGATTGTTGCGGCCTGGCGTGCGGCCCGCTTGTCGCGGGTCAGGTGATAGAGCAGGGCCAGGTCGTAGCAATGTTCCTTCATCTCGATGTTGAGCGGGTTGAAGGCGCCCTCTTCGTCAATGCGGCCGCGCAATTCCCGCTCCGACATGTCGTAGCACTCGGCGGTTGCGGCCTTGAGCATGGCAACGGCGATGGCGAGACA
>CAZJVY010000034.1:0-38363 GCA_964549395.1 uncultured Armatimonadia bacterium | reverse complement strand
CGGCCGGGGAGATTACCGTATCCATCGAGATATGGTCGTTTGAGGACCTCCGCCAGTTCCGGACGCTGAAGGATGTGCAGCTTCCACGTCGCTGGCCGCTGGGTGAGATGCTGCCGGAACTCAAGGAAGGCCAGTTCCTGGTCACTGACAAGGAACGGGAGGCCACCAAGGGTGGCAGCCCGGGGGCCGGGCAGCAATGGCTCAAGTATCCCGATGATCAGATATGGAGCATGCAGCCGGATAGCACCATTCCCCGCTGGCACTGGGTGCACATCACCGACGGTTGCCCGGTGCACGGCAAGGAGATATATAAACGCGGGGCATTCTATCCCTGGCTCGATGAGCTAGACAGGTCGATTCGCACATACGGCTCAGCAGCGCTGCCGTATGCCTGGAAGATCAAGTGCCCGGTCGGCGGCGAGATGTATCCCTCGAACGATTTCGGCAATGACGATTTCACCAGCGGGGAGTTCCCCGACGACGGCATCGGCGGCGGCTACATATCCGAGGACGGTAGACACTTCGGCTTCATCGCCGAGACCTGCCAGGCCTATTGCCACAAGATGCTGAGTGTAGCCCCGCAGTGCGCGAACGCCTACATGGCTACAGGCGACATCATCTATGTTCACAAGGCTCTGGTGGCACTGAGCCGTCTCGCCGTGGAGTGGTCGTACCTGGCCACCATGACGCAGCACCGACATCGGAACGGTGTCGGTCAGGTTGAGCGGCTCGGGCAGGCGCCTTTCAGCGAAGGGCCGTGCCTCTCGGGCAGCGGCTTCACAGTCTATTGCATTGACCTGCCAACCTACCAGATGGGCCATGCTGAGGCGTATGACAAGATATTCCCCGCCATCGAGCAGGATCAGGAGATCATCCCCTTCCTGCAGTCGAAGGGCTTCACTGATATCAAGACCCATGAGGACCTGCGGCGCTTTCTGGAGGAGAACCTGTTCGCTGTGTGGATGCAGGGGGCGATGGACGGAGCGACCTCATCCAATGAGCCGTATTCCCAGATGGGTCTGGTGCGGATGGCAGAGTCCCTGAACTACAAGCGTGGCAATGAGTTCATGGACTGGCTCTACGACGATCCGCGTGGCAAGATGCGTTACTTCGTCACCAATACATTCTTCCGCGACGGCGCACCATACGAGTCCACGGGCGGCTACAACGGGATGCACGTAACGGCCATCGGTCCGGTCGTCGAAGGGGTCGAGCATTTGCGCGAACTGCGTCCGCAAGTCTATCCCGATGACAAGTACCCCAATCTCACGACAAGCCGCCGCTACCACAGCGTCTTCGATTTTTCGATGAACACAGTCAACATTGACCGTACCTATCCCCGCGTCGGCGACACGGGTAGCTATCCCCAATACCAGAGAATGGGGATAACGCGCTGGCAGAACGGGGGTGTGGCGGCGTTCGAGCATGCCTACAAGATCTTCAAGGACCCGAAGTTCGCCTGGGCGCTGGCCAATACGTCCGGCTGGCGGCCATCGCGGGATTTCCCATACACGCGCGAAGAGATCGAGGCTGAGGCCGCCAAGTGGCCGAATGACTGGAATGACAGGAGTTGCCTCCAGGATGGCTACGGGCTGGCGATGCTGCGTAGTGGGAAGGATATCAACAAGCGCGCCTTGTGGATCATGTACGGTCGCGCGCGCGGCCACGTCCACGACGACATCATGCACATCGGGATTGACGCCTACCAGAGCGAGATCCTCGGTCACATGGGCTATCCGCGCAACTGGAGCGCCTGGGAGGGCAACTGGATGACGCAAATCCAGGCGCGGCAGATACCCTTCGTCAACATGACAGGCACATCTCAGTTGTTCGCAGATGCCGGCCCGGTGCACCTCGTTGAGGCGTTCGCACAGGCCTGCAGCGACAAGGTCAGCAGCGGCGAGGGATACTTGCTCGATGAGGACAACTGGCAGCGCCGCATGTTGGCGATCGTTGATGTATCCGACGACCAGTTCTATTGCGTTGACCTGTACCGTATCTCGGGCGGCAAGGACCACTGGTGGACCTTCCACGTTCAGGAGGGTGATTTCACCACGCAGGGCCTGAATCTCGTTAAGCAGGATAGCGGCACTCTGGCCGGACCGGACGTGCCTTACGGAGACGAGGCGTGGCTGAAGGCAAACGGATGCAGCAAGGGTCTGTACGGATGGCGCGGGATGCTGTTCGCCTTCCCGCACCTGTACAATGTCGAACGCGACGCCGACCCCAGCGCAGTGTGGTCCGCCGATTGGGCCCTGAAGGACGCCGACGGCCTGCATTTCCGTATGACCGTACCCAGTTGTGATGGGACCGAACTGGCTATCTGCGACGGCCAATCAACGGCGGGTGGCTCACCATACGAGATGAAATGGGTGGTGCTGCACAAGCAGGGCGAGGCTCCCACGAGGACACAAGTCGCCAACGTCATGGAGCTTTACAGGGACCAGCCGGTTATCAAGTCGGTTAGGCCGCTGGCGCTCTCGGGTGGCGATGAAGCTGACTTCAAGCCGTACGGTTGCGTTGTCGAACTGACGAACGGGCGCAGAGACACGATATTCGCCTCAGTGGATGGGGCGACAACGCGCACTGCCGAGGGTGGTTTTGAGTTCGCAGGGCGGTTCGGGCTCTTCTCCGAACAGAACGGCGTCCCGGTCGACATGGTGCTCGTCGGCGGGACCAAGTTGACGAAGAACGGCCTTGGGATCACGATGGACAGCGCCGAATACCGCGCCGAGATCAAGGCCGTGGACCGCGAGAACGAGACCATCATCGTTTCGCCGGCCCCGCCCAACTTGGGCGCTCTGGTTGACAACTACATCTACATCACCAACGAGTACAGGCGGCTGGCGTACAAGGTGTTGGAGGCCAAGGCCGTAAGCGGCGCGGCGCAGTTGCGTCTGGAGTTCGATTCCTGCGTCGGCACGGGCCAGGTGAGCGGCACGGAGAATCAGAGAGTCGTCTCCTCGACCCCGTTCCAGTTGCGCGGACTGCGCTACTACCACGGAGCGCGGGTCGTGAACGCTGCCGGCGACGCCGAGTACCGCATCCTGGGAGTGAGCGGGGGTGCCGTGATAGATATCAAGGCCCATCCCGATGTGACAGCCGACAAGCTGGCCGCACAGTTCCCGATCGGCACCTGGTTCAACATCTACGACTACGGCGTCGGCGACGAAGTGGTCTGGCCGCAGCCGGTGAGCGTGACGCAGGTGAACGAGATGACCTACACGGTCACTGCACCTGACGACGTGACGCTGACGCTGCCCAAGAACGCCAAGACGAGAGCCGCGGCTCCGTAACCCATACCGCCTGAGAACGAGCACACAGCGGCCGTCCCTATCGCAGGGACGGCCGCCCTGGTTCGTTGTATTGGTTCCCGGCGGAAGGTAGATGCGGGAGAACCAGCGAACTATGGCCGGAGTTGATGGTAGGGACCAGAGCCGGCGGTCCCGCACATTAGGCCTCCAGCGGAGCACCGAGGCATCGTGAGGAATGTGTATGACAGCGCGCGAGAGATACCTGACGACGATGAGACACCAGCGGCCCGACCGCATCCCGACCGTGTACGGTGCGCGGGGCGAAGTGGACAGGGCGCTGATGGCATACTACGGCGTACGCAGCATTGCGGAAGTCGAGGAGATCATGGGCAGCGGCGGGGTGCGCGGTGTCGGCGTGCCGATCCGGTTCCCCGAGTGGGAGAAGAAGCCCAAATCGGCGAAGCCCGGCGACTGGCCTGGGGGCGGCGTCCAGTACTACTGGCACGATGAGCGCACCTTCGAGGACCAGTGGGGCATCATCCAGCGTGTCGGGCGCGATGAGAAATACGTGGAGTGGATCGCCGGCCCCTTGCAGGACCTTGAAGACCCCGACAACTACTCGTTCCCGACCGTTGACGACCTGGTTGATGCGCCCGACCTGGCCCAGCGCGTGCAGGACTACAAGGCTCAGGGCTTCCTTGTCAGTTCGGGGGTCACTCAGCCCTACAAGCTGTCCTGGATGTTGCGCGGCATGGAGCGGTTCCTGATGGACTATCTGCTCAACCCCGATTTCGTCAACAAACTCTACGACAAGATCTATGGCCTCTGGACCGAGATTGCCCGCCGCTGCGTCGGGGCCGGTGTGGACATGTTCGCCATAGGTGGCGACATCGCCATGCACGACCGCATCATCATGGGTGCCAATACCTGGCGACGATTTGACAAGCCACGGCTGGCCGCCATGTTCTCCGAACTGCGCGCCATCAACCCGGAAGTGCACCTCTACATTCACTCGGATGGAAACCTGACCGAAATCATGGATGATCTCATCGAGGTCGGCTTCGATGTGATTGACCCAATCCAGCCTGAATGCATGGACCCGATAGAAGTCAAGCAGCGCTGGGGTGATAGAATAACGCTGCACGGATGCGGAAGCTTGCAGAAGGTGCTGCCCTTCGGTACCGTAACGGATGTTCGCAATCACGTTGTCGAGCTTATCGAGAAGTGTGGCCACAACGGCGGCCTCGTGCTCAGGCCCAGCAATGCCATCGGGTTCGATGTGCCCATTCAGAACGTGGTGACCTTCTACGAGACCGCCCGCGATTACCGGTTCGAGTAGCTCTGCAGCGGAGGCGCGCATACGGGAGACGATGGAATGGACCTGGGAATCAGCAGCAAGGTTGCGCTTGTCACCGGCGGTGTTCGCGGCATCGGCCTCGCCATCGTACGGCGCTTCCTTGAGGAGGGCTGTCGGGTGGCGGCATGTGACATTGACGAGGATGCCGCCTGTGCTCTCCCTGCGCAGGCGCTTTTCATCCAGTGTGACGTCAGTGATGAGGCACAGTGCCGCGATATGTTGGAGCAAATCGCTGCCCGTTTGGGGTCGGTGGACATTCTCGTCAACAATGCCGGCATTCAGAGTACGGTTACACTTGAGGAAGCGACGATGGAGGACTGGGAGCGCGTGCTGCGCATCAACCTCACCAGCGCGTTCATCCTCAGCAAGCTCGTCGTGCCTGGCATGAAGGCGCGGGGGTGGGGAAGGGTCATCAATATCGCCTCGATGGCAGGCAAAGTTGGCGGTCTGACTGTAAGCGCCTCCTACGCAACTTCAAAGGCTGGCATGATGGGGTTGGCCAAGTCAATCGCCCGCGCGGGCGCGCCGGAAGTGACCAGCAATGCTCTGGCCCCGGCGTTCATCATCACAGGCATGACCAATTCCGTGACCGAGGCTGAATACTCCCGTCAGATACCGGTTCGCAGGCTGGGGACGCCGGACGAAGTCGCTGCAGCCGCGGCGTTCCTTGCCTCAGACCTGGCGGGTTACATCACAGGCGAGGTGTTCGACCTGAACGGCGGCCTGCTGATGGACTAGGCGGCTGCGGCACGACGAAGGCAGTACACAATACGGCGATGCGAGGGAGTGTCAAACCGCGATGCTAACCGAGATTCGGCAATCAGCGCGCGAGGTATACGACGCCGGCGGTGCCACCATGCGCAATGTCTGGATGGGGGAGAGCGAGGACGCCATTCGGCTGTTCTTCGGCGAAGTCATTGAGAACGACTCGCCGGTGATGGGTCGCGATGACGAAAAGAGCGAACTGGACGGCAAGCCGTGGCACCCCTTTGAGCCGCTGGGCAACGGCATTGTGTTGCGCAAGAGGCTCAGTGTGTCGGATGTCTCGACACGAGAAGTCTGGCTGGCCTTTGTCGGACGCGAAACCGGCGGGAACCAGGCCGTGCTGCGGATACTGGTCAACGGCAACGAGACCCTTCGCCCGCCGTCCTCGGTCGCCACGCCGGATGCGGTTCAGTACTACAAGATGAACTCCAGCCCCGACTCCTGGAACTGGTCGCGCTGGTACTACGTGCAGATCCCGGCCGAACACATCCGCCCCGGCGAGAACGTCATCGAGATCAGCACCGTGGATGGCGCGGAGGGCTGGGACATCATGGTCGGCAAGTACTCGGTCTTCCACAAGGGGGCGCGTCGCGGCGACTACCCGGAGCATGCCAGCGTCAAGAGCACCGACGGCGGCGCAACATACCGCATGGACACAATGGGTATCGAAGGCAGCGTCGTCGGTGAATACGTGATTCGTTTCGACATGCGCCGCTACCGGCAAGGTGGCTGGGTAATCTCAGAAGTCATTGATGCCGCCGGCCAGGACGAGGTCCCCATCAAGCAACCGCTGGAAGTCGGTTCGGTTCAGCTCGCGATTGACGCCGACATTCCACATGACACCGGCATCGTCATGAGCCTGCGGTGGGGGGATGCCCCGTACTTCGACGAGGAGACGTGGACGGACTGGCAGCCGGTCTTGCTTGGCTCGGGGCCGGTTCCGGCGCAGGGCCGGTACGTGCAGTGGTGTGCAGAGCTCTACACCCGCGATCGCACCATCACACCGGCACTGCGCAGCGTCACTCTTGAGTGTCAGCATGAAGAGGCGTCGGAAGCGGACGACCTGCGGGTGACCGAGTTCGAGAACGCCGAGATACTGCGTTCATCCTTCGAGTTCAGGTCGGAGCGCTACGACCATCCCAGACTGCGAGAATTGCGCGAGGCTTGCGACCTGGACAAGGTGATCGCCGGCGCTGAAGATGAGTGGGACCTGATCCAGCAGTTGATGCGCTGGGCGTATCTGCTTCCCCTGCCGAATTGCAGGATCTGCCCCTGGGACGTGCTGGACTGGGTTGAGATCAAGCGCGATGAGAACGGCGAGATTATCCTGAACGAGTACGAGCGCCGCCGCCGCGACAAGATGTGCTTGTACTCGAATGTGCTGCTGACCGAGATGCTGATAGCCTGCGGGATTGCGGCCCGCCACGTGAACATCAACTCGGAGACTATCAGCGGACATGAAGTATGTGAGGCCTGGTCGAACACACACCGCAAATGGGTTCACCTGGATGCGACCCGCGATTTCTACTGGGCGGACAAGGCAACAGGCGAGCCGCTGTCCACGCTGGAGGTCCACAACGAGCTGGTAAGACACCTGGATAAGCCGGAAACCTGGGAGGATCCGTTCCTGCGCCGCCTGGCCGACAGGGCGCTTGAGGACATGCGGATCGAGGCCTACGAGAAGGGAGAGTGGGTGGAGCAGGAAGACGGCGGCGCCCACATCTACCAGACGATGGCGCACTTCCGTATCGTCCCGCGCAACGACTACTGCGAACGCCCCTATCCCTTGCCGATCAGCCAGGGCGCGGAAGTGTGGGGGTGGGATGGCTACCTCAACTGGGCTGATGACATGGTCCCTCCGATGAGGCACTTCTCCCATCACACCAACCGACCGGCTGACATGTACTGGACCAACAACCAGGTGCGGATAACTCTGGTACGGACCGGCCCGGCTCAGTTGACCGTGCTGCTGGAAAACGACATGCCGAACTTTTTCCGCTACGAGGCATCTGTGAATGGGGCAGAATGGACCCCCGCGGAATCCGGCTTTGCGGCGGCAGTCAACGTCGGCTCCACCCAAGTGGCCGTCCGTGCCATCAATTCACTGGAGTTGCCCGGGCCGGTCAGTCGTGTGGTAGTTGAGCGGACAGTGTAGCGAACCATGTCCTGTATTGGTGACCGGCTTTTCAGGTGCCACCGAGCGGGTCCGTACGCAGTGCTCGCCCCTCTTGCTGCAACTGCGACCACATTGTTGGCAAATCATATTTACATGAATGACATGTTTGAAATGCGGTATTGACAAAGTATGTTGTGATTGATAGAATCCTCCCCTATGAATTGCCACACCTGTCTGGGAGAGAGCCAATATGTCAGAGAACCGGACAATCGAGGAGATGTTCTACGGTAGCGTCACAGTCGGAGAGCGCGGCCAGGTTGTGATTCCTGCGGAGGCGCGCAGCGCTCAGGGCATAGCCTCCGGTGACAAGCTGCTCGTCTTCGGACATCCGAGTCGCGGGGGTGTACAGATGGTAAAGATGTCTGGAGTGGCCGAATTTGTTGAGGGCATGAAAGCGGCACTCGCACTCGCCGAGACACAGTCATCGGAGACCGACGATTCAGATGGCGAGACATAGAGGAGGAACTGAGATGACTCCTGCAGGACGCACGATCTGTGCGTTGATACTGGTTGTGGCGGCATGGGGCGGATTGGTGTCGGGTGCTTCGGCTCAGGATGTGGGACAGGCTCAAGCGCCTGTAGCTGCTGAGGAGCAGAACTCCGAGCAACCAGGCGCGCCGCTGACATTGACGCTTGAGGATGTGTTGGCAAGGGTAGTGGGAGGCAACTGGGACATCAGGCTTGCCGACCTGGCGGCGGCGGAGGCGGAAGCGGCATTGGGGGAAGCGAAGGCTCCCGACCGGCTGCAGGTCAGTCTGGAATCGAGCTACTCCCGTTTGGGGCCGGAAGCCACAATGAGTATAGCGGTCGGCGATGGCGATCCGCAGAGCATCACAATAGGGCCGGACGAGTCATACAGCTACGGGATCAGCCTGTACAAGTCGCTGTACTCCTCCGGCCGCAACGAAGCGCTTCAGGCTCTCGCAAAGCTCAACATTGATGTCAAAGACCTGGAAGCGGCAATCGCCCGCCGCCAGGTCAGCCTGGCCGCAACTACCGTCTTCTACGCGATCACCCGCGCCATGGGCTTCGTACAGGTCGCGAGCGAGACATCAGAGGCCGCACGTGAGCACTGGCGCATTGCGGCCGCGCGCTATCAGGCCGGCGCTGTACCCAAGTTCGACTTGATGCGCGCGGAGGTTGACGTGGCAAATGCCGAACAGGACCTGATAGTCGCCAATACCGCCGTCGAGACGGCGCAGGCGGCGCTGAAGACGCTCCTCGGCATTGATGTGACGCAGCCCATCGAGGTCGCCACCACGCCGGATCCCTCGCCGATGCAGATTGATCCCAAGCTGTCCATTGACCTGGCCCGTCAGCGCCGTGAGGAAATGGCGGTGGCACGCAAGCACAAGGACCAAGCCATCACCGCCATGCGGCTGGCGCGCGCCGAGCGCGGGGCGAATCTGGATTTCGTGGGCGGCTACGATCAGCAGTCATCAAGCGGCTTTTCCGGTGACTATTCCTGGAACCTTACACTCAGTCTCAGCAAACCTCTGAGCGATGGCGGCGCATCACGGTCGAAGCAGTTGCAGGCATTGCGGCAGGCCGAGCAGGCGGAGGCCCTGCTGGGCAAGACGCAGGACCAGATCGCCCAGGAGGTATGGAACGCCTATCTGAACCTGGAGCAGGCGAAGTCCCGTCTCGGCTCGACTGCGAAGACGGTCGAACTGGCTCAGGAGGCGTTGCGGATATCGGAGGTGCGCTACGAATCGGGATTGGCGACTCCGGTGGAAGTCAGTGATGCCCGCGTTGCATTGACTGCCGCGCGCACGAACCATGTAGATGCAATCTACGGCTACCAGGTGGCCGAAGTAGAACTGCTGAGCGCAGTCAACGTGTCGCCGGAGGAACTCAAGGGTCTGGAGCCGAGGAGTGAAGCGCAGTGAAGCGATTTGTGATTGGCGTGCTTATCATCGTACTCGGTGCGGGCATTGGCGTGTTGATACTGAAGAATGCCCAAGCGGGGAGAGCCGCTGAACTGGAAGGCGACAACGGTGAGGTCGCCGTGACCGTTCAAGTGGCGGCTGCACGACGCGGTGATCTGCAGCAGTCGCTTCTCCTGACCGGCACGATTGAGGCGGAGGCAGAAAGTGATGTCACCTCCAAGATTGTGGGCAAAGTTACCAGAGTGCATGTTGATGAAGGCGCCAGCGTACGCCGGGGACAACTGCTGGTCGAGCTGGAGCGCGGCGACCTGTCCGCGCAGCTTCGGCAGGCCAAGGCTGCAGTTGCCGCCGCCGAGGCCAGACTCAAACAGGCCGAAGCCGGCACGGGGTTGCAGCAGGCGCAGACCAGTACCGGCATCGAGTCGGCTGAAGCCGCGCTCTCGGCGGCACGCGCGCGACTCCGTCAAGCTGAAACCGGCGCTGAGGTGACGCAGACCCAGACCACAACCTCGGTCGAGCAGGCGCGAGAAGCCTTGAAGGCCGCTACCGCGCAGTTTGACATGGTCGTCGAGGGGGCACGCAGCCAGCAGGTCGAGCAGGCCAATGAGGCGGTCAGACAGGCGAAGGCCAGCCTGGACACGGCCCGCACGAACTTGCGCAGAGCCGAGACATTGCTCGCCCAGGGCGCGATAGCTCAACAGGAGTACGATGCAGCCAAGCTGCAATTCGACGTTGCGCAGGCACAGCACAACAGCGCCCAGCAGCAACTGGACCTGGTACGCGAAGGAGCCCGCAGTCAGGAAGTGGACATGGCCCGCGCCCAGGTCGAGCAGGCCAGGTCGGCCCTGGTACTGGCACAGGCGAATCAGGCCCAGAACCGCATCAGTCAGCAGGACATCCAGGCGGCGCGGGAGCAAGTGCGATCGGCCGAGGCGGCACTCAAGCTTGCCAAGGCGTCGGCCGCCCGCGACTACATCAGCCAGGAAGACGTGCAGGCCGCCAGAGCCGCGCTCAACCAGGCGCGCGCAAATGTCGCGTATGTCGAAACCCAGATCGGCTACACCTACGTACGTGCCCCGATGCCGGGAGTGGTCACCAGGCGCACTGTGGACCCCGGTGAGGCGGCCTCGCCCGGTGTGCCGCTACTTACCATCACCGACAATGGCTCGGTCTCCATGCGTGCGAGTCTACCCGAAACACAACTGGGCAGCGTCGCTTCGGGTACTCAAGTGGCAGTGACCGTAGATGCGCTCGCGGGACAGGAGTCTCTCGGCGAGGTCCTTGAGATCATCCCGGCTGCCGATCCCGAGTCTCGGACATTTGACATCAAGATTCGGGTCCCCAACCCGGCGGGGAGCCTCAAGCGTGGAATGTTCGCCAGAGCAACCGTGGTCACCGCCACGGCCGCAGATGCCGTTCTCGCGCCACGGGCGGCCGTCGTCGAGCAACAGGGCAAGCCCCTGGTGTTCGTCGTGGAAGGCGGCAAGGCCGTGGCGAGAGCCGTTACCACTGGCATGGAAGACAAGCTCGATGTGGCGATCATGTCGGGTCTGAAGGAGGGTGACCAGATAATCGTGCAGGGACAGAACCTTGTGCGAGATGGTCAACTCGTCACCGCGCGGTCCGCCAGGGAGGCGGACCGGTGAACCCAGCTAGATTCTCCGTACATAAGCCCGTAACCATCCTCATGGCGGCGCTTGCCGTTGTGGTCCTCGGCGTCGGCACCTTCACGGGCCTCCGGACCGACCTCTTCCCGGACATCAGCTTCCCGGTCATACTCATCCTTACGTACTACCCGGGCACTCCGCCCCAGGAAGTGGAGGAGTTCGTCAGCAAGCCGATCGAGGAAGCCGCCGCGCTGGTGGAGGATTTCAAGTCCGTTAGCTCCACCTCGACCGAGGGCGTGTCCGCCGTGGTCATCGAGTTCGACTGGGGCAAGGACATGGGTTGGGCCGCCTTCGATGCTCGTGAGAAGGTTGACCGGGTCATAGAGCAACTTCCCGATGGCGTGCACCGCCCTATCATCATGAAGTTGGACGCCTCGAGCATTCAGCCTGTTGTTACGGTAGATGTCACCGGCATGTCAGACATGCGCCGGCTGCGCGAGATCGCGGAAGACGACGTCAAACCGGAACTGGAAAAGCTCCCGGGGGTGGCTGCCGCGAATGTGTACGGCGGCCTGCAACGCGAGATCCTGGTGGAGGTGGACCGCGGACGGCTGGATGCCTATGCATTGTCGTTCGGTGAGGTGGAGAGCGCACTGCAGCGTGAGAACATCAACATACCGGCCGGCTTTACGACGGAGGGTCCGCGGGAATTCACAATCCGCGTGGTGGGCGAGTTTGAGGACGTTCAGGAAATCAGGGACATTGTCATCGCCACGCGCAACGACACACCGGTGCACGTGCGCGATATTGCCAAGGTCTATGACACACACAAGGAGGTACGTAGCTACGCGCGAGTCAACGGCGAGCCCTGCGTCACACTGAACGTGATCAAGGAAACGGTGGCCAACACCGTCGAAGTGTCACACGTCGTGCATGATGCGGTGAAGACGTTACCGAAGAAACTGCCGCCCGGCATGAACCTGACGATCACCTACGACCAGGCTACCTTCATCGAGGATTCGCTGCATAACCTGTATTCGGTTGCCATCGAGGGCGCCGCGCTGGCAATGATCATCATCTTCCTGTTTTTGGCGACGCTGCGCGGCACGTTGATCGCCGGTATCTCCATCCCCCTGTCGCTGCTGGCCACGTTCGTGCTGATGTACTCCGGCGACATGACACTCAATATCATCACGATGGGCGGACTGGTCCTGGCGATCGGACGGATCATTGACGACTCGGTGGTGGTGCTCGAGAACATCTACCGACACGTCGAGGCCGGTGAGCCGGTACTTGACGCAGCCGTTAACGGCACCGGCGAGCTGGCAATGGCCATCGGAGCCGTCACCTTCGCTACCATGTGCGTGTTCTTCCCCATCATCTTCGTCGGGGGTCTGGTGTCCACGATATTCACGCCGATGGCGCTGGTGGTCATGTTCGGTCTGTTCGCCTCGCTCATCGTGGCACTCACCGCGATCCCGATGCTCTCCAACCGGCTGATCCCCGCTTATGTTCCCGAGCAAGAGGGTGCTGTGCAACAGAATGCTCTCACGCGCGCGCTCAGGGGATTCGGCAGTGCTTTCCATGCGGTGGCGGCGTGGTACCGCCGCGCGATAGGCTACTGCCTGAACCACCGCAGCATCGTGACGGCGGTGGCCGTGGGCATCTTGATCGGCAGCCTGATGCTTGTGCCTTTGGTGGGCCTTGAGTTCTTCCCCGACATGGATCGGGGCGACATGCAGTTGGTGGTGGAGACACCCGCGGGTTCCTCCATAGAGTACACCAATGAGAAGGCCAAGGTGGTGGAGGACATCATCAAGCAAGTCCCCGAGCTAAAGGATTTCGAGGTGACGCTCGGGGAAAGCGAAGGCGGCCTTGGCAGTATCGGGGGGGGTGCGTCGGGGACACGGACCGCCAACTTCCAGATTACGCTGGTGACCCGCCAGGAACGAGAGCGCAGCGCCGACGATGTACAGGAGGGACTGCGCGAGGAGTTCGCCCAGATTCCCGGCATCACCTATCGCTTTGAAACCACCATGGGAGGCGGCGGAGCCGACATCGAAGTCAGCATTACCGGAGACGAGCTCGATGTGCTCAGCAGGCTCGGTCAGCAGGCCCTGCAGAAGATGAGAGCAGTGCCCGGCATCGCCGACCTGCGACTGGATTGGGAGCCGGGCAATCCGGAATACCAGGTGCATGTGGACCGCGACAAGGCCGGCCGGCTCGGACTCACCGCCGCCGACATCGCCAATACGCTTCAGTCCTTGGTCCGTGGTACCGAAGAACTGACCAAGTACCGCGAGGGTGGCAAAGAGTACGACATCGTCGTTCGTGCGCGCGAGGTGGACCGCGAATGGATAGACACTGTAAAGGCCACCGACATCGTTACATCTGACGGCAAGCTCGTGCCGCTAACCGAGATTGCCAGTGTCGTGTCCACATGGGGGCCAACACAGATCAGCCGCGACGAGCGCCGCCGGTCGGTAAGCGTTCAAGGAAGGAAGGCGGGCAGGGCCCTCAGCGAGATTGTCGCCGATGTTGAGGAAGAGCTGGCCGGGATGGACTGGCCAGACGGCTACCGCTATGGGTTCGGCGGATCGGAAGAAGACCGTCGCGAGGCGTTCGGCGGCATGGCTATGGCTCTGGTCATGGGTGTGCTGCTCATCTACATAATCCTGGCCTCACTTTTCGAGTCCACCGTCCATCCCTTCACCATCATGTTGGCCATCCCTCTGGAGGTCATTGGGGTCTTCGCGGCCCTGCTCCTGACCGGCACCTCGATCAGTATCATGGTGCTGCTCGGCATCCTCATGCTGACCGGCATTGTCGTCAGCAACTCGATCCTGCTGGTCCAGATGATAAACATATTAAGGGAGCGGGGCATGGGTCTGCGCGAGGCGATTGTCGAGGGAGGGGGCATTCGGCTGCGCCCCATCCTGATGACCGCACTGGCCACGCTCTTTGCGATGGTGCCGCTGGCACTGGGACTGCGCGCAGGGAGTGAGATGTGGCAGCCTCTGGCCATCACCGTCATTGGCGGCCTGACCACCTCCACTTTGCTGACCCTGTTTGTTGTACCCGTTGCCTACAGCATCATGGATGACCTCACACGCTACCTGGGACGCATCTTGCACATCGGCGGCCGGTAGCGTTCCGCGCACGTAACGGCTTCAATGCCTTGGCAGCGCTCGATCGCCAATTCTGCCGGAGGTGACCAGAGGTGAGCGTCAGTGTCCGTCGCGAAGTCTGTTTCCTACTGATGGTGTGCGAGACGCTGTTTGCGGAGAGAATCGGCCAGTTGCTGGATGAGCTGCAAGTGCCGGGCTATACGCGCTTTGGCGGCGTCTCGGGAGTAGGCGAGACCGGCCGCCATGAAGGTACCGCCGTCTGGCCGGGCACCAACACCCTGATCTTCACTGCCGTGCCCGGTGAGGAGCTTGCCGACGACATCGTGCGCCGGGCAGAGGAGATCATCGCCGCTGAGTATCACAAGCGCCCCGGCTTCACCGCCTTCAAGCTTCCGGGAACTCAACTCGCCTGATGCCACGCCAGCCACTTCCACGCCAAGCTGTCAACCCGCGGGCAGGTACATTGCGCGGTCGGCGAGAAATCTGCGCCTGTTCGCTATCATGAAGACGCTTCCGGAAGGGTGAGAACATGGAAGCGGCAAGCATCTGCGGAACATCCTGCCTGAGTGAATGGCTCCATCGTTTTCTGCCGGCAACGCTCCTACTGCTTGCCTCGCTGCAGTGGTCGGTTGCTTTCTCCGCTCCCTGCACGTTATATAAAGCGCGTGACGTGGAGAACGCTCGGGAAAACGCCAAGCGCTACAAGTGGGCGCAGGACATCGTCAGCGGCTGGGAGAGGTCGGTCGCACATGTCATGGAGCAGGACCGGCAGTTCTTTGAGGACATGATCTCCGATCTGACCAACTGGCCCACCTACGCCCAGAACTGCCCTGTTTGTGTCGGCAAGCAATCCTCGATGGGCGAATGTGGCATCTACAGGTGGAGCGTCACCGACCCGGACAAGCTCATCTGCAAGTACTGTGGCACCGTGTACCCCAATCCCGACTATCCCGAGACCGGCTCGATGACGTGCCCGCGCATGGGGCAGACCTTCACGTACTATGAAACCGACGAAGAGCGCGCCCATCCCGACGAGCCACCCAACAAGTACGCATTTCGCTGGGTAAGCTGGCCCGTACACACCAGTTGGAGCGGTGTCATCCGCGCGAACAAGTCGAGCCACTGCATCGGCAAGATTCTGCCTCTAGCCAAGCTCTACGCCATCACCGGTGACGTGAAATACGCCGAGCGCTGTGCGTGGATTCTCGATCGCTTCGCCCGCGTTTACCCGACATGGCTCTTCCACACCTACAACGGCACATACGCGGACTGTCCGCCGGCCGAGGCGGCGGCCAACCTGGGCAAGCACGGTGGCGGCGGGAAGTTCCCCAAGGAAGTCATCATAGATCCTTTCAATCGCCACCAGGCCCAGGACTATGCCACCTTGTGCAACGGCTTCTGGGGTGCCGGTCGCTTCGGCTGCAGCGGCAGTGACGGCGGCACGATACTGGCCGCTACCGTCGCCTACGATCTGATCCGCGACGCCAGATACGCGGACGGTAAGCCGGTCATCGCCCCCGACATGGACAAGCGCATCGTTGAGGACCTGCTTCTGGCGGGGTGTACCGATACCGAATACTGGAGCGACATAAACAACAAATGTGGCCCGGGTCGCGCCCTTAGTGCAGCCATCGGGATCATGTTTCAGCGCCCCAAGAGCGCCCGCCGTGCGCTGGAGGGCTTCGAGAAACTGATGGAGGGTTGCTTCCATGTGGACGGCTTCTGCAAGGAATCGCCCTCCTATTCGAGCATGCACCTGGGTCTCATGGAGGACATTCCGGAGATACTCAGGGGGTACTCCGACCCCCCCGACTACACGCCGGAGGAGGGTGAACCGTTCAAGGACCTGAACCCGTTTGAGCACGTCGGGCGCTACCGCCGGGCGCTGGAGAGCATGGTGCGGATGCTGGCACCGGGCAAGAGGTATCCCGTCATCGGCGACACTCATTACGGCGGCGGACTTAGCGCGGGTTATGTGGAGATACTGGCCGACCGCTATAGCCACGACTACGCGGGTCTGCTGGAGGCGGTTCAGGGCGCCAAGCTGGCCGAACGCGGCGGCGAGTACGCTTTGTGGTACCGGGATCCTGACATGAGGGCCGCAGGTGAGGCCGCGTTGCCTCTGCGTTCGGAGTGGTTCCCGGGCTGGCATGTTGCGGTCATGCGCGGCGGCAACCCCTTCGGTGATAACGCACTCTACCTCAACGGCTACGCGTACCACGGTCATCGCCACCAGGACACCCTCGGGCTAATCTACTACGCCTTCGGCCAGGAGATGGCTTCCGACCGTGGCTACATCTGGGACGATCCCCGCAACGCTTGGACCGGCAGCACACTCGCGCACAACATCGTCACCGTTGATGGTGCCAACCAGCAGCGCAAGGAGCGCAGGTCCACACTGGAACTATTCGGTGTCGCCCCTGGTATCGAGGTCACCCAGGCCCGAGCCAATGCCTACGACCAGTGTGACCGCTATCAGCGCACTTGCGCACTGGTACGGATAGGCGACGGCGAGACGTATGCCGTGGACTTCTTCCGCGTCAAGGGCGGTAAGCTGCACCAGTATGGCTTTCAATGCAACGGGGAACTGGTTGATCTTGCCGCTCCGCCGCCGCAGCCGGTGAGCGACGAGATCAAATGGCTGACCAAGCTGCGCGCAAGCACCCCGACAGCGTCCTTTACGGCTACGTGGGAGAACAAGGGCATCAAGATGGATCTGATGGTGCTATCGCCAATTCATCGCCTACTGGTGGCCGACGCGCCCGGCTGGCGCAGTGACAGCGGCAGCGAACTGAACGCCCCGCCGATCCAGCAGGTATTCGCCGAGCGGACAGCCGAAGCCGCCGGTACGGAGACCGTCGAGAGCTCCTACGCAGCGGTCATGGTTCCCTACCGGGCCGAGACGTCGCCGGTGAAGTCAGCCCGGCTGCTCGAGGCCGAGGACCAGAGCGGCGCCATCGCCGTTGCCGTGGAATTGGAGAACCGGACCGACTACATCATCTCGTCTCTCGACGAGGAGCCGAGACAATATGGCCCTGTGACGATGACGGGCCACTTCGGCTTCGTGTCAGTCGCACCTGACGGACAGGTTCTGTGGGCCTATCTGCTTGACGGCACCAAACTGAGTTGCGGCGCAACTGAAATCAGCTTGCCCGCCGCGACTATGGCGCTGAAGGTAGCATCGGTGGACGACCGCACCTTCAACCTGGAGGAGGACGTACCTGCAGACCTGAGGGCGCAGGGCACATACCTGCTTGCCGCGGACAGCGGTTATGAGATTGAGTCGCACGCCGAGAGGTCCGTCACGGTGCGCGACTACCCGGCGATCGAGTGCGACCACGTCTTGATCCTCAACTCGGTGTGGTTCGAGAAGCTGCCCTGAACGTAACTGCTTCCTCGTCCTGCAACACGTCGCCTGCCAACGACGAATGCCGACCGCAGTCTCGCGGCCGGCGTTCTCGCATTCCGGATCAAGTCGCTGGAATGGCCTATGGCCCCGTGTCGTCCCAAGAACCAAATGACCACGTTCCAGGACGCCCTGACAAGCTCCGCCCGCTACTGCCTCATCTTGTCCATCTGATAGCCCAGGCCGGGACCTTGCAGGCTGGCAGTCGAGGCATTGCCGCGTCGCACGCGGAAGATGCCTTCGTGCACGCGCTGCTCCTCCGGCAAGGTGGAATCGGGGAAGAACTGACGGCTGTTTGCCTCGACACCCGTTATCGTGTAAAGCCGCGCCCCTAGGCCCACCGAGTGGATGAGCGCCAGCGACGGATTCGTCAAGTCCTGCACGCTGTAGCAGATCCCCATGTCTGTCGCCTTCGCAGCCATGATCATGTCCGACGACTGGCACTTGCAGCTCTTCAGAGCGATTCC
This sequence comes from uncultured Armatimonadia bacterium, assembly GCA_964549395.1. Classification (GTDB taxonomy): domain Bacteria; phylum Armatimonadota; class Zipacnadia; order Zipacnadales; family UBA11051; genus UBA11051. The sequence continues at coordinate 20,314 of CAZJVY010000034.1, read as the reverse complement.
TGTCCAGCCCAACTCCATCGCGAGGTCGAACGACTCCAGGTCCGTCAGGCTCTCGTCCACAATGACCGGCTTCAGCGCCGCCAACTCCCGCATGTCGTGTCGCTGCCTGGTAAGGTCGCGCTCGGTCGGCTGCTGGATGTAGAGAACGCGCTCGTAGCACTCGGGCGACTGCTCGCGGATCTTGTGCAACATCTCGATGATGTAGTCGGGGCTGTCGCACTGCTCGTTGGTGTCGGCGGTTAGGTGCAGCGGCTCGATGCCCAACCCATCCAATTCACGGCGGCCGATGTCGTGCACCTGTATCGTCCGCGCGACATCCCAGTCCAGGTCATTGCCCCGCAGCTTCACCTTGAGGCAATACATGCCATCACGGCGGATCCAGGCCTCCAGCGAATTGGGGAGACCGTCGTGTGGGTCGCTGTCATCAACCTCAGCTTCGGTCAGCTTGTCCAGGCCGCCGACCAGATGGAATATCGGGATTTCCGGGAGATAGGCGTCGCGGATGTAGTCGGCGACGTGCCGGCCCTTGAACTGTGGCCCAAGCCACCGGCTCAGGTCGCACATGAACTGCGGCCCGTAGCCCTCATAGGTGTCAATCTCGTTGACGACGCCGAACGCATCGTGCAGGGCCGCGTCCACGGGCGATGCGCACACCAGGGCACCGAGAAACGGCTGAGCAGGCGACAAACCGCGCTCCCCACAGACATCGAGATTCACTCGGCGCAGGTCATCTTCCAGGTCATAGAAGATCTCAATCGGGTGGGCGGCGTCGTGATGGGACCGCACCAGTTCGCAGTAGCCTTCGGTCACCTCCACCATCGCCGCTGCCTTGTCCTGATGGGGGAGACTCGGGTCCGGCCAGCCCCAGAAGTCCATCAGGAATATGCCGCCATACCCGTACGCCACATCGCCCTTCCCGTTCTCGACCGTCGCCTTGACCGTGCAATAGGTCACTTCTTCGACAACGACTGCCCCGAACTTGAGCGGTGTGCGTGCCTTCTCAGAACGGTAATCCGTCTCTATCGCCTTGATGCGTATGTCCGATTTCATGGAAGAACCTCGCGTTATGTCAATACTTTAGCTCAGGGCATCACTGGCTAAAATGCCCATCGAACCGCTTCTGTACTTTCGCAGACAAGCCGCTATTGTCCTTCTTGCACATCCAGGCAGGGCCGCCGAACATGGGGACACCCGCTGTCGGGATTCCAACAGCGGGCCCTTTTGTGCTATCATTCCGTGGAGTCGGGCCACGATGTCGCATGCATCGAAGCCGGCCCGTTCTGAAAGGTGATCGCCTTGTCGAACAAGCAGATGCCCCTGGCTACTGCAGCGTTTTTACTGCTCTGCAGCCTGCCACTTCACGCAGCGCGTGCCATCATCACCACCAGTCCCAAGAGCGCGGTCCGCTCGGGCTCCAGCACCGAATTCGCGCGGATAACCGTTCTACCTGCAGGTGTTAAGCTCTGGGCCAGCGGCCGCGAAGGCTCCTGGTATCATGCAAGACTCCATGCAGGCCTTGACGGCTGGATGGAGGCCGGAGACGTTCGCGAACTAAGCGCCGATGTGGTCCTGTCCACCGCACGCCTTACCGACGTGTCGGTGAGTGCCCAGGGCCGCGGGACGCGGGTTCTCTTCTATCTTACCGATCCCGTGGCCTTCCGCATCCGCCAATCCGTGTTCCCCGCGCAGTTGAAAGTGGACCTGTTTCGCTGCGCGGCGGCACAGGAAGCCATTCGGCAGTTCCCGGGCACCTTCGGCGTCCAAGTTCTTCCGCCGGAGCAGATGGGGACCGACTGGGTCGAGGTAACCATACAACTGCCGAACGCCTACCAGACCGGTTACGAGGCCCATTTCTCCGACGGCGGACACTTAATCGTGGACGTCAAACCTCCCCTTTCGAGTGATTCCATGGTCGGCAAGCGCGTTGCCATTGACCCGGGGCACGGCGGGCCTGACAGCGGCGCTGTCGGGCCAACCGGCTTGCGGGAGAAGGACGCGAACTTGGCCATCAGCAGGCAGTTGAAAGGAGAGTTGTTGGCCGCTGGTGCCGATGTGTGCATGACGCGGGAGAGCGATGTTGCCGTGTCGCCGGGAGCATCCAAGACGCAGGAACTCGAAGCACGGGTCGCCCGCAGCAAGGCCACGGAAGCCGACCTGTTTCTTAGCGTCCACAATAACGCCGTCGGCACAGGCAACGCGGCCAGCGCATCCGGCACCGAGACCTACTACTGGACGCCGATGAGTTACCTTCCCGCGGCCAAGATCCACGCCGCAGTCGTGCAGGCACTGGGCACTCGCGATCGTTTCGTCGGCTGGCAGCGCTTCTATGTGCTCAGGGAAACTGACTGCCCTCGAGTACTGGTGGAATGTGTGTTTGTCAGCAATCCGCAGGAGCAACAGAAGCTGAAGGACCCGCTCTTCATCGCCAGAGCGGGTCATGGTCTTTTCGAAGGCATCAGGTCGTACTTCGTGGAGGCCGTCAAGCCCCCAGGCATCTCTTCCGCTGCGCCACAGATCCAGTTGTTCCCGGCTCCGCTGCTGCGTCCGGAAGGCTGATGCCTCGGGCCCCTATCCGGTACGCGGCCCAGGCACAGGCAGACGCACGGTGAATGTCGTGTCTTCGCCAGGGCGGGATTCGTACTCGATCACGCCGTTGTGGTCATTCTGCACAATGCGCCGACAGGAGAATAGGCCCAGGCCCGTCCCCGCGTCCTTCGTCGTGTAGAACGGCTCGAATATGTCGTGCTCGGTGTTGGCCGGAATCCCGGGGCCGTTGTCGGTCACCGTCACCACGACCTCATCTTGATACAGGTAGGAACGTATGGTCAGTGCCGGCTCCTGGGTCTCCTCCATCGCCTCGAGCGCATTCATGCACAGGTTGAGGAACACTCGGTCCATCTGGTTCTCATCAATGAGGACCTCGGGCAATCCCTCGGCCAGATCGGTGTCGAGCCGTACGCCACGGTGGTTGAACTCGGTGTTGAGCAGGGAGATGGTGCTGGCGACAATGTCGTTAATGTCCCTGAGTTCCAGGTTGAGCTCTTCTGCGTAGGAGAACGACATCAAGCGTTCAGCCAGTGCGCTGAGCCGTTTCGTTTGCCGGCGCACCGCCTCCTCGCACTCGGCGTCAACGCTGGCATCGCGCAGCATCAGGTCAATCAGCGGCTGGAGCGGCGTGACTATGTTGATCATGTCGTGGGCCACCGTAGCCGACAGCGCGCCAATAGTGGAGAGCTTTTCGGAGCGCACAAGTTGCTCCTGAGCCGCCTTCAGCTCGTTGTAGGCATTGCGCAGATCGGTGTACAACTGCGCGTTCTCAATGGCCACCGAGGCCTGGCTGGCAACACCGGCAATGAAATCCACATCCTGCTCGCCGAAGACATGGGTAGCGGACGTGGTATCGAGATAGATGACTCCCAGGACGTATTCCTTGTGGACCAGCGGGGCGCAGACAGCCGACCGGATCCTGAAATCCCGCACGCTCGCCAGTTCCTGGAACCGCTCGTCAGTCATGGCGTCGGTGGTCAGAATCGTCACGCGCTCGTTGATCGCGCGGTCCACCATGTGCCGCGATATGGTGATCTTCTCATCGGCGTTCTCGATATCGCGGCGCTGGCGGGCGACCTTGGGACTGAGTTCGCCCGTCCGTCGGTCCAGCAGGAGCAGGAAGCCGCGCTCCGCCGGCAGGCACTCCATGATCGCGTCCATGATGACATCGAACAGCTCGTCAACGTCCAGTGTGGAGCTTAATGCCTGGCCCACCCGCTCATAGACATGCAGGTACTGGCGCGCATCTGCAGCCGGGTGTTCGGTCTCCGGGGCGTGGTCGGCTGCCACCGAGTAGACGACGCTCTCCATCTCGAAAGGCTGGGCCTCCGCATCGCGCAGTTCGACGGCCTCGACGGCTCGCGCCTCGGCAACTGCGCCCCGGTCATCGTGAAGCAGCATCCACGTTCGCCCCATGCGAAAGCGGTCATTTGGGCGCACAACCGTGGGGGCATGAATTCGCCGCTGGCCGACGAATGTCCCATTCGCACTTCCTAGGTCTTCCAGAACCCAGGATGTCTCATCGCGCTTCGAGAGCTGCGCATGAAAGCGTGATATGCGGGGGTCTAGCGGCAGACACACATCATTATCAGACTTGCGCCCGAGCGTCACGGTCTGTTTGCCCAGTGGAGTGCGCATGCCTTCCATGTCGCCATTCAGGATGACCAATTCCATGTTTGCCACCAGAAGGGAAGCTCGATAGCCGGCGAGCAGTGCTGGTCGCCACCCCTATAGCGTCAGAGATACGGGCTGGTCCCCGGTCACGACCTCGCCGACCGTGTGACACTCCTGTCCTGCTGCGCGCAGCTTCCCCATCCAGCCCGCAGCATCGTCCGGCCCCAGGACGAGAGCCATGCCCATGCCCATGTTGAACGTGTGGTACATCTCCTCGATCTCGACGGCCGCGGAGCGCTGCACGAGCTGGAATACCGGGGGAAGCGGCACCGCTCGGCTGTTGAGCTGCGCCGTCGTGCCCTGCGGCATCAGTCTCGCCACGTTGTCATACCAGCCGCCGCCGGTAATGTGGGCTATGCCGTGGGGCAGAGGGCCCTGCTCGAACAGCGGCGTCAGGTCCTGGCAATACAGCCGGGTCGGCTTCAGCAGCTCTTCGCCCAGAGTGCAGCCCAATTCGTCAATGTGCTGTTCCAGGCCATAGCCGGCGACCTCCAGCAGCGCCTTACGCGCCAGCGAATAGCCGTTGCTGTGCAGGCCGCTGGAGGCCAGGCCCACAATCACGTCTCCGGGCCCAATGGCCGACCCGTCAATAATCCGCGACCTGTCCACCACCCCCACAGCGAAGCCAACCAGGTCGTATTCACCCTCGGCGTACAGCCCCGGTAGTTCGGCCGTCTCGCCGCCCAACAGCACACAGCCGGCCTTCTGGCAGGCTGCGGCGACGCCTTTGATGACACTGGCCGCGACTTGGGGCTCAAGCTTGCCTATTCCCAGGTAGTCAAGGAAGAAGAGCGGCTTCGCGCCCATGCAGACGATATCGTCAACGTTCATGGCCACACAGTCCTGACCGACGGTATCGTGCTTGTCGAGAGCGAAGGCGATCTTCAGCTTGGTCCCCACGCTGTCGGTGCCAGATACAAGGACGGGGCCGTGGCCGCTTTCATCGAGCGCCATCATCCCACCGAAATCTGCCAACCCCGACACCACGGCGGGAGTATGCGTCGCGCGGATTGCCTCCTTGAGCGACCTCAGCATCTCATCGGCGGCCGCGATGTTGACGCCCGCATCCGCATACGTCATGTGCTTCTTCACGACCGCTTCACCTCAAGATTCCGCGCTGGCGGGCTGACGAGTTGGCTGCTTGTCCTTGCTGTGCGGAGAACGCGACTTGGCAGCTTTCAGTTCCTTCGGGACGGGGATCGGGTATTGATTGTCGAAACACGCCGTGCAGAAGTTGTTCTTGGGCAGACCCACCGCTGTAATCAGGTTCTTCATGTTGAGGTATTCAAGCGTGTCGGCGCCGAGAAACTGCCTGATCTCCTCGACGGAGATGCGTGCGGCGATCAGCTCTTCGCGCCCCGCCGATGTGTCAACGCCGTAGAAGCAGCCGTACTTGATCGGCGGGCAGTTGATCCGCAGGTGGATTTCCCGTGCCCCCGCCTCGCGGAGCAGGTCAATCTCAGGTCCGGTAGTGGTACCTCGCACGATGGAGTCGTCAACCACCACCAGGCGCTTGCCGCTCACGGCCTCCTTCAGCGGAGTGAGTTTCATCTTCACCCCCAGCTCCCGCATACGCTGGTCCGGCGCGATGAAGGTGCGATGGATGTAGCGGTTCTTGATGAAGCCCTCGCCGTAGGGGATCTTTGACACAGCGGCATAGCCCATGGCATGGGGGATGCCGCTCTCCGGTACCGGTATCACCAGGTCGGCCTCCACGGGCGCTTGCTGTGCCAGCAGGTGTCCCATCCGCTGCCGGGACATGTACACCGAGCGCCCATAGATGTGGCTATCTGGACGCGCGAAGTAGATGAACTCGAATATGCAGCAGGCTTTGCGTGTCGGCTCCTTGACCTGCACGGCCTCCGGACCGTGCTTGTCAATCGTCACCATCTCGCCGGGCTCGACCTCCCGCACAAAGTCGGCACCAATGGTGTGCAGCGCGCACGTCTCTGATGCCACGACCCACTTGTCACCGTCGAGCCGCCCCATGCATAGCGGGCGCACACCGTGGGGGTCGCGGACGGCGATGACCTTGTCGGGGGCCAGAAATACCAGGGAGTAAGCGCCCTCGATGACGTCCATCATCTCGCCGATGGCCTCTTCGAGGCTGTCGGCGCTTGAGCGGGAGAGCAGCTCCGCCATCACGGCCGTATCGCTTGTGCCGGCGATCTCGGCTCCCTGCCGCTCCAGGTCCTCGCGCAGTTTGTGGGTATTGACCAGGTTCCCATTATGGCCGAGGGCGAACTGTCCGAACCTGCCTTCGCCGAACATCGGCTGGGCGTTATGGATATGGCTGCTGCCGGTGGTCGAGTAGCGCACGTGGCCTATCGCAACATGGCCCTGCAGGGCACGCAGAGTCTGCTCGGAGAAGACCTGGAAGGCCAAACCCATGCCCCTGTGATGTTGCATGCCTTCGCGCGGGTGCCATACCGCTATTCCGGCGCTTTCCTGTCCCCGGTGCTGCAGTGCGTACAGACCGAAGTAGGTTATGCGGGCGACGTCCTCGTTAGGAGCGAATACCCCGAACACTCCGCATGCGTCGCGCCATTGTGGTCGGCAGTCAGCGCAGCCAAGGCTACACGACTCCGCTCCGCACGTAGCTCCCCGCAGATCGTGTGAGTGGTCGTCCTCGTGTCTCACTGCTCTCGGCTGTTGACTATCAATCTGCACTCAGCTACAGTCCCTCCTGCACATTCCGCGACTTCTCCTCGACCCTGGCCGCCATTTCCTGGCGGTACGCGGAGAGCTTCTGCGCCAACGTTGCGTCACTGAGAGCCAGCATCTGCACTGCCAGCAGCCCGGCATTGGCGGCAGCATCTATCCCCACGGTCGCCACCGGCACGCCGGGGGGCATTTGCACGATTGCGTACAGCGCGTCGACGCCACCGAGCGCCGGCCCTGAAAGAGGAACGCCGATGACCGGGAGTTGGGTATGAGCCGCAACTGCGCCGGGCAATGCCGCGGCCATGCCGGCGCCGGCGATGATGACGCTGATGCCGCGCTCTGCGGCCCCCCGCGCCAGCTCAGCGACCTTGTCGGGCGTCCGATGCGCCGATGCCACGCTCACCTCGCAGCCGACACCGAATTCCTGCAGGATTTCCATGGCCTTGCGCATCACCGGCAAGTCCGAGTCGCTGCCCATGATAACCGCTACCTTGGCCAACCTGACACCCCCGTTCACCGGCTGTCCGGTCCGCTCCGCGCACGCCAGCCGATGTCCCTGCGGTAGTACATGCCGTCGAAGTGAACCCTGTCTATGGCCGCATAGGCGCGCTCGAAAGCATCGTCGTAGTCGCTGCCCAGAGCAGTGACGCCCAATACCCGGCCTCCGGCAGTGTAGCACTCGCCGTCCTGGGCCACGGTGCCGGCGTGATACACCTTCACTCGCTCGTCGGTCTGCGCTTGCTCGAGACCCGTAATGCGCTTGCCCTTCTCATAGCTGCCCGGATAGCCCTCCGATGCGATTACGACGCAGGCCGCCACCTCGTCGGACCAACTCAGGTCAATGCCGTCCAACTTCCCCTCAGCCGTGGCCGCCAGCACCTCCAGCAGGTCGCTCTGCAGTCGTGGAATGACCACCTGTGTCTCCGGATCGCCGAAGCGGCAGTTGTATTCGATTAGTTCGGGGCCGCTATCAGTGAGGATGCACCCGCCGTACAGCGTGCCGCTGTAGGGCGCTTTCTCCTCTGCCATCGCTTTCACTGTCGGCATGATGATGCTGGTGACGATGCAATCCTGTACAGCGTCACTGACATTGGGAACGGGCGAGTAGCAGCCCATGCCGCCAGTGTTGGGGCCCGTATCGCCTTCCCCGATGCGCTTGTGGTCCTGAGATGCCACCATCGGCACGACCGTCTCACCGTCGGTGAACACCTTGATGGTGCACTCTTCACCGACCAGGCATTCCTCGATGACAAGGCGGTTGCCCGCGGCCCCAAAGTCGCGGCGCACCATGACGGCATCAATGAAATCCTCGGCCTCTTCGATGCTACTGCAGACCTTCACACCTTTTCCGAACGCGTCGCCGTCCGCCTTGACAACTATGGGAGCGCCCTGCTCACGGGCATAGGTCTTTGCTTCCTCCGGCGTATTGAACACCCTGAAACGCTTCGCGCTGAGACCGTATTTCGCCAGTATCTCATCAGTGAATGCCTTAGAGCCTTCAAGACGTGCCGCCGCTGCATCGGGGCCATAGACGGCCATGCCGTCCGCACGCAGCCTGTCTGCCAGGCCCATTATCAGCGGCCGCTCGGGGCCTACGACGGTCAGGTCAATGTCGCCGTCGGTCGCGAACGCGTGCAAGGCATCCAGGTCTTCGGCCCCGATGCTCACACACTCGGCCACCTGCGCGATCCCCGCGTTGCCTGGTGCGCAGTAGAGCTTGCTCAGTAAGGGGCTGCGACTAATGGCGTCCGCAAGTGCATGCTCTCGTCCGCCGCCGCCAACCAGCAGTACCCTCATCAGGGCTCACCCGTTATCTGTAGGGGTCTATGTCGGCGAAAACGCGGTACTTCTTGTCGAACATCACTTCGATGTGGCCGACCGGGCCGTTGCGATGCTTGGCGAGGATGATCTCGGCCTTATCGGGCAAGTCCATGTCTGCCGCACGTTGCGCTGGAGGCGTCTCCTCACCGCTGGCGGCTTCCTGCGCCTGTTTGCGTTGCTCGTAATACCCGGGCCGATAGAGGAAGCTCACCAGGTCCGCCTCCGCCTCGATCGAGCCGCTTTCGGCCAAATCGGACAGGATGGGGCGCTTGTCCTCCCGCGTCTCCACGCGTCGGCTCAACTGTGACAGCGCGATAACGGGGATGTCTAACTCTCTGGCCATGCCCTTGAGCGCTCGGGCGACGTTGGACACTTCCTGGTGGCGACTGTCATAGCTGGCACCGGCCTCGCCGGCGATAAGCTGCAGGTAGTCCACCACTATCATCCCGACGTCCACCCGGGACTTGAGCCGTCGCGCCTTGGCCCGCAACTCAAGTATCGGCAGGCCAGGCGTGTCGTCAATGAATATGGGCGCGTCTGGCAGTACGCCCAGCGCCTGCCCGATCCGGTCCCAGTCGCTGTCTCCGCCCAGTCCCTGCCGTAGCCGCCACGAATCAACGCGCGCCAGGCTGCAAAGCATTGACTCGGTAAGCATCATTTTCGACATTTCGAGACTGAATATCCCGACCGGGATCTTCTCGTGGACCGCCGCCTGCATGCAGAGGTTGTTGATGGCAAGTGAGGTCTTGCCCATGGAGGGGCGCCCGGCAATGATCACCAGGTCCCCGTTCTGCAGGCCGTGGGTGAGGTCATCAAGAGCCTTCAGCCCCGTCGGGATGCCCGAGATCCTCCCCGGTTTGCGGTACACCTCGTCCAGCTTGCCGAACGTTTCCTCGACCAGCGGCCCGATGGGGCTGAAGTCGCCGCTGATGCGCCGCTGAGCCAGGTTGAATATCTTGGTCTCCGCGCGGTCGAGCACCTGGCCCACATCGTCCGGGTTCTCGTAGGCCATTGCCTGAATCTCGGCGCCGGTAGAGATGAGCCTGCGCAGCACGGATTTCTCGGCCACGATAGCTGCGTACCGCGGGACATTGGCGGCGGTGGGGACCTCGTTCATTAGCGCAGTAAGGTATTCGCCGCCGCCGACCTCCTCCAACTGCCCACGCCGGCGCAGTTCCGCACTTACAGTGACGAGGTCCACAGGTTCATTGCGGTCGGCAACGTACCTCATCGCCGCGAAGATCAAACGGTGGGCCTCGCGGTAGAAGTCCTCGGCTGCAACAATGCTGAACGCAAGGCTTGCAGCCTCCTCCTCAAGCAGCATCGAGCCCAGCGTCGCCTGTTCGGCGTCAAGGTCTTGCGGAGGCAAGCGACCTGACAAGTCCCCGGATGAGCCGCGCCTGCTACCTTCTGCCACGTTCAGCCGTCCTCCTTGTCACGGGCGGCGGTTGATTGAGCCGCCGTCCATCCCGCAATCATCCGCCTACTCCTCGTCGTCGTTTTCCGCCTCGTCTGCAACTTCCTCAGCGGCCTCTTCTGCCTCGTCTTCGGGTTCCGGGCTGTCGGCCTCCTCAGCCACGTCGGCCTCCTCCGCAGCCTTCACTTGCGTCTTGGTTTCGGCTTCCGGCGCGCCCCTATCTTTCCTGTCCTCATCATCGTCCGCCTTGGTCTGGCGGTCGGCCACAACCGACACAGGCAACTGAGCCTTGACATCCTTATACAACCGCGCACTGATGAGGTAGTCGCCGAGTTGCCTGATCGGCTCGGGGATCTCAATGTCGCGGCGGTCAATATCCATATCCAGTTGCTGTTTGGCCGCATCGGCGATCTGCTGAGCCGTCACCTGCCCGTGAAGGCGCTCACCCTCACCGGCGGTCGCCTTAACGACGATCATCTTCAGGCTCAGATCTTGGGCGAGAGCCTCGGCTCCGCTGCGCTTCTCGGCGTCACGCTTCTCGATGGCGCTGCGCCTCTGTTCCAGTTCCTGGAGAGCCCCCTTCGTCGCCTTCACTGCCAAGCCGCGGGGGATCAGGTAGTTGCGCGCATAGCCGTCCGCCACAACGGACACATCGCCCTCGTGACCTACTCGCTCGACATCATGTAGAAATATGACTCGCATCTAGTTGTCCTCCTGAGATCATCTGGAGCTCGTCGAGCTCCCCTGTTACCATGATGACACTACCGCAAAGCGGACCGGGCTGCATGTCCGCCTGCTTTCGGTTTGGTTCCCGAACTGCTATTGCCCTTTGTCTGCAGCCGTCCCTCCGAAATTGTACCTGAGACCGATGAATGGGTCAGCATCATGGAGCATGTCATCGGCGCCGAATGTCAGGTCCAAGCCCGGCCGCGTCAGATAGCCGAATCGCAGGTCGAATCTGTGTGCTTTCGGGTCCCACAGGTCAAGCTCGCTGCGCAGCCTGTCGCTGATCAGTCGGTCGTAGCCCACGCCGGCCTTGTTGGCATGAATACCGAGCCGCAACGCCTCGGTCTCGGAAAGCGGCACTGATCTTTGCAGGTTCAGGCGCTCACTGTCTCCGATGTCATAGATACCCACACGCCAGAACTCGCCCAGGCTGCCTTGATAGTAGAGATCGGCATTGAGGTCCGCGCGCATTCCCCTGTCGGCAGCCGCCTCGACTGCCAGAGTGGACTGCGTGCGGCTTGGGCGGACCGAGGCCAGCGCGTCCCTGATGCGGTCCATCGTCCCATCCACGCGGTCCAGCGACTTGGACGCCTTCTCGCCGACCTTGGCGGTCTCCTCAAGTGTCTCCCTTGTCTTCGCGACCGAAACCTTCACGTCTTCGGTCATCTTCGGGTCTGTGATGACCTCTCTGACGTGAGCGCTGGTCCGCGCCAGGTCATCTGTAGCCCGCTGCAGATTGGCCATGGTGGCCTTCAAGTCCTGGCCGATGCCCCGGTCATCGCTGATGAGTTGATGAGCCTGGGCGGTCAGTTCCGCCAGGTTGCCAGTCGCGGCATCCAGATTGGTGATGAGCTGGTCCAGTCGTGCCCGCGTCGCCGGGTCGGCCAGAGTGGCGGACAGGTTTTCCGTGACCCTTCTGATATCATCCGTTGACTGAGCAATATTCTCCGAGGCCTGCGCCATGTTGGCAGGTACGGGTGAAGTGGCCAGTATCCGCTGTACCATCTGGACGGTAGTGCGCACCGCCCTGGCGGATTGAGCGAGGTTTTCAGCCATGGCTGCCACCTGCGGCCGCGTCTGCGCCGACATCCGTGCCAGGTCCTGGGCGAACTTGAGGGCCTCGACGGACACTTGGTCCGCCCGCGCGGTTAGCGAGATTACGTTGCTGACGATCTGGTCGATCTGCTCTCTGCGCTCCGGCCCCCCGAGCGTGTCCTCGATGCGCCTCAGTGTCCTCTTGGCGTCTGCGATGAGGTCCTGCGCCTCCTGCGCCAGCCCGCTTAATCCGGCCAGACCGGCTCCCGCGACGTGCTGACCGCCGGCCAGCCGGCGCTTCTCCCTTTCGTCCGTCCGGACTACGGTTACGTACTTGTCGCCGATGAGTGCGCCTTGGTCCACGAAGAACTGGTCGCCCTCGAAGAGCATCACATCGCGCTGAATCGCCATGATTACCTGTGCCGGCCTACCTGGGAACTGCGGGTGCTCCTGTAGCAGTATTCTCAACACGCGGCCCACCCGCACCCCGCTCAACCGCACCTCGGCGCCGGGCTCCAGCCCGGCCACGTCTTGGAAGTGTGCCGTAACGATGAGGCTCGACCAGCGCCCGGCATAGTCTCCCAGGAACAACAGCACTGCCGAAATGAGAACTACCGCCGCCAGGAAGAAAGCGCCGACCTTGGCTTCATTCTGCACCTAGCGTTCACCTCACTCGACAGCCGCGATCCCGGGCATAGGTACGCACGTATCAATTGGGCCATGTATGTCGCCGGCGATGAATTGCCGGACGCCTTCGTCCTCGGAACACAGCAGGTTCTCTGGCGTATCGCAGGCTGCAACGGTCTTGCGGTCTATCATGAGCACACGGTCCGCTATCGCGAAAAGCCGGTCAACTTCATGCGTCACAACCACCGACGTGGTGCCAAACTCGTCACGGAGGCGGGAGATGAGAGCGTTGATCTGACCAGCGGTAATCGGGTCCAGGCCGCTGGTGGGTTCGTCGTACAGGATTATCTTCGGCCGCATGATGAGCGCCCGGGCGATACCGACGCGCTTTCTCATGCCCCCGGAAAGGTCTGCCGGCATATAGTCACCGAAGCCCTCCAGGTTGATGATCTTCAGGTGCTCCGCCACCCGCCCGGCAATCTCCTGTGCGCTCAGTTGCCTGTCCCGTTGCAGACCGAATGCCAGGTTCTCAGCCACCGTCATCGAATCGAAAAGCGCCGCTCCCTGGAAGCACATCCCCATCCTGGCCCGCACGGTGTTGAGTTGGTCCTCGGTCTTGCCGGTCATGACCTCCCCGTCTATCTCGACGGCGCCGGAGCTGGTTCGCACGAGCCCCATAAGGCAACGCAGCAGCGTACTCTTGCCTGACCCCGACATCCCCATCACACCGAAAACCTCGCCGGTCAACACCTCAAAGCTTATGCCGGTGAGGATCGCGGTGTCCTCAACCTGGTACCCGAGGCTCTCGACGCGGATGATAGCATCATTGTGTTTGACTGGCATCGCTTCTGTCATCAGGATGGGAAGAGCAGCGTTGTCAGGATGAGATTCGCAGCGTATATCAGCATTATGCAATACACGACTGAGCGCGTCGTGGCCCGCCCGACCTCCACCGACGCCATCTTACAGCTAAGACCCTCGTAACAGCTCACTATCGCGATGATCACGGCAAACGCAACCGACTTCAGGATGCCGGCTATGACCGTCCACAGTTCGAGGTTGCCGGGTATGTTTGAGAGATACGCGATCTGGTTTATGTCAGGTGCCAGCACCGCTAGCACATAGCCGCCTATCACGCCGGTCGTGTCGCCGATCAATACCATGATCGGCACCATCACCAGGCACGCCAGGTAGCGAGGAACCACAAGATAGTCTATCGGATTGACCGCCATGGCGCGCAGGGCATCTATCTGCTCTGTGACCTTCATCGTCCCCAGCTCAGCCGTCATTGCGGAGCCGGCGCGCGCTGAGATGACGATTGAGGTCAGCACCGGCCCCAACTCCCGGCACAGCGTCTCGGCCACCAGCCACCCTACGAGGCTCGTCGCTCCCAGCTTGCCTGCCTGAACGGCCGCGTGGTATGCCAGAACCATGCCCGAAAAAAGCATTGTGACCGCCACGATGGGCAGTGAGTTGACCCCCACGTGCGCCATCTGGGTGACGGTCGTATTGTACTCGGCGCGGCCCCTCAGAATGCCCGCCACCACGCGGTTGTTGAGGGTGAACGTGGCGCCCAGGAAGCGTGTCAGAGCGATTAGGCTGCGTCCCACCCAAACAAGCAAGTTCCTCTGCTCCCCGCTGGCTGAGGCAAGCCACTACCGCGACAGCCCATTGAGTGCCGCCTCACACGCGGCAACTCGTGCGCGACGCGAAGGCACTCATGAACGCAGTCAGCAGCGGCGTGGCGCCGCCGCTCATCTTGCGGATTTCCGACTGCTTCGCAGGCGCTGTGGTAAGCCAGGTGGATTGCTGCAACGACAAGGGCGTCTTCGGAAACCTGGAGATTGAGATTAGGAAAAGCGTTGTGGACCCGCGATTCACTCTTGGCCAAGGGGATTATATAGTACCCCAAGGGGGGTGTCAAGCTGGCCCGCCGGCGCCCCCATCGGCCCCGTCGCACCCTTCTGCACAGGCTTCCGGCCGCCACTACGGCTCTGATGCGAAGCCGCGGAGGGCCTGGCTTGTCGCCATTGTGCATACCGGCCAACGCAGGGGCCTAAGCCCCGCTCACACGCGCTAACGTTTCTCGAGGTTATCGCACACCACGTTGCCTGAGCCACCGATTTCACGCACCGGCCGGCCCCCTGATGCGCCCTTCGCACCCAGGATGTTGCTGCTGACGCGGCAGTTGATACATTCCCGTAGCTCCACCGCCGCAGAGCGGCACTCCAGAACCTGGGAGGCCGTCACACCACACTCTCTGCAGCCCTGCAAGAAAAGGGCCGCCCCGTCGTCAGGGGCCTCGATGCCCCGTAGGATCATAGCGTTGATGGCGCAGCCCTCGCACTGCTCCAGCACAATCCCCCCGCACGTTCCGCCTGCCCGGCTGTAGTCGGGTATGTCGTCAATGACGTTCGCAGAGAGCGTGACACTGCGGCACTCCTGCAGACGGATGTTAGCGGCGGGGCCGAGGAGCAGCGTATTGGCGCTGATGGCGACTGCGCGCGACCTCGCAGCCCATATGTTGTACTCCTGGTTGGTGATGAGATTGCCGCCTATGCTGATGAGGCCCACCTTCTGCGACTCACTGTCCGGCGGCCCGACGAGACGGATGTTCGCTCCGTTCGGGCTGCGTGTGGCCTGGATGGTGTTGCTGCAGATGGTGCTCTCGCGGATCCCGGTGCCCGTGCCGGCCCCCGCATCGAACCATACATCAGCGCATACCTCGCCGTCCTCGGCAGAGTTGTTGTACTCGATGTCATTGCCCGTAATCTGGAGGTTGCGGATGTCGCCATCGGCCACCTTAATGCCTGCATGGCCGTTGTAGCAGATGTGACACCCGACGATATTGCTCTGATGCAGGCTGACATTATCGTAGAACACACCGATATCTCGATTATGCATGATGTGGCACTGCGCGATGATAACATCCCGGTTGCGGGCGGCAAGCCGGATGCCATGGCGGCAATCTCGGACCAGGACGTTCGACACAACGGCCTTGTACGTCTTCTCCAGGACAATGCCGTCTCCGCAGTCGCCAAGCCCGACGATCTCCAGAGCGGAAATGAGCGGCATCGTCTCATGCCGGAACGTGTGCTCACTCACCGTCTGTGGGCTTGCCGTACCTTCGTGAGTGCCCGCTACATGCAGTGCCGGCTCCCCCGACGCATTAAGCAGGCGTGCGCCGCCGGAAGTGATATAGGTGCGCCCGCGCCGTGCGAGATGCACCTTCAGTCCGCTGTTGAGCCGATACTCGCCGGCCGGAAAGAAAAGCGCCCCGTGGGTGCTGTCAATCGCTTCCTGGATGGCCGGTGCATCGTCTGTGGTGCCATCCCCGGTCGCGCCGAAGTTGACTACGTTGACTGCGCCATCACGGAATCCTGCGTCGGCCATTTGTGCTCGCCCCTCAAAGCCTCTATACTACCATAGCGGGCGGGCAATCTGCCCGGTTCGCCAGTGGGCATAGTTCACTGCCCGCACTGCGGTAACCTGCCGCCGATGGGCAGTAAGCGCGGCTTCGAGGGATAAGAAGCAGGATGTCTGCCAATGGACCTGCCCGCAACGTGCCGTTGCTGGTGATAGCGGGTCCTACCGCCTGCAGCAAGACCGAACTTGCGCTGCGTGTAGGGGAGGCGGTGCCGTCGGAACTGGTGTCCGCCGATTCCATGCAGATATACAGGTACATGGACATCGGGACCGCCAAGCCGACCCGGCAACAACGTGCCCGCGTGGCGATACACCTGGTTGACTGCGTTGACCCCTGCGAGCCGTACACCGTTGCCGACTTCCAGGCGCAGGCCCAGGCTGCCATCGCCGACATTCACGCCCGAGGACGCCTGCCGGTGCTCTGCGGCGGCACCGGTCTGTACATTAACGCGGTAGTGCATCATTTCGACTTTCCTCCGCACCCAGGGCCGGAACAGGAGCAGATACGTGCGCGTCTGCAGCAAGAAGCCCAGGCACAGGGCCCAACAGCTCTCCACAAGCGTCTAATGCAACTCGACCCGCAGGCCGCTGCAACCATTGGCGATGCCGACACGAAGAGGATAGTGCGCGCGCTGGAGGTCATTGAGGCTACGGGCCGTGCCTTCTCAGACCAGCGGCGGATTGACGAGATGCCGGAGGTAGTTTATAATTCGTTCTACTTTGTCGTCGCACGACCCCGTCAGGTGCTGTATGGGGCGATCGAGCAGCGTGTGGACGACATGTTGCAGATGGGCTGGCTGGCGGAGGTCCAGTCCTTGAGAGAGCGGGGCTGCACGCGACGGGATCAGGCGATGCAGGCGATCGGCTACCGTCATTTGCTGGCGCATCTGGAGGGGGATCTCGATTACCAGGAGGCTGTCCGCTTGATCAAGCGCGACACTCGTCGCTTTGCCAAGCGGCAGTTGACGTGGTTCCGAGCGGAATCTCGCAGGCGGTTAAGCGGAGACAGGACCGGAGAGTCGGCTGCCTTCAGGTGGTTGGAGTGGGCCACCGCAGACGAGTTCCAGGCCTGTGTACAACAGGCCGTTGACGCTGCCAGGCGCATCTATCAACCATAACCGGGTGAACTCACCGTGTCCAAAGACAAAGAGAGTATCCAGGACCGCTACCTCCAGCAACTGAGCGAAAAGCGCACCTCGGTCAGGGTGGTAATGACCAACGGCAAGCAGTTGACGGGCACAGTCGCCGGCTTTGACGCCTTCACAATCCTTGTTTCTACCGGCGGAGTTGAAGTCATGGTCTACAAGAGCGCGGTCGCGGTGATCGGGCCCGCCGGATCCGAGAAGACATAGACAGCACGCATTTCTGACGGCGATCCGGACGAGCACGATAGGCCAAATGCCTGTCGTGCGTTTTTGTAGGGAATGGCATGTTCGACCGTGGGCGGTGTCCAACCAGAGCACGGGGACGGTGTTGAGTTTGCAGTTCACAAAAATGCACGGTCTCGGGAACGACTACATCTACATTGATGCCATCAGCCAGGACTTGAGCCCCTACAACCTCGAGAAGCTCGCGGCAGTGCTGTCTGACAGGCATTTCGGCATCGGCGGCGATGGCATCATCGTCATCGCGGCTTCCGAGCAGCATGACTTCACCATGCGCATATTCAACTCCGATGGCAGCGAAGCGGAGATGTGCGGTAACGGCATCCGCGCCTTCGCCAAGTATGTGTACGAATACGGCCTGACTGACAAGACCAGTCTGTGCATAGAGACGAAAGCCGGCATCATTAAGCCCACTCTCCAGGTGCAGGGCGGCGTGGTCTCGCTGGTACGGGTGGACATGGGGCCGCCCAGGCTCACACGCGCCGAGATACCCATGAGCGGCGAGCCGGCCGGAGAGCCTGTCATCGGCGAAGAGCTGAAGGTGGGGGAGACGACGTTTGAGGTAACCTGCGTGTCAATGGGCAACCCGCACTGCGTGATATTCGTGGACGACATCACCGACGAACTGGTGCTCGGCTACGGCCCGCAGATAGAGCATCACCCGGCGTTCCCCAGGCGCACCAACGTGGAGTTCGTGCAGGTGCTGGGGGAACACGAGGCACGGATGCGTGTATGGGAGCGCGGTGCGGGGGAAACGCTTGCATGTGGGACCGGTGCCTCGGCCGCAACCGTGGCCGCGATCCTCAACGGACACTGCACCGATGCGGTCAAGATGCACCTGCGGGGCGGCGAACTGGGTATACAGTGGCGCGAGGGTGGCAACGTGTTCCTGACCGGCCCTGCCGCCGAAGCGTTCAGCGGCACAGTGCACCCGTCACTGCTCCGGCAAGTCCAAGAGTGAAGCATCCGGGAGTTCCATACTCCGGAGAAGACCTTTCTCCGGATGCAGGGTAGTACAGCGAGGAGGAGTCCAGGGTGAATGTTCCGTTAGCCCAGAGATTGCAGCGCATCCCGCCATATCCGTTCCGCGAGATCGCCCAGATCAAGGCGAGAATGCTGGCGGACGGCAACGAGCCGATTGATTTCGGCATCGGGGACCCGGACATGCCGACGCCGGATTATGTCATCGAGGCTCTCTACGAAGCGGCTAAAGATCCGACAACCCACCCATACGACGAGAGCGGCTTCGGCATGCCCGAGTTCAAACAGGCCGTGTCGGATTTCATGGTAAAGCGGTTCGGTGTGCAGGTCAGCCCAACAGGCGAGATTCAGAGCACGATCGGCTGCAAAGAGGCGCTGGCGCACATCATCTGGGCCTACATAGACCCCGGCGACATCGTTTTGGTGCCGGACCCCGCATACTCGGTCTACAAAGTCCAGACGACATGGTGCGGCGGGGCGCCCTTTCCCATGCCGCTCCTTGCCGAGAACGACTTTCTTCCCGACTTCGAGGCCATTCCTTTGCCGGTCAGGAAGGCAGCCAAGCTGATGTTCCTCAACTACCCGAACAACCCGACCGGCGCAGTGGCCGAACCGGACTTCTTCGAGAGAGCCGTCAAGTTCGCGCGGGACAACGAGGTAGTGATAGTACATGACTGCGCCTACTCGGAAGTGTGCTACGACGGCTACGAGACCCACAGCATCCTGGAAGTTGACGGTGCCAGGGACGTGGCCATCGAGATGCATTCGTTCTCCAAAACATTCAACATGACCGGCTGGCGGGTGGCCTGGGCCTGTGGGGGCGCGCCGTTCGTCGAGGCGCTGTCAAAGGCGAAGAGCAATGTTGATTCCGGCACCTTCATGGCGGTCCAGCGTGCCGGCATCGCCGCTCTGGGCGGCTATGATGGCTTCATCGTCCAGTTGCGGGCCGAGTACCAGAAGCGACGCGACGCCCTGGTTGACGGCCTCAACTCGCTCGGCTGGAGCCTGGAACCCCCGAAGGCCGCATTTTACGTGTGGGTGCCGATTCCCAAGAACTACACCGCTGCCGCCGATTTCGCCAAGGACCTGCTGGCCGAGTGCGGGGTGCTGGTCATCCCGGGTGCGGTTTACGGTTCCTATGGCGAGGGCTTCGTCCGCTGCTCCCTGACCATCAAGGGTGAAGACAAGATCGCTCAGATTGAGGAAGCGATTCAGAGAATCGGCAATACGCTGAAGCTGGCGTTCTAGACCTCGGCAGACGGCGCTCCCTTCTTCCTGGATGATGTGGAAGTGGCTTGTGACCGGTCGCATCCGTATCTCTGGCGTTGATGACCCATGAATGAAATAATAGCGGTTGGTCTTGAGCGTGAGGCGCGACTGGCGGCGGAGAGAGCCATTCTCGTCGGCATCTCCAAGCTGCAGGACGAGGGCCTGCGCTCCATGCGGGAGTTGGCCCAGCTCGCGCTGGCTGCGGGCGCCGTGCCTGTTGACGTCCTCGTGCAGGCCCGCAAAGCCCCTCACCAGGCCACCTACATCGGCAAGGGCAAGCTGCAGGAGTTGCGGGCCTTGCGACTCTCCGCCGACGCGGGCATCGTGCTTTTCGATGACGAACTCACTCCGGTGCAGGTCGGCAACCTCGTGGATCAACTGGACTGCAAAGTCCTGGACCGCACCGAGTTGATCCTCGATATCTTCGCCCAACATGCCACCACCAGAGAGGGCCAGCTTCAAGTCGAATTGGCGCAGCTGTCCTACCTTCTGCCTCGCCTGGTGGGCAAGGGACGGATGATGGACCGCATCGCCGGCGGCACTGGCGGCGGGGTCGGCGTCCGGGGGCCGGGTGAGACGAAGCTCGAGACCGACCGGCGGACACTACGCAGGAAGATATCGCGCCTCAAGGGGCAGCTCGATGAGGTACGTCAGCAGCGAGCCGTGGAGCAGAAGGCCCGCGAGCGAGCGGGTGTCCCGCTCGTGTCACTCGTCGGCTACACCAATGCAGGCAAGTCAACGT
>CAZJVY010000033.1:19775-41705 GCA_964549395.1 uncultured Armatimonadia bacterium | reverse complement strand
ACGTATGAACTGGCCGACAGCCACGACCCCGAGGACTGGGGGGCAGCAATGGCCGTGGCCGAGCAGTTCGACGAACAGATACCACTGGGCGTAATCTACAAGGGCCACCGTTCCCCGTTCGAAACACAATTCGCAGCGCTACAGAAGGGACCGCTATTTCGGCAGGAACTCGACTCTGGCGCCCTCGCAACAGTGATGGCCAAGTACGCGTAAACTCCGCAAGTCGGATGGTGATTGGCGAATGGCACGCATCCTTACCAGCTTCCGCTTGGCTACGCATCTCTTCCTGTTCGGTTGCATGACGGCGGGTGCACTTGGCGCTGGAATTGTTGCACCTGACCGGGTCGCCTTCAACTATCCGCCGCCGCCCGTCGAGGGCCGGCAGAATTACTTCACCGTCGCCGAGGACGGGCAGGCCAGAGCATGCATCGTGCTGCCCGAGAAGGCGACACCGGAGGAGAGCCGGGCCGCGCACAATCTGCGTTTCTACATTCAGAAGGCCACCGGGGCCAGCCTCGCGTTCGTGCAGGAGACCGCTGACACCTCGCCGGACATGGCACGCGTCCACGTGGGCGACACCGCCGTCGCCAAGGGGGTATCTTTGGGACTGCCGCCCCTCCGCTACGGTGATGCCGAGCTCCCCAACATCAACGGCTATCTCGTGAAGACCGTTGACTCACGCACGCTGATCATCCGTGGCGCCACGCCGCAAGCGACGATGCTGGGGGCAGTGGGCTTGCTGCGGCGCTATCTGGGAGTGCGGCGCTACTGGCCGGGACCGCCAGGTGGGATCGGTGACGTGGTGCCAGGGCAGCCCACACTGAAGCTCCCTGAAATCGAGTGGCGTGACTGGCCGTACTTTGTCAGCCGCATCATGAGCGGGCTGGACAGCCGGGGACCCACTAACGAGGATTGTCGGTTCATCAAGTTCGCTGATTTCTGGCGCATGAACTACACCATCCCCTCGAATGAGAGCTACTTCCGGCTGATGAAGGCAAAAGAGCATCTCGAGGACGAAGAGCTATTCCCGCTCATCAATGGCAAGCGCTTCATTCCATCGGTCAACGAGAAGGGGCACGTCGCTCACGGCTGGCAGCCGTGTGTGGCCAACCCCCGCGTCGCTGAGATCATGACCGAATCAGTCCTGGAGACATTCCGCAGCGACCCCGGCCGGATCGCCGAGAGCGTGTCTGTCAACGATGGCTATGGCGATTGCACCTGTGAGGCCTGCCGCGCCATGGATGCACCGGGCGCCGACCCGCTCAACCGCATCGGCCTGTGCGACCGCTATGTGAAGCTCTCCAATGCCATTGCGGAGAAGGTCGCCGAGCAGTTCCCCAGCCGCCTCCTCGGCTTCATCGCGTATGGTTCCATGCGGGAGCCGCCCACTACGGTCCAGCTTCACCCGATGCTGCTGCCCGTGCTCTGTGTCGGCGGCAATGCCTTTGAGATGTGGGACAAGTGGCAGGCCACCGGCGCGAAGCACATGGGAATCTACCTGTACCATGACGACATGTGGTTCATCATCCCCAAGTTGGATGTCCATCAGTCGGCGAAGCGCATACGCTACATGGTCGGTACCAACCTGCCACGGCACTTCTACCAGGAGTTCTATGGCATCTACCCGCTAGACGGCATGGCCGGCTACCTGGAGGCGGAGCTGTGTTGGGACCCGCGTCTGGACCCCGATGCGGTACTGGACGCGTTCTACCAGAGCTTCTTCGGACCGGCCGGAGAACAGATGAAGGCGTTCTATGGCGACATTGAGGCCGGCTATGAAGAGTGGGTGCAGAAGGAAGGCTTGCCGCATCCGTTTGGGAAGGATATGGGTTCCTTAAGCAACGGCAAGTCTATCGAGCAGTTCAGCGTCTTGCCTGTCGTCAGGGCCGAGCAGGCCTCCAAGCATCTCGAAGCCGCCCTGGAAGCGGCCGCCGGTGACGCGCTTGCTGCCGAGCGGATCAAGCTGGTGAAGATGCTCTACGACTTCGCGGTGCCTGGGGCGAGAATGTATTGGGCGATGGATCGGCTCCGCACCGGCGAGACCGAGGGTCTCCAGGCGGCGCAGCAGGTGGTGGCCACCGCCCGCGAGGCCGTTGACAACAACCTCACTCTCGCCGACTACAAGTATGCCGTGATGGAGGGCTCGCCGGCGAAGGACTACGCCGACCACGGAGACCGGGACACTTTCTATGACGGGTTGCAGCAGGGCGTCGTTGATCCTCTCGTGTTGAGCACAATCGGCGGCAGTTTCCGCAGTGTCTCAAGCTTTCTGGTCGCGTCACAGGGCAGTGCGCAAGCAGTGACATGGTGGGCACAGCAGGGGGAAGAGGAAACGCGGCCGATCTTGAAGGAGCTGATGGATGTTGCGCGGTTCCATGCCAGCGGGCAAGAGCTTCAGAACATGATCGCCGATCCCAGCTTCGAGGAACGGGGTGCCAAGCAGCCCGCAGCCGCAGGCGGCCCGTTGCCGCCAGAGCACCAGGTGCGCGATGGCGTCAACATCTGGTGCGGAGCCGGCTCGCCGATGAGCTGCTCGCTGACCGACGAGGACGCGCGCAGCGGGAAGTACTGCTTCGCCTTCTGGCAGACTCAGCACGCCGGGGTATCCGAGGGCATTGCCGTCAAGGGCGGCGAGAACCTGCTGATGTCGGTATGGGTCAAACACAATGACGGTGATGCGGTGTACAAGATTGACGCGCTGCCGCGTGGCGACGCGATGCTGCCCCGAACCTCGGTGAGCGTGCCACACAAGCCGGGGGAGTGGCAGAAGGTTGAGATTGAGTTTGCGGTGCCGCCCGGGGCCCGCACGGTACGCATCTACGTGTTCGTGGACCGGCAGGCTCCCGATGCCCGCATCTTGATAGACGACTTCTTCATCGGCAAGTATCCGGACTAACGAAGGGCTTATCCTCCGGGACCTCGGCCCAGCTTGATGACGCCCTCGGCGTCCAACTTCGCGGGACCTCCAGGGCCGGGCTCGATTAACTGGGCGATGGAGCTTCTGAGCTTCCCGATGTGCTCGTCGGTGAACGGCGGTGCCGATGTCAGCGCTTTCTCATCAATGCACGCCCCTGCCCGCAGTAGCTTGAGAACCTCACCAGGTCCTGGCCGTTGAGGCGCGGCTGCGTAGAGGAACGCCGCCACTGCCGCCGTGGTGGCGGCGGCGGGACAGGTGCCGCCAGGGCCGCTGGCGTGGTAGGACGGGGCGATGAGATTGATGATTTCGGTGTCGCCCGCATCGCGGTTGGCGGGCTTCAGGATGCTGCCATCAGACTTGCGGGCCAGCGGCGCGCAGGTCACAAGGTTGGGCAGTCCGCCGCCCCGTGGCTTGGCCGACGCCGCCTGCATGGACGTGCCGGTGGGCCGCTTCTCGTACTCCGCATAGGGGGTGACGAACAATGCTTCCGGACTGGCGGCGATAGCGTCGGTGATAATGTGCACGTTGCTGCCCCAGAATGAGTGGAAACACACGACGATGTCGCAGCGGCGTCCGGCTTCGAGCATGTCATCTGCGACCGTCTGCCACGCCTCGTCAGGCTGGTAGGACGCCAGCCGGACGCGCACCCCGAGCGCTGCGGTCAAGTCGAGTATCACCGCCGCCTGGCCGGTATCGTGCGTGCCTGTGTGCGGATCGCAATCAGGCCACTTGGGGCAGGTTCTGTAGATGAAGCTGCTGCCCGGAGCCAGGCGCGCCATCAGCCTGCTCTTGCTGATCCCTCCCTGGCCGACAATGGCAATCGTCACAACGCGCTTTGCCACTTGCTCTCGGAGTTCGGCGAGCCGCTGTGCATCGGCGACCCCCAGCATTTGCAGCTCCCATCTGGCGCTCTCAGGCAGTGCTTCCCAGAGCGCAGTCTGCGGGTCGGTCTGAGCGGCAACAGCGGCACTGATTGAGAAGAGCAAGAAAGGAAGTGCCAGGCATCTCATGTTGATTTCCCCATTCCCGTGCGTCTTGCGACAGTCCGCTATCCTTGCACCGCCGGCTTGAGCGTCCAGCATTGCAGCCGCGCCATCGCCGCGCCGTTGTGGTCGGCAAAGCCAGGGGGAAAAGCCGGCCATGTGCTTACCTGCGCCTCCGACGGGCCGTATTCGGTACAAGTCACATTTCCTGCTTGCAGTTGGATTGAGGACGGCAATGCACCTGTCCGGCGCAATTCGAGCACTGCTCTGCACATGGTCGCCATGAAATCGCCGGGCGCTACCGGATCGTTCCCCAGCCATACCTCCGCCGGCACACGCTCCTCGAATTCAAGGTAGTCAGACACGCCTTCGAGCACATGGCGAAGAAGCTCCGGGCCTAGCGCATCAGTCTGTGTGGCTGTGTCAGTATGACGCGGCGGGCCGCCGTAGTAGCGTAGCATGACAGTCTCAGGCAATCGCCCTTGGCTGAAGTAGTGACTGAGAGCGGCAACCACCACACCGAACGTCTCGGCAGCCGAGACATACTGCCCGCGCAGGGGATGGAAGGTGATCTCGTCCAGGACGGCCTCCGCAAGGTCGCAGACCTCGTCAATCGAGAGACCGGCACCCATGAGGCGGTCTCTGTAGAGCTCGTAGAACTCGGGTGATGTGATGATTCCGCAATCGGGGCGCGCGCGTGCGTGGGCGAGCAGGTCATCGAGGTCCTTGTAGCCACGCTCAATCTCCTCGCGGCTCTTGATCGGGGCTTTGCGGTATTCGCGGGGCAGCACCAGCTTCCCCTGACGGAAGTTCTCGTCCCAGAACTCGCGGGTGACCCACTCGACCTCGTGCGATGAGATGTGCAACATCCCGCCCTCTCCGAGGTGGAGACGATGGTAGATGGCGTCGAACTCGCTGATAAGTTGCTCGCCGGTCGCGCTCTCGCCGAGGCGAAACCCGAGATGGAAGCCGTTCGGGCTACCTGCAGGCAGCATCAATAGCCCCATGTAGTGAACGGGCAATCCCTGCAGGCCGACGCAGCATGACCACGTATAGGTGGGGATGCCCCACTTGCGCAGAACCGGAAGTGAGAAAGGGGTATCCACGCCATGGCAGTACGTGAAGGCATTGCGTGAGAAGATCCGGCGCCATTCGTCGTAGCCGACTCGCTCTGCGCGCTCGAATGCGCGCACTCCCTCATCCCAGCTCGTGTCTTGAGTGTAAACGGGAACGGTTGGCGGGATGCTGTGGTTGGTCATGTGAAAACCGACATCCTGCGTCTTGAGCGCCTCCAAGACATCCTGGCGGCCGTTGCGCTGAAGGCTGCGGGCCTTCTCAGTGGTGACCTTGAAGACGGCCTGGCAGCCGTGACGGGTGCATATCTGTGTCAGCCTCAGGGGCACGTCATCGGTCTCCGGGTTGATGCAATCCTCCGTGTGCACGGAGAGCAGCGCGTAGACCTTTGCCACTAGCCTCGCCACCTTTGTGTGGCAGATTCCTTGTCTCGCGGCAAATCCCCTGCAATCCCGCGGCCGACCACGCCACCACCACAGCTCAACTGTAACCCATGTATGGTACTAGCTCAGGACTCCCGCCGTGTTGCAGTTGACAACGCCTCTGCCTCTGGGTAAAATGGTGCCACTGCCGGGTGCCGAAGTGGTGGAATTTGGCAGACACGCTGTCCTCAGGAGGCAGTGGGCTAGCGCCCGTGCCGGTTCGAGTCCGGCCTTCGGCACCATTACAAGAAAACTCGCCTGAACAGGCCGCCACGCGTAGTGGCGGCTTTTTGCGTTGGCCTGAATGTAAAAACATTAGACAAAACCCGCCTCCCAGGGCACACTAAGCATGTGGACAAACACCGGTGTGCAAAGCCAGGGCTCTTATAGATGAGGACTGTGGGACCAGCAGAAGACCGGCACCTTCTGGCGGCGCTCGCTGGGGGCGACCTGAGTGCTCTGCACAGCCTATACCAAGCTTATGCCCATACGGTCTACCAGATGCTGCTCTTGCACACCGCCAGCAGGGAAGATGCCGAAGACCTGCTGCAGGAGACTTTCCTTTCGCTGGTGGATCGCGGGCGGAGAGTGACAGGTATCCGCAATGTCCGAGCTTATCTGCTCAAGGTGGCGCTCAACAAAGCCGGACAGCTCTATGGCCGGCGCAGCTCCATGCGGGTCAGCGTGCACAACATCAGCCTCGCGGACACCGACGCCACGCTGCCGCACGACCGCATGGAAGCCCTCCGCGTTCAGCGGGCCCTCGAGCAACTGCCCCTTGAGCAGGCCGAAGTCGTCGTCCTGAAAGTGTGGCACGACTGCACCTTCGCTGAGATTGCCGAGGTGCTTGACATTCCGATGAACACAGCCGCCAGTCGCTACCGCTACGGGCTGGAAAAGCTGCAGAGAATGCTGGGTGATGATGATGGATGACATGAAGAGATTCGAGCAACGTCTCCGCGCGGTGTCGCTGCGCGAGCCGTCCGAGGCGACGGCCGCGCAACTCTTTGGCCGTGCGGCACTGCGTATGCGCAGTCAGCGCCTGTGGCGTGGGATGACGGTGACGCTGGTGGCCGCCGCCGGCCTGCTGCTCATGATCAACGTGCTCGTCGGTGAGTTCTACGCCCAGAGAATCGCCGGCCTCAGCACGCCGCCGGGCATGAGCGGGCGGCTGCAGACCAGGCTCATCTTCGCGGAGAACCTCCGTGCCCGCAAGCGCTTCATCAGCAAGTCCCTGCAGCCAAACGCCGATGACACCGGCGATGCCTACGCCCAGGCACCTCTGGGCGGCGGAACGGAGGAGCGTCTCTGCAAGCCGTTCCGCATGAAGCCCATATCCATCGAGGCCCTGCGCGCTCACAAGCGTTTGCTGATCGATGCCCTGGAGCTCGACAGCGCCGGAGGCAATACGAAAAAGAGGAATCATGGTAAGGACCAAAGCAGCCTGCACCCGCTCGGGCTACACAATCTGCGCGCCGCTGTCGAATCTGGTCTGCGTGTTCCTGGCGTTCACCACAACTTGGTGTTTGGCCTGCGCCGATGGTGATGCGGGGCTTGCGGCCCAGATAGCAGCCGAGCGCGCAGCACTGGCGGCCGCCGGCATACCGCTGACACCGGCTCAACTATTGCTTGAGGCAGTTCCGGACGAACAGAATGCCGTTTGCGCGCACGAGATCTCCTGGTCCGCCGCGAACTAGTCCGGCGCGACAGACATGCGGCAAGACGGCCGTTTGACCGCACCAATGAGGTGATTCAATGTTGGAGAAGTCCTCTTCCGCCGCGGTCCGCAGCGGTGATTGGCTGGCCCGCATCGTGCCCAAAGCACTCATCGTGCTCATGGCTCTGTGCGTGGTGCTCGGCGGCATCTGGACGTTCTACAACGTCAAATGGAGCGCACAGCTCACCCGCCAGTTAGAGGCCTGGCAAGCCGCCGGCCTACCGATGTCTATGTCGGACGTGATTCCGCAGCCCATACCCGCCACCCAGAACGCGGCCCCCGTGTACCTGCAGGTGTTCCATGTCAGCTTTGACCCGTCCAGCCAGGCGTCTCGGTCGTCGTCGGACCTGGCGGGGCTCTCCCGCGACGAAGTGGAGCGCTTGGATGATTACCGTCTCGGCAGAGAGCGCGACAAGAACGCCGCGGCCGTCCGCGGCATCCTCGAACGGCCCCAGGTCGCCGACACGCTGGCCGCGCTCAAGCAGGCGTCCGAGTATCCCAAGGCGGTGTTCCCCATCAAGTGGCAACTGGGGTATAGTGTGATTCTCCCGCATCTGGCCAAGTTCCGCAGCGCGACCCGCCTGGTTGCCGTTCAAGCCATCGTCCTCGCCGAGGATAACCGGCTAGAGGAGGCGCTTGATTGGTGCCTCACTGGCCTCCGCGTGGCAGATCACGCCGCCCAGGAGCCGTCGCTGGTCGCTCAGTTGGTCGCAACGGCGATGCGCGACATGATCTTTGGAGCCATCGAAGAGATCATCTCCGACCATCCGCTGCCTTCGACCACCATGCAGTCCTTGCAGCAGCATCTACAGGGAGTTGACGTGTACGGGTCGTTTGACGGCGGCCTGCGTTCCGAAGCTGCGCAGGGGTGCAGCATGTTCGCCCAATTCCGCACCGACGCGCAGGTGGTGCACGATCTCATGCAGGATACCATTGGCCATCCAGCCCTCTCCCATATCTGGGGGGTCTATTGCAGTTGGCTCGGCCAGCCGCTCCGCAACTTCGATGAGGCTACCTTTCTGCGCCTTATGGCACGGCAAGTCCAGGCATCCGGTCGGCCTTACCTGGAGGCCAAGGCCGAACTCGATGCCATCGAACCCCAACTGCGCGAGGCGCGCATGGCGATGCTCAGCGCCATGATCGTTCCAGTGTACGCTCGAGTGTACTCCAAGCGTGATGCCTCGGTGACTCGTGTGGATCTCTGCAGGATCGCCCTCGCCCTGAAGAGCTACAAGTCCCACCATGGACAGTACCCGCAGAACCTCGCCCAACTCCAGCACGAGCTTCCGTGGACGCTGCCGAAGGACGTCTTCAGCGGGAGGGATTTCATCTACAGGAGGCAGGCCGAGGGGTTCCTGATCTACAGCGTCGGCCCCGACTTCGACGATGACGGTGGTGCCAAGTACCAGTGGGATACTCGCAACGGCGATATCCTCTGGACCGCCCAATCCTGAGCCGGACGGCCGGTCACAGCAGAGGCGGCAGCGGGCGCACCTACCTCCCTCATCTAGCGCGCCGATTCCGGCGCTAGCTCGCGTTGCCATCACCATAGAACCAGTCTATGGCGATGCGGGCAACGTGCAGGCCGTCGCGGGCATGATAGCTCATGACGGCCATGTCCTCGATGAATGTCACGCTCTGGTAGCCGTAATCATCCGTCCGGTCGCCGGCAATCACGCGCTCGTTCTCCCACGTTTGGCCGCCGTCGCGTGAGATGACCGAGACCAGCGGGTTGCGACGGCCCTTGCCATCTCCGGTGGTATTGCGGATGAGCAGCAGGTCCTGGCACCGTTCGCGCGGGATGCGGTGCAGTGTCAGCGCGGTGGCGTTGGGCGGCGCTTTGAGTTCGGGCAGCACCTCGCCGTCATACCAGGTCTCGCCGTCGTCTGCCGAATACGCCCGCCCCATGGAGCCGCTGTAGGTGCGGAACATCATCAGCAGGCGAGCATCATCAAGCTGCGCCACGTGCGGCTCCTGGGCCTCGTGCGGGAAAACATCCACGTGGTTCTCACTCATCCACCATGAGTAACCCAGGTCGTCGGAATAGAAAGCGGTGCTGACGTAGCCACGGTGGTCGTTGGACTTGGGCCAGCGCTTCTTGAGCTCGACCGGCGCGATGATGCGGCCGTCTGGCAGCGCCAGCAGCTTGGCGTTGTGCATCAACACATAGCCGGCATAGGGCGTGAGGACGAACTGGTCGGACCAAGTCTTGCCGTCGTCCGAGGAGCGGCGGTAGTAATTGTGGCCGTAGTAGGGCACGGCGCCGGCACCGTAGAGGTAGGACATCAGCAGGTCGCCGTCCGCCAGGCGCAGGAACGTGGGGTGCGCGTACCAGCCCTGCTTCATCGGCTTGCCCGGATGCGGCAGGATGACGAACTCCTCGCCCCAGGTCTTCCCCATGTTCTTCGATTTACGGCCCATAAGCCCGATGCTGTCCTTGGTGTATGATAGCAACAGGTCGCCATTCCTGAGCTGGATGATGTCGCCCGGCATCCCGCGCGGGCCGTACTTGCCCTTCTTCACTTTCACCACAAGCTGGTCCTCAAAGAGCATCTGACACCTCCGCAATAGTCAGCCAGTCAGGCGGCACCTCCACCCTCAGGCTGTCCTTGGCACTCGTTTTGAGCACGGTATTCTTGTCCAGCAGGTCGCCGTTTGCGTCGTACCTGTAAAGGCGCAGTCCGGCAGCAACAGCCCGCAGAACCCCGCCAGAAGCAGCTTCCTGTTCACAGGCATCTTCTCTCCCTCCAACGCAACTCAGTGTGATAGTTCCTACCGAAGCGGAACATACCTGCCGCAGGGAGATCGGATGTCAGCGCAAGAGCGGCGCGCACATTGAAGGCCAGACACTGCAGACGGGGAATATGCCGTCAACAGTGAGCGCAGAAGAGTCGCAGTGATACCGCGAATGCTGAACGCGAGCAGGGAGGCGTAGGGAATCATGACAGCGCGCGAGCGTTTCCACGCGACCTTCAGGTACGGGCAGCCGGACAGAGTCTGGATAATGTCGCAGTGGGCCTTTGCGGACACGAGAACGCGGTGGTTGGGCGAGGGGATGCCTCGCGACCAGCATTTCAACACCTACTGGGGCTTTGACCGCCACGAGGTGATCCCAATCAACTGCGGCATCTGGCCGGCGCTGGAGGAGAAGGTTGTCGAGCAGCGGGTGGAGTGGCGCATCGTAGAGGATGAGCTGGGCGGGCGCAAGAAGGTGTGGTCGGACCGTGGCATGGGGATGCCGCAGTGGCTCTCCTATCCGGTGCGCGACCGAGAAACCTGGGAACAGCTCAGGCAGCGACTGGACCCCCATGCCACGGTACGCTACCCGGAGTACTGGGATGACTACAAGTGCAGCGTGCGGGACCGCAACTACCCCCTGGCCATCAATATCGGCTCGTTCTACGGCTGGATCCGCAACTGGGTGGGAATGGAATACCTCGCCCTCTGGTACTACGACTGCCCCGACCTGATCAATGAGATGACGGAGTATGTGGCCGATTTCATGCTAAGCCTCATTGACCGGGCCTTGAGTGAGATTCCCGACATTGACTACGCGCTGGTATGGGAAGACATGGCCATGAAGACGGGCTCGCTGATCAGCCCGCGGCTGTTCCGCGAGTTCATGATGGAGCCGCTGAAGAGGGTGACGAAGGTCACCAACGAGGCCGGCATTGACATCATCGCCGTGGACTCGGACGGCAACGTGGATGAGCTGGTTCCACTGTGGTTGGAGGCGAAGGTCAATCTGGTATATCCTCTGGAGGCGGCGGCCAACTGCGACCCGGTGGCATATCGCCGGCAGTACGGCAAGGAACTCCTGCTGATGGGAGGGATTGACAAGCGAGTGCTCAGAGACGGCTGCAGCAAAGAGGGCATCGAGAAGGAAGTGCGCTCGAAAGTGGAGCCGCTGGTGGCGGAGGGCGGCTTCTCGCCGATGGTGGACCACGCCGTCCCGCCGGACGTGCCCTTCGAGAATTTCCGGTATTACATGGATCTGATCAACGAGATATGTACGTTTGCCTGACAAGATCGGTGAGGGACCGATGGGGCTGCAAGCTCGGGGGACGCATATGGACTCGGGAATGAGTTCGCTCGTTCAGGGAGGCATATGATGATCGAGGCAAGGCGCACAACCCACATTCCGTGGCACCGGGTGGATCAGGATGTTGGGGTCGGTGCCGTCTCATACGTGTCGAACGACCGCGAGGCGATGATGCAGTCGGTGAGGCTGCCGGGCGAGGCGTTCCTCCGGCGGTCCGAGGACAACGGAGAGACATGGGAGCGGTTCGGAGAATGGCCGACTAGCGGCCGGCTAGCCGACGGGACCCGCATTAGCAGGTCGCTGCCGGGGATATACCTGGACCCGGTCACGGGCTGGCTCTTCCGCGCCTGCCTGGAAGGCGTGGTCCACGAGAGTGCGGACGGCATGGTGCACTGGTTCCCGGCCGCGACCACCTACAAGATCTTCCTGCAATACTCCCTGAATGAGGGGCAGTCGTGGTCTGAGCCGGAGCAACTCATCATCGCCGGCGGGGAGTTCGATGAGATGCACTGGGCCCCACAGGTCACTTACGGCGAGAACGCCGGCGTCATCATGTGCGACTCGACGTTCAGCCGTTCCGATGGCACCATCGTCATGCCATTCACGATGTGGCGAGTGCCGGAGGAGGGCGAGAAGCGCTACCTGGGCAAGTTCGCCCGCCTGGTCCTGCACGACGAGGAGCATGGCGCATGGGAGCGCCAGGACGCGGTGCTGCTGGGCACGTGGCGCGAGGATGGCAGCGGGATTGATTGGGACATCAGCAACTACGTGCGGGTGGACAGGCGACACTCGATTGACGGAGCTTGCGAGCCGGGAGCATGCCGGCTTCCGGACGGGCGCATGTTCATGATCATCCGCACCCGCACCTTCCCGGATAGTGACGTGGAGACACCAGGAGCCAAGTTCTACGCGGTATCGGAAGACGGTGGACACACGTGGACGGACGGCCAGATGCTCCGCTACGAGGACCGCGGCGCGGTGTATGCTCCGGCATCATTCAGTCGCGTCTTCCTCTCATCGAAGAACGGGCGCCTGTACCTGATAACCAATATCAATGACAGGCCGTGCTACGGCTGCGACCCGCGGACGAAACTGCAAATCGCGGAAATCAACATGGACACGCTGCGAGTGATCCGTGAGAGCGTCACGATCATTGACCAGCGCCACGAGGGGCAGCAGGAGAGCATCCGCTTCTCCAACTTCGCGTGGCAGGAGGACCGGCCGACAGGGAACATGATCCTGTACATGACGCCGACAACCGGCCCGACGGGAAGCTGGGAAGCCGGCGACATCAGAGACACGCCGCGGTCGCCGGATTGCGCGGTGCCCCCGCACTGCTACAAGTACGAGATCGTGCTGCCTGACTAGGCGGAGGATGAAGACCGTCTGGGTTGCTCAGCTTCAGACACGAAATTGCCGGTGAGGAGAATGGGGAGATCATGAAGCGACTGTTGGAGGTATCGGCTGTGGCAGTGTGTGTGCTTGTCTGCTTCGGTGGTCTGCAGGCAGCGCCGGGGCTGGAGAATGAGGCGGCAGTGGTGCGGTCCGGGAGGGCCTTTGTGCCGCTGCGCGCGGTGTTCGAATGGCTGGGAGCCGATGTCCACTACGCCAACGGGACCATCACGGCCGTCAGAGGCGGCGATGTGGTGACCCTGACCGTCGGAAGCACGCAGGCCGGCAAGAACGGCCACGCGATCACACTTGATGCCGCACCTTTTGTGACCGGAGGCAAGTCGTTCGTGCCGTTACGGTTCGTGGCCGAGGCGCTAGGCGCGGCCGTCAACTACAGCGCCGCCCAGGGGAATGTGACAGTCAGCCACGCCGGAGCGCAAGTCACGCTGCCCGTGTTCGCCTACCGGCCGGGCT
The DNA here is from genome assembly GCA_964549395.1 of uncultured Armatimonadia bacterium. GTDB lineage: Bacteria > Armatimonadota > Zipacnadia > Zipacnadales > UBA11051 > UBA11051. The sequence goes on along the minus strand of CAZJVY010000033.1, from coordinate 28,684 downwards.
GGCTGCCCTACAGGGGCGCGTGGTTCAAGATTGACCACCCCGCAAGCTTCACGGTCGTGAACCGGGAGCGTTCCGCTTCGGGCCAGGGATATGAGGCGGCAAGTTTCGTCTCGCCGGACGGCCTGGTAGAGTTCTACGTGTTCTCACCGCAATGGCGCGGTGAATCGCAGTGGGTCAAGCCGCGTGCCGGAGAGCGAGAAATCGCGCGCTCTGTCGAGAACAACGGCGACCGAACTGCGACGTATGTTACATATGCGGGACCGGGCGGCGCTTACGAGCGAGCATACGTGGAGATGCGGGATGCGATGTCGAACACGAACTGGTTCTTCGGGATTCAGTACAAGAGCAAGAGCGCGTACGACAGGTATCGCTCACTCTACCTGCAATTCAAGGCATCCCTCGTGCAGTACGCCGACTGAGTAGCTACAAACTCCATTGCTGGAAACCGAACGCCACGGGAATGTCCCGTGGCGCTTGCGTCTCTCTGATGTGCTGCTGTACCTTTTGCGTCGGCGCTCCCTGCAAGCAGCTACTGGCTGAGCAGAAGGATCTTCACATAACTAGGAGGTACCTGCTCAGCCCTTTGTGGCGACGATGAGGAAGTAAGGTACGTGGAGGAATTGCGACCAGCCGCCGGGGCCGTCCGCTATCCGGTTGGCGGCAATGCGCGTGGTCCGACGTTGGTCAGCGGTCAAAGGCAGGTCTTCAAGCAGGCTCACCGCTTGTGCCGTGGCCTGCTGAGGCAGGTGCGACAGCTCAACCCACACCGCCATTCTCGCCTTCTCGCAGGCTGCCGGCAGCTTCCTCCCCATGTGCGGGTCGGCACCGGCTCGCGTTAGGGCATCAATCCATATACCGCGCAAACCCAGGTCCGGATGCTCCATCATCCCGCCATAGTCCGGCTCGATGGCAACCAGCGCGCCCTCAGCTTGAAGGACGCGCGCCGCCTCAAATATCGCGGCTTGCAGGTCCGGTATCCACATGAGGACATTCTGAAAGAAGACCAGATCGAAAGAGCAGGCTGTGAACGGAAGGCTCACACAGTCCCCGCAGACGGGATTGACTGCGCTGGATGCTCGGAGGACCTCAGGGGTGATGTCGAGGCAGACCACGTCACCGCGCGCACGGCGCTGCAGTTCTGCGGTTACGACACAATGTCCGCAGCCGGCCTCCAGGACGCAATCACGCAAACCTACAGCCGCACGGCGCAAGGCCCGCGAACGCGGCCCGGCCAGCCATTCGGCGATTGCGGCTGACTGTTGCCGGCTCGGCAGGTCAGGACAAGGCGTCCCCAGCTGACCCGGTATCCCCCTCACCGCCCGCCTCCGGCACAGGCGCAGGCACAGGCGCAGCCCGCGCAGGCACACGCGCAGCCGCCGCCACCACCATGCCCACCGCTGCTCGAACTTGAGGCCAGCGCATCGAGGACGTCCATGCTGACCTTGTCCATGCCGGAGAGGTTGATGCCCCCGCCGCGCATGATGCCGACATTGACCGGGTCCATGCCGCCGGCGAGCTTGCCGGTTACGTTCTCCGACCAGCCGGCGAATGAAGCCGCAACGTCGCTGATGGTGGTTCTGCCGCCGGGTACTGCAACGCGCGGCGCCGGCGCTGTTCCGCCCGGACCGCCCCAGGTTGGATGGTAGTCGTAGCCGCTGCGGTGCCAGGTGTGGAACTCGTCGTGGTAGTTGTCAGCCAGCATCAGCCAGAGCAGATTGTCGTCAACGAACTCGGTGCGCTGCTCGATCTCACCAATCTCCTTGGCCTGCTGCCAGGCCTTGTTCACGATGGACAGGTAGTACTCCTTGGTTTGCTCGAAGTCGAACCCATTCACCCGCTTGGCCGTGGTGTTGACCAGCTCCTTCATGGCCTTGCGTAAGTCGAGTTGAGCCACAGGCTTGCGGGGAGACTTCGCGATCTCGTCGAGGAATGGCTGTTCGTAGCCGCGTATGACCGTGCCTTGCTCCTTCGCGACCTTGCGACGCTGGGAACGGTTGGTGTCATAGCCCTCGGCAATCTCCACTGTGAGCGGGTCCGGGTCAACCATGCTGAGCAGGTTCTTTTTCAACATGCCGAATATGACCATGGTGAGCACGCGGCCGAGCGGCTGTTCGAGCAGGACCGCGGCTTCCGGCACTGCCAGTCCGCGCTTGATGCCGCCGCCAGGTACCGACTCGATGGCGGGCAGGTAGTCTCGCTTCTTGCGGGCCATTACCTTCTCGGAGAGATACCATCCGGGTATCAGCACTAGCGGGAATGCCGCCTCAAGGTACGGGTCAACCCAGAGAACGATGAGGACAATCAAGAGAATGATGAACAGGCACGAGCCTGTTCCGCCGGTGAGGCGGTAGTAGAATATCCCGAATGCGATGAGGAAGATGATGCCGGCGGTCACGCGGGCCACGGCGCTCCCGCTCCACCACTTCCACAGCAGGCCCAGCCTGGTCATGTGCACCACGCGCTCCATCTCGGTCTTCGGAAACGACACAGCGACCATGTGCGGGCCATCTACTCTCGTGTCTTCATAGACCCAGGCAACCGCCTTCTTGTCATCGAGGTCGAACTTCTGTGTGAAGTTCTCGCCCTGGTGGAGGACATCGTCAAGCTGCAGGCTGTCGGGCAGATAGACGATGATGCCGAGCTTGGTTGTGCCGGTCATGAAGTCGCCGTCAAACCACGTCGGGGTGATGCGCAACGAGGCGTAATCGGCGCGGGTGGTGTCCTGGTATACCATGTCAGGCATTGTGAACTTCATCTCGAAGACGCCTGTCTTTCCCGGTCCGACAGCGGGTGACAGCGGCACCTCCACACCCGGATGCACGTATTCGGAGGAACGGATCGTCGGAAGCTCCTCCCCGTTGAGCCGCGCACTCATGTTCTCAATGTCATAGTCATACGTGGGCACGCCGACATCCACAATGTCAACGGGGTCGGCGCCCTCGTTGCACAGGAAGGTTATCTTATACTCCATGGTGATGGACGCATCGGGATTGACCGTAACGTGCAACTCCATCTCCGGGACTTGGAACGAGTAATTCTGGGCCGGCGCCGAGCTACAGAGCGCTGCCAGCACGGCAGCCGTGAGTACCAGCGCGCGGCAGACCGGAAGCCCGTGCGGCCGTATTGCATGTGCGTGGTTCATGATTCCCTCACCACCATCCGATAGCGGATGAATGCTCTTTGCTCCCTGTGCTACCGTGTGTCGTCGCTCCAGCCGGCGGAGTCCTTGGGGCAGTCGGCTGCGCAGATCTCCAGGTCCGGGCAGTCGCCGCAACGAGTGGGCGCCTGCAGCCGCTCGCGATACCTCGCGAAGCACTCATTGCCCCAGATGTGCTCCCAGGTGTCGGTCAGAATGTTGCCGGCACACTCACGCTTCCCGCGCGGGGGCAGAACGCTGCCGTCGGCCTCGATGCGGACCGCGATGTCACCGGCCGTACGAGGACCGGCGCAGATCTGATCCGCCAGCGATCTACTGTGGTCGTAGCGCACCGGCGGGGCCCACAGGTAGCGGCACTGCAGGTCCGCAGCGGTTTCCTCCATCAGAACGGCCACCTGCGGCAGAGCGCGGGCAGGCAAAGCACCGATCTCCTCCGCCCGCGCATCGTCATCCGGGCAGGCGATCGCAAAGAAAACCAGGTTGGTGACGCCGCGACCGGCAAGGTCGGCAGCGGTTTCGTCGAGATCGTCGGCATTGCTCTGAAACAGCGGGATTTGGGCGACCGGACAGAGCTCCAGGGCCCGGCACTGTTCGAACGCCGCCAGCACCCTCTGGTGGTCGCCCCCACCTGCGATGCCGTTATGCCCCGCGTCGGAGTTGCTTACATAGAGCAGGTCGAGGTGGTCCAGGCCGGCCATTGCAGCCTGCTTGACAGTGTCATGGCTCAGCCAACTTGCGACCGAGCGCAGGCCGCTTATCATGCCGATGTCACCGGCCGCCTCCACGAGTGCGGGCAGTTGTCCGACGTCGCCGTCGGGTTGAGCCAGAATCGTGACATGCGGGACGCCGGCTTCCCACAGCGCACGCATGATGTCGCGGGAAGTGTCGGGGTCGCCCTGAACGACATCGGCCCGCAGCGGCGCGCCGAGCTGGCGCTCCCAGTCGGGAAGCGCAAGATCCCCCAGATTCGTAATGGGATAGTTGTCTCCCGGCGAGGCCAAGTCGGTGATGAGCTGGCGGACCTTCGCCAGGTCGTCGGCGACCTGCTCGTAAGTCGTGGGGCGGAATGCGCGCCTGACGTCCGTGATGACGGCGCCATCGCTGCGGCCCTCCAGGATGCCGTAGGCCATGATCACGCCGGAAGGTGACAGTGCGGCTCCCTCTGCCGCGTTGGCCAGCAATAGCCCTCCGCCATCCGGATCAACGCGCAGATGAAAGCGCGTCGGCCATTCTCCCACGAGTTGTTCGTAGTGATAGACACCCGGCTTCACGGGCGTGTGCGGCGTCTGCTGCTCTTGTGTCATTGCGGCAGTCCTCCTCCACGACGTGCGCGATGCAACTTCCGTCACCAACACAATCAGCCGACCGCAGGCTCCACAGCGACTGCATCAACCCTTGCCTGCCGTTCGAGAACGCAGCCGCCTCCGCAGACCTCCAGCATCTCGCAGTCCCAGCATTCCCGCGGTAGGCCACACTCCCCGGGATGCTCGCGACGGTACCGGAATCTGCGAAACAGATCGCTTTCCCAGATTGAGCTCCACGGATCGGTCAGAATGTTCCCGGCAGAAACATAGTATGACTGGCACGGCAGGACGTCACCGTTGGGCTCGATGCAAATGGAGTACTCGCCGGCATTGCAGCAGCGGATGCCCAGGCCCATTTCCAGTGGCGACATCCGGCAGTACTGCGTGGGCGTGTACCACAGGAAGCGCATACCGTAGTCGGCGGCGCGTTCCCGCACCTGCGCCAAAACCGGCTCCAGGCGCTCCTCGTCAAGAGCCGCCGGATGGCGCGTGCCGCAGCCTGAGTAGATCATTCCGTTCATGGCAAACGTGCCAAGGCCCAGCCAGTGCAGGAAGTCCACAAGCTCCAGGGCCTCCTTAACGTTGTCCTCGATAAGGGTGGAGTTGGTAAGGGTGTGCAGACCGACATCGAGGCAACTCCTGATGCCGGCGACGGTTTCATCAAAGGCCTCGGCGCCGACGATGTGATTGTGCACCTCGGGGCGGTGGGAGTTGAGGGTGACCTGCACGTGGTCGAGCCCGGCCTTCAGCAGCGCCTGGCTCAGGCCGCTGTCCGCAAGACGACGGCCGTTGGTGTTGATCCCCGTAATCTGCCCCAGTTCCTCGGCATGTGTTACCAACTCGATGACGCCCGGATGCAATGTCGGTTCGCCGCCGGTGAAGATGATATATGGCACCCCGAGACCGTGAAGCCTGTCCAGGACGTAGCGCCACTGTGTCACGGAGAGTGAGGGCATGGTCTTGCGGCCCGGCTCGTTGTAGCAGTGGGAGCAGTTGTTGTTGCAGGCATAGTGCAGCGCGAGATCGGCCTTGTACGGGGCCTGCGCGCGGACCGAGAATGCGGGCGGCTGCGGCAGCCCCAACTCACACAGGCGGCAGCCCTGTGAAGGCGCCTTGACCTTCGCCATGAGTTCGCACATGCGGGCGAAGCGGCGGGACAGCTCCTCCGCCGGAACGGCTGGGTAGTACAGGCGCAAGCACGCCAGGGCCCGCTGCGGCGGCACGCCGTCGAGAGCCAACTTGGCCATTTCGGTCTGCGTCGGGGAGAGGTGCAGAGTCTCGGTGGCATTGATGAAAAGCAGCCCCGTGCGGTCATCGTGGATGCGCAGGTGGAGCCTCAGCTTCCGGCCCGGCTCATCCAGGCGGTAGGTATGGAGACCGGGCTGGGCGTCATCACTGCGAACGGCCGCGTGAACACAGTCGGCCAAGCGTCCGACGTCCTGACGGATGCCGGCAGCCAGGCGGCTGAGCAACCGGCCGGCCGATTTCACCATTTCGGCTCTTCCTCTATCTGGTACGAGGTGCCGCAGTAGGGACAGTCAACGAATATGCCACCGGCCTTGACGGAGACGCTCTTGGAGTCCAGCTTCCCTCCGCAGTTCTTGCACGTAAGCTGCTCCGCGTGGACATCGCCGGACAGGTCAATCTGCTGGACCACGGTAGGCTGCGGGCTCTTGACGCGTGCGAGGAAGCTCAATACGAGGGCGGCGCCTATCAGGACTACGCCCGTGATGATCCGGGTAGCTGCATTGCCCTGCGCCGCGCCGATGAGGAAGATGAGGCCGCCCAGAGCCAACAGGCCCGACAATATGTAGGATACCGTTTTCAATGGTCAGCGGGCGCCCCCACAGCTGCGCCCCCCACCTCCTTCGATGGCCTTGAGTGCGGCTATCGCTGCAGACGGAGGGCCTTTCGCCGAGTGACGCAGGAAGTCCTTCCTGCCGGGGTGGTGGAGAGGTCAGGGCTGGTGCAGAGTTCTCCGCTTCAGCGACAAGCGAAATGGAGGTGCGGCGTCTGGTGGGAGCGGTGACAGGAGATCGGCAAGCGGCCCGGAGAACGGGTACGGAAAATGGAGGATGCCCTGCGGGAACAGGGCATCTCCAACTTAGGATTATCGCGGTGCTTGTTCACCGCACCAGGGCATCCTCCCAACCCCGATTCCACCACCACGTTACACCCGTACCATTGTATCCCATTTGACGGGCGCTCAAACATATCTTAACATCTTCTTCTGAAAGCTGCAATGCGGTATCAGAGCGGCAGTCGGCCGCACTGCAAGACGCGTTGAGGAAATGAAGGCAATCGCGAGATGAAGCTGTATCTGGTGAGACATGGACAGTCAGTAGGCAATGAGAACGGCAACGTTCAGGGCCGGAAGCGGGACATAGACGGTGGCCTGTCAGGGCTGGGCAAGCGGCAAGCCGCACTGGTCGCGGCGCGGCTGGCTGAGGCGGGCTTGACCGTCCTCTACAGCTCCCCGCTGCCTAGAGCCACGGAGACGGCACAGTTCATTGCCGACGCGTGCGAACTGCAGATAGAGAAGCGTGATTGGCTGGTGGAGTTGAGCTACGGGGAGCTTGAGGGGCGGCCCCAAGCGGAGACAAGGCGGCTCTATCCAGGCGTGTATGACCCACGTTGGCGGCAGAACAACGACATCCCGGGCGGCGAATCGCGTAGCTCCTGCTACGCACGGGCGCGCGCCGGTATTGATGAGCTGACGGCAGCGCACGACGGGGCCGAAACAGCCTGCCTGGTCACGCATGGAGAGTTCCTCAGCAGACTGGTTGATGCTCTGCTGGGGATGCCCGAGGCCGGCTTCCCCCGCTTCACGGTTGACAATTCATCGGTGACGCATCTGATTCGCTCTCCAGCCGGCAGCGACGGGCTCTGGATATGCCGCTACGTCGGCGACACCAGCCACCTGCGCGGCCTGGACAGCCCCGCAGGCAGGAACGGCTGGTAGCCAGATCGGCCTGCCAGGGACGAAGCACGTGTGCACAGAGGAGAAGAGACCATGAAGGAGCTACTTGGCGCCTCGCTCTACATGGTTGCGCTGATCAATCCGGTCAGCAAGGTCTTCATTCTGTCTCTACTCTCAGAGCACGCCGAACAGCAGGAGATACGCAGGGCCTCGGTACGGGCTTCGGTGGTCGCGCTCGTCATCCTGCTGTCGCTGGCGGCTGCGGGGCACCTGATTCTCACCTTCGTATTCCACGTGGAACTGTACTCGCTGCGGATCGCCGGCGGCATCATCCTGTTCGCCATCGGCTACAAGGCGCTCGCGCAGGGCGTCTTCTTCGAGGTCCGCGACACGGAGAGTGTGACGGATGTCTCGATTGTGCCGCTGGCGTCGCCGATGATCGCCGGGCCTGCGACGATAACCGCTGCCATTTCATTCCCGGCGGAGTTCGGACTGCTGAAGGCATCTACGGCGATCGTGGCGGCGGTCGGTATCAACCTCGTAGTCATGCTGCTCTCTGGACAGATCGGCCGGCTGCTGCAGCAGCACAACGTCATGGGCGCCCTCATCCGCATTACCGGCCTCGTCGTGGCGACAATTGCCGTGCAGATGGTGCTGGCGGGAGTTGCCGACTGGTACCACGCCCTGTAGCGTCCGGCCGCGGCGCACAATCGCACTTATTCCACGATCCTGCCCGTATGATCCAGCCTCCATCTCGGTCGCTTGCGGAAGGGCTCATTGTAGGATGCCTCGGTGCGCCCGGACTTGTCCAGGGCGATCATGCAGCCGCGTATGCACCCATTCGCCCCGCACACAGCGTAGTAGCCGGTGCTGTCCAGCATCGTCTTGTAGTAGTCCACCACGTTGCCGGTGGGGAACTCGGCGGTCTTCCGCCACGTACCCCGCGCCACCGTATAGGATAGCTTGTAGGCCTCCTCCTCGGTAACCTCCTGCTCGGCGACGTTGAGGCGCAGGCCCGGACAGTCGTGAACCAGGAACGGTGAGACCTCCTTGTTCAGGCCGTGGTGGGTCAGTGTGCACTTGCCCATGTCCACATCGGCCCATTCGTACACCTTGTCCTCGATACGGATGCGGACCACCTTGCCCTCATCAGGCAGCGGGATGGCATGGCCACCGCACTCGCGCGCACAAGCCATGCAGCGGTTGCAGATGGAGCCCGGTTCGACCAGCGGGTCAGGCTCCAGCTCGGCGTCAGTCAGAATCATGCCCAAACGCTGGCGAGGGCCGAAGCGTTTGGTGAGGAACACCTTCGACCAGCCACATTCTCCCAGTCCGGCCGCTATGCCGGCGATGCGAATGGCCGGGAAGACATTGGCGCCGACCTGGCCCTCACGGACCGGTCGCTGGGTCGGCTCGGCTTCGCACACGCCCGGATAGACCGGAACGGCCTCCCAGCCTCGGTCCTCCATGAAGCACGCCAGCCGGTACGTGCCCAGAGGCCGGAAAAATGAATTGAGCCGGTTATACC
>CAZJVY010000033.1:0-19765 GCA_964549395.1 uncultured Armatimonadia bacterium | reverse complement strand
GGTTATACCCGTAAAACGTGTAGTTGCTCCAGTGCGTGCCCTCCTCGATGCCTCGGTACACGCCGCGCGGGATGCGGCGCATGGTGACGATGACCGACCTGCATTCGGGGAAGATGTTGGCCACGTTCATCTGCGGCGGAGCATCCTTGAAGCGCTCGATATTGGCGATGCCGACACCATCGAGGCCGGCTGCATAACCGGCTTCCTTAACGGCTTGTGCGGTCAGCTCCGCCATTACTTCCCCTCCTTCTCATGGTCTTCCGCCACCCGCTCAATCGGGATTTCAACCAGCTCCCCGACCTCGTTGATGCCCCAGGCGTCGCGTCTGCGGAAGGGACTCTCAAACCGGTTGGCTACTGCATCGCGGACCTCCAGAGCGTTCACACAGGTGCGGTTGCAGATGGCACCGAGACGGTCGGGCTTCCCCGACTGGTGGTAGCGATTGAGGCAGGCGCCGTTCTTGCAGGCGCGGCACTTGTCGTAGTCTATCGTCGCCACCCGCATGGTCTTGCCGGCGATGGTCACCTCATCGAACTCGTCCGTGGAGACGGCTCCGAGCGGGCAGCTATGTGCGCAGGCCAGGCAGCCACGACAAACCACTTCATCGCAGAGCGGGTCGGCCTGCAGCGGCGCATCGGTGAGGATAAGCTGGATACGCTGGCGCGGGCCGAAGCGCGGGGTCAGCAGGTCGCCGTTGATCCCAAGCTCCCCGAGACCACATGCTACGGCAACGCGGGCAAAGTCCGGATAGATGTTCGGCGCAGGCGCACCCGGACGGACCGGAATGCCTTGCGGCCAGGCCTCCGGCGGAAACGGGAAAAGAGGTGTGGCCTCCCAACAGTTATCCTCAAGCCACTCCACGCACTCGAAGGTGGTGAGGGCGAGGAACTCGTTATCCAGCCAGTGGTAACCGAAGCTCTGATAGGTGTTGAAGTTGGTGCCCTCCTCATTGCCCCGCAGTGTGCCACGGGTGATCCGGCGCCCAACGGCGATGACGGCCCTAGCGTCGGGGGATATGGACAGCGGACTGCTTTCGGCGGGCCAGTCGGCGAACCGGTCCGTGCCCGAAATGCCCACCAGGTCGGCACCGGCTTGCTGCGCGAACTCCTTGAACTGCTGCGTCAGGTCTAACACTGTTTCGCTCCTTCTCATGGTCGAACACCTGGCGACTCGGGCGCCAGGCCCGAGCCGGAGGAATGGTACCGACAGCTTCTCCTTACACCGTCTCCGTGCGGCAGCGATATGCCGAATAGGGCGGCTAGAGCTGGCCCTGCGACTTGACTCTCAGTTCCAGTACTTCGTCAATGAGCTCGCGAATCCTGGGAGCCGCCTGTTGGACGAACAAATCAGCCAGCATCTTGCCATGCTCCGCCGTCGCCTGTCGCGGATCGTCGCCGCTGACACCGTGGATGTCAATCTCGATCTCGCCCTCCGCCGGCAGTTGTGAGAGGTCCACCAGGTCAGGACGATAGTGAAGCAGCAGGGAGGTTTCATTCCGGCCGGCGTGATCTCCACCCCTGACATTGACCCAGCCGGCCGGCAGGTAGTCCTGCCAGGCCACGGCGCGGGCGCGCGAATGACTGTCGTTGAAGCGCTGCACCGCCTCCTGGATGGCCTCGACATGCTTGTTCCCGTAATGCCCCATCAGAATGAGCAGGACGCGGAAGCCCTCATCATACAACTGCTCCAGGTACTGAAGCGCCAGGCCGAAGACGGTCTCGAGGGTGAACTCGAGGGTGAGGCGGAAGTCGCGCCAGGGCTTCATGGTCTGATAGCCGCAGTAAACCGGCGGCAACACGACGCCGCCGACTTCGGCACACAGATCCAGTGCCATGTAGTGGGCCTTGATCGCGTCCAGGCCGACGGGATTGTGAGGCCCGTGCCACTCATGCGCCCCCCAGGGGATGACGGCGAGTGGACACTCGGCGATGATTCTGTCGAGCTGGTGCGGCAGACACTCCTCATATCTCACAACAACCGCCTCCCGGCGGCCGACCAGTACAATGGATAGTCCTACAGGCCGTCTTGGCGCGGGCCATTTCGCGGCGAGCGGCAGTCGCACCTGCAGGTTGAGGCTGTGCCGAGGCGGGTCGCCGCAGAATAGTTGGAACAATTCGACGGCTGGTGCGTTAGTAGAGATACAGCAAGCTCGATTAGAGTAAAACCCGCTCTCGCAACGGGGGTCTTCCAGCAGTCAACCTTGCAGAGGGCAAGCCATCGCAAAGTGAGTGGTCGGGAACAGCATTCACTGCGTAGATGGCTCTTTTTTTGCCTCCACGTCAGGCGTCGTCTTCCCCGTCGTCATCGCTGCTGACCGGCTCCGGCCGCATCTCCTCCAACCGGTTCACCTCCCACAACATGATGCCGCCCACAAGCAGAGCCAGCACCAGGACGAGGGTGAACCTGTCATTTGCGCCGACGACCAGCGCCCCCAACAGCGGCACCAACGTCGTCGGGAAAAGCACGAGGTAGTAGAAGCCGAGGAATGTAGTGCGCCGGCGGTCGGGCAGAATTTCCAGGAGAAACGAGTTCACGCCGATCAGCAGGCAGGCTCTCGAAGCCCCAATCAGCAGGCAGGCCAGCACGATGCCGAGCAGCCGCCAGTCGAAGCCGACGCCCAGCAAACTGAAAAGCATCGTCTGCGGCAGCCACGGCGCGATCAATGTCACGACCATTACCGCCATGAGACCAACGGTGCCTACGGCCGTCAGCGCGCGGTTGCCGATGATAGTGCCGAGGTGGCCCCACAGCGGGTTAGTGAGGCTGTAGGTGAGCATCTTGGCAGACAGCAGCAGGCCCACTACGGACACCGGCATGTCCAGCATCTTCACCGCGAAGGGCACCACAAAGGGATAGCCGAGCCCGGCCGCCGCCGTCCACAAGGCCTGGGTCTTGGCCAGGCGCCGCAGATTGGCATTCTCCCGCAACATCCGCCTCCCGCGTGCCAGATGGTAACGCATAGGTAGGATGTGCTTGGCGGCGGCGTGCGGCCGCTCCCTGATCATGGCAAAAAGCAACGCGCAGATGGCCGCAGAAAGCCCACCTGCACCAAAAACCAGCATATAGTTGAGCGGATATGGCACCTCGCCATCCAGGGCCAGGAGATCCTTGATCCAGAAGCCGGCCGCAAATGCACCCAAACCTCCCAACATGTACCGCACACCGAAGAACCGCCCGTGCCACTGCGTCGGGAAGGCGTCCCGTATCACGGTCATGAACGGGATGATCCCGTACGCGCCACCGGAGGAAGATGCGAACAGCAGTACCACGACGGCCGCGAAGGTCCAACGCGGGTAGTCAACGGCGAAGAAGAACAGCACCACGCAGGCCAGCGACATGCACGTGAAGCGTAGGGTGTTGGAGAGCCCGTAGTAGGGAGCCAGGCGCGGCTTGGCCTCCATGCGGCGACTCAGGAATATCTGGGGCCAGTACCAGCCGGCATTGATCGCCGAGTAGATGACTGCAACCCAAATGACGTTGCCCGGCATGATGCGCATGGCGAAGGCCGGCAGTACCGTCTCGGGATCCAGGAAGGCCGCGGCGAGCAGGACGAACAACCCGTTGACGGCACCTATGTAGAAGCTCTTCAGGTCGAGCCCCGAATTGTCCTCCGGAGGTGGTTCACTCACAGTCCTCAGGCCTCATGATGTCAAGAAGCGGCGCGCCCACGCCGGCGCTGCCGCTCCGGGTCTGTCGGAACGTATTCGCCCACCGTAAGCGTGTGACCTCTTCCCCGTCCCGGCGGCGGTCCGGCCGGCAGTGGCGCTGCTGTCCTGGAACGCAGAGAGACGGATATACGCGGTGGGAGGTTGAGTGCGTCGCCTCAGACCATCCTGAGGTCCCTGACGAGCACGTCACCGTACTGGGCGGCTATTCTCACGAAATTGGACTCGAAGTCCCCGGCCGGCGACCATAGTACGTAGGCCGCAGTCGAGCGCTGCCCCAGCTCGATCTTTGCCCGCACCCGACAATGGCCGTCAATCAGATACCGGCGATACTCATCGTCGGCAAAGTGCTCCTCGACGATGACGGGGATCTCCAACTCGCCGGCCTCGACCTTGCGCCGCACGATAGCGAACTTGTCCGCCTCGATCGCGTCCTGGGTGGCGATCAGGCCATGTAGTGGTACCGGCCTCTGCTCGCACTCGATGGGGATGCCCATGGTGCCGTAAATGGTCATCACCTCGTCGAGCATTCGCTGCTGGCTTTCTGAGGTCACGAACTTGCTGCGCTCCGGATTGTCCGTCCAAGGAGACATGCGCCGGGCCTTTCGCGTCGGAGGTCAGGACTCGAGTTCGATGGCAAAGAGCTTGCCGGTGTAGGTCCCGACAACGAGGTAGTAGGAGTCGACAGCAAGGCGGCAGGCGGCCCCATAGCCGCGCCAACACCGCCTGACGTCGCCATCTGCCGGGTTGACCTCGACCACGCGCTCGCCGTCAACCAGGCAGTAGATGGCATCTCTGTACAAGACTGGCCCCGCCTCGACCGATTTGCCCAGGCGCCTGCTGAACTGCGGGATGCCGGAGGGCAACTCGAGCTTCCGCAGCCAGCCGTCGGTGTCGCAGAAATACAGGTTCCGGCCGTCGCTGGCCGCTTTGGTGCGGATTAGCCCCGCAGTGCCGGCACTGAACATGACTTTGCCTGTGGCAGGATCCAGCACGTACATGTGCCCCTGATCGGAACCGACGGCCGCCAAACCGGCCACCTCCGCTACTGGGCAGTTGAGGGTGGCGCTCAGCGGCCTGCGCCACAGAATCCGCCCGCTGTCGGCGTCCAAACCGAGGATAATGCCTTCGGAGCCGGCGGTCACGATGACGCCCTCGCAGAACGTTGGCTGACCGCAGAGACTCGTGCCCGTGCTGGTTGCCCAACGGTGATTGCCGGTCTTGGCGCTGAAGGCATGCACCTTCCCGCTGCTAGAGACCACATACACGGCTTCATCAGTCACCAGCGGTGCCCCGCTGAGCAGATCCTGAAGGTCGGCTTCCCACCGCTTCTGGCCGTCGGTGATGTCCACCGCGCAGACCTTACCGTAGTCGGAGCAGACAATCGCGGCGCCCGCAGCCACTCCCGGCGCCGTTATGAACCGCTGGGGGCGGCGGAACGGGACCGGCCACACCTCGCTGCCGTCAATCACGCGCAGACATGTGACCTGCCCCTCTGAAAAGGCGGCCACAACCAGGTTGCCGCTGATGGTCGGGACGGCGATGTTGTTGGCGGGGCCGTCATAGGACCATATGACGGCGCTGCAGCGGACGGACCGAACCAGCAAGGCGATCAACGTGGCCCCAACGATCACGACAGGTATCAGGGCCAGCCGCGCCATCCGACGCCTGCGCCTCTTCTGCTGCCAGCGAGTGCGATAGTCCATGCCTGTAGTCGCGGATTATAGCACAGCCAACATCCGAGTTGAAGCCGCTGCACATGAAGTCGGGCTGCTATCCGGAGGCCGAAAGTCCCTTTGCAGCTCTGCCGCACGTCAGGGCTGTTACTTGTCATTTCAGCGCTTTTATCATAGAATCAGGCCCGCTGTACACACACGCAGGGCCGTCGGGGGCGCCATGTCGCGCTGACCGATGCACCACAGGCGTTGGAAGTTGGTCGCAGGCCAGCTGCGGTCCGTGGTATGGGTCCGTGAGTCCATACGTCAGAGGAATGAGTCGCCATGTTCAGGACGCGTGATCTGATCCGCGCTACCGTCAAGCGAATCACGCCATACTCGCCGGGCAAAGATTCGGCCGAGGTGACCCGGGAACTGGGCATCACGGAGGTCACCAAACTGGCCTCCAACGAGAATCCGCTGGGCCCTTCTCCACTGGCTGTTGAAGCAATGCAGAAAGCGGCGGCGGACGTGTACTACTATCCCGATCCGCTTTGCACAGAGCTGACTCAGGCGCTGGCCGCTCATTTGCAGGTCCTGCCCGACAACGTCATCATCGGCCGCGGTTCGGATGAGGTCATCTCGATGTTGGCGCTGGCCTTTGTGAACCCCGGCGATGAGGTGCTGTTCTCGCAGTACCCGTTTGCCCTCTACCCGCTGACGGCCTGCATTACCGACGCAAAGATGGTGCAGGTGCCGGCACGAGGCTTTGACCACGACCTGGAGGCAATGGCGCGGGCAATTACCCCGAGGACCCGGCTGATCTTCATCGGCAACCCGTGCAATCCCACCGGCACCATCGTGGGGACGGCGGAGGTCGCCGCTTTCATGAGCAAGGTCCCCGACCACGCGGTTGTGGTCTTCGACCAGGCGTACTTTGAGTACGTGGACGACCCCAACTACCCCGACTGTCTCGATTACGCTTGTCAGGGACGAAGGGTGGCGGTGCTGCGCACATTCAGCAAGGTGTATGCGCTTGCTGGATTGCGCATTGGTTACGGTGCGTGTGGTAGGTCTGTCGCGGATGCGCTGAAGCTGGTGCGCCCGCCTTTCAACGTCAGCTCGATCGCGCAGGTTGCGGCGCTGGCCAGTCTGCAGGACGCGGACCAGGTATCTCGCTCACAGAACCTCGTCGCGGAGGGCAAGAGCTACTTGTACGAGCAATTCGGGAAAATGGGCCTGCAGTACGTGCCCACGCAGGCCAATTTCATGCTGGTTGACACGGGCCGCGACAGCCGGAAAGTGTTTGATGCCTTGATGCGACGCGGTGTGACGATCCGCACCGGCGACATCTTCGGCCTGCCGACGTGGATCCGTGTCACCATCGGGACTCGCGAGCAGAACGAACGCTTCATAGGAGCGCTGGCAGAAGCCATCGAAGAGCCGACGTCGCAATAGCTCGTGTCGGCCGAGGAAAACCAGGAGCTGTGCAAGTGGTCAGGCCGGAGGGCCAAAGCCGGCACGGCGTGGCTTTTTCGACGCGACAGACGCCTTCATCAAGGCTCATGCATTGTCGCGTTTTTGCGTAACCACAAGCAGACAATCACGCAGCGGATACGAGCCGTACCAAAGATCTCGGCCCTGCGAAGCAGGCAAGTATCGCGGCGGCGAGCAGGAGCGCTCCCGTCGTTGGAATCGGAGAAGGTGTCAGACGATGATCATTGTGATGAGTACCAGAGCCACCGAGAAGGATATTAGCAGCGTCATGGAGATGCTGGAGGAGCGAGGGTACGGACACCACATCTCACGGGGCGTGGAGCGGACGCTCATCGGGGCCATCGGTACGCCTGACGGCGAGAAGCAGTCCATGGCGGAGAAGCTCATGACGATACCGGGCGTGGAGCGGGTGGTGCCGATCCTGCGTCCGTACAAGCTGGTCAGTCGCGAGCACCAGGAGGAGACCAGTGTCGTCTATATCGGAGACGCGGCGTTCGGCCGTGGTAAGGTGGGTGTGATAGCGGGGCCATGCACGGTGGAGACGGAAGAGCAGACATTGGAGGCGGCGCGAGCCGTCAAGCAAGCCGGCGCCGTCTGCCTGCGCGGCGGAGCCTTCAAGCCACGCACCTCCCCCTATGACTTCCAGGGCCTTGGCGAGGACGCTCTGAAGATACTCGCAACAGCGAGGGAGGAAACCGGCCTGCCGGTGCTGACCGAGGCGCGTGATGTGCGCCACGTGGACCTGGTGGCTGAGTACGCCGACGCGATGCAGATCGGGGCCCGCAACATGCAGAACTACGATCTGCTGCATAGCGCCGGCCAGAGCGGCATTCCTGTCCTTCTCAAACGCGGGCTCTCGGCCACCGTAGAGGAGTGGCTCAAGGCTGCCGAGTATGTCGCCGCCAGCGGCAATCTAAACATCATACTGTGCGAGCGGGGCATCAGGACTTTTGAGACCATCACCCGCTTCACGCTGGACTTGTCGAGCATGGTGGCTGCCAAGCAGGAAACCCACCTGCCGATCATTGTGGACCCTAGCCACTCCACCGGTCACCATTCCTTGGTGCGGCCGATGACGATGGCTGCGGTGGCCGCGGGCGCCGATGGTGTGATGATCGAGGTCCATCCCCACCCTGACCGCGCCTTGTGTGACAATGTGCAGCAGCTCACGCCTCGCAACTTCCAGAGGCTGATGGAGAGGCTGCAGAAACTGGCCAACGCCCTGGACGTGGATCTGCAGGCCGTGCCAGGCAAGGAGTAGCCACAGATGCTGTACCGGCAAACGGCGGTTATGGGGATCGGCCAGATCGGTGCGAGCTTCGCCCTCGCAGGGAAGCGTGCCGGCATGATCGGCCACGTTGTCGGTGTCGCACGCTCGCAGCGGACCCGCGACGCCGCTCTGCGCCTGGGAGCCGCCGATGCGTGCACTGAGGACCCCTCGGCGGCGGTCTGGGAGGCGGAGCTGGTGTATCTGGCGGTTCCCGTGCAGGCGATGCGGCAGGTGATGTGCGACATCGCGCCGAACCTATCCGCTGGCTGCTTGGTCACGGACGCCGGCAGCACCAAGGCGCAGGTCTGTGATTGGGCTGCCGAATTGCTGCCCGACACGGTTGCATTCATTGGTGGGCATCCCATGGCCGGCACGGAAAAGCATGGCCCCGGGAGCGCCTCAGCCGACATGTTCGCCGGCACGACGTATCTGCTGTGTCAGGGGACGGCATCCGAGCCGGTTCTGGAGAGATTCCGCGAACTGGTCGTCGCGATACGTGCGCGACCGTTGCTGGTGGACCCACACCGGCATGATGAGGTGTTGGCCTTTTCCAGCCATCTCCCCCACCTCTGCGCGGCGGCGCTAAGCGTGGCGATCGGCCGCAGCCGGACGGAGGACTTGCTGGCATTTGCCGCCGGAGGACTGCGCGACACAACGCGCATCGCCAGCGCGAGCGTCGAGATGTGGCGAGGCATCTTCGCCACCAACGCGGGCAATGTGCTGCCGGCGGCCGGCATGTTGCGGGACGCTCTGGACGAATTCATCGCGGCTATCGAGGCGGAGGACTGGGAGCGAGTGGCATCACTGCTCGCGCAGGGGAAGGACTTCCGCGACGGGTTGTACGGCCTGCCGGAAGAATAGCAGTAGCTGCGGGCGGATGAGTAAGTGCCCCTCCGGCGGCGAGGCGCGTGTCCTCGGCTATTGATCCGCCCTCATCATTCCGTGACAAACCTACCGAAGAGCGACAGGGAAACCCGACTGTGACTGCGAAGTTGGTCATAGCCATAGACGGCCCGGCGGGTGCAGGAAAGAGCAGCGTCGCGCGAGGAGTGGCCGAGCGGCTCGGGTATGTGTACATTGACACCGGCGCCATGTATCGGGCGGCGGCGTACCTGGCGATGGAGGCGGGCCTCGACGTGCCCGAGGACACTGAGGCTATCGCTACCCTTACGGGTCACATGCAGGTTGAGTTCCGCCCCATTGACGGCGTGCAGCGCATCTTCGTCAACGGGCGGGACCTCGAGGATCAGGTGCGGCTGCCCGAGGTCGGCGCCATGTCCTCGCCGGTCTCGGCGATCCCGTTGGTGCGGCGCAATCTGCTGCAGACCCAGCGCGACCTGGCCCGCGAGGCAGGCGTGGTGATGGAGGGCCGCGACATCGGCACCGTAGTGCTGCCGGACGCAGATGTGAAGATATTCCTGACCGCCTCGGCCGAGGAGCGCGCGCGCCGCCGTCTCGAGCAGATCAAGGCGAAACACCCGGAATTGACATTCGAACAGGTGTTGGCCGACCAGGTTGATCGCGACCGACGGGATAGCTCGCGCGATGTCGCGCCGCTCAAGATGGCTGATGACGCGGTCGAGATAGTGTCCGACGGTATGTCCCTGGAAGAGGTCATTGACCGCGTCGTACAGATCGTTCACGCGAAGGAAGCCGCCAGGGATGCGTAAGGAGTTCGAGCCGATTCGCAACTGGACCTGGCCGCACTACCGGATGGTGCAGTTCTTCCTGCCGAAGGTGCTGCGCCTGATGGGCGGCTTTGATGTCTATGGGCTTGACAACGTCCCCGAGACAGGCGGTGCCATCATTGCGGCCAATCACACATCGTATCTCGACCCGCCGGTGGTGGGAAGTGCGATGCGCCGCCGGACGTACTACTTCGCCAAGCGGGAGCTGTTCGAGATACCGCTGTTCGGCTCCATAATCAGGAGATGCTATGCCTTCCCGGTGGATCGAGAGAGTGTGGACCGCACGGCGATTCGCAACGCAGTGGAGGTCCTCAGGGCCGGGGAGTTGCTGACGCTTTTCCCGGAGGGCGGTCGCAGCCCGGACGGATCGCTGCAAGAGGGCAGCGCAGGGGTCGCCTTCATCGCCAAGCAGGCGGGTGTGCCGATCGTGCCCTGCGCCTTGAAGGACGTGGACAGGGTCCTTCCGAGGGGCGCCTGGTACTTCCACCGGGGGAAGATCGCGGTCTGCTTCGGTGAGCCGATTGATGTGACTGCTTTTGTGGGCGAAGGCGGAGAGAAGTCCGGCTTGGTCGCTGCAACGGAAGCAATCATGCAAAGCATCGCCGTCATGCGGGCGGCTCTGTATGAGAAGGCGGGCGAGGTGCCGCCGGAGACGGGACACGTTGTGGCGAACAAGTAGTCGAGTACTGTCCCGGTGTGGAAGGCCCGTCAACTGCAAGGAGGTGTCGTGATGATCAAGGCGATTGCGGAGCGCTATAGCTGTCGGTCCTACAGCGATAAAGACGTCAGCGAGGAGACCGTCAACGAGATCGTGACGGCGGGGATGCGCGCGCCGTCGGGCATGAATGTGCGGCCCTGGCACATCATCGTTGTCAGGGACGCCGGGTTGCGCGGGCAGCTCTCTGAGGTCCATCAGTACGCCGGTTTCTGCGCGCAGTCGCCCGTGGTTTTCGCCATCTGCGGCGACGAACAGGCATCCGACCACTGGTGGCTCGAAGACTGCGCGGCGGTTACCGAGAACATGCTGCTGCAGGCAGCCGAACTGGGCCTGGGAACTTGCTGGATCGGCATCCGCGGCAGCGAGAAGCGCGGCCACGACCGCGAGGCGGTGGTGCGCGAGATACTCGGCATACCGGACCACATCCGGGTGTCGGCGCTGATCAGTTGCGGGTACCCGACATCCGCCGGCAAGCCCAAGGCCGCCGGACCGATGGAGAACGTGCATCACGACGGCTGGTAGGCTGTCGGAGACCGACGGGGCGTGCGAGGCACGGGCGGACATGCCGGATACGAGGAGGCCAGGATGGGTAACAGCGGACCGTACGTGCTGGGCATAGACTGCGGCACGCAAAGCCTGCGGGCCGTAATCGTTGATGCGCAGGGCAAGCTGCTGGCCTCTGTGAGCCGCGAGTACCCGACTGACTTCCCCCACGTCGCCTGGGCCGAGCAGAACGCCTACGACTGGTGGGAAGCGGCCAAGGCAGTCGTTCCGCAGGCCGTCGCCAAGGCGGGTGTCTCCGCAGACGATATCGCGGGTGTGTCAGTTGACGGCACATCGTGCACGGTAGTGGTGACGACGCGAGACGGTGAGCCGCTACGGCCGGTGATTCTCTGGATGGATCAGCGCGCTCATGAGGAGGCCGAAGCGGTCACTGCGACAAAGCACCCGCGCCTCAGGTACGTGAGCTGGGCCGAATCGCCGGAATGGATGATCCCGAAGGCGATGTGGGTGCGCCGGCATCAGCCGGATATCTACGAGAAGGCCGACCTGATCATCGAGGGCACCGATTGGCTGATGCACCGGCTGACCGGCGAGTGGGCGGCCTCGCTCAACAACACGACCTGCAAGTGGAATTATGCCAGCGTTGACGGCGGGTGGCCGACCGGGCTGCTGCACCAACTCGAATTCAGCGATCTGGCGGGTAAGTGGCCGGACAGAGTGCTGGCGATGGGCGAGCAGGCGGGCGAGTTGACCGGCACTGCCGCTGCCGACCTCGGGTTGCGGCCGGGAATTGCCGTCGCACAGGGAGGAATTGATGCCTACGCGGCCATGCTGGGGCTTGCCGTGGTGCGTCCCGGCCGCCTGGCACTGGTGATGGGCACTTCCACCTGTCCACTGGCGCTGATGTCCGAGGGGCTCTTCGAATCGCACCTGTGGGGTCCGTACCCGGATGCGCTGATCCCTGGAACATGGGTGCTGGAGGGCGGCCAGACCGCGACAGGAGCTATCGTCACATGGCTGGCCGAGAACTTCGGCTACCGGGAGCAGTGCGAGGCTGACGCGCAGGGCTGCAGCCGCTTTGAGGTGCTCGACGAGAAGGCGGCCGCCGTGCCGCCGGGAGCCGAAGGCCTCGTGCTGCTGGACTACTGGCAGGGCAACCGCACGCCGTTGCGCGACCCGCTGGCTAGGGGCGCAATCTGGGGGCTCAGTCTCCGCCACGGCATCGGGCACCTGCTGCGGGCGGTATACGAGGGCACCGCCATGGGCTGCCGACACATCCTGGAGGACATGGCGGCGGCAGGATTTGATGCCGAAACCATCTACGCATGTGGCGGCGGGACACGTAGCGAATTGTGGCTGCAAATCCACGCCGACGTCTGCCACAAGCCGATCATGCTGACAGAGGAGCCGGAAGCCACTGCGCTGGGCACGGCGGTCTGTGCCGCTGCCGGAGCCGGACTCTATGCCAACGTAGTCGAGGCCTCGGAGCAAATGGTCAAGGTCACTCGCCAGATCGAGCCCGATGACACCAAGGCGGACATCTATGACACAATCTTCGACCGGTACGTGCGAACATATCCGGCGCTTGTTGACCTGATGCACGAGAGCGCCGCCGAAACGCAGTAGCAGGGGAGATCCCGGTGCGCCACGAGAGAACGCGGCGAGCACGGAGTACGGAAGAAGCGGCAGAGGCGATCCGTGCCGCACTCGCTTCGGGGGTGCCTGCCGTGGTTCAGGGCCTCATCTCCAGCTACCATCCGATAGACATCGCGATGGCCATGCGTGTTCTCAACCCGGAGCAGCGAGAGGCCGTTTTCGCGCTGCTCGACTTCCGAGACGCAGGTATCGTGCTTGAGGAGGTTGACGACGAGGTGACCGTTGACCTCGCCGAGGCGACCGAGGAGGAAGACCTGGCCGAGATTATTGACAGCATGCCGCCCGATGTCGGCGCCGACGTGGTCGGCCTGCTCGATGACGACATCGTTCACCGCATTCTGGAGCGGATTCCGGACGAGGAGTCCGAAGAGCTTGAGGAATTGCGGCGGTATCCTGCCGACACCGCCGGAGGTTTGATGACGCCTGAGGTCATCTATGCGCCAATGGACGTCACTGCCGGCGACGTCATCCGCCACATACGGACCCGGCAGATACCGCCCGAGAGCCTGCTCTACATCTATGTAGTTGATGATCGCCGCGTGCTGCGGGGCGTGATGGACATGGTGGAGCTGGTGACGGCGCCGCCCGACCGGCGCCTCGCAGAATGTATGGTCACCGACGTCGTTAGCGTCACTCCGGACACGGATCAGGCTGAGGCGGTGCGGATCGTTGACCAGTACGACCTCAGCGCCCTGCCGGTGGTCAACGAGGCGGGACAATTGCTGGGGCAGATCACGGTTGACGACATCATTGACGCCATCCAGGAGGAGCATACCGAGGACATCGCCTTCATGTCCGGCACCAGCCCGAAAGACGTGTTGGCCGAGTCGAGTCTGCAGATCGTGTGGTTGCGGCTGCCTTGGCTGGGGGTGTGCTTTCTGGGTACGCTCATCTCGGCCTCGGTAATCACGTCCTTCAGTGACCTGCTCAAAGCGTACCTTGAGTTGGCCGCGTTCATCCCAGTCGTTCAAGCTACCAGCGGCAATGCGGGGCTGCAATCGGCCACCATCATGGTCCGTTCCCTTGCGCTTGATTACCTCCGCCACAAGAGCATCCTGCCCGTGCTGCTGCGCCAGTTTCTGGCTGGCGTGCTGCTGGCGCTGGTCGTGGCGGTCGCCGCCGGCTTGGCCGGCTACATCATGTTGGGTAAGTGGCAGATGGGGTCGGTGATAGGCGCTGGAATGCTCTGTGCGGTCACGTGGGGCTGCATTGTGGGTGCCGTGGTCCCGCTGGTGTTCGCGCGCATAGGCGTTGACCCGGCGCTGGCGTCGGGACCGCTGGTAAGTACCGCCAACGACATCGCAGCAATCCTCATTTACATGAGCCTGGCCACCTTGCTGCTGCACTTACTGGCCATCTGAGCGGCACGCCGACGCTGGAGCGGAGAAGAACCGCTATGCTGAGAGCCCCGCACAAAGGCTTGATCGAGCCAGGGCAGACGTTGGTCTGCCTCGGGGACAGCATTACCTATGCGCCAGACGGCTATGTCGCGACCATGCGCGACGTGCTGGCGTTGCAGTGGCCCGACAACCCGCCGCGCGTCATCAATGCGGGGGTGGGCGGAGATACGGTCAGGCAGATGCTGGCCCGCTTCGACGACGACGTGCTGGCACACCGGCCGCAGTGGGTAAGCATCATGGCCGGAGTTGCTGACACCGTGTGGGAGCTGTTGGGCCGTACGGGGTCCACACGGCCCGAGGAGCTGGGAAGCACACCTCAGGAGTTCGGGCAGACCATCAATGAAATGGTGGCGCGCGCCCTGGACACAGGGGCTCGGGTGGCCCTCTGCACGCCGAATCATTTCGAGAATCACTGGGCCGGCGGCGATCCGGAGGAGGCGAACCGCAGCATTGATGCCAAGATTGCGCACCTCTACGCGGCGGCCCGGCAGGATGATGTCCTGCTAGTTCCTACGGCCGAGGTGCTGATGCGGGCAAGTACGGAGGCCGCTCGCCGAGGCCGGCGGCTGCCTTTCACTCCTGACGGTTTCCACCCTGACGAACTGGGGCACGCACTGATGGCCCTGGCGTTCCTCGCTGCCTTTGGCTACGAGCTCGACTTACCGGGATTGTAGCAGTTGAATAATAGAATATTGGGCATTGCCACCACAGGGAACTGCATGCGTAGGGTCAGGGGGGACCCGGTTCCGAGTTGACTTTGGCGCAACAACGCTGTATAATACAGTGGTTTTCTGGCGGTCTTGAAGCCCCAAACGCGTGCTTGCGGGCAGGGCTGTGTGTTCTATCTCAGACGTGGGAGGGTATCCAGATGGCTGAGGACACCGGCAAGACGGACGAGCAGGAGGAAGGTACCGGGGGGGCACGTGACGACGATCTTGACATAGACCTGGGGCCGCCGACACCGGCGCAGACACAGAAGGGCGGCTGTCGGGCGGCGACCGTGATCATCTTTGTCCTGTTGCTGGCGGCCGGGGCGTTCTCGGTCTGGTATTCTCTACACTTGCAGGCAGTACGCAAGGCCGAGATGGAGGCCCGCGCACAGCGGGAGATCACGTACAAGGCCCAATTGGGCGCCGTGGCCAACAATGTCGCCGAGGCGGTAGCCAAGGCCGAGCAAGGGCACATGGAAGAGGCGCTGGCGCAGTTGAAGAAGGCTGAGGACCAACTGACCACGATCGCGGCGCAAGCAAACGATTTCGACGACCAGCAATGGGCGGCGTACGCGATGTCGAAGAAGTCCGCGCTGCTGGACGCAAAGAAGATCATAGCCGAGGAGTACGACAGGTACCAAAAGGCCGTTGACGAGCAACTGCGGATACTTGCCAGCAAGTTCGCCAATGCGGACCTCAGCGGCCAGACGACGCCGATCGGGACAGAGCAGCCCGAAGTGGCACCAGCAGAGGAACCGGCGACGGAGCCGTCGGCTACCGAGCAGCCGCCTGCTACCGAAGAGCCACAGCCGGCTACGACCCAGGAGTCGCAACCGCCTGCAGAGGGCACGGAGGCCGTCCAGCCGGAGACAGGAGCGGCTCCGGCTCAGCCAAGGTAGGCTGAGCAACCTCTGCGCACAGCCGGAACCGGCGCCAAATGTTGCGTTTCCCACATGGTATCGAGAACGACGGCGTCACAGAGAACGCCGGCATGACGTATGGGAGGCTTCGTGTCGTCTGCGCGCAGATGGCAGAAGCCTCTGTTGTTATTTGTGTGCATCCAGACGAACGCTCACCAGAGCGGTAGTACGCACCCAATAGGAGGTCTCAAGGCTTGGCAGCAGTCAAGAAGAAATCACTGCACCAGGTGACGAAGCTGCTCTCGAAAGGCTCCGTGCCTCGTGAGGAGGTGTCGGAGGCACTGGCGAGGCTGGGCGATGAGGCCGTGCCGGCCCTTCTGGAGGCGCTGCGAGATAGCGACTACCGCATCCGCATGGCCGCGGCCAGGTGCATGGGCGAACTGGGCGATGAGCGGGCAGTGCCGGCGCTGGTTGAGAGCCTGAGCGACTCAAGCAAGAATGTCCAGCGCTATGCAGCGGACGCGCTCACTTGTATCGGACAGCCGGCCGTGGAGCCACTGCTGGACGCGCTTATCGGTAAGGACCAATCGGCGCGCAAGTGGGCAGCCGAAGCGCTGGGCGATATCGGCGATCGCTCCGTGGCCCTCGAACTGGTCAAGCGACTCAATGACCCCAACGTTGAGGTCCAGCGCGCAGCGGTGACGGCACTAGGTGAACTGAAGAACAAGAAGACCATCGAGCCGCTCATGGAGGTTCTCGAAACCGACAACGTCGAACTGGCCAAAGCCGCCGCGGAGGCGCTGGGCAAGATCAGGAGCAGCATTGCAATTGAGCCGCTTATCAGGGCCCTGTCATCGCCGAGCGTTGACGTACAGGCGGCAGCCGCGAATTCGCTGAAGGCTGTCGGCCGGCCCTGCGTCCCATATCTTCTCGACGAGCTGAATAGTGTGGACTACGTCGTGCGGCGCTGGGTCGTCGAAATCCTCGGAGAGGTCGGCGATGACAAGGCGCGCGACGGGCTGATTGATGCTCTCGATGATGAGAACAGCCGTGTGGTGCACTACGCGGCCGTTTCTCTTGGCAAGATCGGGCGGCCCTCCGTGGTTCGCTACCTTGTGGAGCTGCTGGACCATCCCAAGAAAGACGTCCGCTGTGCCGCGGTTGAAGGCCTTGCCCACATCGGCACCTACCACGCCGTTGAGCATCTCACCCGTATGCTCGATGACGATGACTGGGTGACACGACTTACCGCCGTTAGAGGCCTGGGCAATGTCGGTAGCCGGACTTGCCTGGAGCCCCTCATGCGGGCCCTCAGCGATGAAGAATGGAGCGTGCGGAAGCACGCGGTCGAAGGCCTGGCAAAGGTAGGGATACGCAAGGGTGCGATAGAGGCGCTGATGGCGGCGGCCAATGACAGCAAGCCGTCGGTGCGCAGGTCGGTCGCGCTGGCACTGGGCGAACTGGGTGACGAGCAGTGCCTGGAGACGCTACGGATGCTGGCTTCCGACCCCGACGAGAAGGTGAAGGAGGCGGCTGAGGAAGCCATTGCCATGCTCGACGGGACGTTTGTGCGGCAGACAGAGTAGAGCGTACTCAGAGGACGCCGGCAGCAACTCGCGCTCACGGTCGGAATGGCCGTGAGCGTTTCGTGTGTCACGTGAGATGCGCTGGCAACAGAGCGGCAAAGTCATGCCGACCGTGCTGTGCGCATTGCAGCTTTGCATAACCAGAGCTAGACAAAGCATCACTGCAAGCGCCAATCTGCGCTGTTCACGCTTGAGTTGCAAACCACCGCCAGTTGCCTTATAATGGCTCTGCGTTACCGGCCGGCTGTTGGCGCAATACGAGTGTGTCCTTGAAAGGGGGCTCCCCCGTGAAGAGACTGCTACCTCTTGCCGTCCTCGCCGTTGTCTTCGCCGTTGTGTTTGGCGGCTGTACACCCGCAAAGGTATCGGAGCTCGGTCAGCGCCCGGAAGAGAAAGGTATCTCTGAGGAGCAGTCGAGGATGCTGCAGGAGATCCTGGAATACCAGAAAAAGGGCGGGCAGGACCTGGCGCAGATGCTGGACGACCTGAAGGCCCAGAAGGCCGCGGAGGCCGCAGCGAAGGGGCCGCATCCGCTGGTTACTGACCTGGCGGTGGCCGAGCAACTTACGGCCGAGGCCCAGAAGACCGATGATGTCAAGGAACTGACATCGCTGCTGCACCGACTGCAGTTCGTGCTGATGAGCATGGTGGCGGAGGCGCCGTCGGGAACCATCGTCAAACGGCTGGAGCGCGCACGCCTGGAGCTGACGCTGGAGCGCCCATCTGCTGAAGATGCCTCCCGCGCATCCAAGGAACTGATGGCGGCGCTGGACAGCTGCCTCGGCGTGGAGCCGGCGGAACTGGTCCCAGCCGTGCTGACCAGGCTGGAGGCGGCCAAGAAGAAGCTTGACCAAGGGGACGCAAATGGCGCTCGCCAGCTCATCGCAGAAGCGCAGGAGCAAGCCACGTCGCACACATTGAACGGCATACTGCGGCAGGCGATGGCCGCGGCAAGAGGCGCAGAGGAGGCTGTCAACCGTGGCGCCAAGGGCGTGGTAAAGGCTGAGCTCGAAGAGCTGGCGGCAATGCTTGAGAAGGTCGCGGCAGTAGCGGTGATAAGAACGGAGGAGCCGGCCGCGGAGACGGAAGCTGCCGAGACGACCCCCACACCGGCCGAGACGCCTGAACCAGCCGCACCCCCTGCTGCGACCGGTGCGGCTGTGCCCGAGCAGCCGACGACGCCCGCTGGCAGTACCCCGACGCCGCAGGTCCCGCCGCCTGCACGCGGAGGAAGCACATCAGCCCCTGTGACGCGCTGATGGGCCGTTTGCCACCAACACACAGCCTGCCAGGATCCCTGGCAGCGGAGCCGTTGCGTAATGAGCCCTGGCAGTTTCTGTCAACTTCACAACCACACAGAGTACAGCCTGCTTGACGGCGGCGCGCGGATCCCTGACCTGGTGGACCGCGCCGTTGAATTGCAGATGCCGGCACTGGCCATTACCGACCACGGTGCCATGTACGGCGTCATCGAGTTCTACCAGTCCTGCCTGGAGCGCGGCGTCAAGCCGATTGTCGGATGCGAACTGTACCTGGCCCCCGGCAGCCGTTTTGAGCAGACCGGCGGGCAGCAGGAACTGGCCCATCTAGTGCTCCTGGCCACGGATCAGGAAGGTTACTGCAACCTCATCAAGGTCGTGAGCGACGCTCACCTGCACGGCTTCTACTACAAGCCACGGGCCGACTTCGAACTCCTGGCGCAGTATTCGCAAGGCCTCATCGCCACTACCGCCTGCCTGCAAGGGGGTATCGCCCGCCGTGTTCTTACGGAGGACGACACCTCTGTCCGCCAGTATCTCGCCCAGTTGCAGGAGATCTACGGCCGGGAGAACGTCTATCTGGAGCTGCAGGACCACGGCATCCCCGAACAGCGGACCGTCAATGAGGCGGTCGTGCGCATAGCCCGGGACACGAACACCCCGCTGGTGGCCACCAATGACGTCCACTATGTCAACAAGGCAGATGCCCCTATCCACGACATACTGCTGTGCATTCAGACCGAATCGCTGTTGCGGCAAGATGACCGCATGCGCTTCCCCACCGACGAGTTCTACCTGAAGTCGCAGGGAGAGATGACGGAGCTGTTCGGCCAGTACCCCGACGCCCTGGCTAACACTATGGAGATAGCCGGGCGTTGCAATCTGGAGTTGGAGCTTGGCAACCTGAATCTGCCGAAGCTGGACATGCCTGACGGCTACACACCGGAGAGCCATCTGCGCAAGCTGTGTGAGGACAACGTCGAGAACCGCTACGGCACCCAGCGTCCCGACGTGCTGGAGCGACTTGAGTACGAACTTGATGTTATCGCGCGAACCGGCTACACGGGCTATTTCATCATCGTCGGCGACTTCATGCGCGAGGCCAGAGGCCGGGGCATCCTGGTCGGACCGGGGCGCGGATCGGCCACTGGCAGCGTTGTGGCGTACCTGCTGGGCATTTCGGACATTGACCCTCTTGAATACAACTTGATTTTCGAGCGGATGCTTAACCCCGAACGCGCCAGCCCGCCCGACATTGACCTCGATTTCCCCGATGACCGCCGTGAAGACATCATCA
>CAZJVY010000032.1:0-43175 GCA_964549395.1 uncultured Armatimonadia bacterium | reverse complement strand
GCGCAGAGTCCGGTGGTATATGAGGCCGGTGACGTACTCCTGAGGGCCATCGTACGCACGGATCAGACTGAGGAGCAACTATCTAATACGTTGATGGAGATGTTGCCATTCGCCGGCCTTGCAGCCGAAAGGAAGGGGGCTGTGCGAGGTGAGAACGGCCGCGCGACGCTCCTGGTCGCGCCCTGGCCTCCAGGTATCACGGACCGCGATCCGACGGAGTCCGACATTGTGGAGTACCTGGCAGGCGAGATGAAGCGGCTGAGGGCGGTGGACCAGTTCGTGGTCTCCGTCCTGGCATTCCGCCGCTTCGTCGCCGCCGAACGCGATCAGGTGCATGTGGCGATGTGGCCCATGCCCAACGTCCGCGTCTTTGTCAAAGACGAGGTCATCGCCGAGACCGTCATCAAGGGGGACAGCAAGGCGTCGGACATATTCACCAGCCTGTGGTATCTGCTGCGCCACGACGTGCGCCAGGAGGCCCAGCGCAGGGGGTTGCTCCCGAACCCAGAAACCGGTCAATACGGGGGGATTGACGCGGGCGAGTTGTTCACCATGATCGAAGAAATCGAGGCATACAACTACGACGTCAGGGTTCAGGTGGTCCCCGCACAGGACGCCTATACGGCCGACGAACTGAAGATCAAGTTTGCCATCCACCGGGAGAGTGCAGCCAAGTCCAATGAGTAGCGGCCCCGTCGTCGCCGTTGACCCCGGCACGGCCAAGTGCGGGATAGCCGTCCTATCCGCCACAGGAGAGGTTATCTACCGCGACATTGTCCCGACTGAGATGATCGGTGAGGCGGCCGACGTGACCGCCCAGGATCACAAGGCCCGCATCATCGTCATCGGGGGAGGCACGGCATCCAAGAGCGTACTGCAGAAGCTGCTGGCCTTCCGGGACGGCTCACAGGTTGTGCAGGTGCCGGAGGTCAATACGACGCTGCTGGCCCGCAGCCGCTACTGGGAGGACAACCCACCCGGATGCCTGTTGTCGCTCTTGCCGGCCGGCATGCGCATCCCCCCTCGTCCCGTTGATGACTACGCCGCCGTGGTCATCGGCGAGCGGTTCTTGGAGGGCGAGGACGGGTCATAGTGCATCTCTGTCAGCCTGGCTGTTGAAATTTTCCTGCATTTGCTCTACAATTAAGGCGCATATCGTGTAATTAGATACCGGAATAGCGCAGAATCCCTGCTCTCACCCGCCATACTTCGCAGCTTCAGTAATGGCCCGGAGGGTGAGCCAGTTGGCATCGCAGAAAAGGGTTACAGCAAAGGACGACGAAGCGCTCCGCAATGACCTCGCGGCGGTCATCCTGACCACGTTCGGGGCGATTGTGCTCGCCGCTCTTATCTCCTACGCGTACGGCTCCCAGGGGATTCTGACGGTCGCTCTGGCCAAGGCCTTACTCTACGCGCTGGGTATCGGCGCGTATGGCATCCCCGTTATCTCCTTTGCCATGGCCGTTGTCTATGGCGTTGACTGCAATCCGGTGGCTGCGCCCAGGTTGCTGCTCGGCCTCGGCCTGCTGTTCGTGGCCTTGCTGATCGGGATTCACCTGAGCGTTCCCCAACAGGTCGTTTTCGACGGACAGATGCTGCAGGGCTACGGCGGCTATGTGGGTGCCGCCGGGTCCTACGGCTTGCGCCTGGTTCTGGGGCCGGTGCCCTCGTATGTGCTGCTGGCCGGAATCGTGGGCGTCGCGATTGTGCTGCTGACGCAGTCACGTCTAGCCCACCTCTTCCGCCGTAGCGGCGCAGCGGCCACAAATGGTCTGCGCGCCGCCAGGGCGGGAGTGGCCTCGGTCGTCCAGCGCCAGGATTACGACGAAGAGCCCCTGAGGCCGCGCAGGCCGCGTGCCCGCCGCGAGCGGGGCACTCCCGGTGTGGACCTCGACGATCCTGAAGAGGGTCGCAGAGCCGCCACCAGACGTGCCGTCGAGCCGACTGCAGAAGCCGAGGCGCCACCGAAGCCGACACAGAAGAGCCAGCAAGCCAACTACAATGGGCCCGCCAGGCCGAATACCGATGCCGTCCTGCCCTCCGAGAAGATGAACCGCAGAGAGCTGGCGATGGTCAGCGATGAACGGCAGTTCAGGCTCCCGCCTGTCTCACTGCTCACTGAGTTCCCCGACGACATGGAGACACGAGAGCAGCGCGATGAGGCGACCCAGCGGCTCATGACGTTAGAGGATACGTTGCACAGCTTCGGCATCGAGGCCAACGTCACGCACTACGAGCGCGGCCCGGTCATCACGCGCTACGAGGTGGAGCTGGAGCGCGGCATCCGCGTCAATCAGGTGACCCGTCTGGCGGACAATATCGCCATGGCAATGGCCGCCACGGACGTTCGCATCGAGGCGCCGATCCCGGGCAAGTCAGCCATCGGCATCGAAGTCCCAAACCAGCAGCAGTCAATCGTCGGCCTGCGCAGCATTGTCGATTCACCCCAGTTCGAGAGACACGACTCGCCCCTGGTCATAGCCCTGGGCCGTAGCATCTCGGGCCAGCCGGTGCTGGCGGACCTGGTGGACATGCCCCATCTGCTCGTCGCGGGCGCGACCAACTCGGGCAAGAGCGTCTGCCTGCATACCATCATCATGAGCTTCCTGATGCGCGCCAAGCCCCATGAGGTGCGGTTCATCATGGTGGACCCCAAGCGCGTCGAACTGAGCCGCTACGACGGTATCCCCCACCTCATGGCACCGGTCGTGCACAGTGTCTCGGCCGCCTGTGACGTGATGCGCAAGGCGATTCGCGAGATGGAGAAGCGGTATGACAAGTTCGCCAAGGTCAGCGCCGCCAGTATCGCCGAATACAACTTCTTCGCGGCCGGGGCCCGCACAGTAGCCGATCAGGACAGCGTTTCTCTGGAGTTCCTGCAGAAGAAGATGGACATAGACGAGCGCCGCGCGCGCCGGCTCATGGACATGCTGGAATACGGTGATGTAGTCGAGGAGCCGGACACCATCGGTGGCGACTGCAAAGTGCTCATCAACCGCGAGGATGAGCGCTGCCTGCCCATGCCGCGTGTGGTCATCGTGGTTGACGAGCTGGCTGACCTGATGATGCAGGCACGCGCCGAGTTCGAATTCTCCATCTGTCGCATCGCACAGCTTGCGCGGGCTACCGGAATTCATCTTGTCATCGCGACGCAACGCCCATCCGTCAAGGTGCTCACAGGCAATATCAAGGCCAACATCCCGTCGCGCATCGCCCTGGCCGTCGCCTCACAGATCGACTCGCGAGTAATCCTGGACGAGCAGGGAGCCGACCGGCTAATCGGTCGTGGCGACATGCTGTTCGCCCCACTGGATGCCCCGAAACCGCAACGCCTGCAGGGCTCTTTCGTTGCCCGGGAGGATATCGAGCGCGTTTCCGACTTCCTGCGTGAACAGGGCGAGCCGTCATTCACGATCATCCCACAGGAGAAGGCGGAGGGCGATGAGGAGGATTTCGCGTCGGATATGGAGGTTTCCGACGAGCTATACGCCGCCGCCGTGCAGTACGTCGTCGCCGAGCAGGAGGCTTCCGTCTCAATGCTCCAGCGTCGCTTCAAGGTCGGGTATGCGCGGGCCGGAAGACTCATAGACACCATGGAGCAGCGCGGCGTGGTTGGTCCGCATGAAGGACCGAAACCGCGCCAGGTGCTCATCGGCCCTGGCATGGCCGATGCGGCCTTACAGGGGCTCGTGACTGACCCGGGATTTTCTGGCGGCGATACCGAAGGCCCGGAGTCCCTTGACTTCGACCGCGACGATGATGAAGACCTGACCGGCCAGGCAGAGTAGACATAGGCGGTGCACGGCAGCGCCGCCAACAGCCAGTACGTGCCACCGGCCGCTGACACATTTGCAGCTTACATCAAAGCAACCATCGCAGCGAGGAAGGAACCATCATGGCTGTCCAGCTTGATAAGCGGGCCGTGCGCCGCAAATCGGGCTCCGGTCGGGTCGCGCCGAACAACGCCCTCAATGACCTCACGGGCAAGCAATGGATCAAGCGCACCAAGTCCTGGCTTGTCTGCGACTCCAGGCGCTACCACCAGAACCGCGACACTGAACTGCATCCGGCCAGGTACCCCGAAGAGCTCGTAATCGAGTTCGCCGAGTTCTTCACCAAGCGCGGTCAGTGGGTGCTTGACCCATTCGTCGGCTCCGGAGCCACGCTTGTGGCCTGCCAGGAGGTCCACCGCAAGGCTGTAGGCATCGAGATCAGCCCGCGCTACTCGAAGATGTCGCGGCGGCGATTGGCGGAGATTGGCGCTGACGGCTGCTGCGTCCTGACCGGCAATGCCGCTCGTGTTGATGACCCGCAGTTCTGGGCGGCGAGCGAAGAGGAGCCTTTGCGTGCACTGCCGCGTGGGGCCGATGGTTTGCCCGTCTTCGATTTCATCATGACCTCTCCGCCCTACTGGAACATGCTGCGCAAGAGCCGCGGCGGTGTGGAATCCACGCACAAGATGCGGGCCAAGAACGGCCTCGACACCCATTACTCTGACGAGGCCGACGACCTCGGCAACATAGCAGACTACGACGACTTCATTGAGGCCCTTGGCGGGATATTCGACCGCTGTGCGCACGTTCTGTCTGACCGGGGCTACATGGTCGTCGTCGCACAGAACGTGCGCGTACCCGAGGGGGAGGTGCGCCCGCTGGCCTGGGACCTGCAGCGGCGCATCAGCAGAACGCTGAGCTTTCAGGGCGAGCGGGTGTGGTGCCAGGACTCCAAGAAGCTGGGCATCTGGGGCTACCCCAGCGTTTTTGTGCCCAACTACCATCACCACTACTGTCTCATCTTCCGGAGGAAATAGGCATTGCCTGAGCCGCAGCCGACTGCTATCCTGATGCCATGCGTGACGCTGATAAGCCCAGAATCGCGCTGATTTCGCTTGGCTGCCCGAAGAACCTCGTTGATTCCGAGGTTATGCTCGGCCTGCTGGATCAGGCCGGCTATCCCATTGTCGAGACGGCCCATGAGGCCGACGTAGCCATCCTCAACACCTGCGCATTCATCGAGCCGGCGCAGGAGGAGGCCATCGAGGCACTGCTGGACCTGGCCGAGATGAAGGCGGCTGGTGACCTGCAGGCCGTCGTCTGCACTGGTTGTCTGCCGCAGCGCCACGGCCGTGAGCTGGCTGACGAGCTGCCCGAGATTGACGTGTTCGTCCAGATCGGGGCGGAACCGCGCATCGTTGAGGCAGTGGAAGTCGCCGCCGGCGGGCAGCAGGGGTTTTTCGAGGCCGCCACAGGCTACGCTCTCACCTCCGACCTTCCACGCTGGCGCAGCGCCCCCGAGTGGCTGTCGTATCTGCGCATAGCCGAAGGCTGCGACCATCACTGCACCTTCTGCACCATACCGGCAATCCGCGGCGCGCAGCTATCCCGCACACCCGAAGACGTACTGCGCGAGTACGAGCGGATGGTCGCCTACGGGCTGCGGGAGATAATCATCATAGCTCAGGACACGACCGGGTATGGTCGCGATCTTGGTCCCCGCCACACTCTCGCCGAGTTGTTGGGCGTTCTGAGACCGGTGCAATTCGACGGCTGGGTACGTCTGATGTACACTTATCCTGCGGGCATCAGTGAGTCCCTCCTGCAGGCAATGGCCGATTTCCCCGCCATAGTTCACTATCTCGATCTGCCACTGCAACATGCGTCCCAGCGCATTCTGCGTGCGATGGGAAGGCCCGGTAATGCGGGAGAATACCTGCGGCTGCTCGATACCGCCCGCAGAATCATGCCTGATGTAGCCTTCCGCACGACTTTTATTGTCGGCTTTCCCGGTGAGACCGATGAGGATTTTGGGCGCTTGCTCGATTTCGCGGCCGAGGCGCGATTTGACCGCATCTCGGCGTTCGCCTTCTCCCCGGAACAGGGCACTCCGGCAGCGGACATGCCCGACCAGGTCAGCGTGCGTGAGGCCCTGGACCGCCTCAGCGAGCTGATGCGGTGCCAGGAGACGATATCGCTGGAGAAGAACTCGGCCCTGGTCGGGACCCAGATGCGGGTCATTGTGGAACGCAAAGCGCCCGGACATGATGTGTGGTTTGCGCGTTCATACCGCGATGCTCCTGAGATTGACTGCGAAGTGAAGGTCCGAACTGCTCCGGGCGGCCATGAACCCCGCATCGGGGCGTTCGCTGAAGTCGAAATCACAGGTGCCGAGGTATACGACCTCAACGCCCGTCTGATGAACGATTGAGTGGGTCGGCTCCGGGGACACTTTGCCCCTCGCGGTATTCTGTGGTAGAATAGGGCGCAGTTCAGAGCACTAGAAGCGTGCTCATCGGCACAGGAGCGTGTCCAGGAACAGCGGAGGTAATGTGCGGTATGGTGAACGAGGCTGCAACGGCGAGGGTCTACCTAGCGGATCGGTTATTCGACGTACTCATCTACCGACCTGGACCGACTCGGGGTAGAAATCTGGCAGAACTACTTCCGGATGAACTGGCCCTGCCCGCCGCATTCGTCGAGAGCATCCTTGACGAGGACCCGCGTTTCGTGGCCGCAGAGGGTGTCTATGACATCGCTTACCGCGAGCAGTTGCCGAGGAGGCCGCTCGGCGGCGCTCTGGATGCGGTGCTCAGCGGATATGGCCGTCCCATGCCGAAAGCGCTGCTGGTCAGCGAGTTGGTACGTACTCAGAAGGGGGATCTGGCTTTCTTCCAGGATTTCGTGCGGGGCATTCTGGCAAAGCAGGAATTGTCTCAGCTTGAGAAAGAGCTCGTTTATCTGCCGCAATGGCTCTTCGTGCCCATGCCCGGCACCGACAGGGACCGTCTGCTGTACCTTAACGCCCTGACCGATGATGAGGACCTCGCCGAGGTCATGGATGTATGCACGCAGGACAAACTGGGTTCGCGCAGTCTTACGGAGACTGCCTACGCCGTGCTGGACGCGGCGAAGCGGCCCCTGACCAACAAGGCCCTGGGCTTCCTGGTCGGCTGCCACCAGGGGGAGAAATACGATCCTGCCGAACTGCTGCGGCAGATGGTATATGACCACGACAAGCGGTTCATCCCGATTTCAGGGCCACGCTGGACACTCGCAGACTGGGCGGCGGGGCTGCGACGTTCATTGCGGAAGCAGGCACCCAAGGCCGAGGAGAAGACCTACGAAGTAGATATCGAGCAGGTGCTCGCCAAGGAGATACCAGCGGGCAAAGCTTATGTACTCTCTGAAGAGGAGAAGTCCAACCTGCTGGCTCTCGTCGAGAGAGCGAAAGCGCCCTTCACCATCGAGCAAATCCTGGCCGACGTGCTGGAATTGACGCCTAACCAGCGCAAGTACGCACCGGCCGCGCAGGCGGTCCGCAAACTGCTCGACAACACGCAGGGCGTCAAGAAGCTGCACATAGGGCGCTACCTGCGGCTTGCCGCCATTCCCCGGTCGGCTACAACGGTGCCAGAGGCCCTGGTGCCCGATGAATGGCAGGCGGAGACCGGCAAGGACGGCCAATTACTCTCCGACGATGTAATACTCGAACTTGAGGGACTGTCACCAGAAGCCGCCGAGGCGGCCGCGGATCCCCACTATGAAGACATCGGTGAGTTCTACGTACCACAGGAGCCCGCTGCCGAGCGGCCAGAGGCCATTACGTATCCCGTTCTCTACCACCATTACCTTGAGGGCACGATTCACCTGCGGGCGACCGATGTGGAGTTCTTCGCTGAGGAAGACAGCCTGACGATGGTGAACTTCCGCCATCAGAAGCATGATTTGCTGGGCGTCTGGCTCAACAAGGAGACCCGGCTGATCTACGGACTGGCGGCCTGGTACCAGACCCATCTCCCCCCCTCGGGCGCGCTGCTGACGCTCGTCAAAGGCGCGGCTGCCGGCGAGTACGTGCTGCAGTACACCGATGAGACCGATGCCCAGACCTACATCGGCAAGGAGACGCTGCAGGACCTGTTAGGGTGGCGCGAGCACTTCCGCCACACACCGGCGTCGCTATTGGAGATCGTCGAGTTGCTGCTGGAAGGCGACAAAGGGATGCCCTTCAACCAATTGTGGGCCCAACTCAATGTCATCCGGCGAACCACGCGGGCGCAGCTTGCATCCATACTCAGCTTCTACCACCGTTTCGAGTTCGGTGAAGGTAACCGCTGGTACCGGCGGGCTCGCAAGGTCGCGGAGGGATATGACATCCAGAAGCTTCCGCACGTAGTGGGATTCGACTACATCCCGCCGGAGACGCCTGAGGCCAAGAAGTAGCGCCGGTCCATCGTGGGCAGGCACCGTAGCCCGACAATGCACTGTAACACCGGTTCACTGCGCGGACGGTCACTAACGTCGCGCGGTGTCTCATTAGGGCTCACATGAAAGAGTGCGTGACATGTCGGAGCAGATAAGAACCCGTTTCGCGCCCTCGCCGACGGGCAGCATGCATGTCGGCAATGCTCACACAGCGCTTTTCAACTGGCTGTTCGCCCGCAAGCAAGGCGGTGCGGTCGTTCTGCGCATTGAGGATACCGACGAGCTGCGGTCAACTCCAGAAGCCCTCGATATCATCTACGGCGGTCTTCGTTGGCTGGGGATAGACTGGGATGAAGGCCCCGACATCGGCGGCCCGTGCGGGCCCTACATCCAGTCGGAGAGGCTTGACCTGTATCAGCAGAAGGTCAATGAGTTGATCGAGCAGGGCAAAGCCTATCGCTGCTACTGCACCCCCGAGGAGGTCGAGGAGCGGCGGGAGATCATGCGCGCCAGAGGCATGCCGCCCAAGTATGACGGCAAGTGCAGCGCTCTGACGGAGGACGACTGCGCTAGACTGGCCGCTGAGGGCCGGGAGCCCTGCGTCCGGCTCAGAATGAAGCAGACCGGCAACACGGTCATCAACGACATCATCCAAGGCGAGGTCGTGTATGATAACAGTCTCTGCGGCGATCCCGTCATCCTCAAGCTATCGGGATTTCCCACCTATCATCTTGCAGTGGTTGTTGACGATGCGGCGATGGGGATCACTCACGTGATACGTGGCGACGGCCATCTGCCTAATACGCAGATTCACCTGCAGTTGCAGGAAGCCCTGGGCAGTCCCCACCCCCAGTACGCTCACTTGAGCATGATTCTGGGTGAGGACCGCACCAAGCTGTCAAAGCGCCATGGCGCGGTGAGCGTCATGGAGTACCAGCAGCTTGGCTACCTGCCGGAGGCGATGTTTAACTTCCTGGCTCTGCTGGGCTGGTCGCCAGGCGACGAGCGGGAGATAATGTCCAGAGACGAAATCATGGGCAAGTTCTCCCTGGAGGCCTGCAGCAAGGCTCCGGCCGTTTTCGACCTGCAGAAGGCAGAGTGGATGAACGGCGAGTACATGAAGCAGATGGAGCCGGCCGAGCTGGCCGAGCGTGTCCGCCCTTGGCTTGTGGAGGCCGGGCTGCTGGAAGAAGAGCTGTCGGAGGAGCGGCGTCGGTGGCTCGTTCAGGTCGTTGAGTTGATGCAGGAGCGGGCGAAACTGCTTAGCACCTATGCCACATGGGCGCGCTACTTCTTCACGGATGACTATGAGTATGAGGACCGCGCCCGCAGCAAGTGGCTCAATAACGAGGGTACCCCTGGCGTTCTGGAGCGCATTGCGCATGCCTTCGAAGCACTGGATGAATGGAACGTCGAGACCATTGAGCACGCCATACGTGGCATTGCCGAGGCCGATGGTGTGTCGGCGGGCAAGATCATACATCCCTGCCGTGCGGCGGTGACCGGAACTACCATCGGCCCCAGCTTGTTCCATCTCCTGGAACTGCTGCGTCCTGATGACGTAATCGCGCGTTTGCGGCGTACAGCCAGGTTCTCTCGCGAGGGCAAGCTGGCGCCTACAGGTGATGACGAAAGCGACGAGTAGCGATACCGCCAGCGTTGCCGGCAGCTTGCAAAGCGAACCTGCCAAAGATATAATATTAGCCCGGACTGGCACCCAATGCCGTGCCGAATGCGCGGCAGATGCTTGGGCTTGGGCCTGCGCCAGCTCAATGGCTGTGTGTGTACCAGAGGCAAGGACCTTCAATGACCGTACCTCTCAAGGACTACGACAAAACATTCCGTGCCACCGTTGAGGCTGTGGCGCGGGACGAGAAGTGCACACCAGATACCATCTACGAGGGCCTGCGGAACGGCACGATTGTCGTCATGGGCTTTCCTGCGGGGCCGGCGAAGCCCATCGGTATCGGTGCGGGCCTGCGCACCAAGATTAACGCCAATATCGGGACCTCTCCTGACTTCTCGTCACCGGAAAACGAACTCCACAAGCTGGAGGTCGCCGTGGCAGCAGGCGCCGATGCCGTCATGGACCTCTCGACGGGCGGCGACCTTGATGCCATTCGCGAGGAACTCAGGGCGGCGTGCCCTGTCGCGATGGGCTCGGTGCCGATCTACCAGGTCATAGCCGAACTGGGCGACGAAGGCGATATCAGCCAGGTTACGGCTGAACAGGTCCTGGACGTGGTTGAGAAGCACGCTGCCGATGGAATAGACTTCCTAACCCTGCACTGCGGGGTGACGAGGGAGACGGTCGCGGCGCTTCAGGGCGACCTGCGCATCTGCGGCATCGTGAGCCGTGGGGGCTCGATGCTCGCCAAGTGGATGGAAGTCACCGGCCGCGAGAATCCGCTCTACGAGCATTATGACCGTGTTCTGGAGATCTGTCTTCGCCACGGGACGGCCATCAGCCTCGGCGACGGCCTGCGGCCGGGGGCCGTGGCGGATGCTACCGACGCCGGACAGGTAGCCGAGACGCGCGTTCTGGGCGATCTGGTGCTGCGGGCACGGGCCGCCGGAGTGCAGGTGTTTGTGGAGGGCCCGGGGCACATGCCGCTTGACCAGATCGAGGCCAATGT
Source organism: uncultured Armatimonadia bacterium (assembly GCA_964549395.1). Taxonomy (GTDB): domain Bacteria; phylum Armatimonadota; class Zipacnadia; order Zipacnadales; family UBA11051; genus UBA11051. The sequence goes on along the minus strand of CAZJVY010000032.1, from coordinate 32,341 downwards.
GCTCCTGGAGAAGCAGCTCTGCCACGGTGCGCCTTTCTACGTCCTAGGGCCGTTGACAACTGACATAGCCCCGGGCTACGACCACATCACGGGTGCCATCGGCGGTGCATTGTGCGCGGCAGCCGGTGCCGACTTTCTGTGCTACGTGACGCCGGCCGAGCACTTGGGCTTGCCGACGGATCAGGACGTTTGGGACGGCGTAATCAGCAGCCGGATTGCGGCCCACACCGCCGACATCGTCAAGGGTGTGGCCGGGGCACGCGATTGGGATGACAACATGAGCGCAGCGCGCGCCGAGCTGAACTGGGACAGAATGCGCAGATTGGCGATTGATCCGGGCCGCGTCGCCGACGTTCGCGGCACTCGGAGCAGCCTCGATCCGGAAGCCTGCTCCATGTGTGGCCGGTTCTGCTCCATGAAGGTGAAGCTCTCCAGAAAGGGCTGACACTTCGTTTCGCCGCGTGGACGTCGTACCCGTTCTTGTAGCGCGCCCCGGCAGACTATGCGGTGAGCTTACCGGGGCGATTTGCCTTTCATGTTGCATATTGATGGCCACAGCGCAGCGGGCGGACCGCACGTGACCTGACAGACGCAAGGAGTCTGGTGATCCATGTCCATAATGCGTATGCGCAAGTTCTTTAGCCGGCCTGTCAAGGTCGGCAAGGGCAGGCGGAGTCTGCAGTTGCTCAGTCCGGCACTGATGATCTTCCTGCTGCTTATCGTGGTCTTCCTGATCGGGACTTACTATTCGTTCGGGCCACCCTCGCGTGCTGCGCGTGAGGATGGAGGCCAGCGCCCCACGGTCACCTCAGTCGTCGCAGTCGTCAACTCCCAGCCGATCCAGCGCCGCGAGTATCTTGCCGAGCTCACGTTCGCCGAGCGACGCATGGGCCAGGACATGGATGCCACACAAATGCGCTATGTCAAGAGCGCGGTGCTGCAATCCATGATTGACCGACGCCTGAAGCTGGCCGCTGCTAAACGTGAGAATGTCAATATCACCAAGCGTGACATCGAGCAGAAGAAGCAACAGATGGTCGAGGAGACACTACAGGGCCGCTATCCTGACGCCAAGTCGCTGCGCGACTACCTTCAACGCAAGAAGATGTCACTCGAGCAGTTGCGTTCGACCATCTACAGGAGCCTGCCCGAGGATGACCTGCTCAAGACGGAATTGCAGCTAGACAGACTCAAGGACAGCGTGGAATCTGCGGTCGCGATGAGCGACGAGCAACTCAAGGACTCTTTCACGGAGGTCAAGGCACGGCACATCCTCATTACGCCAGAATCGGTGGCCGAAGAGCCGGAGAGCAAGCCTGAAGCCGAGGATGAGGGCAAAGCCCCCGGCGAGAAGGCCGGAGCAGGAACCGCGAAGACGGATGCACAGGAGGGCAAACCCGACGCAGATGCTGGTGAAACTGCCCAACCGGCAAATCCTGTCAAGGAGCGGCTGTCGGAGGAGCAGCGCAAGCTCAAGGCCAAGGAGCTTGCGGAGGGTCTGTTGCAGAAGATCAGGGCCGGCGCCGACTTCGCTGAGCTGGTCAAGAAGCATAGCGCCGACACCGGCAGTGCGGCTCAGGGAGGAGATCTGGGCTGGTTCACCAAGGGCCGCATGGTGCCACAGTTTGAGAAGGCTGCCTTCGAGACGAAGCCCGGCCAGGTTTCCGACGTGGTCGAAACAAGTTACGGCTATCACATTATCAAGGTGGAGGATCGCCGCCAGGAGATTCCCAAGGACTTCGAGGAGATGAAGGAATCGTATCGCGCAAAGGCGCTGACCGATGCCAAGGAGCGCGCCTGGCGCGAATACGAAATGCAGTTGCACGAGCAGGCCGACATCCAGATGGTGGACCCGGAGTTGAAGGCCTACGAGTTGCTCGACAAGGGCCGGACCGCCGAGGGGATGAGATACCTTGAGGAGGCCTTCGCAGCCGATCCAGACAACGTGTCGGCCGGCTATGAGCTTGCCGCGTTGTACGAGGAGAGCGGCGAGAAGGACAAGGCTGTACAGACACTGGAGAAGGTCATCTCGAACGAGACCGGGGCGCACTCATCGCAAGTACACAAGCGCCTTGGCGATTTGCTGCTTGCCAAGGGCGAGAAAGACAAGGCGATCGCCTCATTCAAATCGGCATCCGACTGGGCCCAGGCATTCACCCAGAGCAACTACATGATCCACTCCCAACTCAAGCAGCAATTCAGTGACCTCGACAAAGCCGACCTTGCCGCGCAGGAGCAGACATGGGTTGACGACTTCATCAAGTACATGAGTGAGAGCGGCATGGGTGGCGGCATGCCATTCATGCCACCTTCCCAGCCCTGACACGGGAGAAGTAGGCGATGCTAGGGAAGCTGGCGATAGACGAGCAGGCGGTAGCCGACAAGATCGCCGCCTTTATCAGCGATGCGGTCGAGCAGCCCGGCCTTGACGGGGCAGTTGTGGCACTGTCCGGCGGCGTTGATTCGGCTGTGTCTGCATTTCTCACGGCTCGCGCACTCGGTCCGGATGCCGTTCGGGCCTACAATATGCCATACGCCACCAGCAGTCCCAGCAGCGAGGAACATGCACGCATGGTGGCGTCTCAGCTCGGCGTCGCCCTCGAAGTTCTGGACATTACCCCTCAGATTGACATCTACTTCGAGCGCTTCCCGGAGGCGGATCGCATCCGCCGTGCCAATAAGATGGCCAGAGAGCGCATGAGCGTCATCTACGACATGGCCAAGGTGCACCATGCCATGGTCATCGGCACCGGCAACAAGACGGAGGGGATGCTCGGCTATACGACCATGTGGGGGGACATGGCCGCGGGGATAAGCCCGATCGGCGGCCTGTACAAGACCCAGGTACGCCAACTTGCGGTCTATCTCGGCGTGCCCCAGGTCATCATTGACAAGGCACCGTCCGCCGATCTGTGGGCCGGTCAGACCGATGAAGGCGAGCTCGAGGTTACCTACGCGCAAGCCGACTGGGTACTCTACAACATGCTCGAACTGCAGAAAGACGCTCAGACGATAATAGCGGAGGGTTCTGACGCCACGGCTGTAGAGCGCATATTTGCCCTGACGGAACGCAACGCCTTCAAGCGGCGCATGCCACCGTCATGCGACATATGCGATTGCTGGATCAATGGCTAGGCCCACAGAACGATAGCGAGGTGTGAGGACCATAGCCGGCCCCATTCCGCCACGCTCACGCGGCCTGCTTCTGATGGTCGCCACACCGATAGGTAACCTAAGCGATATCTCCGAGCGGGCGCTGGAGGCTCTCAACTCCGCCGATCTCATCGCCGCCGAGGACACGCGCCGCATCGCGAAGCTCCTGTCCCACTTCGGGATTCAAAAGCCCACCGAGAGCTTCCACGGCGATAGCGGCGAGAGCAAGCTTGGGCGCATCGTAGAGCGGCTTCTCGGCGGCGCCGTCGTCGCATGTGTGAGCGACGCGGGAACTCCCACCATCGCCGACCCGGGGGCTGACCTGGTGCGGGCGGCCATGGAGGTTGGCATCACAGTCTGCCCAATTCCCGGCCCCAGTGCAATCGCCGCCGCACTGAGCGCATCCGGCATCAATGCGGATCGCTTCCTGTTTCTCGGTTACCCGCCCCGCAAGGCCGGGGATCGTGCGGACTTCTTCCGACTCGTCACCTCGCAGCCATGGACGGTCGTCCTGTATGAGGCTCCCCATCGTCTTTGCGCGACCCTCCAGGAACTGGCTCAGCTCGACCCCAACAGGTACGCCGTCGTAGGTCGCGAGATCTCCAAGAAGTTCGAGGAGTTCCTGCGCGGCTCACTGGGCGAGCTGGGCGAGCACTTTAGCAAGAACGAGCCGCGCGGCGAGTTCGTCATCGTTGTCGAGGCGGGGCGGGCGGAAGCTGGGCAGGCCAGAGCGGATAAATCGGTAGTCGGCTCGGCGCTGGTGCAACTGCTCGAGGCCGGCATGTCAGTGAGAAGCACCGCCGACATTGTGACCAAGCTGACCTCGATGCCGCGCAATGAGGTGTACGCGATGGCTCTGGCGGCCGCACGGGCTTCCGAGGAGGAGTAGGGCCAGTTGCGGCCACTGTCGCCCCCTACCCGCCGCCGGAGAGGACCACCAGCCCGCTCACGACAAGCACCGTCCCCACTACCTTGGGCACCGTCAGGGCTTCGCGGAGGATCGGCACTGCGAGCAGGAGTGTGATGATCGGATAGCCGGAACAGAATACGGAAATCCTGGATATCTCGCCATGCTGTACTGCATAGTAGTATGCGACGCCGGCGATGCCTACCCCGAATGCGCCACTGATGCAAAGCAGCACCCACGCAGAGGTGGGCACTTTCCGGACCTCGCGCAGGGAACCGTTGAATGCGCCGAGGATGCACAGAGCCGCCAGCGCGATTGCCTGCCTTACGACCACCGCGCTGACTATCGGTAGGTCGGGCATCGAGTTGAGGCTGGTCTTATCGAAAACGGCTCCCAGACCCCATGACACCGTCGCGATCAAGACAGCCGTCAGCATGAGTCTGTTCACAGGCGCCGCTCCGTTGTCATGCGCGTGGCCTCCGCCAAACAGCGAGGATAATCAAGCCGCTCACCACCATTACCGTGCCGACGAGCTTCTGTGCTGTCAAGGGCTCCGATAGCACCAGCACGGCAACCAGAACAGTCACCAGAGGATAGCCGGCCGTAAAGCCGACCACTCGTGATACCTGGCCCGCGTTAGCGGCGTAGTAGTAGGCCGCCTGCCCTATGACGGCCGCGAACAGCGCGCTCAGCCCCAGGTGCACGAAGGTGATCGGCCGCATCTGAGCGATGGCGGCCATGGCGCCACCGAACATGCCGATGGTGCAGACTGCCAGCACCGCGAAGAACATGCGCACGATGACCGCCGTTAGCGGCGACATGCCTCGCATGGCATTCAGTGCCAGCTTGTCGAATATCGCCGCGCTACCCCAAGCAAACATGGCGAGCACGGCGGCGACGAGTACGGATGAACTCATTGTGTGTGTCTCTCAGTCTGCTTGGCGCAATTCGTGGGCGAGGTCGGCAATGGCCGGCCATGCCGCCTCGTATATCGCGGACAACTCCCGGTACTTCTCATGCTTAGCGGCATCGGGCTGGAAGGTGCTCTGCTCAATGACCAGTCCCCCGACCGCCTGCTCCAGACTGCCGTAGATGCCGGCGGCCACACCGCCCAGCATTGCGGCGGCTAGACAGCCGCTTTCGCTCACGTTCATTGTGGCCACTTCGCGCCCGGTGATGTCGGCCTTTATCTGGAGCCACACCGGACTTCGGCTGCCTCCGCCGGTGGCACGCAACCGCTCTATATGGATGCCACGCTCGGCCAGCCTGGTCAGATCAAGCTCCAGGTCATAGCAGGTTCCTTCCAGCAGCGCCTTCACTACGGTCTTGCGGTCGGCGGCCAGCGTCAGGCCCAGTATCGCGCCACTGGCGAGCGGGTCGAAGTACGGCGTACCCGAACCGGCCAGATACGGCAGCACCAGCACGCCGGTCGGCTCGTCCGGCAGGTCGGACGTGATCAGTTCATAGACATTCAGGTTCTCTTTCGTCGCTTGGGTCGCCTCAAACAGCGCGAAATTGTCGCGGTACCAGCGCAGCAGGTCACCGCATGTGTAGTTCAGGGCCAGAGTCACATACATGCCGGCGACCACGTGCGGGTAGCAGCAGTAGTTCGAGGTTCGCATCGCTTCAGTCAGTACGGGCTCATCAAACGCCGTGGTAACGCACTCCACGGTGCCCATTCCGTCCACGGCCTGGCCCTGGCGGATGACGCCGCCGCCCAGAGCGTTCATCGGCTGATCGTGCCCGCCTGCAACCAGCAGACACTCCGCTGGCAGCCCGGTTATCTCAGTTCCCTTGGCGCCCAGCGTGCCGACTACCTCGCCAGGAGCAATCGGCTCGGCCAGCAAGTCCGGCGTCAAGCCGGCAGCCTCCAGCATCTCGGCTGACCACTGCTTCCTTGTGACATCAAATGCCATGGTACGACCGGCCAGACTGTAATCCAGGCGCGGCTCCAACCCCAGCTTCAACATCACCACGTCGGGCCACAAGAGGTACTTGGTCGCCTGTGCGTGCACGTTCGGCTCGTTCTCGCGCAGCCACATCAGCTTACTCAAGGTGAAACTCGGGTGCAGCGGCATGCCGGTTATCTCAAACGCTCTCTGGGCACCAAGCCGCTGCTCCCAGGAATCGGCCTGCGCAATGGCGCGGGTGTCGGAAGACAGGATTGAGCCATACAGGAACTCGCCGCTGCTGCTGATGGGAGTGAAGGTCTCCCCCATTGCCGACATGCAGAGGGTCTGCGGCGGGTCATCTCTCATGGCGAGGGCAACTTCATTGAGCACCGCCACGATGGCGTCCCAGACTTCCGAGGGGTTGACCTCCATCCATCCGGGCTTGGGGAAGTACTCGGGGTACTCACGATAGGCCTGAGCGAGTATCTCTCCTTCGGGGTTGAAGGCTACCGCCTTAGCGCCTGTGGTGCCGATATCAAGTCCCACCAGTGACACTCGGTGTCCTCCTCATCCCAGCAATGCAATGCTTCACACGATCTCGGCCATAAGGGCGTCGAGCCGCTTCTCGCATTCATCGCACAGCTTACTCGTCTTCTCCGCTGCGATGCCGGCATATGCCCTCGGGTCTTGTAGCATCGCCTTCTGCTCCTCGGTGAACCTGCCCAGGTAGGGAATGACCTCCTCGGCCTCGCAGATCAAGTCCCACAGCGGTCGGCCGCTGGCCTGTGCCTCCAGCGTGAGCTTGCGCATCGCCTCATGGGCGTCGGGGTGACCGTAGGCCGCCAGCAGGATGTAAGCGGGCTCGGCGGCCACCATTCCGGAGGTCATGTCGAAGTTCTGCTCCATGCGCTGCTCGTCCGTGACTAGTTTGGACACTATCTTCACCAGACGCTCCACGCTGTTGAGCAGGCCCACGATGATCTCCGGGTTGAAGCGCGAGGAAGCCGAATTGGTCAGGTCCCGCTGGTGCTCCGAAAGCTGGTCCGCATATACGGTGACCATGCGCGGCATGAACGTCTTCCACATGCTCTTCACGTTCTCGAAGTTCCAGGGATTGCGCTTGTGCGGCATCGTCGAGGAACCGACCTGCTCGGCCTCGAATTCCTCGCCGACCTCCGCGATCTCCGTTCTCTGGAGGTGCCGCATGTCGTCGGCCAGGTCCGCCAGCACGCCGAAGGTGGATATCAGGGCATGGTAGTAGTCCGTCACGTACTCCGGCTCGACGATCTGCGTGGAGCTCGGCGAGGCCTTCAAGCCCAACTCGGCCAGCACCTCAGCCTCGAATGTGTCAGGGTCATCGAAGAACAGCTTGCCGGCGTTGTAGGCACCGACCGCGCCGCTGACTTTCCCGCACAGATTGTCAGCAGCCGCCTTGATCGCCTCCATGCGACCTGCCAGCCGGCTGACGAACCCGACGACCGCAAAACCGAAGGTGATAGGCACCGCGTGCTGGCCGTGGGTGCGCCCCATTTGGATCTGGTCGGCCTCCCGGCGTGCGAGACCAATCAGCACGCGCTGCAGCTCGCCAAGCCGAGGTAGCATCGCCCTGTATGCGGCCTGTTGCAGCCGCCAGGCCACCGCCGTGTCTATGACATCGAAGCTGGTGAGGCACAAATGCACGTACGGCTTGGCATCGTCGCTGACTTTGCTGCGCAGTACGTTCACCAGGGCGCGGATGTTGTGGTGGATGCGCTCTTCCTCGCACGCGACCTGCTCCGGGTCAACGTTGTCGGCTGCGGCTCTGACCTCTTCTGCCACCGTCTCGCTGCATATACCGCGTCGGGCGAGAACCCTTACCGCCGCCGCCTCCACCATGGCTTCGCTGGTTACACGGCCGCGCTCGGTCACGTAGGGATCGAGCAGGGCCCTCAGCGTCTCATCCGGGCCGTAGTAGCGGAAGTCCAGCGGCGACACATTGTCAAATCGCGACTGATCCATGGCATCCTCCCTGAACGTCCGGGCTCTGCAGTCCCAGCCTCCATTTCATCCTTCGTCGGTCGGCCTCCTGCAATGGCATCAACCCCGCCCCACCAGTATCAGGCTGAACGCCTCACCATACTCAAACGGCTGCTTCTGCAAGGTCGCCGCGCCCGGTGCGCCGTCATTGATCACGGTGACACTCACTCCGGCTCCCAGCTCCGGCAGTTCCACTTGCACCCCAGGCGTGTCGCAAACCAAGTAATACCGCCCCTCCTCGCAGTTCAGTTCCCACGTGCCATTCTTCAGCCATATCCGGATTACTTCACGACCGTTGAGCGCGATGACGGTGGGCTGGGTGGTCTTCTCCGCCGCCGTGGTGATGGGCGGCCGCCCGAGCGCTTCCAGTACATACACCGTCTTCTCAGCGTTCGAGTAGTGGAGGCGCGTCTTCTGGCCCGTATTGGCCGCTACGGTGGCCGTCTTCAGCAGCCAACGCTTCGACTGCGCCGGGGGCTTGGCATCAAAGCTTGCCCACACTACAGCGCCGGTCTCCGAGGCACTGCTTATACGCAACTGCGACGTCTTTGCCTTTGCTGGGTTATTGAGGCTACCCGCCACGGCGTGAAGACAAGGAGTATCCACAAGCAGCAAGCCGGCGCCGATGTCGCGCGTAATCTGCCCGGTGTCTGACTTGTACACCTCATTATCCACATACTCATGCGATATCGGCATGCCGTAGATCTGCCCAAGTGCGTCCAGTGCCACCCGCAGCTTCTGGTGACCCGTGAGCCGCCTGAACGCATATACATTGCGCTTCACATCACGGAATCCGACGCATCCTTCTCCGGCCCCGTCAACGCCGATTGGCCGCAGATCCTGCGCGTTGACATCGGCGACGAGGAACGCCGGAGCTGTCTGTACGCGCTCCTTCTCGCCCGCAGAGAACATGGTGCCGCCGAATGTGTAGGACGCATTGCCCCCGGGGACCGTCGCTACCTGATACCCGCTCTTCTGCTCGATGCCACGGTCGCGCTGGTGGTCCAGTAGGTCCTCAGCTTCCCAGTTCTGACATATTATGGTATTGTCGCGATTGTATGCTCCACTTGCCGACCGGCCCGAAGCTACCAGCAAGTCAGGCCCGTCTTTGGGTGCCTGCTCATCGAAGAACAGTGTGGAGAAGCCTGACACCCACCCCAGCTTGTAGCTCTCGGTCGGCATCGGTTGCCACGTCGGATAATAGCTGTCCACTTTCGAGAAACCCATGGCGGTCCGGTAGCGGGCGGGACGGACGTCTCTACTCAGGAACATTCGCGCGCAGACCCCCATCAGTCCCCACCGCACCGGGTCCTTGCGGACATCAAAGAATTCAACGTGCTGCTTGTTGTCCAGCAGGTCGTAGGTGAAGAGTATGGCGGCATCGAGGTCCTGGAAGGCGCTGTAGGCGGCTGCCTCCATCATCCCGGCGGCACGGTGCTTGTTGGGCCAGCACACGTTCCATTCCCGCACGACACATGGCTTGCCCCATATCCGGCTGACCAACGCCCTGGGGATGAACGTCTCCGTTCGCCTGTCGGCAATCGGATTGAGGTCCTCGAAGAAGGCCGGGAGATGCCATTCGTTGCCGGCGCGCCATGATGGATGATCGTAGTAGAAGTTCGTGCCGATGAAGTCCAACTGCTCGGCGACCGTGCGCATATCGGCGACGTGGTTGAAGTCCAGCACCGCTGTGATCGGCACCCGCACGCCACGGCGCTGCAGGTAGGTGCTCATCCGACGCAGATACTCGGCATGAACGCTGTCAATGAAGAGCCTGCGGTCCGCCGCTCGACCACGCTGCAAATGGTGGCTCTCGCCCGAGGCCGCGTCGGGGAACTGCGCGGGCAGCCGCGCCTCGGGGAACAGCCACACCGTTCCCTCTTCGAGGCTCTCTCCGGGCAGCAGGCCGCGCTTCCCCTCAATGTCCGTCCACGCCTCGGCCAGCGTCCTGGTGTCTCCGTACCGCTCAGCCAGCCATGCATTGAACTGCTGGCGGAGTTGGCCGGCGTATGGCTCCACCAGCTCCCCCCAGCGCTTGCGCGAGAGGTAGAGCCCGTTCTCATCGCATATCTCGATCATCACAACAGCAGGGTCCTGCGCGTACGTCAGTCCCGTATAGGGATTGGTGTGCTCAATGAGCAGACGGCGGGCGTATTGCTGCTGCAACTCGATGAGCTTGTTGTCAAACACCGCATAGGGCTTGGCCGCACGGCCCAGGGCCTCGGCGTTGGCAACGCCTTCACCCTCCGTAAACGTACGGAAGTCCAGCAGGTCCAGGTAGACGTAGATGCCCGCTTCCTTGAGACGGTATATCCAGTAGTCAACGCAGCCGAGCATCTCCGGGGCCATGCTCTCCGGGCTGTTGGCACGCTCAGTTGGCAGCAGGCCCTCCACTCCGTCAATATGGTGAATGCGGACCAGATTGAAGCCGGCGCGGCATATCGCGGCTACCGCCTTATCTATCCGCTCCTTGGGCTGGAAGACGGAGGTCTTCGCTACGTTGATGCCCCAGAACCGTCCGCGCGTACCGTCCTCGAAGTAGAAGTGTCCATCGGTGCCAGTGAACAGAAAGCCCCGCTCGCCGGCATGCCTGTCGTGCAGATAAGAGAAGTCCACCACGCCGGCGTCAACAAAATCCTGCGCGTTGTAGTCCAACTGCGCCACATGGTTAATGGACAGCGGCTGGCTCCCCGCCGCGGCTGGTTGCTGCGTCCAGGCAGGCGAGGTCAAGCACACAACAAGACCCACTACTGCGAACAGCGGAACTGTGACGTGCACGGTTCTCAATGCAACTGCCACCCCGGAGGACCGATTGTCGCAGTTTCACCGAAGGGGAAGTACTGATGCGCGCTCAGAGCCGACACCGTGTCCATGCGGTAGCCACGACTCTGCAAGGCGGGCAGCAGCAGCGGCAGTAGCTCGGGAGTTTCGTCATAACCGTTGTGCAGCAGGATGATGTTAGATGCCCCTATCTTCTCGATCATCGCACTGCAAATGGCTTCGGCGGTGCAGCCCCTGTAAGTGCCGATGTTCTCATTCCAGAAGAGCGTCGTGAAGCCCGTCAGTTGCGCGGCCTTGCGGACATTCGCATCGTAATGCCCGCCGGGCGGACGAAAAAGCGTGAGGAATCGGCCCGAGGCGCGCCGCACGATCTGCCGCGTCATCACCAGTTCTCTCTCGACCTCAAGCTGGCTGAGTTTGGTCAGATTGCGGTGACTGTAGGAATGATTACCCAGTTCGTGCCCCCGCTCTGCGATCATCCGCACAAGTTCCGGGTAGGTTTCCGCCTGCTTCCCGACCACCATGAACGTCGCCTTGGCGTTGTAGCGGTCCAGCAGGTCCAGGATCACCGGCGTGAGCACCGGATGCGGCCCGTCGTCGAAAGTCAGGGCAACGCACTTGCCGGCACCGCTGATGCGGTGGATCTCGTGCGGGCGGCTGTTGACAATGCCCATGCCATGGTATGCCAGCAGCAGGTCAGCACGCAGCCCCGGCGATTGGGGGTTGTAGGAGAACCCATACTCGTATGCACCCACCGCCTCCTCGGTGCGCCCCGCCATTTGAAGTGCCCGGCCGCACAACTGCGAACGCAGCAGCGGATCAGCGCGCAGCAGCAGGCATTGCTGCAGGAAAAGGTCCACCTCGGCGCGGGCCGCCACCTCCTCGGCCATCAGCGTCCTGCTACCGTTAACCACGGTGACCAGTAGCGAACTGTGACCGACGATGTCCCCGCCTCGGCCGTACGCCTCGCAGCGCAGTTCCCTGAGGCCGTCCGCACAAGTCCGTGTGTCAACATACATCCGATAGGGCTTGCTGCTGCTCACTCCGACAAAGCGGCTGTCAAGTAGGAGGGCGATGTACTCTATGGCCATCTCCTCTGGTGCCCGGACGACTATCTCGATCGCCCCGCTGACCCTCGCGCCGGCCTTGGGCCACTCGATATGAAGCCCGCGCTTGTCCTCCACGACCACCTCCTGGGGCTTCGACTCCACGTACTCGGCCGCTTGCACGGTGGGTGACACTCCGAGGTCCGAGAGCAACGCCAGCCGCAGGTTCTCGTCGAGGTGGGCGTCCACATAGTATGCCGTGGCCGGCGCAAAGATTGGCGAGCGGGCCGCCAGTCCCGGATAGGCCGTTGCAGTTTCGCCAAGCGGGCGCGTGAGAGCCTTGATCGCCGCCGGCGCGCGTTGTTGGGCGATACAACTGGCAGCCAGGACCTGGCAGGCGAGCTCGCAGTCACCGGCAGCGTTCAGTGCGCTCTGGCTCTCCAATTCCGCCGCCCGGTAGAATCCGCACATGCATGCCAGTTGCGCAACACACGCCCGTATGTGGGCGCGGTAGGGCGTGTTGTAGGCCAACGCCTGTCGGTAGGAGGCCATTGCATCCTGGACTTGCCCCCGGCAATACCGTGCCGCTCCCTGCCCTAGAAGCGCTGAAACACAGTTGGGGTCCAGCGCGAGCGCTTCGCCGAAGGCCGCTTCGCCAGCCTCTGCATTCCCTTCGAACAGCAGTGCGGCTCCCTGCCCCGCTCTTGCCACGGCGCTCAGGGCATCGCCGGCAGCCGCCTTGCGGAACGCTTCCTCTGCGCCCCTGTACTTCCCGGCGGCGATAAGACGCCCCCCTTCCGTCAGGGAGGATGCCCCAAGGGCCGGGCAGACCGCCGGCACAAGCACCGCAGCCACCAAACAGGCCGCCATTCTCAGCGGCCACTCGCTCAACCCACACTTCTCGCCCTGGTTACTCATGCCAAATGCCATCATCATTCCGTGACATCGAGCCCAATACAGCAGACAGAACAAACTGCCCGTCCACTATTTTACCAGATGCACATCGCCGCCGTCAGCGGCAAATCGCCCATGCGGTCCAGCTATGACCAGCCGTCCTTGCCCGTCAATGGCCTCGGCCAGCCCGACGATAGTCTCATCTGCTCGCACAAGCTCAACCTGATTGCCCACCAACACATCTATGCGCCGATAGGTTTCCAGCACCCGCTGCCATTGTCCATCATGCACAGCCCTGTAAGCGCGCCAGATGTTGCTCAGCGTGGCGGCAAGGCACTCACTGCGACTGATGTCCTGCTGCGCCGCCTCGGATACGGTGGTGGTTGTTTGCTTCAGGGCGTCGGGCAGGCTCTCCGCTCCGCCGTAGAAGTTGATGCCGATGCCGATGACCGCGTATCTGGCGGCGCTATCGGCAACCAGGAGGATCCCGCCGACCTTGCGGCCCCCGAAGACGATGTCATTCGGCCACTTGGCACCGAAGCATCCTCTTGTCAGCTCGTTGAGTGCCTCGACGGTCGCCGTCGCCACCAGCAGCGAGAGCAGCGGGTATTCGCCTGCGGGAAACTGCGGCCTGAGCAAGATGGAGAAGATCAGGTCGTGACCTGGCCTATCCATCCACTGGCGCCCCTGCCGGCCGCGACCTTCGGTCTGGTGTCCCGCCGTCAGCACGGCGCCCTCCGGGCCGCCGGCACGCGCTATGCGCAAAATATCGTCATTAGTGGAGGTCGTCTGTTCGACGTATCTGACCGACCAGGGCATGTCGCGGCCGGCCAGGGCCGCGTTCACGGCCGCAATTTCGTACAGACTCATCGCCTCAGTCGTCTCCCTGCGCCAACGCCTGCTCGACCGCCTGGCATATCGCATGCCCGATTGCCAGGTGCGCCTCCTGAATCTGCGGGGTGTCCCAGCTCGGAACGACTATGGAGTGGTCGGCTGCGTCTCTGAGCTTACCTCCATCTCCGCCTGACAGGCCGATCGTCTTGACCTTGAGCTGTCTGGCCTTCTCCACTGCGTGCAGGCAGTTGGCAGCATTCCCGCTCGTCGAAAGCGCCACCAGCACGTCGTTCTGCCCGAGCAGGCCCTCAACCTGGCGCGCGAAGACCTCCTCATAGCCGTAATCGTTGGCGACCGCCGTCAGGATCGAGGTGTCGGCTGTGAGAGCGACCGCCTTGTACGGCGGCCGTTCCTGCAGGAACCTGCCCACCAGCTCGCCTGCGAAGTGCTGCGCCTGCGAGGCACTGCCGCCGTTGCCACAGAATGCGACCGTCCCGCCGCTGCGCAGCGAGGCGATGATGATGCGCGCTGCCGCCGCTATCTTCTCCGGCAGCTTCTCCGCACACTTGCCCAGCAATTGGCTGCCGTACTCCAAGCTGTCTCTGATCCTGTCCTGCATATGGATGCCTCCAGACAGTTGACTCACGCTCGCCGCAGTCAGTCTCAGTACTCAGGGTGACCTCTCAGGTCGGCGAATATCTGCGCCAGCCAGTAGTCCCCCTCTTCGTTGACGACGATCCCGATGCCGATGTTGGTCAATTCAGGCAGGACGATGTTGCTGCGATGCCCGGGGCTTGCCAGAAGATCCTCGTAGCTCTCATCCACCTTCGCCAGGCTGAGCGTGTATCCGTAGCCCCTGCGCCAGCGACGCGAGAGGTTCTCCGCCACCACCCGCGGGCGGAAAGAGAAGACCAGCCGGAAGCGGTCCACAACCGTGCGGCGCGAGGGCGTCGGTGAGATGTGCGAGAAGTACCCCTTGTCTCGCATCTCGCGGGCGTGCTGGCGCCCGACAATCGCCATCTTGTGGTGAGGGTACAGCGGCCTGAGTTGCTCGCCGCGCCGCGTTCTGTTTATCAGCAGTGTCATGTACCCTTCTGCTTCCGCCAGCAGTTGCTGCACCTCAGGAGTGAACTCACTGCCGTTTGGGTCGTGAGCGAACGAGATCTGCTGCACTCTCACATACTGCTGCAGAGCCGCTGATTCCATATCACACATCTGGTACGCAATGGCCAGTCGAGACGGTGGCACGTACCATTCCGGCTCGATACTAGCAGCTTGCTGTAGCTGTTCGACGGCTTCCGCGGCCCTGTTGGCCGCCAGATGAGTCTCGGCACTGCGCACCAGCGCAACAGCGCGCTGGCTTACGGCGGCCAATCCGGATACTGGCAGACCGGCCAACGCCATCACAACGGCCACAGTCTGCATCTGCCGCGCCCTGCTCACCGGCAAGCCATCTCCCCTGCCAGAAGTGCGGCCCCCAAAGCCCCGACCAGTTGCGGGCCTTCCGGCACGATGACCTCCATCCCAAGTGCGCCATCAATCGCCCTGCGCACTCCGGCATTGAGTGCGACGCCTCCGCACAGCACCACGGGTGGCTCCACGCGCAGCCGGTTGGCCATGTGCAGCGTCCGCTGAGCGATGGCATTACAGAGGCCCGCTGCGATCTCCGCCACTGGACGGCCTTCCGTCAGCAGCCCGATCACCTCGGATTCGGCAAAGACGGTACACGTACTGCTCAGAGATGCCGCGGTCTCGGCGCTGTTCGCCAGCTCGCCGAATTGCCCCACAGACACATCGAGAGCGCCTGCCATGACCTCGAGAAACCGGCCGGTGCCCGCGGCGCAGCGGTCATTCATCTCGAAGTCCAGTGGCCGGCCCATCTCGTCCAGAGAAATGACCTTCGCGTCCTGCCCTCCGAGATCAATGACGGTGCGCGCACCAGGCACGACATGACGAGCGCCGCGTGCGTGGCATGATATTTCGGTAATCCGCCGCTCCACGCCCTGCATGACTCCCCGTCCGTACCCCGTGGCAACGGACGCCCGTACCGCGTCCGCCTGCAGCCCCGCGTCATCCAGAGCATTGGACAGCACCAGGGCTCCCGCCTGCTCCGGGGAACGGCCCGTCGCCATGAGAGACTGGCCGAGGAGTCCGGCGGCCTCAAAGTCCAGTATGACCGCCTTGGCTGTCAGCGATCCTATGTCAATTCCTGCAGTGACCAAGCTTCCGTTGCATCCTTCCCGACGCTGAAACCGCTACTATAATACCTCAAAGTCCTTACGCATGACCATCAAAAAAGATTTGGAAATCGTTCCTCGCCGTGGTAACATATTGGGTTACCAGTCCTTCAAATCCGTGGTTGAGATATGACGACAGTGTTGTCCGAGGACCGGCGGCCACGCGGGCAGGTAGCAGCAATCTCGCCCACAACCTCGGAAACCCACGGCACAACGAACAGACGGAGGGATTTTCATGCCGATTGTTGACTCTACGACTGGAGACGTTCGCCGGGACTACACGGTGCAGGAACTTGCGCACATCGCCGACGAGATGCGTGTGTGGAATACCATGTCGCTGGTTGCGGCGGGGTCAGGCCATCTGGGGGGCACGCTGTCCATCATGGATGTTGCGGCCGCTCTGTATCTCAAACATGCCTCGCATGACCCGGAGAATCCAGAATGGACGGGGCGCGACAGGATCTTCTGGTCGGTAGGCCATAAGGCCCCCGCCCTATATGTAGCCCTGGGCATGGCCGGCTATTTCGACGACCGAGTTGTCACGTTCCACGGCGAGGTGCTGGAGGACCTCAGCGATGTCAAAGGGATCGAGCAGACCGTTCTGCTCCGCAAGCTCGGCTCCGGTTTCGAGGGTCATCCGAACCGCTTCAAGCTGCCCGGCCTGGAACTGTCTTCGGGTTCTCTGGGCCAGGGCATGGGGGTCGCCTGTGGCTCAGCCCTTCACGCAAAGCTAACGGGCGCCGACTATACGTGCTATGTCATCCTCGGCGACGGCGAGCATGACGAGGGCTCCGTGTGGGAGTCGGCGGCCTTCGCGGCACACCATGAACTCGACAATATCGTTGCCATCGTTGACCTGAACGGCCTGCAGATAGACGGCCGCACGGAGGACGTACTGAACAAGCAAGACCTGCGCGAGAAGTACCGAGCCTTCGGCTGGGAAGTGTTTGAATGTGACGGCCACGACATGACCGCGATACTCGATGCCCTGAAGAAGGCCGACGCGGTCAAGGGCAGGCCTGCCGTCATCGTTGCGATGACTATCAAGGGGAAAGGCGCCTCGTATGCCGAGGATGTGGTCGGCTATCACGGTGTTCCCCCCAAGAACGGCCGCAGCGGGGACGAATCGCTGGACAAGCTGATCGAGGACCTCGGCCTTCAAGACGTCTTCCCACGCGAACGCGTGGACCAGATCCTGGAGGTCGCCGAGCGGTACCAGGCCGAGGTGCACAAGCGCGTTGACGCGATGGTGCCCAAGTTCTCGCGCGACTATTGGTGGAATGCGGCCGACAGTATGCAGGTTGACATGGATGCCACGCGCAACGGCTTCGGCGGTGCCATATGCGCGCTGGGCGCAGATGATGATGTCTGCGCGCTGGGCGCCGACATCACATCCTCCATCCGCATGGACTACTTCTACAAGCCGGACGGCAAGACCGCCGACCCCGAACGGATGCGGCGGTTTTTCAGTTGTGGCATCGCGGAAGCCAACATGGCGCTGGTGGCAGCCGGTCTGGCGAAGGAGGGCCGCATCCCCTTTGGCGGCTCATACGGCGTCTTCTCCACCGGGCGGAACTGGGACCAACTCCGCACTACCGTCGCCTACAACGACTACCAGGTGAAGATGGCGGATGCGCACGGCGGCGTTTCGGTGGGTCCGGACGGTGCAACCCACCAGTCGCTCGAAGAAATCTCGCTCATCACCATTCTGCCCAACTTCATCATGAGCGTCCCGGCCGATTCGGTGCAGACCGAGAAGGCGACTTTGGCGATGGCACGAGTACCCCATCCAGCGGTGGTTCGCTATGCTCGCGAGGCGACGCCGGTGGTCACCACGCCCGAAACCCCGTACGAATTCGGAACCGCCAACGTAATCCGCCTCCGCCAGGAGGCCGACCGCTTCGTGGATGCCTTCGAACACAAGCTGGCTACTGAATACGCGTCCGAGGACGAGGACATCGCTATCATCGCCTGCGGGCCGATGGTGCCCGAGGCCATGCGTGCCGCCTATATCATCAAGCAGGAGCGGGGCATCGAGGCCCGTGTGCTGGACGTGCACACCGTCAAACCGCTGGACGAGGCAAGCATCGCCAAAGCCGCGCTCGAGACCAAAGCGATCGTGACCGCCGAGGAGCATCAGGTCGGCGGCTTCGGCAACCTCGTCGCCGGCGCAATCGCCCGCGCTGCCATCGGCAAGCCGGTTAAGCTGGCAATGGTCGGAGTGCAGGACAAGTTCGGCGATTCCGGACAGCCTTGGGAGCTTGTCAAGTCGTTCGGGCTGACGGCGGAGCACATAGCTACCAAGTGCCTGGAGTTGCTCGGCTAGGGATGGCATTTGCCGCCGTGAGCGGGTGAGAGCCGATGGAGCAGGACAACTCGCAGGGCCCGCGGCCGTGTCCGCGCTGTGGGAGGCCGGTTGTCCCCGAAGCGATGGTTTGCTCGCACTGTGGGGCCGACCTGCGGACATTGGCCGCCCCTCCTGTGCCATCGGGAACGGAGCCCGACATCGCGCAGCCGTCGGAAGCGCCTGTGACGTCTGCAATGCAGGTCTTCGAGCCGACCGGACCTACGTTGCCGATCTCGTCCGCCCATGAGAGCAAGGCGCCGGCATATCGTCCCCCACCGCCGCCGTTACTGCCGCCGGATGCAGCAGTATATCGAGAAGCGGAGGAGCCCGGACCCTCGGCCCTGCAGTTCGACAACGTCACGTTCTGGCCCCGCGTTGCCGCGTCACTCATTGACGGCATGGTTCTGGCGGCTCCGTTTGGGCTTCTCGTCATGGCGACTCTACTGGTGATGGGCATTGACATGGACTTGGAGTCGAAGCAATTCGGCACCGTCATGCAGATCGCGCAATTCCCCATGATTCTGCTGGAGATCGCATACTTTACGCTAATGAACGGGGCCTATGGGGCGACGCTGGGGAAGATGGCACTGGGGATGCGGGTGGTCCGTGCGGATGGCAGCCCGATAGGCTATGGCCTCGCGTTGGGGAGGATCGTCACCAAGCTGGTATTGCAGAACTGCACGTGCAGTTTGTTCTTCCTGTCGGTGGCGATCAATGAGGAGCACCGTGGCTGGCACGACCAGATAGTCGGCACACGCGTCATATACGTGAGGTAGTCAGGCCGCCGCACGCAGACTCTCCCCCGGTTCTTACTGCTCTCTGGGCAGATTCCGGTAGCTGGGCGGCAGTTCGGTTGTCTTCTCCGCCTTCTCGACCTTCCCGCCGAGTGCCTTGAATTCCTCGAGCACTTGAGCTCCCTTGCCTGATGTCCAGAAGGCGGGCCGCCTGAAGGCCCCGGAATACGTCTCCACGTCCAATAGCGCCGTGTCAAATCCTCTACGCCCGACATGCGGTAGCAGCAGTCCGCGCAGGTACTCCGGCGGCCACGGAATCTTGGTGTCCACAGCCATCAGCCCGCCGCCAAGTTGCTCCTTGTAGTGCGCGTGGGTAAGCGGATTCCACGTCAGCAAGAGAGTATCCGGCGTGTCTTTGACCTGTGCCGCCCCGTAGTAGAATCTCTCAGTGCCAAGGCCGGTGCCCGGGGGCTCCTGCTGCTCATAGGCGATCTCTATCGGCACTGCTTCGCCCAGAGGCATCTGGATGTCCGCAATGCGGACAGTCGTGTGACCGTCAGCATACCTACGGCTCTCAATCCGCCCGCCGTATTCCCTGAACGGCCCATCAACGGCGGTGATGCGCCTTCCCGGCACACGCATGTTCAGGTCTACTGCTGGCGGCTTCTCGCCCTGCTGCACCTTCAATTCATAGACGCGCTGGCCTACGGACCCATACACGTCAAGGTCGAGCCGGCTGCCGCCGACAGGTATGTTGCGCACCGCCATGACCCGCCATTCGTCTTCTATCCAGGGTGAGAGGCTGATTCGGTTTGCGGGCGCGTTAACCTGCGGCCTGATGAGAGCGTGAACCACGGCATGGGCGTTGATTCCGCCCTCCCACGGCCGGCAGCGATGCTTGCCCCAAATATCTTCAGCGGGCCGATCCTGCGGCGTGTTCATCTCGGCATAGCCGCCCGATTTCTCGGCGACTGCATGCACCTGCTGCAATGTCCACAGCGGCGCAAGGGGATGGTCAATCTCCACCAGGTTGTACAGCACGTAGCCCGCCACCATCGTCGTGTAGTACCCGAAATCCGGCGTCGCCCGAACTCCACCGCCCTCCTTCCAAAGGTACTTGAGGGAGTTGACCACATTCGAGCGCTGCTGAGCGTCCGGCTCCGCGTACCCGATCCACAGGGGTCGCATGTTGATGCTGGCGAAGGGGTATTCGTGGCGCTCGTCGGTGAAATCGGACATCGCGGGCGCGTAGTAGCCCCGATCCGGCATCCAGTAGTACTTCTCCGTCGCCGTGCGGATGCGTCCGGCGATCGCCTCAAACTCCGCCACCTCGTCGTCGCGCTCCAGGTCGCGAGCCATCCGGGCCATGCTCTCGGCAGCGGCTACGAACTCGAAAGCCGAGTCGGCCGACTGGCAGTCCAACTGCACGTAGTCATGCACATCCATGCCCTGCTGGAACGCCGAGTAGCCCGGGAATCTATATGTCTCATCACCGTGGAACGGCAATGTCCCGCGCTCGCTGATCTGCTGGCCGAAGATGCAGCGTCGCAGGTAGTTCCAGTGCTCGTCAATCAGCTCGGCATCGCCGGTCTGCTGATAGTACCAGTAATGCTGCAGCACGATGTAGCTGGGCACTTCGGCCCTCTCAACCGGGTATTGCGACCAGTCCGGCTCCTCGATTTCAGTCGGCTCGCCAAGATCAAGGCCCAGGTTGAGCCGTATCTCTCCGGCCCTGGCGTTCCCCATGTACTGGTACTCCAGGTACTTCTTGACTTCATCATAGTAGCCCGCCTGCAGGAAGAAGCGCACGGGCCCAACGCTGTCTCGTATCCAGGTGTACGTGTACTTGTCCATCGGCGAGAAGCCGCCGGTAGCCGCCTGCTGCACCTTTATGATGTGTTTTTGTATCTCAATGAGGTCATTAAGGCGGGTGTTCGGTGTCTCCACCACGAGCCCCTGCTTGTGCCAGGCACTATTCTGCTCATACGCCTCGACCAGGCTTTCCAGCCCCTTGGCCTCAATCTGCTGGGCTGCCTGTTCCGCTTGCGCCTCAGTTTCTTTCCCCGTGAATGTCAGGTAGAAGAGCTTGCCCGCGCTTTGCCCCTTCTCGATGGCTCCGATGGGGCAAGTCAGGTGCGCGAGGCCCTCCACGCTTGCCAGGCTCTGTGCGCCTTCGGCGCCCTCCGGCACGTCTGGCGTGAAGCCTTTGGACTTGGCCGTGGCTCTACCGACGACCCCCAGAGTGAGACAGGAGGCGGCGCGGGAACTCACCAGCCGCCCTTGACGGGTGGCGTCCGCGGGGCTATTCATCGCCATGATGAGCGAAACGTTGGTGAGGCCGCTCTGGGCGAGGTTCTCGGCGATGACCAGCCGGTACCACGTGCCACCTGTGGGCGCTACCCAGTCGTAAACGTGCAGTGCCACTTTCTCGCCACGCTGTACGGTATGCACAACACCCGCCTGGCGCACCCATTCTACCATCTGCGCCGGCAGGTGCTCTGTCCTATCGCCGACGCTCACAGCCGGCAGGCAAGCCCCGTAGAAGCCGGCGCCCTTCTGGTATCCGGGGCCGATCAGGTTGCTCAATGCGCCGAGCGGCACCACCAGACCGTTGATGCCAAATATCTCGCCATTGCCCAGCGGATATGCCGCCAGATCGTCATAGGAAGGCGGCTCCTGGGCATCCATGTCAATGGCGGTCCGCCAGCCCTCCGCCACATCCGTAATCCACGTGTAATCGCTGTGCAACTGATTCAGGGTGTAGAAGTTGCTGGCACGGTTGTAGCGTATCATGCTGCGGTGTCCGCAGCCGACCAGGGCCAGTATCAGTAGGACTAACGGCAGACCAAATATGCGCTTCATGGCTATCACCACGCGACTGCACGCAGAGCTTGGCTCCACTGAAAGCAACGTCGAAACTGCGCTCGCCGGTTCCACCAGACGTACGCTTCGTGGCGCTATTTGCCGCCGGCGGCTGTGCACGCCTGACGATCCTGGATGACGATGGCATTTGACACCGAACGCGCTGCACCATCGCTGGGATGGTTCCTGTACTTCCCGGCAATGACCAGAGTGCTGGAGCCGCCGCCATCCAGATTCATGGCATCCACCGCCCCAAGCTTGCTCATGACGCCGGCGACTTCCGCCAGTGACATGCCCCTGTTGGCACCCTCAACGACCAGCAGCAGTAGCTTGCCATCCTTGTCAATGCCCGCAGCGGTGCGCGGCCTGATGCTGGCCGTCACGTCTGATTGGAAGCGCTCGTCGTAGTACGAGGTGGCAAACTGCCCGGCGCTGAGTAGGCGCGGCCCGCCGCCGATGGCATGCCAAACACCAGGCCACGCCGGCTTGAGACTCAGATCGAGACTCGCCGGCTGTCCCACCTTCACCTGTTTCAGCGACTGTGCGCGCCGACCGAGGCCCGACACCACAAACCCATCCTCCGGTATCGGCGCCGCTTCGCCACCGGTGAGAACCGACTGCACTACGCCGCCGCTTACGACCACGCGTGTCTTGCTGGTGCTGCCGGCTAAACTATCGCCCCATCGTGGCGTATAGACCACGACCCCGTCGTCTGCCACGTGCCCGCGGTTGAGCCCCTCCAGCGGCAGCCGTCCCAGGCTGACGAACTCCACCCAGCCATCGAATCCGACGTTGCGTATCTCCGGCTTGCCTGCCTTGCTGAACCCCAGAACTGCGCGCTGATACAGGGGGGTCGTAATCCACTCCCCCTCGATGACAAGCATTCCCAGCGGCTGCCCGCGAGGTGCGAAGAAACCGCCGTTGACGGCCGCGTATGCGACCTCGCGTTGTGCGATGCTCTTGACAGTCCGGCGGTGATGAATGGTGGAGGCTGCAAGGGCCGGGCGCACAATTACGTCCCGGTCAGTCGGATCAACCGTCACGACCCAGGCCCGCACGGGGCCGTGCCCGGTCGCAAAGGTGGCCAGACGCCAGGAAATGCCATCGGTTTGCCCCGCCGGCGGCTGCTCCGGCACTGTGACAGCCTGCGGTTCCACAATCGGCTCGGGGCGCATCAGGTCAATGACAATCCGGGCCGGATCGGCGAGCGTAAACAGGGCCGGCGCTTCGGGACTGATATGACTGATGGTAATCTGCGCCCAGTCGTTCTCGTGGCTCTCCGTGATGGTCGGCACGAGCTGTTCGCTGAAGTCGAGTTGTCTGATGAGGTCGTGGCGGCCCTCCGGATCGGGCAAAAGCGGTATCCGCAGGGCTATTGCAGACGACATGACCCCCCGTTGGAAGGGCACCGGCCGGCTGAGGTCTATGACCACGCGCACCTTGTCGCCGTGTGATCCCTGGCGGATGTTCAGCACATGCGCGCGCGGCAACTCCAGCCCGAAACGCCCGTCCTCTACCTCGTACACCCGCCCGCCCAACGGCTCCAGCAGGGGCCGCGCCGGGCAGTAGAATTCCTCACCTATGACCACCGCCTCCGTACTCATGTCCATGGTCTGGCCGTCACAGGAGCACACACGCTGCCCGTCACGGAACACCCACACGTGCCCGTAAGCCCTCAGCGTCACCGTATCGTCGTCCACTTCACGGGTGTAGCCCAGGCCCGACTCGGCAAAGCTGTCGGCGATGAGGAGACGGTCATCACGGATAATCGCGGCCCCCGAAGGCGCCGCGATGCCGCCGGCCAGCAGGTCCACTTCCAGAGCCGTTGCGTCTGCCCATGCGAGGGTGCTATGAAGCACTACTGTCGCTGCTGCAATCCATTTGTGTGTTGCTCGAATCATGCTTTGTGCCCTGTCTCGATGAAGGCTGCGAACGAAGTGCCACTGTATCTGTCCCTACGTGTCAATGCCTGCGCGATGTATCCGCATCATGTTCGTTGTCCCGGGGCGGCCCATTGGTGTGCCCGCAGTTATCACCACAGTATCGCCTCTGGCCACTAGCCCCATGCGCTGTACCTCGGCCACACAGCGTGGGATTACGTCGTCGGTGGCCGACGCCTGCTCCGTATACACGGGGGTGACACCCCAATAGAGGCTGCAGAGTCTCGCCGCGGTCTTCAGCGGCGTCACCGCGATGATGGGGACTATCGGCCGCGACTTGGAGGCCATGCGCGCTGTCGAACCCGACTCGGTGAAGGCCAGGATGGCCGTTGCATGTACCTCCTCGGCCGTACGGGCCGCCGCACGGCTGACCGCATCGGCGATCCCTATCGCTTCATCGGCCGCCTCCACCTTGGTGCCCTGGTGGGGTCGCGTGCTGAACTGCTCCTGCTCGGCCGACACGCAGATGCGACGCATCATCTCCACTGTCTCGACGGGATACTTGCCTATCGAGGTCTCGCCGGACAGCATCACCGCGTCGGTACCGTCGAAGATAGCGTTGGCCACATCCGACGCCTCGGCACGCGTCGGGCGCGGGTTCTCGCGCATCGAGTCAAGCATCTGGGTGGCCGTGATCACCGGCACTCGCATCTGCGAGCAGAGCCGAATGATGCGCTTCTGCCACACCGGCACCTGCTCGGGCGGCAGTTCCACTCCCAGGTCGCCGCGCGCCACCATTATCACGTCCGAGGCGGCGATAATCTCCGCAAGCTGGTCGAGAGCCTCCGGCTTCTCCAGCTTGGCGATGAGTGGTACCTTCCGGCCCTGACTCTCGCACGCCTCCCGCAAGTGCACCACGTCATCGGCCTTGCGTACGAATGAAAGCGCGACATAGTCAAAGCCCTGCTCTAGGGCAAACTCCAGGTCCTGCCTGTCCTTGGGCGTCAGTGATGGCACACTGACGACGCTGTCAGGCAAGTTCATCCCCTTGTGCTCCCCCAACTCGCCGCCGACCACTACTGCGGTATTCACAACACCATCTGCCACGGATTGCACCCGCAACTCCAGCAGCCCGTCGTCCAGCAGGATCCGGTCGCCGGGCTTGACGTCATCGGCCAGCGCCGTATAGTTGGTGAATACCCGCTCAGCGCAACCGGCATCATCCTCACCAAAGCATATCTGCAGGTCCTGCCCCTGCCGGATGCACACGGGCTTCCCGTCCTGCAGCAGCCCCGTACGGATCTTGGGTCCCTGCAGGTCGGCGATAGCGGCGACGTGCTGGTCGGCCTGCTGGCACACATCGCGCAGCATGCGGAGCATGTGGGCATGGTCTTCATGGTTGCCGTGCGAGAAGTTGAAACGCCCTACATCCATGCCAGCGGCCAGCAGCGCCTTCAGCATGCCGGCGTCAGCCGTCGCTGGCCCCAATGTACACACTATCTTTGTAGGGTTGCGCATTATTCTGACTGCAGTTTGGTCGGTCATATGCGATGAACTTATCTCATATCTACAGTCGTCAGCGTAGCTGCGCATCACGGTCTGTGACCGCGTTTACAGCCAAACTGAACGTGTGCTATAATTGCTCCGAGTAATCCTACTAAAGCCATCATAACCTGTCAACTGCGCAGTCAGGCCGCAGGACTTGGCTGTTCTGTTAGGGGAGGGGGTCGCGTCATGGGCGAGCAGCAAACCGACCTCAAGGATTTCTGGAACAAAGTTGTCGCCAAAGTCAAGGAAGGCGACATCAATCTGAGCCTGTGGGAGGCCATGGCTGCCGCGACAGCCATCGTCATAGAGGAGGAGACACTCGTCATCGGCTTCTCGCCGGCGAACATGAAACATTCCGGCTACCTGACCAGCCCCGGCAATGCGGGCGTCGTGCGACGGACAGTCGAGGCGGTAGCCGGCAGGCGTCTGAACATCGAAATCATCGAGGGTGAGAAGCTGGAGTCGTGGGAGCGTGCCAAACAGCGACGTGCCGCGGCCGCGGATGACACGACAGGCGCCACCCGCTTCAGTGTGGGCCACAAGAGCACAGTCGCTGGCTGGCAGGAGTTGGGCCAGCAGATCCGCCAGCTCTATTACGATATCGGCGGCCGCGAGCAACCCCTATCACATGCCCGCTTCATCATCAAGGCCATCCCGCTGATCGCAAAGACCGAGGACGAGATGCGCGCCGCCGATCCGGAGGCCGATGAGCTTCACGAGCGCGAACTTGACAAGATCTTTGACAGGATCGCGTCCCTCTGCCAGATTCCCGGTGGCCTCGTGGCCTTGGAGTACCTCCGCTTCAAAGGGTCCAGAAAGAAGGCCTGATACGTGCAAAGCCTTCTAATCGCGGATCGCCAGATTCAGTACACGGGGGAGCAACTGCGCTCCCTGTGGATCTACGAGACATTCGCCATCAATGGTGACGCCATAGTCGGGTTTGCGGGGCCCTGCAACGTCCCCACAGAGGCCCTGGTTGACAGTGAAGACCGGCGTGCGGGTGCCACTATCAGCGCCGCCCTCATGCTCCATTTCATCATCGAGCACTTCGGCGATTCTCTTTCCTGTGCGGTGCTCCGCCAGCGGCTACTGACCGCAATCATAAAGGACTTACTGCAGAAAGCCGGTGACATCCCCGAACTGGCCCGCGATGGCGACGACATCTTCTGCGGTGAGAGGAAGCTGACCGTCTCCATCGCCACCGTGTCACCGGTCTCAGCGCTTATCCACACCGGCATTAACATTGACGCCTCGGGCGCACCTGTGGCCGCGTGTGGCTTGCAGGACTTCGGTATTGAGCACTTCCGTCTAGCCGAGGACATCGTTGAGGCATACGTCGCGGAAATGTGCTCCGCCCGCTTTGCGGCAACTAAGGTGCGTGGTGTGCCGTGAGCGGTGACCTGGCCCCTGTCGTCGAAGTATTCGCCTCGTTCCAGGGCGAGGGGCTCATGGTCGGCACCCCCCAAGTCTTCGTGCGTTTCGCCGGCTGCGATCTTGACTGCATCTACTGCGATACAGAGTATGCGAAGCAGTCGCCTGAGTGCTGCAAGGTGTACGCCAGCTCCGGTAATGTGCGCGAACTGCCCAATCCGCTCTCCGTTGAGCAGTTGCTCGCCGCCGTCGCAGAGGCCGGATCGCCTCGCAATGGGATCGAGTGGGTGTCGCTTACCGGCGGAGAGCCGCTGCTGCACGCGGAATTCGCCGCCTGTTTCGCCGCGCGGCTCCAAGGACTGGGCTGTCGCATCTATCTTGAGACGGCAGGGCACCTGCCCGAACAGCTTGAGACCGCCCTTGAGCATGTGGATGTCATCGCCGCCGACATCAAGCTCCCCAGCACGGTCATGACACCCGTTCCGTGCGAGCGGATGTATGATTTCTGGGCGGTGGCTGCGGCGTATGAGAGCTTCGCCAAGATTGTGGTGACCGACGCCGTAACCAGTGATGAACTAAACGCGGTGGGTTCCGGACTGCATGATGTCGTCTGCTCGGTGCCTGCGGTGCTGCAGCCGTGTACGCCTGTGCAAACGGCCAAGGCGCCGCCGTTTGAGTTGCTGTGGTCTCTGGCCCGCGAGGCCGAGCGCTGGTTCGAGACCGTGCGAGTGATCCCGCAATGCCATCGTCTCCTGGGAGTTAGATAGCGTGCGTGTAGGATTGACCAGCACGATTCCGGTGGAGGTGGTTCTGGCTGCCGGTCATACGCCGGTGGACCTGAACAATGTCTTTGTTGCCAGCCCCGAGGCCGGCCGGCTTGTCCGCGATGCCGAAGCGGCCGGCTATCCGCGCAACGCGTGCTCGTGGGTCAAGGGCATCTATTCGACGATCCTGCAGTATGACATCAGCACCGTCATCGTTGTCACGCAGGGCGATTGCAGTCAGATGCACGCCATGATGGAAACCCTGAGCGACGCCGATGTGCAGTTCATCGCGTTTGCCTATCCCTGGGACCGCAGCCGCAGACAGCTCAAGCGCGAGATGCAGCGCCTGATGAGGGCCTTTGATACCGACTGGGAAGCTGCGACAGCCGTCCAGGAGCGCCTACGGCCCCTGAGAGCCAAGATCGCCCGTCTGGACGACATGACCTGGCAAGACGGGACCGTCACCGGCTATGAGAACCATCTCTACCAGGTAAGCTGCAGCGACTTCACCGGCGACGTTGAGCGCTTCGAGGCCGACGTGGATGGCTTTCTGCAGGAGGCCGCCGGCCGCAGAGCTCCGAGCTACAGGGCACGCATCGGCCTGGTCGGAGTTCCGCCGATCTACTCTGACCTCTACCAGTTTCTGGAGCAACTGGGCCTTCACGTGGCATTCAACGAGATCCAACGCCAGTTCACGATGGTCCCTTCGCTGGGCTGCGACCTATTGACTCAGTACCAGTGCTACACGTATCCTTATGATATCTTCGCGCGCCTGGAGGACATTGCCACCGAGGCGGCCAATAGAAGACTTGAGGGAATAGTCCATTACGTGCAGTCGTTCTGCTTCCGGCAGATCCACGATCACATGATGCGCCGGGAGTTGGATTGTCCGGTATTGACACTTGAGGGTGACAGACCCGGTGCTCTCACCGCGAGGGACAAGCTGCGCCTGGAGGCGTTCGCTGAAACGCTGGAGGCGCGGCGGTGAGGACGGCCTGTCGCCGTGTCGTGTCCGAGTCCGGCTGTCTCCAAGAGACTCGACGCGGCCCTGCGAACACAGAGCGCCGCGCTCGAGCAAACCAGAGGTGATCTGACATGCAATCGCAGACACGCTATCTGATCCTCGTGCTCGCCATTACGGCCGTTGGCTGCCTGGCATACGCCCAGGATGCACCCCGGCTGCAGGGCAACGTATACCTGAAGGGCGGTCAGGTGCTTTCCGGCAACATCAAGAGCGCCGAACTCGGCTTCCGCGACGGCACCGGCACCGGCGTCGGCTCCGACCTGGCAGGCAACGGTGGCCTGGCGATCAAGCTGGCAGACGGCGCCGTGGTGCGCGTGCCAGCCTCTGAGATTTCGGCTATTGAGGCGAAGTGGGAGCAAGTCCCGGTAGCCGGACGCAACCCCTGGCAGGTGTCGGAGCTGAAAGCCACCAAGCGCGACGGCACCGTCGTCAGCGGCACGCCTGACTGGTTCATGCACGCAAGCTCCGTGGCGGTCGAGACGGAAGCCGGCGACATCAAACGCGTGCACGCCTTCCCGCTGGCAAGGGACTTCTCGCCCGACAACCTGGTGGTAAGGATAGAGCTGGGACAGGTGACTCCGACGCCGACGCCCATCACACCGGTCACGGAGACAACTGCCACGACAACCGTGACACCCACACCGACCACTACAACAACCACGCCGACCACAACGACTAGCATGGAGGTCACCGAGGCTCATGTCCTGCCGTCGCAGGATATTGTTGTCACCTTGCGCTGCCCGAACTGCGGAGAGACGATTACACTACTGCTGCGCATATCGGCCCTGCAGGGCGTGGCAACAGGGGCCAGCGGCGTATCAGTCAGTCCGGTGGTGCCTGCGCAGTAGCAATCAAGACAGCATCCAGTTCGCGTGACTTCCCGTGACTTTGCCGTGGGGGGTCAACTCACCGAAGGCCTGTGGGCCGTGCGTCTGCCGCCCCGGGCCTTCTTGTCATTAGCCTGTCGAGCAACGGTGCCTTGGGGCTTGATGCCTCATGTCAACTTCTGGCTCACGATAATCAAGCGTGAAGCCCGAATGATACGACACGACGAGATAACGGAGAGCATGCACGAGCAGCCGACGTTGCAGACCGAACGTCTCATCCTCCGGCCGTTCACACTGGCGGACGCTCCCGACGTCCAGTGTCTGGCCGGTGACCGGGCCATTGCGTCCACTACCGGCAACATCGCCCATCCCTATGAGGATGGGATGGCCGAGCAATGGATATCCGGTCAGGCCGAGCGGTTCCGCAATGGAGAGGCTGTCGAACTTGCCGTCACTATGAGAGCCGAAGGTTGTCTCATCGGCGCGATTGGTCTGCACATACACGCGGAGGCCTCGCGGGCCGAGCTCGGGTACTGGATCGGCAAGCCCTACTGGGGACAGGGCTATGCTACCGAAGCGGCACAGGCTGTGGTACAATATGGGTTCGAGGAGTTGGGCCTCAACCGTATTTGCGCGTGCCACTTTGGAAGCAATCCCGCCTCCGGACGCGTGATGCAGAAGATCGGGATGGCCTACGAGGGTTGCCGACGGCAGCACTTCTGCAAATGGGAAGTCTTTGAGGACTGCGTGGACTACGCGATCCTCAGATCGGAATACGAATCGTACAGGGAGCAACCTGATGGCGCCTGAAGAACAGTTTGCATTGCTTACAGGCGATGCCATGCTTGTGGAGACCGGAGACGAGCTTCTCGAGAAGCTGAAATCCGGCCGTCCGCTGCGCATCAAGTACGGTGCCGACCCCAGCGCACCCGACCTGCATCTGGGTCATAGCGTGCCAATCCGCAAGCTGCGTCGGTTCCAGGAACTCGGCCATCACATCATCTTCATCATCGGCGACTTCACCGCTCGCATTGGCGACCCTTCGGGCCGCTCCAAGACCAGGCCGATGCTGAGCCCCGAGCAGATTGAGGAGAACGGGCGAACCTACGCCCAGCAACTCGATCGCATCCTCGACGTAAGCAAGTGCGAAATAGTCTATAACAGTGAGTGGCTCGGCTCGCTTGGGTCGGCCGGCCTGTTTGAGCTTGCCTCGCACTACACGGTTGCCCGCATGCTCGAGCGCGATGACTTTGCCAAGCGCCTTGCCGCCGAATCGCCCATCTCGATGGTCGAACTGCTCTACCCGCTCATCCAGGCATACGACTCGGTGGCCATCAAGGCCGACGTGGAGATCGGCGGCACCGACCAGTCGTTCAATTTCCTCATGGCCCGCGACATCATGCGAGGCTACGACCTGCCCCCGCAGGTGGTCATGACCTGGGACCTGCTGGTAGGTACCGACGGCCGTGAGAAAATGAGCAAGTCGCTGGGGAACTATATCGGCATCACCGAGCCCGCGCAGGAGATGTACGGCAAGCTGATGTCCATCCCTGATGACGCCATGGGCCAGTACTACCGGCTGCTGCTGGACAAGAGCAGGGATGAGGAGGCGGAGTTGGTGGCCGACATCGCCGCCGACAGACTGCACCCCAAGGACGCCAAGAGCGCCCTGGCGAAGCAAGTTGTATCATTCTATCACGGAGCGAAGGCCGCCGACGCCGCTGCGGCCGAGTTTGAGCGGGTATTCGCCGAGGGTAAACTGCCCAGTGACATTCCCGAGGTTGTGATTCCGTGCGACAAGCGGGATGCCGACGGCAACATCCGGATCGTGGACCTGCTGACAGCAGCCGGATTCGCATCCAGCAACGGGGAGGCCCGCCGCTTGATTCGCCAGGGAGCGGTGCGCCTCGACGACCGGCTCATTTCGGATGAGACGCTGGAACTGAGCATCAGCGGCGGTGAAATACTGCAGGTCGGCAAACGCAGGATAGGAAGACTGGCTGTCGAGCGTTATAGATAGAGAGAGTTCAACGCGGACCGGGCGGTCCACAGGAGGCAGCATATGAGTACAGATCGAGATGGCGGAGACATTCTCGCAATTCTGGGAGCAGCTGTTATCGGTGCGCTGGTCGGCGCCGGAGCAGCTCTGCTGTTGGCACCCAAAGCAGGCTCCGAGCTGCGTGAGGACCTGAAGGTCTCGGCCCAGGCGGCTGCGGAGAAGATCCAGAAGGCGGCCGAGCAGGTCGCTGAGCAGGTCAAGACGACCACCAAGGACCTCGCCGAGAAACACGCGGCCGCGCACGGGAAGCAGGAAACAGACACCGCGGAGGAAACCGCACAGGAAGCCTAGCCACGGATGCGCTTCACACAGTCGCGCCGGTGCTGCCCGGGCATCTCACTATTCGGGCTTGGGTTTCCAGTCGTCCTCTGACTTCCGCATGTCCTGTATGTCGCCACGAAGCTGCTGGACCTGTTCCTCCAGGTCGTCAATGCGCTTGACCAGCACCCCGATGTCGGCATCGGCCACTTCCCGGAGCTTGTAGAGCGTCCGCGCGCGCTTCCCTATCTCAGCGTACTGACGCTCCATTTCAGTCTCCAACTGCGAGATCTGGTAGTGCTTGCCCAGCGACTTGGCCTCCTTGTTCATGCTGGAGGCCGCCCCGTCAAGCGCCTTCTTCGCCTTGTCCCAGAAAGCCATGGCTGCATCACTCCATGCCATATCTTCTCCCCGGCGCACTGTCTAACCTGCCAAGATGACTCGGCAATCCTAGGAGCATCCAGCCAGAGAACGCCGATCAGGAGAGCTGTGAGGTGTGCATCGGGGTCACGCGGC
This sequence comes from uncultured Armatimonadia bacterium, assembly GCA_964549395.1. Taxonomy (GTDB): domain Bacteria; phylum Armatimonadota; class Zipacnadia; order Zipacnadales; family UBA11051; genus UBA11051. The sequence continues at coordinate 391 of CAZJVY010000032.1, read as the reverse complement.
CGGCCGTGGATGAGCCATCCTAACACTATCGGGGGGAACTCGCCTCGGCGAATTCCCCCCGCCCTTGCTCACTGCTGTGCTACGTTAGGTCAGCGGGCATTTCGTCGTGCCGCGGGCCGTGCGCATTTGTCGGGGCTATTACCAGCACCCGCCGTACGACTTCTCCGCATATCGGGAGTACGGCGCCCCGTAGCGGTCGGACACCCACTGATCGTGGCGACCATCGCCATAGCCGTCGCCGTAGCCCCAGCTATAGCCTTCGCGCCTGCCCTCATTCTTGCCGTATCCGTAGCCATCCTTCCAGCCATCGGAGTACCCACGGTCGTAGGTGTCCTTCGGGCGCTCCCAGTAGCCGTACCGCGCGTAGGGCGGTGGGGGATCGTACCTGGGA